>JBFGJG010000043.1:0-38099 GCA_041577295.1 Gemmatimonadales bacterium
CGCTTGTCGACGTCGGCTTCCGTGCATGTGGCTATCGGTCGAACACCCCAGCTGGGGATAGCCCTCACGTGTCCGCGTGGGTATTCTTGTTGTCGCGTCGTTTCATCCACGTCGCGCATCGTTCTTTGAGAGGCTAGCTCTTTCCACCGTATCAACCGCACGAGTTCCCGCGGAGTAAATCAATGCCACTTCGTACCCTTCGCTTTTGGTGCGCCGCAGCGTTCCTCGCCGTTGCGGTCAGCCCCTCGAGTGCTCACGCACAGGCTGGCAATGACGAGACGACGGATCTGCCCCTCGAGCCCGCCCGGTGGGCGCGGTTCACGACCAGTACGGGAACGTGGATCTCGCTCGATGTCAGCCCGGACGGACAGACCATTGTGTTCGATCTCCTCGGCGATCTCTATCGCATGCCGGTCTCGGGAGGGACGGCCACACGTCTCACCCACGGGCTCGCCCACGACATGCAGCCGCGGTTTAGCCCCGACGGTCGTCGCATCGTCTTCGTGTCCGACCGGAACGGCGATGAGAACGTTTGGTTGTTGAACCTCGAGGATGGTCGGTTTACACAGCTCACCGACGAGAAGGGCACCGGCTTCATCTCGGGATACCTCTCGCCGGAATGGACGCCGGACGGGAATTACATCGTGGTGTCTCGCTCCGTTCCGTTTCAGGGGCTCGAGAAGCTGTGGCTTTATCACGTCGGCGGCGGCACCGGCATCGAGATGGCCGGTGGACCGGGTGGGCTCCGTTTGCTTGGACCCGCGTTTGGTCCCGATCCACGGTACGTGTGGTTCGCGCAACGTTTCGGGGCGTGGCAATACAACGCGATCCTACCTCAATACCAGCTCGGCGTGTACGACAGAGAAACCGGAACGCGCACGACGATGAGCTCACTATATGGCTCCGCGTTCCGGCCGGCGGTGTCTCCCGATGGCCGTTGGCTGACCTACGGTTCTCGTCACGACGCGGAGACCGGTCTCCGGTTGCGGGAGCTCGCCACCGGTGAAGAACGCTGGCTTGCGTATCCCATTCAACGCGACGACCAAGAAGCGCTTGCCAGCATGGACGTGCTGCCGGGTTACTCGTTCACCCCTGATTCACGGTCCATCGTCATCTCCTATGGTGGCGAGATCTGGCGCGTTCCAGTAGATGGCTCGGCGGCGACCAAGATTCCGTTTACGGTCAACGCCGAAGTTGCGGTCGGGCCGCAGGTCGAGTTCGAGTACCCGATAGAGGATACGCCGACGTTCACGGTAAAGCAGATCCGTGACCCGGTGCCGTCACCTGACGGACGGCGACTCGCCTTTACCGCGCTGGATCGCTTGTACGTGGTGGACCTGCCTTCGGGCACTCCGCGCCGGCTGACCGATCAGAATGTGGGAGAGTACCACCCAACGTGGTCCCCCGATGGCAGCGCCATCGCGTATGTCACATGGAATGACACGACCGGCCATGTGATGCGCGTTTCGGCAAGTGGGGGCAGGCCAACGCAGCTCACGAGAGTGAGCGCGTACTATCAGCAGCCCGCCTGGTCTCCCGATGGTCAGCGCATTGCGCTCATCCGAGCGGCGGCACGGGACCTCAAAGAGGCAGTCGACCCGTTCGTGTTCGACGGGCTCGGGTCGGAGTTCGTGTGGGTACCGGCAACGGGTGGTGACGTGACGGTCATTGGGCCGACGCGTGGTCGCACGAAGCCGCATTTCACCTCGAACCCCGAACGGATCTACACGTACGGTTTCGTTCCCTCCGATGGTCCGGTGTCATCCGGTCAAACCGCAACCGTCGCGCTCGTCTCCACACGCTGGGACAACACGGATCTCAAGCAGCACGTGCGCGTGACCTGGCGGCTCCCGCTGGGTCCGACCCACTGGGAGGTCTCGAAGACGTCGGACCTGGTGATGCCGCGCGACTTCACAAAGGAGCCGCAAATCCCGCAGGTGGCTGCGGACCTGGTGCTGATGGCGCCGAGCGGTGATCTCGCGTTGGCGCAGGTGAACAACGACGTCTACGTCGTGACCGTGCCAATGGTCGGCGGCGAGGTCCCCACGGTGATGGTGACCAAGCCGGACAGTGCGTCGATGCCCGTTCGCAAGCTGACCGACATCGGCGGCGAGTTTGCGACGTGGGGGGCCGACGGGCGCACCGTCCACTGGTCCATTGGAAATGCGTTCGTCACGTATCGACTGGATCGCGCGGAGGCGGTGGACGACAGCTTACAGGTCGCCGGTGTCGATTCGGTTGCGGCGGCGGCTGCTGCCTATAGGCCTGAGGAGTTGCGCGTGCAGGTCAGCGTGGCGCGCGATATCCCACGAGGAACTGTGGTCCTTCGGGGTGCTCGCGTCGTGACCATGCGCGAAGACCAAGTCATCGAGAACGCCGACGTCATTGTCGAGAACAACCGCATTACGAGCGTTGGACCGCGGGGCACCACGCCAGCCGGGGCTCGAGTGATCGATGTGAGCGGAACCACTATCGTTCCAGGATTCGTGGACACGCACGCCCACATGTGGAACTTCTGGGGCATCCATTGGACGCGTCCGTGGATCTACCTCGCAAATCTCGCATATGGGGTCACGACCACACGCGATCCGCAGACCGCGACCACGGACGTGCTGACCTATGGCGATCGCGTGGACGCGGGACAGATCCCCGGCCCACGCGTCTACTCGACCGGTCCCGGGGTCTTTTGGTTCGAGGGAGTTCGCAGTCTCGATCACGCGCGCGACGTGCTCCGACGGTACAGCGACTACTACGACACCAAGACGTTCAAGATGTATCTGTCCGGCAACCGTCGTCAGCGGCAGTGGCTCATCATGGCCGCGCGTGAGCTGCAACTCATGCCGACGACAGAAGGCGGGCTCGAGTACCGCCTCGATATGACGCACGCGATGGACGGGTATCCCGGTGTCGAGCACTCCATGCCGATCGTTCCCGCGTACAACGATGTCGTGGAGCTTTTCAAAACCTCTGGGACAACGAACTCGCCCACACTGCTCGTCTCCTACGGGGGACCTTGGGCTGAGAACTACTTCTACACGACCGAAGACGTCGTGGGCGACGCCAAGCTCCGTCACTTCACACCCAAGGAAGAGTTGGACTCGAAGATACGACGTCGCAGTCCCGGCCCGGGACCGGGTGGGTGGTTCCACGAGGAGGAGTACGCGTTCCGCAAACACTCCGCGTGGCTCAAGCAATTGGTCGAGGCGGGCGGGCGTGCCGGCGTGGGAAGCCACGGGCAGCTCCAGGGCCTGGGGTATCACTGGGAATTGTGGGCAATGCAGAGCGGCGGAATGAGCAATCACGACGCGCTCCGCACCGCGACGATCCTCGGCGCACAAGCCATTGGCTTGGGACGGGACCTGGGATCTGTCGAGTCTGGGAAGCTCGCTGACCTGATCGTGCTGAATGCGAACCCGCTCGACGACATCCGTAACACCAACACCATTCGGTACGTCATGAAAAACGGCCGCTTGTACGACGGCGACACCTTGAATGAGATCTGGCCGCGCGAGCGGCCCGCACCCGACGAACCCTGGCGCCATGTCGCGCCCGATGTCGACGCGGGGATCCGGGGAGGTGCGCGATGAACCGGCTCCACTTCTCGATTCACACAGCGCTCGGCGCGCTGGTGCTCGCCGGCACGTTGGTGAACAGTCTACCCGCGCAGGGGCCTCCGGGCGGCGGCAAAGACAAAGAGAAGCCCCTTCCACTCGAGGCGTCCCGCAAGGCCACGTTCACCGCGACGACGGGCACGTGGATGTCCGTGGACGTCAGTCCGGACGGACAGACCGTTGTGTTTGATCTCTTGGGCGACCTGTACACCGTGCCGGTCACGGGTGGCAAGGCGACTCGTATCACGGAAGGGATGGCGTTCGACGCGCAGCCGCGTTTCAGCCCCGACGGCGAGTCCGTCGTCTTTATCTCCGATCGGAGCGGCGGGGACAATGTCTGGACCATGCGTCTCGATTTCACGGACACGACGCAGGTCACCCAGGGTAATACGAGTCTCTACGTCTCTCCCGAGTGGATGCCGGATGGAGAGCACGTCGTGGTGAGTCACTCGTCCGGTTTGTTCGGCTCCGCCAAGCTCGAGATCTATCACGTGAAGCGCCGCAGTGCGCAGCCGGTCGTCCGATCGCCCAGCTCGTTCAAGACGGTTGGGGCCGCAGTGAGTCCCGATGGCCAGTACATCTGGTACGCCGCACGCTCGGGCGATTGGCAGTACAACGCCATCCTTCCGCAGTACCAGCTCTACCGGTACGACCGAGAGACCGGTCTCTCCACGAGGTTCACCGGCCGCTACGGCTCGGCGTTTCGTCCGGCCGTCTCCCCTGACGGCCGGTGGCTAGCCTATGGGACGCGCGACGGCACGGAGACGGGGATCCGTGTCCGAGATCTGACCACCGGCGACGAACGCTGGTTGGCGTACCCCGTGCAGCGCGACGACCAGGAATCACGCGCCACGCTAGACGTGCTTCCTGGGTACAGCTTCACCGCGGACAACCAGGCCATTATCGCGTCGTACGGCGGCGAGATCTGGCGGATCCCGATAAGTGGTGGTGCGGCGACCAAGATTCCGTTCGAGGCCGAGGTGGAGGTCGATGTCGGCCCGGAAGTGAAGTTCGCTTACGCGGTGGACACCACAGCCATGGTGACCGCCCGACAGATTCGCAACCCGGTCGCCTCGCCAGATGGACGGCGCATCGCGTTCACGGCATTCGACCGTGTTTGGGTCAAACAGCTCCCTGATGGCGATGTCCGCCGGGTGAGCAACGCAGACGTCGGCGAGTACCACCCGGTGTGGTCACCTGATGGATCGTCTCTCGTGTACGTGACCTGGACCGACTCTGCCGGTGGCCACATCATGCGCGCCCCCGCCGACGGCAGCGGACCGGCTCGCCGGTTGACCACCGTGGCGGCGCTCTACTACAACCCCGCGTGGTCACCTGACGGACGGCGGATCGTTGCAAGCCGCGGCGCGGCGCGCGAGCTCAAGCGGGCCCCAGACACCTTCTTCGGACCGCTGGGCGGCGAGTTTGTGTGGATTCCGAGTGCGGGTGGCCAAGTCACGGTGATTGCGCCGACCGGCACCCGGGACGTGGCGCACTTCCAGGCCGACGAGCCGGATCGCATCTACGCCTATAGCCCGCGAGAAGGGCTCGTGTCGTTCCGGTGGGATGGCACGGACGTCAAACAACATCTGCAAGTGCGCGGATCACTTCCGCCCGGCATCGTCGCCTCGCCCCATCCGACCGAATGGCAGGCGCTTCCGCGGCGGGTGTTTCCGCTCCCAGTAGACACGGCGGCGCTGTTCGCCGAAGGCGGTCCGCAGCCGCCACCGGCTGGTCTGGTGATGATCTCTCCCCAGGGAGGGCGCGCACTGGCTCAGGTCGGAAGCCACATATACACGATCGATCTGCCCGCCGTGAGCGTTCCCGTTCCCACCGTTTCCGTTGCCAATCCGGCCGGTGCCCCAGTGCTCGTCCGGCAGCTGACGGAGATCGGTGGTGAGTTTCCGTCGTGGAGTCCCGATGGAAACCGCGTGCATTGGGCCATCGGCAATGCACTGTACACGTACGACCTGTCGCGGGTAGAGGCTATCGAAGATTCGACGATACAGGCGGGTCGTGAGACCGTGGCGCAGGCACTGCGCGCCCATCGGTTGCTCGACAGTCTCAAGAGCACGCGAGCACTGGTCGACAGCCTCACGAAGGCAAACGCG
This sequence comes from Gemmatimonadales bacterium, assembly GCA_041577295.1. GTDB lineage: Bacteria > Gemmatimonadota > Gemmatimonadetes > Gemmatimonadales > GWC2-71-9 > JBDHDH01. Next base: position 5,723 of record JBFGJG010000043.1, read on the forward strand.
ACGGTGCCCGACACGCTGCGCGCTCGGCTCAATCGACTGGTAGCCGATTCTGTGCAGTTGCGGGCGGATTCGCTGATCCGTGCCGCCGATGAGCTGCGAGCGAGGGCGGCGGCGCTTCGTGCGCACGCGGATTCCGTGCGCACCGGGCTGGACAGTGCCCGCGCCGATACCGTGTCGTACAAGCCGCGCGAGCAGCGTATTGCGGTCATGCTTCCCCGCGATGTCCCACAGGGGAGCGTCGTGTTGCGAGGTGGGCGCGTCCTGACGATGCAGGGCGATTCGATTGTCGAGAACGCCGACATCGTCGTCACCAACGACCGGATCGTGGCGGTCGGACCAACCGGAGAAGTCACCGTGCCCGATGGCGCACGGATTATCGATGTGTCAGGCAAGACGATCACGCCCGGCTTCGTCGATACGCACTATCACGCTCAGTGGCTGGTGCCGGAGATTCATACCGAGCAGGTGTGGCAGTATCTGACGAATCTTGCGTACGGGGTCACAACCACGCGCGACCCGCAGACCGGCTGGACCGATATCCTGAGCTATCAGGATCGGGTCGAGATCGGCGGCATGGTGGGTCCCCGCATCTTTTCGACTGGTCCGGGTGTGTTCATTACGGAGGGAATCCGCAACGCGGACCATGCCAAGCAGGTGCTGAAGCGATACAGCGAATACTACGACACCAAGACACTCAAGATGTACATGTCGGGGAACCGGCAACAACGACAGTGGATCATACAAGCCGCGAAAGAGCTCGAGCTCATGCCTACTACCGAGGGTGGGCTCGACTTCAAGCTCGACCTCACACACGCGATTGACGGGTACCCGGGGATCGAGCACGCGCTACCCATCGCGCCGATCTACGACGATGTGGTGCAGCTGTTCAAAGCCTCACAAACCACGAACAGTCCCACACTGCTCGTGTCGTATGGGGGTCCGTTCGGTGAGAACTACTTCTACACGCGCGAGGAAGTGCACGACGATCCGAAGCTGCGGCGGTTCGCGCCGGAAGAGAGCATTGACCGCAGGACCCGGCGGCGTGGCGCCGGAGCGGGCGGCAGTCCGGGGCAGGGGGGGTGGTTCCTCGAGGAAGAGTACGTCTTCCCCAAGCACGCCGAGTTCATCAAGAAATTGTTGGAGGACAGCGCCCGGGCCGCCGTGGGGAGTCACGGCCAACTCCAGGGTCTGGGGTACCACTGGGAGTTGTGGGCCATGGCAGCGGGCGGACTCGACCCGCACCGCGCGCTTCGCGCGGCCACTATCTATGGAGCCGAGGCCGTCGGGCTGGCGAAAGACATCGGGTCCGTCGAGGCCGGCAAGCTTGCTGACATTCTCGTCTTCGATGCCGACCCGTCACAGGACCTCCGTAACACGCTGCGCTTGCAATACGTCATGAAGAACGGCCGGCTGTACGAAGCGGAAACGCTAAACGAGGTCTGGCCGCGCCAACGCGCGCTGCCGGAACCGGCATGGCGTCGTCTGGCGCCGGAGGGAGTGCAAGCAGGAATTCGTTAGGCCCCCTTGGGTCCCAATGGTCGCCAACCCTTGGGGGGCTCGGCAGCAGCTCCGCGCGTAGGGTCTGTTCAACGGAACGACGGTGCCATTGAGCAAGCACAGCGTGAGGTCAGATGGTGCAAGGCCTTCCAGCAGTGCCACTTATGGCGCCGGCCACTCCCATTTACATCGAGCCGACGTCAGCCCACATCGACCCGATGTCAGCTTACACCCAGCCGATGTCAGCTTACACCCAGCCGATGTCAGCTCACATCGAGCGGTTGCAACGTGACATTCGCCGCTTGCAACGATACAGCGGGCTTCTGCAACCGCACATCCGGCGTCGGCAACGTCGCAGCCCCGACGTGCACGGTGACATCGGCCAGCTGAAAGCCGTCATCTGGCGTCCGTTTCGTGACATTTGCCCTCTGCGACGTTGCAGCGCCCGACTGCATGCTCGCATCCGACCACTGCAAACCGCCGGCTACCTCTCCTGCCCCAACCCGCCCGCGCCGCTCCTTCAGGACCGGTAATTCCCGAACCGCAACTCCACTCCGTAGTCTTTGGACCGAAGGAACGTGATGACCTCCTGCAGGGTGTCGCGCGATGGCGAGGACACTCGGACTTCGTCTCCCTGAATGGCCGCCTGCACCTTCTTGACGCCAAGCCCCTTGATGTCCTTGACGATAGCACGTGCGGTCTCGGTTGGGAGGCTTTGCTGCAGCGTGATCAGTTGTCGCATCCGCGCGCCGGCGGCGGGCGTGGGGTCGGTCGCCTTCACGTTCTTGAGTGGGACTTTTCGTTTGATCAGCTTCGTCTGCAGAATGTCCCACAACGCCTTGATGCGAAAGTCATCGTCCGCTTCCAGCTTGATTGATGCGTTCTGCTTGTCGAGTTCGATCACACAGTCGGATCCCTTGAAGTCGTAGCGTTGCGCAACTTCCTTGCGGGCCTGGTTCACCGCGTTGTCGACTTCCTGCATGTCCGCACCGGTTGAAACATCGAACGACGCTTGAGCCATGGGATCTCCTCGTGTTCATGTTGTGGAACGCTAGACGGAAAATAGGTTCTTTGCTCCGCTCGCTACAGACCTCGTGTTGGACCGCCCAACACGACCCCAAGACCACTTAGCTCACAGAGAGAGGAACGGCACCGGGGTGCAATGTCATTAAATTTCATCCATGAATTCCACCGTTCACGGCATCCATCACGTCACGTGCATTGCGGGAGATCCGCAGGAAAACCTGGACTTTTACGTCGGGGTCATGGGTTTGCGGCTCGTCAAGAAGAGTGTCAACCAGGACTCTCCCAATACCTATCACCTCTTCTATGCAGACGAGGCGGGCACGCCGGGGACGGATCTCACGTTCTTTCCCTGGTCGGAGATGGCACCGGTTCGCCCCGGTGTGGGTCTCGCCATGGAGGTCGTGTTCGCCGTCCGTCCCGGAAGTCTCGCGTACTGGCAGGAGCGGCTCACGAAGCACGAAATAGCGGTCACCGGTCCCCAAGAGCGGTTTGGTGAGTCGGTGCTCACGTTCAGAGATCCGCATGGGTTAGAGCTCGCGTTGGTCGAAACGAGTCGCGAACGGGTGAGCGTCCCGTGGTCGCGAAGTGTAGTCCCGGCGGAGCATCAACTCCGTGGGATGGATGCGGTGCGACTTTGGGAGACCGACCTCAGCGCAACCGCGACCTTTCTCACCTCTGCGCTAGGCTTCCAGCGATTGGGTCAGGAGGATGAGTGGACCCGATTTGGAATCGGTGAGGGTGTGGCAGGGGTGTTGATTGACGTGCGGGAGTTGCCCAACCAGCCGCGTGGACGGTGGGGCACGGGTGGGGTACATCACGTGGCGTGGCGTGTGCGTGACACTGATGAACAGCTCGCGGTGCGCAAGCGGGTGGAGCTGGCTGGTCGCCGACCGACGCCGTTGATCGACCGCTTCTGGTTCACGTCCGTGTACTTTTTGGAACCCGGCGGCGTCTTGTTCGAGCTCGCCACCGATGGTCCCGGATTCGGTCTTGATGAACATGCCGATCGATTAGGGGAGCAGTTGATTCTTCCGCCATGGCTCGAGAGTCAGCGGGAAGCGATCGAGCAGGCATTGCCCCGGCTCACGGTCCCCTCTGCGGCGGCCCCGCGATCCGGGTGACTTTTTCTTTCGTTTTCGTCTCGAGGTCGAACACATGTTGACATTGACGGGCGGTGTTCTAGTCATGTTGTCGAGTTCGCTTCCTGTCTGCATCGCTTTTTCGCCGAGCGGTGGGTTCGGCGTCACCGCCGATCCCAAGCTCGAAGCGCTCTACGAACAGGGACAGACTTACACGCAGTTTCGAGACACAGCGAAAAAACGGCGAGTTGCGTGGCGCGAGAATTACACAAACGCACGAGTGCCTGAAGCGCTGCTGGCGCGAGTCGCCGCAGTACCCGGAGCGTGGCGACTACTGGTCGTCGCGGAAGATTGGTGCGGGGACTCTGCGAACACCATTCCCTACGTTGCCAAACTCGTGGATCGTGCCTCCAACCTCGAGATGAGGATCATTCGGTCAAAGGCCGGACGCAAGATCATGGAAACGCACCGCACCCCCGATGGCCGTGCGGCGACACCAACCGTCCTGCTGCTCGACGCGGCGTTCGATGAGGTGGGGTGCTGGATCGAGCGACCGTTCGAGCTTCAGGAGTGGTTCTTAGCGTCCAGGCCAACACTCGAAGAGGATACGCTGCTGGAGCAGAAGTACGCGTGGTATGATGAGGATCAAGGGCAGCAAACGCTCGAGGAAATCGTTCGCATCATCGAAGCGGCTGCGGTTGGCGAACGGGTCTGTGGTGACTAGCGGGTACCTACGCCGGCTGTCGCCATGTCAGGTGCCAATGGTAAGCTCACTCGAAACGTGGAGCCCTTACCTACCTCGCTCTCGACCATGATCTCCCCTCCGTGCGCGCGAACCACCGCGCGGGCGACGGCGAGACCGATTCCAGCTCCAAGCTTTCGATCCCTCTTGGTGAGTTGGTAATACTTTTCGAACACGTGAGGCAGGTCGTCGGCTGGGATCCCCCGCCCGGTATCGCTAACCTCGAAGCACCATTGGTCCGGCTCCCCGCAAACGCGCAGCGTGACGCTCCCACCGACGTCGGTGAACTTGAAGGCATTATTCAACAGGTTGCCAAGCACCGACTGCACGATCCGATCTGAATCGATGCGTACCCTGATGGGCGCCGTGGCATCGCGGTCGACGTGAAAGTGAACCTTCTCATGACGGCTGACCGCGCTAAACGCGTGCTCGATCGCCTGAAGGATCGAATCGAGTGTCACATCCTCGATGTCGAGTAAGACGACACCCGCCTCCAGCCGACTGAGATCCAACAGTTCGTTGACCATGTTCGCGAGGTTCTTCACCTGTGTCTGCATCGCGCGCAACATCTCGGCGCGATCGTCGGTGGGGTCCGCCGACAGTTCGTCCTCAATCAGTTGAGCATAAGCGCTGATTACGTGCACCGGTGTCTTGAGTTCATGACTCGCCACACTCATGAATTCGGCTCGCATCCGCTCCAGCTCGGCCAGCTGTTCGGTCATCGATCGGAACGAGCGGCTGAGATCACCAAGCTCGTCCCGGCGGTGGTAGGGCAGGCGCGTCGGTGTCTCGAACTTTCCCTGAGCCACGAGGTTCATGGCGCGTCGCAGGCGCCGGATGGGGTCTGTCACCATACCGGTGGTCCACGCGCCGAGTGCGAGCGCCGCCACCATCGCGCCGAGCACTCCAGTCAGCACGGTCAACCGCGTGTTCGCACTGATCTCCCGGGCGCGCGCTGCGCTGCCCGCGCTCCGTCGGTCGATCTCGGCCGCGAGGGCCATCAGTAGCGTGTCCTGTTGCTCGAAGCGGTTTCGCAGTGCGCGGAACGCGTCAGTTGCTCGCCCGACCTGCCCAGCTTCCACGAGCCCCTCGATCTCGAACACCGCCAGTGCGATCGAGTCCGTACCGAGCGTGATGACCTGCATGGCAGCGCCGTAACCCGCCCGCTGAATCGCCGCTCGGGCCTCCCGTACACGATCGACTGCATGGCGCACCGCCTGCCGTGCCGCCGAATCCGGTGACGCGACGTACCGTCGCTCGTAGAGGTCAACATCCGCAAGCGCACTGCGGAGCCGGCCAAGAGCCAGCGACGCCGTGGCGTGCTCGCCCTGCAGCTCGAGCGCTATATCCGTTAGGTGCGAGAGGCGCTGGAGGCTGTAGATAGCCGGTCCCAGGAGCAGGAGCCCCATCGTGACCAAGGCAAGCACGAGCCGGGTCCGAAGCGACATCAGTCGCGATCTACCGTCACGGGTCGAGCAGCTTCCGCAGCCGCTCGATTTCACGGCTCAGACTGTCCGCACGGGCGCGGAGCCGCGAGTGATCACCGAGCACCTGGAGGCGTGCGTGTTCGAGTTGCACGATTTGCGCGACCAGCGAGGGGGAAGGCGTCCGGGTCGTGACCTTCTTCAAAGGGCCTTCCAGTTCCTTGGCGTTGGCGGCGAGCGCGCACTCGTCACTCTGACGCGGTGCAGATTCCCGGCGCACCGCCATCTGTAGTGCCCCTGCCGGGCTGGCCGGCGGATCCGGGGCGCCGCTGGGTTGCGATCCCAGCGCCCTTGCCCACGTCTCCAAGGCCTCAGCCATGGCGCCAAGCCATGCTCTGTCACCGCGCGCTCCAAGGAAGACGGCGCTGAAGTACGCGGCGCGATCAAACTGCGGCCAGCTGTTGGCCGGATCCAGCTCGGCGGAAATGGCAATGAGCAGCGCTTCCCGAGTGGCTGCGGTACGGCCACAGGCCCGCCACAACACGCCTAGATGATGAAATATCGCGTCGCGATCACCTCGCTCGTACGCCTCCACACTCGCCTCGATCGGGCCCAGCGGTGCACGCACCGCCTTGGCGAGCGGCACCTCCACCTCCACCGGGGCTGGTTCCGGAGGTTGATCGGGCTCGGGCGGACGGGCGCACTGCGTAAGGAGCACAAGGCACACGCCGAACAGGTATCGCGCGGCGCGAGAAAGGCTTATGAATCGAGCAGGGACAGGGACTCGGATGTTCAGAGTTTGGGATCCCTTCGGTACGAGAAGCAGGAGCCCCCGGGCGTGACCGTACCGGGCGCGCCCAGGAGCATGCCAAACCGTCGTAACCCTAGGGTCCCCGGGGGCCTGTGGGCTGTGACAGATCTCACTCGGATCGCTGGACGCCGACGATCCTCCATGAGTGAGGCAATGGGGGAGGGAGCCAGGCGCCCGAAGCATCGATGACCCAACTCACACCGTCGATCCTAGGCCAGGCGACTGATTGGCTGTCCGCGGCCGATCGTCAGCTAGCCCAGGTGGTGGCGAGCTTTGGCCCGCCGCCCTTGTGGGCACGGCGTCCCGGCTTCGCCACGCTGATCCGCATCGTCTTGGAGCAGCAGGTGTCATTGAGGTCGGCGCGGGCGGCGTATGCACGGTTACAAGGCGGTCTCGGTCGAGTGACCCCGGCGTCAGTCGCAGCGCGGTCCTTGCGAGACTTGCGGTCCCTGGGTCTCACGCAACAAAAGGCCGGATACTGCCTCGGCATCGCCCACGATGTGCTCGAGGGCCGGCTGAATCTGTCAGCGGTTGCGCGGAGCGATGATCGGACTGCCAAAGAGCAACTGGTTGCCGTTCGCGGGGTCGGGCCGTGGACCGCGGATATCTATCTGTTGATGGCGCTTCGCCGCCCCGACGTGTGGCCAGCGTCGGATCTGGCGTTGGCTGAGGGGGTCAGGCGGCTGAAGCGACTCCGCCGTCGACCCTCCGACACGCAGCTCCAGGCGTTGGCGAGCGCTTGGTCCCCATGGCGTGCTGTGGCTGCCCGCATCGTGTGGCACTACTACCTCCAGGCGCGGCGGGCAAGTTGATCGGCGGTCAGCGCTCCGACCGGAGGTTGAGCAGACGACGCCGCGCCATGTCATGATCGGGATGAAGCTCGAGCCACCGCTCAAAGATCGCGACTGCGGACTGCCGCTCGCCCAGGAACCAGAGGGCGTCAGCCAGGCTCTCGTGGGGGATGTACTCCTGTGGGAAGGCTTCGACATTTTTTCTGAACAGCCGCACCGCGATTTCGTGCTGCTCGTTGCGATGTTGGCGCCAGCCGAGCGGCCGCTGGCTGATTGGGCTTTTTCGCGGCATCTTGACTACGCTGATGCTACGCGTCTCGGTTCGATCTGTGCACTCGCCCGCCACGAGGCGAACTGAGGTTGGGTTGTTGACCCGGTGAACGCGCTCGCCGTTGCTGCGACGCCGGACTTCCTCGCCGAGGTGGTCGTCCTCCTAGTTGCCACGACCATCGTCGCATACGTGTGCCACCGGCTGGGTGTCATGCCGATTGTCAGCTTCCTGCTGACCGGTGCGCTAATCAGTCCCCACGCCCTGGGCCTCGTGCGCGATGAGGCGCTGATCGAAGCGGCAGCAGAGCTCGGTGTTGTGCTCCTCCTTTTCACGATCGGTCTCGAGTTCAGTCTCGAGAAGCTGGCCAGGATCAAGCGACTCATCTTCATCGGCGGCGGGCTTCAGGTGGGGCTCGTGATCGGCCTGGTGACCGGACTGCTCGCGTTGTTTCACGTCGACTGGCGGACCGGCGTCTTCACCGGTTTTCTCGTGGCGCTGTCGTCCACGGCCATCGTGATGAAGCTCCTAATGTCGCGGGGGGAAACCAATACGGTCGGCGGACAGGCGGCACTCGGCATTCTGATCTTCCAGGATCTGGCCGTCGTGGCGATGGTGCTGCTCGTACCGATGCTGGCTGGCGGCGGGACGTCGGGTTGGTCGGTTCCCATCGCACTCGGCAAGGCCATCCTCATTGTCGCGCTCGTGCTCGCCGTGGCGCGCCGGCTCATGCCACGAGTGCTCGAGGCGGTCGCGCGCACGTGCTCTCAAGAAATCTTTCTCCTGACCGTCGTCGCCATCTGTCTCGGAACGGCCTATCTGACGAGTCTAGCAGGTGTGAGCGTGTCGTTAGGGGCGTTTCTCGCAGGTCTCATCGTCAGTGAAAGTCGATTCAGTCACCTTGCGTTTGGAGAGATTCTTCCCCTCCAGATCCTGTTCAGTGCCACGTTTTTCGTGTCAGTGGGACTGCTGTTGGATCTGCGTTTCCTGGTGAGCCATCCCCTGTTGGTGCTCGCGGCCATCGGGGGGAGTGTCGTCATCAAGATCGTCGCCACAGGTGTCAGTCTCAAGACGTTGGGAGTCGCCTCGGGTGCGACGGTGTTTACCAGCGTTCTCCTCGCGCAGGTTGGTGAGTTTTCCTTTGTGCTCGAGCGCTCGGGCCGAGAAGTAGGGCTCTACCCGGCAGGCATTGAGGCCGGTGGGCCGGAGGCATTTGTGGCCGCGACCGTTGTCATGATGATTGCCACGCCACCCATTTCCCGGCTGTGCGAGAAGCTCCAGCAGCGGATGAGCCGTGATACGTCCATGCCACAGCGGGCCCACGTCTCCGCGTCCGAGGCAAGGGGCGGCGAGCATCCCGTTGCCTCGAAGGATCACGTGATCGTCGCTGGCTACGGCACCGCCGGCCGGGCGTTGGCGCTCGTTCTCGCTGAGCAGGGCATACCCTACCTCGTGCTGACGTTGAGCCCAGAAGGAGCGCGTGACGCGGAGGCGAGAGGCCTGCACGTGCTGCGCGGCAATTATACCCGCCAGCACGAGCTGACACTTGCTGGCGCCCGCCAGGCAAGGCTGCTGGTGGTCGCCGACGATGACCTGGAAACTACACATCGAGTTGTTGCGGCGGCCACCGCGCTGAACCCAGCCCTACGGGTCCTCGCGCGCGCTCGGTTCGACAGCGAGACTGCCGGATTACGAAACGCGGGCGCTGCCGATGTTGCCGTGGACGAGCACGAAGGCGTCGTGCGCTTGCTCGATGTCATCTTCGACGCGTACCCGGCGGACGAAGCTACCAGAGAGCGATACCGAGATCGCTTACGTCAGAAACCCACCGACGAGTCACCGACGCCGCGTGAGTCTGTTTACTTGAACCGACAGCAGCGCGCAAGTGAACGATGCGGTCACACGGACGGCGTGGACGGAGTGATGCCAGGCAGCACGGGATGCGAAGATTGTCTACGGATCGGAGCTGATTGGGTGCACCTACGAGTCTGCATGACCTGTGGGCACGTCGGCTGCTGCGAAGCGTCGCGGCACCGGCACGCCCAGAAGCATTTTCGGGATACGCGGCACCCAATTATCAAGTCCTTTGAGCGCGGAGAAGAGTGGGCCTGGTGTTACGAAGACAAGACGTACATCTAACTCGTCTGACAGCGTGTGGGCTGCTCACGGGCTTCCTGAGCACGGTATCGCTCCTCCAAGGACAGGAACCATCGTTTGTCTATCTTCACAACGTTACGGGCGTTGCCAACGCTGACGGTGACATTGCGACGGTCGAAGGGCAGACGGCGCGCGCGCTGGAGCGACTCGGCGCCTTACTCGCGGAGCACGGACTAGGGTATCAACACGTCGTCGCGGCAAATGTGTTTCTCGAGGACGCGCGAAACTTCCGAGCGATGAACGACGTGTATCGTCAGTACTTTCAGAACGATCCGCCCACCCGAGCGACCGTCGAGGTAGATCTTCCGGACCCCGATGCGCTGGTTCAGGTCAGCGTCATTGCCACTTCTGCCCCGACCCGCCGAATCGAACCACGAGGCTTGAAATCGCCGGAGCTACCATACTCGTGGGGAGTTGCGGTGGGTAACACCTTGTTCATTGCAGGGGTAACGAGCCGGAGTCCTGAGACGTATCAACCCATGACCGGTGACGTTGCAACGCAAACGCGGCGCGTCTTCGGAAACATTGGTCTCGTGCTCGAGGAAGCGGAGATGGACTTTGGCGACCTCGTGAGCTGCCGCGTGTTTTTGGAAGATGCACGCCGCTTCTCCGAAATGAACGAGGCGTATCGGGCGTTCGTGCCGGCCGCAGACCCTCCGGCTCGCGCCACGGTTCAGGCGGGATTGATGCATCCCGCCTTTGAGGTCGAGATCCAGTGTATCGCCGAGCAGAGTGCCGCACGTCGGGTGGTAATTGGCGAGGGCCGCCAGCGCTCGAGGTCTCCGTTTTCGCCCGCAATCGCAACGGGCGGCAGGCTTCATCTCGCGGGCATGGTTGGCAGCGGGCCCACAGGGGTCCCAGCCGATGTTCGGGATCAGACGAGGAACGCCCTCGAAAACCTCCGCGCGACTTTGCACGCGGAGAGCCTGAGCTTCGCTGACGTGGTTGACACGTGGGTCTACGTGACGGACATCCGCCAGTGGGAGACGGTACGTGACGTGATTGCGGAGGTGCTCCCCGCGAATCTGTTGCACGGGACGGTGATCGGCACACCGCTCATGGGGAGCGGGTTGCTGGTCGAGGTTCAGATGACGGCGGAGAGACCGTGAGGAGTGGAGAAGAGGGAGTGAGAAGTCCCACCTCCCACTCCCCCCCGGCTACAGCTTGAAGTTCAACCGAGCGTAGTAGAACGCTCCCGAGAAGCCCATCTGGACGGCATCCCACAATCCGCCCGTCTCCGTCTCGGTATCTTGTTGGGTCGGATACTTGTTGAAAATGTTGTTCCCGCCGAGCGTGAGTCCAACATTGCTGGACAGTTGATAGCTAGCGGATAGGTCGGTAGTGACGTTGGCACGGTAGATGTCCTCGGTATCGAGCCAATCGATCAGCGTCACCTCGCCAAACCGCACGACGCGCACCGCCGCGTCCAGGTTACGGAATCCGTAGTTCCCCATGAACGTCAACTTCGTATCCGGGGCGGATGCCAACAGGAAGTGCTGCTCCCTCCGTCCATAGTAAATGTCTTCCTTACCGGCGAGTCGTGGGCTCGTGTTGATCCTGCCGAGATCCATATCGTTGAAGTTTGCGGCGACGGCACCACCCACGCGGTGAAGGCCAACTGATCGCTGATAGGTGAGGATGACATCCAGCCCGAGTGTTTCCGTACTGATGGCGTTTGTAAAGAACTGGGCGGCACCGACCTGCAATGCCCGGAGTTCATCCCCGATGTCGGGATCCGTGTCTTCAAACGCGCCCGTCAGCACGATCCGGTCGTTCACGTCGACGTAATAACCATCCACCGTGGCGGTGAAGTCGCCGAACCGCGCGGCGACACCCAGGCTTGCGTTGGTGGCGGTCTCCTCAGTCAACTCGGGTATGCCGAGTCGCAGGGTGATGGGGCTGTTGTTTTTCGCGATGATTTTGTCGACCGCGACACCCGAGACAAAGTCGGTAAAGGTCGTGTTGAAATAGATCTGCGCCAGCGACGGCGCGCGAAAGCCCGTACTCACCGTTCCACGGAACGCCACGCCCTCCACAACCTCGAGACGCGCTGCCAACTTCCAGTTGAGGGTGGTGCCGAAGTCGCTGTAGTCTTCATATCGCAGTGCGCCACCCAGCGTGAGTTGATCGGTGAGATCCGCCTCGATGTCGAACCACGCCCCGAGGTTGGTGCGGTTTTCATCCACCACATTGGCGGGCTGAAATCCCGGAAATCCCTGTGACCCGCCGGGCCTCCCGAGCGTATCCACCGGTACGACGATTCCGTCGATCACACTGTCCACAATCCCGTAGTTGCGATACGATCCCTCTTCACCCGCGAAGATCTCGTAGTTGTCTATCCGGTACTCCGCGCCGAACGCTACGTTGACTCCCTCGAGTGCCGGAAACAAACGCGTGAACGTGATCCCGGTCGTATTCTGACTTGCCTCAAATCCGCCGGCGTCAAAACGGGTGGGTGATTCTTCGAGCAAGGAGGCGTTGAGCGTACCGTCTACGAAGTAGTGAAATCGGTTGGACCCCCAGCTGTTGCTGATGTCCACGTCCCACAGTCCCACCTTGGCGCGCAGACCAGCGGTGATCGATTTGTCGGTGATGTCCGACAGGATTCGTGGATCGAAGCCGTTGGGATAGATCGCTGGAACGTTGCGCTCGGAGTCGGGATCGCGACTCCAGGCAAACGCATCCGTGTGGCGGAAGTTGTACCCTCCAAAAGCGTAGAACGCCACCTCCTCTCCAATAGGAATACGTGAATTCACGAAGGTGGAGAAGTTTTCGAGCGCGGCGTCGCCAAACTCGCGACGATAGATGTCCCATTGCGCGGGATCTGCTGGACGGTTTGTGCGTTCCTTGGTGAGGTACTCGCCGGTCATGTTGACGAACCCCAGTTGGCCGATCCGAACACCGTAGTTGCCGCTCACCTGAACTTCCTCACCGTCAATGCTCTCGTCCCGCAACACGGCGAATCGGGAGGGTGGCGTAGCGTCATGGAACCCGCCCGCCACCATACCGCTGAATTCATCAGCCGTCGACTTCAACACGATGTTGACGACCCCCGCGATCGCGTCCGATCCATACTGGGCGCTTGCCCCATCCCGGAGGATTTCGATCCGTTCAATCGCCCCGACGGGGATGGTATTGAGATCCGTCCCTGTGTTTCCCCGTCCTCGCGATCCGAAGATGTTGATGAGCGATGACTGATGGCGCCGCTTGCCATTGATCAACACCAGTGTTTGATCCGGACCCAGACCGCGGAGCGTGGCCGGGTCGATGTGATCGCTTCCGTCCGCGCCCGATTGGCGGTTGGCGTTGAACGACGGAGCGGCGTAGTGGAGAATTTGGTTGAGGTCGAGCTGGCCGACCGACCTGGTGATCTCCGCGACGTCGATGACGTCCACGGCCACCGGCGTCTCGACTGCGGACCGGTTGAGTCGCCGCGTTCCCACGATCTCGATTCCTTCGATCACGGTCGCCGCTTCTTGCATGACGACATCCAGCGTCGCGGCGCCTGCAACGGAAAGCTCCTGCACGCGGTAGCCCAGTGCGCTGAACACGATGACCGCATTGGAAGCGCCATAACGCAACTCATAGGTACCGTCGGCCTGGGTGGTTGTTCTGTTGAGGGTCCCACGCTCCTCGACGCGGACGCTGGCCAACGGTGTGCCCTGGGCGTTGGTGACTGTTCCGCTCAGACGAAGTCCCTGTGCCGACACTCCGGAGCTCACGAACGTGAGCACCGCTATGAGAACGACGCTTCGCATTGCGCCTACCTCCTGAGATCGTGGCTGTCGGGAAGGGCCTCTCCGGGACAACGCTCCCGGATGAGGATGCGACAGCTGAGACGGGAAAGAGTCGTCGGTGCCGGGTTTGGCGTCAAGTGGTCCAGTGGAGGGAACTACTAGATCGCGCCTCGCTCCCACGGACCCCAAACGGCGAAGGTCATGCCAGCGTGCTTCTTCTCCCTGTTGCCCTGAATATTGAAGAAGAGGGTCTGACCGTCAGGGCTAAAGGTGGCTCCGGCCAGCTCCCGGTCGTTTTCGGCGGGTGCAGCGATGTCGAAGACTTTGCCATCCTGTGTCAGCCCGCGCACGTACTGGCGTCGCTCATTTGCATCCTCACACATCACGATAGCGCCTCGGGGACTGACGCAGATGTTGTCAGGGCGTTTGAGTGTACCCTTGGACCGCGACTCGAAGATCAAGGTGAGCGTACCGTCGTCCGAGTCGCTCGGTCGATATTCCCAAATCTGGCCGAGTTCTCGATCACCGCCATCCGTTGCCACGAAGTACACCGCCCCATCGTGGTAGAAGCATCCCTCGAGACGGCTAAACCTGGCGCCGCCCCCGTACGTGCCTTGATCAAACACCGCCGAGAATTCCGCCGGGGTCACGAGGGGATTGGGTTCGGCAATATCGACCCACGTGACGGGGAGCGACCTCCCTCTCCGTTGGCGCTTTGCGGTGTCGTACTTGGATCGGTCCCGGATCCCGAGCATCTGGAGCGAGCCGCCGGCGCGGAGGTCGCCGGCTTTTCCAGGACCGTACGGTTCATTGGGTAGGAAACGGTAGAACCCGGCCTTGAAGTGGTCCTCGGTCTGGTAGACGATTCCTGTGGACGGGTCCACGGCCACCGCTTCGTGCACGAACCGCCCGAGCGCGATGATTGGCTCGGTGTACGCCAACTCCTCACGCGTGACCGGTACTTCGAAGACGTACCCGTGGTACTCGGCAAACCCGGACTCGGGGCCGAAAAACGCTTCTTCGCACGACAACCACGACCCCCACGGTGTCGGTCCACCGGCGCAGTTGCGAAATGTTCCGTTGAGGCTGACGAAGTCGCGAATCACCTCGCGGGTCTCAGGTTGAATCTCGAGTGACGTGCACCCCGCCGCCGCCCCGCGATCGTAGGCTACGTTAGGGCTCCCTATGGTGACCCCGACCCTTGGTGGGTCTTCCAGCTCATGATTGCGGATCAGCCGGATGTTGCCGTTGGGGAGTGGGAAGGCACACATGCCGTCGTGGCGACCGGGTGTGGGATTTCCATCTGTCATCGGTGAGCCTTCAACACCGATCACCGTGTAGCTGAACCCCTCGGGAAGTTCGAGCTCGGGACCCGCCTTCCTGAGCGGGCCGTACCCGCCGTCACCCAGCAACGCCGTGGGACGGACGGTGGTGCCGGACGCGCTCCGTGTCATGACGGCGTCCAGGGCCACGAATCCTACGATCGCGCGGCCCGCGAGAGCGGTCGACCGAAATACGAACTCTCTGCGACTCAGATGGCTCATCGTTATCGCTCTCCGCCACGCTCCGGAAGGCCGTGCTGCTGGGAGGGTGAGCGCTGCTGAGAACCCTGCAAAAAATTACGAACTCTGGCCGTATGATGCCAGTAACTCTGCCCGCACGATGGTTGCGCGACCCTTCCGCACCACCCCACAAGGTACGCGCACGGTGTTTGTTCGAGGCACGGATTTCGCTTTAAGAGGGCTTCACAGATGGGGTTTTTTGACAGGGCAGACGCGTGGCATAACCGCAGTCGAAACCGTGGTTTGTGACGGAGCCCAGCGACCGAATGCGACATCGATCACACTTTCAGCTTCCATTCTACCGCCAGAAGGGTGGAACGTACTGTGAAAACGCGTGATTCCTTGCAAACTCTGTTAGTCGGCCCATACGATCCGCACTGCGGCGAGTACACCTTCCTCGCTCCGCCGCTCGGTGTGTGGCGTCTCAAGGGGGTATTGCAAGCCGCCGGGATCGCTGCACAAGTCTTCGATCCGAACTGCTGTGACGGCCCACCCGAGGAGGCCTTCGAGCGCGTTCTCCAATCCTGCCCGTGGGATGTGATCGGGATTTCCACCACCGGCATGACCCTGCGCTTCGATCTCGCGCTCGCGCACCAAGCCCGGCGGGAACGTCCGGACGCGATCCTGGTGGCCGGGGGAATGGAGGCGACCTTCAAGCCCGATCTGATGTTCGAGCTCGGTCCGTTCGATCTCGTCGTCCTCGGTGAGGGAGAGGGTCCGCTCCTCGACTTGGCCGAGCGGGTGAGTCAGGGTGCCACGATACACGAAATTCCTGGCACCGCGCATCTGGGCGACGACGGAAAGGTCGTACGGCACTATCGGGCTGCCTTAGATCCAGAGGCGTTACGGGACGCGATCTTCCAAACGCCATACGAGGAGATGCCGTACCGGAAGTATTGGAAGCGGCTGGAGCAGGCGTATCGCGTGGGTCAGCTGCCGATGAAAGCAGATCGAGAGGCGCGTCTGGCAGAGATTCGGTCCGTGCGTCTGATCACGCTGAACTACTGCCCGATGGGTTGTACCTTCTGCTCGTCGACCAACTTCCTCAATGCCGCGCAGGGTGGCACCGCTCCCATTCGGCGACTGAACGCTGACGAGTGTTTAGCGATGCTCAAGCGGATCGTCGCGACCCTCCCGGACGTCCGCACGATCATCTTCCAGGACGACATCTTCGTGTTCACGAACGACGATCGAATCTTGCCGCTGTGCGAGGGAATCGTCCAGGCCAAGAGTCGCGGCGAGCTACCTGCCGATCTGCAGTTCATATCGACTAACAGAATCGATGCCATGACACCGGAGCGTCTCGCGGCGATGCGGGCGGCGGGATTCCGCGTACTCGGCTTCGGTGTGGAGAACTTCTCGCTCGGCGTGCTTCAAGAGTTTCGCAAGAAACGCATCTATCCGTACATCGAGCGCAATCTCACAGCGGCGCGTGCCCTCGGCATCACGCCGTTCCTCGACCTGATCCTGACCTCACCCCGGTGCTCCCTGGACGATCTCGCGACGACGATCTCCGAGGCGTACCGGTGGCTGCTCGCGGGGTGCGAAATTGGCATGTACCCCTACGTCATTCCGTTCTCCGGGGCCGCGATGGCCATGGATCCAGCGCTCGAGCCACACACGGTGTATGAGCGACGTCGGGTACGTGGCACGGACGTCGAGTGGGATCAGGCGACGAAGATTCCGCCAATCGATCCGGAGGTTCGGGAAGCGATTCTCGCGATCGAGGTCGTGTTCAACGACTGCCTCGCGTTTCTAGAAGCCTACGTTGCCCATCTTCCGTCGCGGGTGCGCAGCTTGTTGTGGATTCTCAGCGCGGCGCCGGTCCTGCGGGCGGTAGGGCACCGCGCACCTCCACAGGCGGAAGTGTTTGAACAGCTGCTCTGCAAGCTTCCCGGGCTCACGGGATCGCAGCAGCGCGAGTTGCATCAGCTCGTGCGCGACGGATTGCGCGCGGTGGCAGACTTGCCCGCTGTTCACGCCGTCGCGGTATGAGCCGATTGGCTTCTCGACTCGGGTGGCCGGTGGTCGTCACCGCGGCCGTGCTCATCACGGTTGGTGCGGTCGTGACGTGGGGTGCGGTATCCACGCAGTTCTCCACAGCCCTGCTCGTGGTGGCCAACCTCGTGATCTTTTCGGATCTGCTCGATCTGCTGGTTCGGCTGTACCTGCGGGCCTCCCACGCGGCAGACGGCGGACTCCTGCCGTCGAGCGGTCCCTCGGTCGACCTCGGACTAGAGCCGTTTACCCCCTATCAGAAGCGGCTACACCTGAAACCGTATGCGTTGTTGGTATCGGTACACAACGCAACGGAAGAGCTTCCGATGTTCTTCCAGGCTGCGCAAGCACATCGTCACCGGTTCTGGGCGGTCGATGACGCGTCATCGGATGACACCTGTTCGCAAATGCACCTCGCGGGATTCCGGTGCAAGCCGCTGGCTGAGAATCGCAAGAAGCCAGGTGCGATTCGTGAGCTGCTGAAATCGCTACCAACCGACGTCGAAACGGTCGTGGTCCTCGACCCGGACATGACCTTCCTCGACAGCAGCACGAGCGAACTGTCGGACCTGGAGGAGGTCATTGCCGACTTTCAGCGGAGTGGCTTGGAAGCGGTCTGCCCCCGGGTGGCCGTCCGGCCCGACGGGTGGCTGGCACGGTTCCAAGGTTTCGAGTACTGCCTGTCACAGTGCCTGGGCAGGAAGTCGCTTGGCAGCGTGAGCGTCAACTCCGGCGTGTCGATTTATCATCGTGCCACCTTCGAGGAGGTGTTACGGCGTCACTCGCTCTCCGTCTACGCGGAGGATCTGGAGAACTCGGTGTTGATCCTGAGTGACGGCGGCCGAATCTACTTCGACGATCGCCTCACGGTCGAAACCGAGGGGAAGCGGACACTTCCGGGCTTGTTCTCCCAGCGCGTCGGATGGGCGTTTGGGCACATCAAGGTGTACGGCGAGCGTATGCGAGAGCTGCGTCGTGTCGCGGGCCGGAGCTTCGTCGCGGCGTATCAGTTCCTCGTTTACCTCGGCCTTGCGACGCTGGTGATGCACCCAATACGGGTGGCCGCGGCCGGCGTGATCCTGCTGAGCATGGTGAATGTCCTCGACGGGTTGCTAGGGCTTGCCCTGGTCCCGAATGTCGGCATCACCGATCCCCGCATCTTCACGACGACGTACTACCAATACCTCGTCCTTACCGTCTTGGGCCTCGGAGTGGCGGTACCGAGCGGTGAACGCCTGCGCCATAGCCCGATTGTACCACTGTACTTCTTCTATTCGCTCTTTCTCATCGTGCCGACGAGCATCGGATACCTGAACTGGCTCAGTCTCCGGTTGTTCCGTAGGCGCCTCTATGCGGATCACTATCACGACGCGCCTGTGTTGCTCAACGGGACGACCGACCGGGAAGTGCTGCGGGAGGTGGCATGAACTCCGATGTAATGAGGTGGTCAGCGAGGCCTCACGGTCTCGGGTCGGATGCGCAGGCGGTCGCCAACTACTGGGAGCGGCGGGCCCAGCGCTTCGCTTCCGATGGCGACGGGCTTCGCGCGGTGTGCTCGTACGGCATGCCCGGATTCTACAACCGCTCGATCGAACTGACCCAACAGTTGGCGCTCCTCCCGTGGCTCGACGTGACACCACGCACTCGGGTGCTCGATGTCGGGTGTGGCATTGGTCGCTGGAGCCGACTGCTGGCAACGCGTGGCGCAGATGTCACGGGGGTCGATCTCAGTCGCACGATGGTCGAGGAGGCCCGTACCCGCGCTCGCAACGAGGGCGTCGCTGACCGGTGTCAGTTCCTCGTGCAAGACGTGGCGGAGCTGCGGGTCGAGGGGTGGTTCGATCTGATCCTGTGCGTCACCGTGTTGCAACACATCCGGGATATTCATCGCAAGCGACAGGCGATCGCGCGGTTGGCGGAGCGGTTGCTTCCGGGCGGACGGATGGTCTTGCTCGAGGCGGCGCCGTCCCGCCCGTGCTACCGATGCGATGGGCCGAATTTCGAGGCCCGGACACTCGATGCACAGCAAGCGCTCTGGAGCGGTACCGGCTTGTCCGTCGAGCGCGTTACCGGTGTCGATACGAGTTTTGTGAAGCGAGTCGTGCTTCCCACCTATCGGCGGCTACCAAGGGTCGTTGGAAACGCCGTGCTGGCTGCCGCAATCGCGGTAACGCTTCCGCTCGAGATCCTCGCCGGTCGGCGGTTGGTGGAGCAGTCGTGGCATAAGGTGCTGATCCTTCGGCACGCGTCAGAGGGAACGTGACCAGCCGGTCGGTCCGCTACGGCTGGATGTTGGGTACCGTCCTGCTCTTGGGCGGGCTTGCCGCAGCACACGAGTGGGTCGTGACCAAGCGACCGGATATTGCCGGTCGGCGCGCGATACGACAGATCGACGTCACCACAGGTGCCGACGCCGGTCCGGGCTCGCTGCGCGAAGCGCTCTTCCTCGCCAACGGTGTCGACGGGCCAGCCCATGTGGCGATTCGCGTCGCTGAGATCGACGTGCGGAGTCCCTTGCCGCCGGTGGCCAATCCACATGGAACCACGATCGAATCCGCTGACGGCTTTGCGACCGTGGATGCCCAACGCGCCGGCACGAACCCCATCCTCGACCTGTTGGCGCCTCGCACGACAGTCCGCCGGCTCCGACTCGTCGGTGCGCATGGTCCTGCGGTGCTCGTCCGCGCGTCTTCCGTGCACCTCGACAGCATCGAGATCGTCGAGTCGGTTGTCGGCGTACACGTCTCGAACACGGCAAACGCGCTGCGAGTGACCGGGGGACGCTTTGAGGCGAACGAGATCGGGCTCCGCCTCGAGACCAGCGATATCGCCACCGTGGTGACGGAGAATGCATTCGCCAAACACAGGCTGGCGGCGATCTGGGGCGTTGGGCCGGCGGGCGCGGAGATTGGGGGGGCTGGAGCGCGCATTGTGGGCAACAAGTTCGACGGTGACAGGTTCTCGTTGGTGGTCGGGAACCTCGCGACGACCATCGAGCAAAATGAGATCGTGGGTGCCGGTGAGGCGGCGATCTATGTGGCGGGTCGCGGGGCGACGGTGCGTGCCAACAGGGTGAGGAGCGGAGCGCGGGTGGGCATTCTCGGCGCCGACGCGAGTGGAGTCGTCATTGCAAAGAATGAGATCGACCACAACGGTGCCGCGGGTATCTTGCTCAACTCGTCGCAGAACGCGGTCCTGCAAGAAAACCGGACGTATCGTAACGGCTACGGCATTCTCGTGGTGCTGGGTGAAGCTCGCAGCCCCAACGTCCTTACCGAAAACACCGTGCTGGCCAACCTGCTCGATGGCGTGGCGCTCGTAGGTTCGTCGCCCATCCTCCGGGGGAATAGGCTGTTGTCCAACGCGGGAGCCGGAGTTCGAATCCTGGATCTCGTGGCAGCCCGACCCGGCACACGCATTGGGGCCTCTCCTCTGCTCGAGAATAACACGACGCATGGAAACGGGTCGGACCAGCCGCTGCGTGGGGAGTATCTCCTGCCATGAGCGGGCGACCCGACGATCTCGGCGGGCTCCTCGCCTTGCGCGAGCGCAAACGCGCGCTCGACACCACCTGGCTCCTGACCTTCGTGGTGCTGTTCTTCACGATTGCGGTGCCGTGGTTCCTGCGCGTCTTCGACATCGATTTTGGCGCTGTGGCCTGGACGATTGTGGCGTACGCCAGCTTCCACCTCGGGATCTCCGCGCTAGCCGATCGCACGAACGATTGCCGGACACTCCAGATCGTCGAGACCGGGCTGCAAGCGACCGGGATGTTCTTCTTGGGTTGCCTGTGGTTGCTTGTCGGAGGCGTGCAAACACCACTCTTTCTGGTGGTGCTCGTGATCCCAGTGGTCACCAGCGGCCTCATGATGGTGAGTTGGCAACCGTATGTCCTGGCCGTGATTGGCGCCGCCGTTGCCGTCGTCGGTTCCGCCCTCAGCTCCCCAGCCCTTCGGTGGTATCTGGTGCAGCTGGACGTGCCGTTGTCCGGACTACTCCATGGCCTGCCGGATCGAGTGCCCCTCTTGGGCACACCGTATCCGGGGATGGATACGCAACCGGCGCAGGTGCTCACCGGGCTCGTGGTGCTCACGGTATGCTTGCTCGCAACCGCGACCGCAACGGACTCGCTGACGCGGCTGTTGATCCACCTGCACGACCGCCTGCGCTCATCACGCCACGCATTGGCGGAAACCGAGAGCTTGGCGCAGACCGTACTCCAAGCGTCGCCAACCCCGGCCGCTCTCGTACACCGATCCTCCTTTCAGATCGTACAGGCGAGCAAGAGCTTCCTGCAACACCTGTTGGTGCATTCTGACCAACTGTCGCGTCGTTCGTTATTCGAGCTGATCGACTTCTCATTCCCCGATGTGATCGAGCGCGCGATGAGCGGGGGAGAGATTCCATTCGCTGTCTACCGTGTGGACGGCGAGACGCGCGTGTCGCGGATTACGGTGCACCCGGTGACGCACGAGGGTACCGAGTATGCCTTCGTCACACTCCACGACGTGAGTGATCTCTATTATTTGAAGAGCGCACTCGATCAGGTGGACGATCCCTACTTACTGATCGGGGCTGACCGTCGGCTCCTGTACTTCAACCAGGCCACCGAGCGCGTGTTCGACGGGGTGTATCGGGGGGCGGAAGCCCACGCGGTGCTGGATCGACCCGATGTACCCCGGCGCTGGTGGGATCCCGGTTCGCGGGGTCGCCTCGAGCGCCAAGTCGATGTCGCGGGTACGGCATACCGTGTCAATCTGGTCGCGGCCCGCATTCCTGGTGAGAACGGACGTTTCACTGTCCTCAGCCTCCGGCAGGTGGGGCGATGAGGGCCCGCGTGGTTTGGCTGAGTGCTCTCGCCGTTGCGCTTGGGAATCCCTGCGAGGCGCAGGATACCCGGCACAGCATCGTGGCGACCGTGCATGTTGACGATCTCAACCCCGGTGGGGGAGGCGTGGGTGGGGCAGTACAGTGGCTACGTGTACGGGAACGCGACGCCGTGGCCCTTGGTATCTCGCTCTTCCAGGTCGAGGGGATGGGCTGGGTTGCAGGCACGGTGACAGGTTCGAGACGCCTTAGCACGCGGTTGTCGCTCCACGGAAGCGCGGCGTTCGGGATGGGAGAGCGACCCGGTCAGCGCTACTTCTACCGCCGCGCCGCGGCGTCCGCAACGGTCGTCGCGCTCCCAGGACGAATCTTTCCAGAGCTGTCGGTTCAGTATCTGTCGATCAATCCCATCGAGGCAGCCATTGTGGGACCAGCCGTGAGCGTGCAGTGGTCGCACCACTTTGCGACGCGGTTCGCATACGGTGAGGGCGTCGCCGGCAATTATCGGCCTCGCTATGGCTCCGTGGGTGTGACCCTCGTGACGGACCGGGTGCGATGGCTCGCGGGGGGCACCCTCGGGAGTGCGTCACTCGATATGCTGGTGTTGCAGGATCCAACCGCGCAGGTGGCCGCTCAACGGGATTGGTATATCGGTATCGCGGTGCCGGTGCGTCATACGGAGTTCTCGTTGGTCTTCAGCCGAGTGGACGGCGACACGAGCGCGCGGAACACCCTGGCCGTGGTGTCAAAGGTACCAATCTCATGAGTGCAACCGCGGCAAACCGCGCAGCCCTCATCGGTGCGGTCATCATGGGCTCGTTGCTCCTGGGGCTCGGTGTCGGAATTGCCGTGCGCGCTTCGGAGCGGCGAGAACGGGAGTTGCGGGTCGCGGTCGAGGCGCAGCTCGATTCCGTCGTCGCCCGCGTCGGGGCGAGGCTACGCCAGATCGAAATGGCGACGCATGCCGCGCGCGAGAGCGTACGACACGGCTTGAAGGCGCAACGGTGGCAGTTTGGTGAGCCGAACCTGGGAATTCACATGCTCGAGATCCGGCTGATCGATGCGTCCGGACGTGATGTGTGGGATGCAGACAGCGCGGAGATCGTGCCGGCGACCGACCTGCGTGGCGAGCCACGATCGGTGCGGTGGGTCGGTCCGTGGACCGAACGTGACGGTCGCATGATCATGGGGTTTTTGGTTCCCGTGGAGCGCGACCCGAAGCAGCACGCCTGGGTAGGGACGCTCTTCCCACTCGATCTCGTGTGGCCGGACCGTGAAGCGGGCGCGCTTGGCCGGGCGGGTCTGCTGTTCAATGTGGCGCGGCCAGATATGGTGGCGGGGAGCCGTGTCATCGCACGGGGTGAACCACGCCCGATTCCAGATGCGGTTCAGACGGCCATTCCGTTGGTGCATGGCGGGTGGAGGCTGGAGGCGGCACCGCGAGGGGGTTGGTCTCAGCGTTATGTGCTCGCCGCGCACCTCACCCTCGCGTGCTTGCTTGCGCTCGCAGCGGCGGTCGCGCTGTTCGAGCTGTTGCGGAAGCCACAACACCTCCGCGCCGAACTCGAGGAACAACTGCGCGCGTTGCGTATCACGTATCAGCGGCTCGTAGACGAGATGAAACGACGTCGGGAGATCGATGCCAAGATCTCCTTCGACGCGGCGCACGACGAGCTGACAGGCCTTCCCAATCGCGAGCGGATGCTCGATCGGCTCGAGCGAGCCCTGCAACGAGCGCGCGCCGCGGAACAGTATCACGTGGCAGTGCTCTTCGTGGGTGTGGATCGGTTCAAGTACGTCAACGATAGCCTCGGGACCGAAGCGGGCGACCACGTGTTGGTCGAGGTCGCACGCCGAATTGACCAATCGCTCCGCCCGGGAGACACGTTGGCGCGACTCGGCGGTGATACGTTTGGCGCCGTGCTGTACGACGTGGCTGGTGAAAGCGCCGTCTCGGCAGCGCGCCGGGTGCGGGATGCCATGGGTGAGCCGGTGGACCTCGATGGTCAACAGATCTACACGTCGGTGAGCGTCGGTATCGCCGCGAGCGACACTGGTTACGATCGGGCAGCAGAGCTGCTCAAGCAGGCGGAGATGGCGATGTATCGGGCCAAAGCGGACGGGGGCGCGCAGTTCGCACGGTTCGATCCTTCCCTGCGCGAGCAGGCAGCAGACCGACTACAACTGGAGACCGATCTTCGCCGGGCGATCGAGCGGGAGGAGTTCATTCTGTACTACCAGCCGGTCGTGTCGTTGGACTCCGGCGGTATCGTGGGCATGGAGGTGCTTGTGCGGTGGCAGCATCCCCTCGAGGGCTTGATCGCTCCGGGCCGATTTATCGGTGCAGCCGAGGAGACGGGACTCATCTGTCAAATGAACCGATGGATCTTGCGTCGTGCCGCCGAGCAGGCCCAAGAGTGGCGCAACCGCGGGGTGATCTCGCCCGAGTTTTACTTGAGTGTGAACCTCTCCGCGAAGGATTTCAACCACGCTGATCTGTGCGAGTACGTCCAATCGGTTATCGACGAAACGTCGACACCCGCCCGCGCGATTCGCCTCGAGATTACCGAGGGCATGTTGATGCACAACGTGGCCGGAAGCCTCGCCACGGTCGAGCAGTTGCGTGAGATGAGGATTCCGCTGCTGCTTGACGATTTTGGCACCGGCTACTCGTCACTGAGTTACCTGCACCGCTTTCGATTCGACTACCTCAAGATCGATCGATCGTTCACGGCTCGCGTGGTCGAGGGCGGGATCCATATGGGTATCGTTCGCGCTATTCTCAATCTATCCGGGGATCTGGGGCTCAAGACCATCGCTGAAGGTATCGAGGACGCAGTGCACCTGCGCTTCCTGCGAGATCTGGGGTGCGAGTACGGCCAGGGATACTATTTTGCGCGGCCGGCGCCTGCTGCAGAGGCTGAGCGCCTCGTGATGGAGCAAGCGCCTCTCGTTGGGTCAGAGGAGCTCGCGCGCAGCTTCTAGTGGTTTGACCCCCGTCCCACGATCGTTATCACCGCCCTCGTTATATACTGGCCACTCCGTTCACATCCGTGATCCCCTGGCGAGGACGCCTGCAAACGGTATGTTTGTGGGCGTGCAACGTCGTCAATCTCATTTCTTGGAGGATCACATGCCGTCGCGGCGATTCATGCCGGTGCTCATGGCACTCGCCCTCGTTCTCAGTGCCTGCGGACAAGGTGAACAACAAGCAGGCGAGGAGTCCGCTCAGGTCGCGGGGATGGTGGCGGCCGAGGGCGCCCAAGTGTATCCCAACGTCACAGCTTCGGTGGTCTTCGACAACGAAGGGTATATCGCACAGAAGACCGTTTGGCAGCCCGGTGTGTGGTCTGGGGAGCACGGTCACCCCGGCAACCAACTGGCAATTGCGATGAACAACGGCACCCTCACGTACCGCGAAGGCGGTGCCGAGCGGGACGTGGCGTTCACGACTGGTCAGGTGATCTGGGTCGATGCGGTGGAGACACACGATCACGCCGCGAAGGGTGGGCCACTGGAAGCACTGCTCATCACCCTGAAGAGCCACGGCATGGGGGGGATGGCTACTGGACAGCAGTATCCAAGCCTCACGACGCACGTTGTGCTGGAGAACGATCATGTCATCGTGCAGCATCTCGCGGCCGAGACGGGAAAGTGGGCCGGTGAGCACTCGCATCCCGGTAATCAGTTGGCCGTCGTGCTGAAGGGTGGGACGACGATGTATCGCGAGGGCGGGGAAGAGCGGCAAGTCACTCGGGAGACGGGTGAGGTGTTTGCCGTTCCGGCCACGCAGGCCCACGATCATACGGCAGTTGGCCCGGCTGGTGAGGTATTGCTCATCACGCCCAAGATGTAGCGGTAATCGCCGTGTACGGCTTACGAAATCCCCCTCCCGAGCTGGGGAGGGGGATTTCCTATGCCACGCCCTGATCGACTGCTGCTCGTGGCCGGCAACTGCGGCTTGAGCGTTGCGCTGGCCCAGCGGCTCCTAGACCCTCATTATTGATCGAGCGTGACGCCGGACCTCTGTACCGAGGACGATGACGCATGATTGATCGACAGTCCAACCTACTCCGAGGGCATTTCCTCGAGCGCTTTCGCCACGACTGGTGGGCGAACGAGACGCTGCTCGACTTTTTGGAGGGTCGTGCTGCCGGCGGAACCTTCGCGCACAGCCGAGGATGGGAACGCGCCTGCCACCTGTTTGGACACCTCCTCGCGAGCGAGTTGATTTGGCTGGGCCGGGTCGAAGAAAGCCAGGACAAGATGGAGCCCGTGTGGGGTGCGCGAGACCTCGATGAGCTGCGCGGCCTGTACGGTCGGGCCCGTTCACGGTGGGAGATTTTCCTTGAGGCGTTGGGCGCCAAGGACCTTTCGCGCGTTGTGTCGTACGAGAACACGCTGGGGCAGCAGTATAGCAACAGCTTGATTCAGATCATCGCTCACGTCCTGAACCACTCTACCCATCACCGCGCCCAGGTGTTGGCGGTGTTGCGTGGCATGGACCTCGAGCCACCGGCTCTAGACTACATGGTGTATTTGCGGCTACCGCCGAGCGCGCGTTAGCCGCCTAATGCGCGTTTGGAGGCAGGACAGCTGCCCCAGTCGCGAAACCTATCGGTCGTCTCCATGGGTTCCACCACCCGAGTCATCCGCATCGAACGCCACGGCCCGCCTGAGGTGCTCACTGATCGAACGGTCCCGTTGCGCGATCCAGCCCCCAACGAGGTCGTCGTCCATGTACACGCAACGGGTGTCAACTTTGCCGACCTGTTGATGCGGGCAGGACTCTATGGGACGGTCCCGCGTCGCCCGTATAGCCCGGGTTTTGAAGTGGCGGGCGAGGTGACGCAGGTGGGGCGTGCAGTGGAAGGGTGGGCCGCCGGCGATCGCGTGGTCACGCTGATGCGATACGGGGGCTACGCGCACGACGTGGTGGTACCAGCCGAACGCTTGTTTCGTTATCCCGCGACGATGACGCCGGACCAAGCAGCTGCGATTCCCGTTGCGTTTCTCACCGCCTGGGTCGGTCTTTTTGAAGTGGGGAGCGCTCGGCGGGGTGCCACCGTTCTCGTGCTGGGTGCGGCTGGTGGTGTCGGCACCGCGGCCGTGCAGCTTGCCGTGCGCGACGGCCTCCGAGTAGTGGGGACCGCGGGCACGGAGCGCAAGAGAACGTTTGTCGTCGAGACGCTGGGTGCTGCCGCCTGCTTCGATTCCCGGAGCGATTGGGAGCCCGACGTGGTGCAGCTGGTCGGCCCTCGCGGCATCGATCTCGCGCTCGACCCCATTGGCGGGGTTGCGACCAGACGCTGTCTGCGACTCCTGTCGCCGCTCGGGCGGCTCGTCTTCTACGGCCTCAGCGACGCCATGCCCAAGGGCAAGCGTGGCTGGATCAGCGTGGCGCGGGCGTGGTTGAGAACACCCCGGCTCCATCCCCTGTCGCTCATCGAGCCGAACATTGGGGTGTTCGGTGTGCATCTGTTGCACCTTGGAAGACGGCAGACAATCCTGCGCCCTGCGCTGACGGAGCTCCTCGCGGCGGTGGGGCGAGGTGAGCTTCGTGCCGTGGTCGATCGCACCTTCCCGCTCGATCGCAACGGAGCGATCGCAGCCCACCGTCACCTCCACTCGCGTACAAACCTCGGCAAGGTCGTACTGGTAACCGAAAGTGCCGGAGCGGTTGCGACCGGTTAGTGCGCAGCGACCAGTCGCTAGGTTACCCTCCGGGGTCGCGGTGGGGGGTGCGGTGTTCGACGCGGTTGTGACGCAGAAACGAATACCAGGGCCTTGCGGCACTCGTCGGTGCCGGTCTGGCTGGCCTCGTTGGGTTCACCGCGGGTGCCTTGGTCGGTTTTTCCAACGGGGAGTGGCAGTCGGCATGGTCAGCGGTGATAGGCATGACCGTGAGTCATACCGCAGATGAGGTAGGTCTCGGTATCAAAGTCTCGTTCTGCACGAAGCGCGGTTACCTTTGGTTCGGTTCGAAATCGAGTCGAGTCACGGGTGACGATTGGGCAGGATCGCATCGGCTTCATTCTCAAGATGGCACGGGCGATGCACGGGTATGGGTATGCAGCTCATCGGCTCGAAGAGGTTTTGTCGGCCACCGCCCATCGCCTCGGCGTCGAAGCTCAGTTCTTCTCGACTCCCACGTCGATTTTTGCGGCGTTCGGCCCCCAAGATGACCAGCGGACGTTTCTTTTGCGGGTAGAGCCCGGACAGACCGACCTTGGCCGCCTCGCCCTCGCGGACAAGGTGACTCTCCAGGTGATACGCGGCGAGCTGACTGCCGCGCAGGGATCACTCGAGCTCGACAAGGTCGCGTCTTCCAAACCGGTTTATGGTCCGGCCCTCACCACGTTTGCGTTTGGCGTGGCCTCGGCCGCCGCGGCTCGGTTCCTCGGAGGTGGTGTCCTCGAGATACTCGTCGCCGGTGCGGTTGGGATCCTGACCGGAGTCCTGGCGCTTGCGGCCGGCCGGTGGACCACGCTGGGAAGAATCTTCGAGCCCGCCGCCGCGTTCGCAGCCGCCGCCGTCGCCACGAGCTTTGCCATTCTGGTTGCTCCAATCTCGGTGTTCATTACGGTGCTAGCGGGCCTCATCGTCCTCATCCCGGGCCTCACGCTCACGGTAGCCATGACCGAGCTCGCCACGAAGCACCTCGCTTCGGGCACGGCACGTCTCAGTTCTGCGCTGCTCCTGTTCGTGACGATCCTATTTGGCGTGGCACTTGGTGCCAGCCTCGTCGAGCTCGCGTTCGGTGCGCCACCCAGCGTGAGTACTGGCGGACTGCCACTATGGACGGAGTTCGTGGCGTTGTTCGTGGCACCGCTCGGGTTCGTCGTCCTGCTTCGGGCTGAACCCGGCGACACGGGGTGGATTGTGGCGGTAGGTGGTCTGGCGTACGGTGGGGCCCGATTGGGAGCGGAGCTCTTTGGTCCCGAGTTGGGTGCCTTCTTCGGCGCCTTGGCCGTCGGCGTCGTGAGCAACGGGTACGCGTTGCTGCGGGATCGGCCCGCCCAAATTCTGCTCGTGCCCGGCGTGCTGCTCCTCGTCCCGGGGAGTGTGGGGTTTCGCAGTGTCACTGCCATGTTAGAGCGGGAAGTCGTGTCCGGAGTCGAGACGGCTTTCACCATGGTGTTCATCGCCACCGCGCTCGTTGCGGGTCTCCTCGTGGCGAACGTCGTCGTCCCGCGCCGAAAGAGTGAATAGAGCGAGAAAGACAGTAAGTAGTGAGGACGCCTCACTCCTTGCCCCATACACCTCGCCGGCGGGGACGGGTGGGGCTGGGTCCTACGCTCCTCGGTGCAGAAGGTTGAGTGAGGGCAGGTGGGCAACCACCGATGCGGCGGCTGGGACCAAGAGGGGGATCACACCGAGCATCGACAGGCGGTGCCAAGAGCGTTGCCCTACCGGATCTGGGGGCTCGTGCCATCCGCAAATGAGGTCTGCACGCTCCAGCGCTCCGAGGACCTCCAGTACGAGTGTCTCGTCCGCGCTTTCGGGGCCCAGCTTTCGTGCCACGCGCTTTGTCAACTCGGTGACGCTCGTCTTCCCATCGCAGTACTGCCAGACTAGCGCAGCGCCCTTGCCAAGCCGATACGCGCGATCTTGACTCTCAATAAAGACCGCGAGCTCGTCACCGAGGATTTCGATGCTGACATCGTCACGGCGGGCGCGAGGGAACATCCGTGCCTCCTGAAAAGGCCTGGCCGCTTGCATGACGATCTCGAGAATCCGCCGATCATGCTGTGACAAATGTCACCGAACGTGTCCGCCTCGCGCGCCTCGGCAAAACCGTTGGGGTTGACTACGTTTCGTTCGAGCCTATAACGGCATTCCGGGCACTCCCGAATACAAGGGCGGACGATTTGGGACAAAAACTCAGCGCGAACGCCATTCAAAAAATCGCCACGCTCAAAGAAGCAAAGCGAAAGTGGGACCGGGTACACTCTCTGGTCGAACAGGCCGCCACGCAAGCAGAGTCGCGCGAGGTTTTCCTCCGGCAGTGCCGCCGCGCGGCCGAGGATGTCAGCCGGGTATTGGAGCAGGCAGGGTTTCGCTCGTTGGCCGATACGGCGGATCAGCTCCCGTCGGTCATCAAGCGCCCAGGCAGCATCAATGCGCGGCTGGGTGGAATGCGCGAGGTCGTCGGCGCGTTGTACACGGCGATTGATCGCACGGAGAGTCGCATCGTGCGAGACGAACGAGACCGTGCAGCCGATTAGGCGGTGGACGCCCTTCGTGTGGACTGCGCTTCTCGCAACGGCCGCGGCCTGTGGTAGCTCTACTGGTCCCAACAACGACAATGGACCGGAGCCCGGTGTATTCGATATCGAGGTTCGCTATGTGACTGCACCGACCACCTCCCAGCGTCAAGCCTTCGAAGAAGCCGTTACGCGGTGGCGATCTGTGGTGACGGGCGATCTCTCCGCCGTGTCGCTCGACATCGGATCGGGGGAGTGTGGGAGCAACGCACCCGCCTTCAACGAGACGATCGACGATCTGATCGTCCTCGTGACGATCGGCCGGATCGACGGAACGGGCGGGACGTTGGGCAACTCTGCTCCGTGCTTCGTGCGAACAGCATCCAACCTGCCCGTGCTGGCCCGCCTGGTGCTGGATACGGCTGACGTGGACAACTTGCAGGCCAGCGGTCTTCTCACGGCCGTCGTGATTCACGAAATCGGCCATGCGCTCGGGATCGGCACGCTATGGGAATCAACGGGTTTCTTGCAAGATCCGGCACTCGAAGGAGGATCCGATCCGCACTTCAACGGGGGGGCGGCCATCAACGCGTTCGACGATGCAGGAGGGGTGGGGTACCCGGGTGCGAAGGTGCCCGTGCACGCCAGCGGCGGTCCTGGTGTGGCGGACGTTCATTGGCGCGAATCGGTACTCGTTAACGAGCTCATGACTCCCACGGTCAGTGGAACGGCCAATCCACTCAGCATTATTACCGTTGCGTCGCTGGGCGACATGGGATATACGGTCAACCCGGCGTCAGCCGATCCCTTTACGGTGAGTGCCACCGCCGCGGGCTCGGGTGCGGTGTGGTTAGGCAATGACGTGGTCATCGGGCCGATTTACACAATAGATAGAAAAGGAAGAGTGACTGGTGTTCTCGATCGTTAGTGGATTTGGTCGTGGTGTGGTATGGGTCGTGAGCGTCACGGTCTTGGCATGCGGAGGATACCGTGCAAGCTCGCTGGAAGAGGTTTGTCCGCCACCAGGTGATCGCCAGTTGCCCGCCGGGGCCCGCGCCGACGCCCTTGTGGGGACCTACGAGTTGACCCTCGTTGCCAGCGATGGTCGCGCAACCACTGGGCTGCTACGCCTCAATCTCACCGACGATGCACACCGAGTGGTGCCGACACCGAGCGGAAGTCCCACACCGAACGCGGTCATGTCGCTGTACGGCATCACGAACATCGCTTTGGAAGAGGTGGGCGCGATTCGGATGGGTGATACGGAACTCGCCGATCCCGCCATGCCCGGCGTCGCCGTCCTCGAGCGTCACGTGCTCACGAATGGCGATACCACTTCAACAGAGATCACGCTGCGGCTCGGCTCGGAGGCCAACCGGCGCGACGTTACCCGCTTCGATTCCGGCTTTACCGCTCTGTATGTCGCGGCGATCGATGCCACCCGCGTAGGGGGCACCTGGGCGAGCGGGGTCTCCGGGATCCAGGTGCGCGGACACTTTTGCGCGGAGCGGAGTGACTGACGATCCGCGCAAAAGTCCGCTGACCGCTCCCAATTGGAACCGAGTGTTGCTACGCCGTGGCGCCAAGCGCCGTGTAGGTGCCCTCGAAGAGCGCTTCCTTGGCTGTAGGAACCACCAGCACTGAAGCCGGCAGAGTATTTGCCAACTGCGCGGCCGTGCTGCCCAAGAGCAGTCGATCCACCCACCCCCGGCCGTGTGACCCTACGACGATGACATCGGCGTTCCAGTCGGCCGCCTCCTCACCGATTTCTGCCCCGGCTCGCCCCCGCCGCAGAGTGTAGTCGACGTCGCCCGCAACTCGTCGCACGCGCTCCTCGAAGGCCATTTTCGAGTACTTGGCAAGGTTCTCGACATCCAAGTTCAAAGGCAAACCGGCCGGCATGACTTCGGGCTCCACGACGTGCAAGATCTTAACCGTACCGCCTAACTGCTCGGCCAACGCCAGCCCGTACGCGATCGTCGGCTCTGCTGCATCGGAGAGATCGGCCGCTACGAGGAAGCGATTCGGCAGCTCATCCAAGGGCGTTGCCAAAAGCACCGGCACGTCGAGTGTTCGGAGGAGATAGGGCACGACGCTCCCGGCAAGTGCACGAATCATTTTCGCACGCCGCTTCGCACCTACAACGACGAGATCGGCTTCACGTCGTCGGGCCGCTTCCGCAAGGATCTTTGGTGCCCGGCCGACCTCGACTTCCAGTCGCTCTAACACGTCATTGGGCACGGCCTTCCGC
>JBFGJG010000044.1:0-37919 GCA_041577295.1 Gemmatimonadales bacterium
AGCGGCTCAAGCGATCCTAGGCTCGCGCTTGGAAGATGACGCCATTGCCACCGCCGCTGACGCTGCGTACAAGCCGTCCAAGCCCATGGACAACACGGACTTTGGTCTCGCGTGGCGCAAACATATGACTCGGGAATACGTGAAAGGGGCTCTGCGCGAGTTGCGCAAGAGGCACTCCTGACACCCTCCTCTTGATAGTACGCCAACCCACACAACACGGTCTCGCCCGGATGGTGTGACCGCTCGCGCTGTGACGGATTCCTTTTGGGAGGACCCTGGTCTCGTTCGGCGATTCGCCAGCCGCGATCCGGACCACCGGCTACAGAAGCTAATCGCCGAGTCCCCGATCCAGCGTCGGTACGGGTCCTCGACCTCGGGTGCGCAGGAGGTCGCAATACAGTGCTGCTGGCAGAGCGGGGTTTCGACGTGGTCGCCGTCGACGCCTCGGCAGCAATGGTGGCCGAGACTCGGAGGCGGGTGGCTCAGGTGGTGGGAGCTGCAGCCGCAGGGCGCCGGGTACAGCAAGCACCCATGGACAACCTCACACAGTTCCCGGACCGCCACTTCGACCTGACCGTTGCGCTCGGTATCTACCACCAGGCGCATAGTCGCGAGGAGTGGAACCGGGCGCTGGTCGAGACCGCGCGGGTGACGCGAATGGGCGGTACGCTGCTCGTAGCCGTCTTCAGCCCACGCTCACAACCCCACGGCACCCCCCTGGTGAGAATCGCGCACGACCTCTCGGTGTATCAAGGGTTCGCATCCGGGCCACTCTTCCTGGTAGAGCCGGACCAGCTCGACCGGGAGTTGGTGGCCCATGGGTTCGAGCCGTGGGAAACGACCAAGTCGGTGACCGTCGAGACGGACGGAGGGTTTCGAGTAACCGTCAACGGTTGTTATCGCCGGGTGTAATGACGAGGTGCCACGTAGCGAGTGGGCACCGCCTAGAAGGAACGGAGGGGAGTACAGGTGACACTAGATCGAACCATCGTGGGGGCCGTCGTTATCGGACTAGGCCTCGCGGCTTCGGGTTGGTTTGTTGGGCACGGATTCCTGCGCGGTAGGGCGGCCGATCGATATGTGACGGTCAAGGGCGTAGCGGAACGAGAGGTGAGGGCGAACCTAGCGCTCTGGCCACTTCGGTTCGTCGCCACCAGCGACGACTTGAGTCGTGCGCAGGCGGAGATCGCCCGGAGTGCCGGGCAAGTGTACGCTTTTCTGCAACGGCACAACATCGACACTGCCCAGGCCGAGCTTCAGGAATTGGAAGTCACCGACGTCATGGCTAACCCCTTTGGTGAGCGCACGGCCACAGGGAACCGGTACATCATCAGTCAGACTATCATGGTGCGCTCGGACCAGCCCGACGCCGTGTTCGCAACGAGCCAGCGCGTGGGTGAGCTCGTCAACGCTGGGGTCGTGTTGACGGCCCGAATGGGGTACGGTCCCACCGGACCGACGTTCCTCTTTACGGGACTCACCGACCTCAAGCCCGAGATGATCGCGGAGGCGACCGCAAACGCGCGAGCGGCAGCGGAGCAGTTTGCGATCGATTCTCGCAGCCGGCTGGGTGGCATTCGTCAGGCGAATCAAGGCGTATTCGTCATCCTACCGCGCGATCAGGCCCAGGGCATCCAGGAGGAGCAGCAGCTGTTCAAGACGGTTCGCGTCGTGTCCACGATCGAGTACTTCCTCGACGGCTAGGCAAAGGTAAGAAAAGTCGATGCCGTACGACGAACGACTGGCCGGCCGTGTCCGGGCCGTGATGGCCAACGCGGATGGTGTGCGCGAACGAAAGATGTTCGGTGGATTGGCGTTCTTGTTGAATGGCAATATGTGCTGTGGCTTGGTGCGCAACGATCTCATGGTGCGCGTGGGACCGGACGACTACGAACAGAGCCTGCAGCGGGCCCATGCCCGGGCGATGGACTTCACTGGGAAGCCCATGAAAGGGTTCGTTTATGTGTCCCCCGCTGGTGTGGCGTCGGAGACGAATCTCCGTGGCTGGGTGTCACGTGGGCTCGACTTTGCTCGCTCGTTGCCCGCCAAGTGACCCTGTCAGGGGCCCCACCGAGAGGCATTGCGGTATCAATTCGGGCTGGTTGCCTTCGACGGTATGGCGTCACAGCTTCCACCCGAACCGTCCCACGAGGCCCACCATGCCTGATATCGACGTCGAGCTCATGAAGCAAGCGACCTACCGTGTCACCGTACGTGCGGCGACCACGACAACCCACGAAGTCAGGGCAGAACCGGCGTACGTTACACGCCTCACCGAGGACCGATGGTCTGCCGAAGAGCTCATTGCACGATCCTTCGAGTTCTTGCTCCAGCGTGAGTCGAACACGGCGATACTCAGACGCTTCGAGCTCCCCATCATCGGTCAGTACTTTCCGGAGTATGAGCGGGAAATGAGAAAGGCCGTGAGCAGTGAGCAGTGACATGAATGGAGTAAGGAGCAAGTCGTGACCAAGCTCGTGTTGGGCACGGCGGCGGTGATCGTGGCGGTGGTGCTGGCGGTGATCCTGGGTGCGTCGCTCCATTGGACACGATCCGGCAACGCGTCAATCGAACGGCTCCGAGCCGAGCTTTCGACGGCGGCGGCGGTAAGAGACTCCAGCGCACGCGACAGCCTTCCACTTCCGGTGCGGCGATTCTTTGACATGGTTCTCGCTCCGGGACTGCCGGCAATTCGTTGGGTGCACCTATCGCAGCGTGGTGAGTTCCGTACGCAGATGTCCGAAGAAGGATGGCGGGATTTCAAGGCGGACCAATACGCGACGGGGACCGTTCCAGGATTCGTGTGGGACGCCCGAATATCGATGGCCCCGCTCATGACCGTGCGCGTGCGGGACGCCTACATCGGGGGCGAGGGTTCCATGCGTGGCAGGCTCATCTCCGCGATACCCGTGGTCGACGAGCACAGTGGCGCCGAGCTCAACACTGCAGCGTTACAGCGGTACCTGGCGGAGTCCGTCTGGTTTCCGACCAGCTTACTCCCCAGCGAACGCCTGCGGTGGGAGTCCGTTGACGATCAAACGGCTCGAGCCACGCTCAGCGACCGCGGTGTCACCGCATCGGTCGAGTTTCGCTTCAACGAAGCTGGGGAGATCGTCAGCGTCTACACGCCCCAGCGATTCCGAGAGATACGGGGAAGCTACGTGCCAACCCCCTGGGAGGGCCGGTTCTGGAATTATCAGGTGCGACACGGTTTCCGGATCCCGCTCGAGGGTGAGGTGGCGTGGCTACTGCCGGAAGGACGGTTTGCCTACTGGCGCGGCCAAATCACCGACGTCGAATACGAGTTCGTGCGCTGACCAGGGTCACTGACCCTACTAGGTGCAACGAGCCGCTCCCTGGCACCGCGATGGTCCGGCAAGAGCTCTAACGCGCGTTCATAATGGCGAATACGGCGATCGCTTCGCGATGACGCCGCTCGTCGGTCAGGCGCTCACCGAAGCCAAGGGCGAACGAGGATACCGCGCGTGATCTCCGGTCAGGAATCTGTGAGAAATGTGTGAAGGCGTCCTACCCAATGGCGTCAAGCAATCCAATCGTCTACAATCCCTCCAACAGGGGGGAGTGGAGAGATAATCGGATGCCAAAGAAGTCCACGTGGGAACGCGTGACGACGTACGGAACGCTTTATGAGGCCGAGATCGCGGCGGGACGTCTGAGAGACGTCGGTGTCCCGGTCCGAATCGACCAGCGTGGCGCGGTGGGACTATTCGGCCCGGGTCACGAAGGGAGAACCATACGCGGGGTGGCGCTGCTCGTTCCTGCCGATCGACTCAGCGAGGCACGTTTTGCGCTGGACCTGGAAGAACCTGAAGACCTTTCCGCCGATTCAGCGCCGAGTTAGAGCCACCTCCGCCCCAGCTACTCCTGGGACCTCTCGCGTTCGCCTTTCTCTTCAGGCTCCACCAAGCCCTTCGCCCCCGCGAGCCCCAGAATTCCGGGAAGGTTGAGCGAGTCCGCGAGCCCTGACGGGACGACCATCAACGACCCGCGCTTCACAATGCTCTCGTACAGCATGTTCATGGCCCGCAAGTTGAGCGCAACGGGATTCTTGCCATACTTCTCGGCTGCATCGATGAACTTCGAAGCGATCTCGGTCTCCGCCGTGCCCAGGATGATGCGCGCTTGGCGTTCGCGCTCAGCCTGCGCCTGGCGTGACATGGCTTCTTCGAGCGCCTTTGGAATGATCACGTCGCGAATCTCCACCGACTGCACCTGAATGCCCCAGTCGTGCATCTTCTGATCGAGTGTCTCCTGCAGGCCCCGGCCCAGCTCCTTGCGTGACTGGATCAGCTCAGCGAGATCGTGCTTGCCGATCGCGTCGCGCAAGGCCGTCTGCGCCGCGAGTATCACCGCCTGTTCATAATCCTGCACTTCCAGGGCAGCCCGCTCGGCGTCATAAACGATCCAAAATGCGATGGCGTCGACATTGACCGGAACCGTGTCCTTGGTGAGACAGGATTCGGCACCAAAATCCGTGGTTCGGATCCGCTGGTCGATGTGATACGATATGCGGTCCAGCACCGGGATCACCGTGAAGAACCCCGGCCCCTGAAGCCCCCGATACTTGCCCAATCGGAGCACCACCGCCTTCTCCCATTGGTCTGCGTACTTGACAGATGATCCCGCGAAGATGCCAGCGACGGCAGAAACGACGGGTACGATCACCGACTTGAACGGCTGCCAGTCGATGGGCAAGAGCAGACCGAGTGCCGCCACGCCAGCACCCACCGCCACGCCCGAGAGGATCGCGATCAGCGGATAGCGCGTGTCGGTCGGAGAGCTCTGCACCTGGCCAGCTCGCCGAGAAACACTCGAGCCCTGCTTGAACGACGGCACGGGTAGAAAACCTTCCATTACGCCTCCCCGGTTCTCGCATCGGCGTCTCGACGTGCGGCTCGCAGATCCGCCAGAGCGTCGATAACGTCCTCTAGAGTAAACCCAAGTTGCTCGGCCTGCGACACTACGTCGTAGCACAGCCGCTCGAGTTGTGAGCGCCGTTCAACAGTCGATTGATCCGGTTGCGACAGGCTCACGAACGTTCCCTGTCCAGGCTTCTTGACCAATACCCCGAGAAGCTCGAGCTCTTTGTATGCTCGGGCAACGGTGTTGGGATTGAGGCTAAGATCAATGGCGAGCTGCCGGACCGTCGGCAGCCGTTCCCCCGTTTCGAGGGTGCCGGTTACCACCTCGAGCCACAGGCGATCCACGATTTGGCGATACAGCGGCGTGTCGCTCCCAGGATCGAGGTACACGCCAATACGTCGTGCAAGCTCAGCTGCGTCAGACGCCATTCAGCAAATCCTTTCCGCTGAAAGATTATCGCCCCTCACCACACCCGACCAGTGCACAGACCCGTTTGCGTCGCGAGCGGCCAGGGAGCAGCTTTGATGCTCCCGGCGCGATACCGCTGGTGGAGGGGCTTGATGAAAAACGCAGGTGCAATGAGACAAATCGCGCAGGTGATTGCGGTCATTCTGATCGCGCTCGCTGGTTTCATGGTCGGTCGCGCGTTCGCCCGTGGCGAGGGAGTGCACATCCCGTCGCTGGCTCTGGCAGCCGTTGCGCTTGCCGCTTTGGTTGCCATCCGCAGCCGGCGTGAATAGTCGGGCAGCCCTGCTCCGAGCTGGATGGTCGTTCGCGCTGGTCAGCTGGATGCTAGCGTGTGGTGGCACGCCTCCGCGGGACCGTTTTGACGATGAGTCACCCCCTCCCATCCCGGCGTTTTACCAAGAGGCCACCTGGTCACCGGATGGAAGTACGCTTGCGCTTTCAGGCTTCGTCGGGGAGGCCTACCGCATCTTCACCATTCGTCCGGACGGGAGGAACTTTCAACCGTTGACCAAAGGACCGGACTACTGGTCGAGCTGGTCCCCCGACGGAAAGCGAATCGTGTTCAAGTCCGTGCGTACGGGAGTGGGGGATCTCTACGTCATGAACGCGGACGGGAGTGACCCGATGCCCCTCACTAGAGATCCCGCCGAGGATACGACACCGGCGTGGTCCCCGGGCGGCGACCTGATCGCGTTCAGCTCGGACGCGGGCGGGGACCGCCGTATTCACGTCATGCACGCCGACGGCGCCAACCGCCGCGAACTGCCCGGTGGACGCGGGGAAGAGTACAATCCATGGTGGTCACCTGACGGCCTGCGGATCGCGTACTTTGCCACGGAGCCAGACGGTGACTGGATTTACGTCATGCATGCCGACGGTTCGCGGCGACAGCGGCTTGCACGGGGGGTCTTTCCCTCGTGGTCACCGGATGGCACACGTATCGCCTACGATCGGGGCGATACCATCTTCACCATCCAACCGGAGCGTCCGCAGGAAGAGGTGGCAATCGTAGATGGCTTCGCCGCACGGTGGTCACCGGACGGCAGGCGCATCGCGTTCGTCCGGGGTACGTGGCCGGAAGCAGCCGTTTTCCTGGCGGATCCGGATGGGTCGGCCCCGCGACGCCTCACACCGATGATACCCGGTGCTCGAGAACCGAATCGCTGACGGAGCGAAGACGATGAGCGATCGCAAACAAACATCCGTGGACTTCTCTGGGTTCGTCGCCAGCCTCGCAGCCACTGCCGTGGCGACGCTGCAACAAGTGGATGAATCCCTCAAAGGCAGCACGACAGAAGGAAAGAGCTCAGCGGACCGCCCTCCACCAACGGCCGAGACGCTCGCTACCGCTCGCCATCTCATCGATACGCTGGGAATGCTCGAGGAGAAAACGGCCGGCAACCTCACCAGCGAGGAGCAGAAGTTACTGCAAACCGTCCTCGGAGATCTGCGGATCTCTTTCGTTCGCGTGTCGGATCGTACACGAGCCGCAAGTCGTTCGTCGTGAAGCTGCAGGTTATGCCGACCAGCTTTGCGCTCGCCTCCGGCACCGCTCATGTGAATGAGCCGTTCTGGCCTCTAAGGTGTGGTAGTACAACCGGAGCCATCGGGAGCTAGCTATGACTCGGTTCATCATCGTTTTCTTTGCCATCACTGCGCCGTGCATTCAACTGCTGAGCCCAAGCGCTCTCATCGCTCAACGAATTCCGCTGAGTCAGCATGGCTCCGTTTCACAACGGATTGCGCGGACCGAGGTCTCGATCGTCTACAATCGCCCGGTGGCACGAGGGAGACAGCTTTTTGGATCGGGAGGTGTGGTCCGGTACGGGCGGCCGTGGAATCCCGGAGCGGATTCGGCGACCACCATCACCTTCAGCGACGATATGTTGATCGAAGGGCAGGAGGTGCAGGCCGGCCGTTATACGCTGTGGGCCATTCCGGGGCATGAAGAGTGGGTCGTGATCTTCAGCAACGCGGTGGACGTATACCACACGCCGTACCCCGGGGCCTCGCGCGATGCGCTTCGGGTCACCGTGTCGCCACAAGTGGGGAGCCATATGGAGGTGATGGCCTTCTACTTCCCTGAAGTGGCCCGCGACGGCGCAACCTTGGTGTTGCACTGGGGGACGACCGTTATCCCGTTGCATCTTCGGCTGTCAGGCGGGCAATGAGCAGCTCGGTCGTCGCAGCGGCCGTGACGTTGACGCTTGCAGCCGTCGTACGCCCGGGTCTCGCACAGCAAGTCGAGAAACCGTCCGAGCAGCGCTTTTTTGACTGGACCGCGTTGCAGTTCGACCTCGACCTGTACAACGAGCGACGTACTCGACTGATGTCGCTCATGTGGGATGGCGGAGGCGGCGTGCTGCTACTGCCGAGCGCGCACGGCCGATCTCATGGTGAGACCTTTCGTCAACTGAACGACTTTCTCTACTTCACTGGTCTCGAGCTGCCGGGGTCGGTGTTGGTCATCGATGCCGACGCCGGGAGATCCTTGTTGTTCACACCGCTCGAGGACGAGCGTTTCACGAGTGAACCGCGTCCAAACGACTTCCCTGGCCGCCGCTTGGCGCGCGATCCGGAGTTGGCGACCCGCTCGGGGCTTTCGACCATCCGCCCCTACGAGGAGCTAGCCGAGATTGTCCAGGCATGGACACAGCAGCGTCGTATCATGTGGGTGAACCTCGACCGTCCCGGAGATCCTCAGGAGATAACGAGCGATTTCGTCACCGACCTTCCGCCCGCGCACCAGATGGTCGTGCACCTGCGGAACACGTACCCTTCCGTCAGGCTGCGCAACGCCTATCACGCCATAGCGCGTCTTCGGATGGTGAAATCCCCCGAAGAGATCGATGTGATCCGTCGAGTGAGCGGGCTGACTACGGCGGCGATTCGCGTTGCCGCAGGTCACGTGCGCGACGGCGTGGATGAACGCACCATCGAAGGCGAGTTGGAGGCGGCATTCAAGCGGGGTGGGTCGCAGCGCGTGGCGTTCTCGTCAATCGTCAAGTCAGGCCCAAACTCACTGTGGCCGTGGCGAGTCTTGGCCGCGCATTACGACCGTCGGAACCGCACGTTTCGTGACGGCGAGCTCGTCATTCTGGATGTTGGTGCCGAGCTCGATTACTACGTGAGCGATGTAGGTAGGACGCTTCCCGTTTCAGGGCGGTTCACGCCGGAGCAGCGCCGAACGCTCGAGATGGTGACCGCGGTGGCGGACACGATCATTGCGGCCATCCGGCCAGGAGTGACCTTTGCACGGCTGACCCAGATCGCTCGTGCGAACATCCCGGAAAGCGAACGACGTTACATGGAAACCGGGAGCTTCTTCGGTCACCACGTCGGCCTGGCAACCGGCGACCCGAGCCTCTTGGAGGCGCCGCTCGCTCCGGGTATGGTCTTCACGGTCGAGCCGTGGTACTACAACCACGACCGCGAGATCGCCGTGTTTGTTGAGGATATGGTGCTCGTCACGGGCGACGGGGCGGAAGTCCTCACCGCCAGCCTGCCCAGGTCCGCGAATGGTCTCGAGCGCCTCATCATGGCTGGCCGCTGACCGGTTGCGGAGGTGTCATGCTCTCCGTGTTCTTCTCCACCTGCTCTAATCCAGCGACGATCAGTACCCACTGAAGCTCCATTTGGTCACGCACGGGCATGGGCCGAAGGCCGGCCGCGTGGGCGTCGAGCCGCACGGATCGCAATTCCTCCGCTGTTGGCGAATCACCGAGGCGCGCCCGATACTCAGCGAGCCGACGCTTCCAATCCTGGGCGACGGGATCCGGGGGACCCAACGTCTCACCAACTCCCGGCGTGAGAAAGAGCGGCATCTCAGAGACCAACGTCAACGGATCTCCACCCAACCCCCTGATCGTTTCCATCGAGCTCGGACGAAACAGTTGCGCCGTAGCCTCGTCGCCCGCTCGCAGGAAGAACCGTCGCATCGCACCGGAATCTGGCCGCGTCGTGAACCCTCTTTCCAGACGCACAAAGCCCTTCTCGCCACGACGCTCCACATCGTGCAACCCGTATCCCAAGCGCCCAACGGCATCCCGACATCGGCTCTTGAAGAGCTCACAGCGATCACGCCACGCCGGCTCGATCAGAAACCAGGGACCGGCGGCGAACGCCATGCCGTGCAGCGTCACGTGAAGGGCAAACCGCCCCGGCCCCCCGCTCCGCCACCACTCGGAGAGGGCCTGATTCTCCGGCCGCGCGCCCGCATCGTCTGGCGCTCGGGGAAAACCGAACTCGATGTCGTCCCCGGGCAACTCGCGCACCACTTGGCTGAGATAGGCG
Source organism: Gemmatimonadales bacterium (assembly GCA_041577295.1). Classification (GTDB taxonomy): domain Bacteria; phylum Gemmatimonadota; class Gemmatimonadetes; order Gemmatimonadales; family GWC2-71-9; genus JBDHDH01. The sequence goes on from JBFGJG010000044.1 coordinate 9,646, forward strand.
GGAAGATCGTACGTTTCGTCATCATCCCCATACCAGGCACGGTTCTTCGCTTCGCCGTCCGGATTGACATGGGGAACGATCCACCATTGGTAGGCTGTGAGAAGCAAGTCGGTCGCTGGCAGCCCACCGAGATATTTGGCGAGGTGACGCAAGAACCGTGGCCCCACGGGCTCGTCGGCGTGGCACCCGCCAATGAGGCTGACCGCCACGGGCCCGTGGCCAAGCCGAAATGCCCTGATTGGCCGCTGCTCTCGTGAGTGGCCGATTGCCGTGCCATCTTCTCGATGCACCCGTTTCTCGAGGATCGCGTTGAATCGATCGATCATGAGCCGGCAGGATAGCGCGGGTCAGGCTCAATACGCAAACGTGGCCGCAGCACTCGCCCACTCGGCATGACAGGAGCCACACGCGGGCGCTTCTATGCCCGCCTGAGCGACGCGTACAGCGATCGCATACGTCAGCTCGTCCCCTTGTACGACGATATGCTGCGCTGCATCGTCGAGCTGGCGGCATTGCTAGAGCCGCGGCGCATTCTGGACCTCGGTGCCGGGACGGGGGAGGTGAGCCGCGGACTACTTCATGCGCTTCCCGAGGCGCGCGTGATTGCGATCGACCCGAGTGCCGAGATGGTGGCAGTTGCACGTGGCCAGCGAGAGTCCGTTGGCGATCGATGGTCGATCGTGAGAGCGGATGCGGACGGCATCGAGACGGTGGGAGGATTCGATCTCGTCACGTCCAATCTCGTATTGCACAATCTCCCGACGAGTCAAAAACAGCATTTGTTGCGGCGAATCAGAACCTGGCTCGTTCCCAGTGGCGTGTTTTTGTGGGGGGACTTCATTCGGCACCACGATCCGCGCCTCCACGACCATTATATGGAACAGCGTGCCACTCACGCTGTGGCCGCGGGTTGTCCGCCCGAGATTGTTAATGCGAACTTCGACAAGGAGCGTCACGAGGACTTTCCCTGCACGGTGGACGAAGCGATGGCGTTGGCACAGCGTGCGGGATTCGAGGAGCGACAGATCGTCTGGATGCACGATACATTCGCCATTTTTTGCATGATGGCACCGCGGTAGTATCCAATGGACCGGGAGCACTACGCAACCATAGCAGGGCGATATGCTCGTTTCAGGCCGCACTATCCGGCGGCCCTCTTTGCGTATCTCGTTCGACTTCCTCGGCAGCGCATTCGGGCGCTGGACTGCGGGACGGGGAACGGACAGGCCGCCTCGGGGCTCGCGCCGTACTTCCAACTGGTTGCCGCGTGCGACCCCGTGCTCACACAAGTCCGCCACGCCAATCGCATCGACAATGTCCGGTATCTCGTGGCGGGCGCCGAATCGCAGATCTTCCGCGCCGGGACCATCGACTTGGTCGTTGCAGCACAAGCCGCACACTGGTTCCACCTGGAGAGGTTCTACCGGGTTATCGAGCAAGTGAGCACATCGGGCGCCGCGGTGGCCCTGTGGTGCTACGGACTGCTCACCGTCTCGCCAGACGTCGATCGGGTCATCCACCACTTTTACTACGACGTGGTTGGGCCGTACTGGTCAGAGCGGCGGCGTCTGGTAGATGACGGTTACAGCACTATGCCGTTTCCGTTTCGTGAGCTGGAGCCGCCGGAATTTTGTATGGAGGAAACCTGGCAGTTCTCTGAACTCATCGGATATTTGGAAACATGGTCCGCCGTCCGGAACTTTCGGGATCGCCGGGCGTCTGATCCGCTGGAAGAGATCCTGCCGGACCTGCGCACTGCATGGGGTGAGCCGGGATTGCACCGGCGGATCCACTGGCCGCTCCACCTGAGGGTCGGCACAACCGCGTAGATTGCGTCACGGACAGTCGGTCGCTGACCGGCATGAGTCTCGAGCACGGAGTCCCATGGTGGACGCGCTTCTCACGACCGCACGTCTAGAACTCCGACCGTACGATGTGAAGGATGTGGCCGGCCTGCATCGCCTGTGGACAGAGCCAGGGGTGCGGCGGTATCTCTGGGACGATGTCGTGATCCCGGTGGAACGGGCGTTGCAGGTGGTGGAGAGCAGCCGGGGCCACTGGGAAACTGCGGGATACGGCCAATGGACCGTTCGACTCGCGGGAACCTCGGAGATCGTGGGGTTTTGTGGCTTTCGACCCGCGGACTGGCAGCACGCGCCGGAGTTGCTGTACGGGTTGGCCACGCGGTATTGGGGCTGCGGTTATGCCTACGAGGCCGCGATGGCAGTGCTCGAGTTTGGATTTACGACGCTGGGGTTCTCATCGGTCGTCGCAGCGACCGACGCACCGAATGCCGCGTCGGTCCGGCTCATGGAGCGCATAGGTATGACGTTTGAGCGTCGAGGATCGCTCAACGGACTCGACACGCTCTTTTACGAACTAACTCGCCACCGGTTTCTCACCACGAGCAACTGCGGGTAGGCGGAGGGCAAAATCGAACGGCCACAACATGCGACGATTGCTCTTCATCCTCCTCATTCTCACGGCCGCCCCACCCGCCATCGCGTGTCGCGGTCAGGTTCCCGAGCGGGACCTTGGCGTCCGCACGCCGGCGGTCGTCGACTCGACATTCGTTCGGCTGGTCCACGCGCTTTCGGAACCCGGCGGATATTTCGATACCGACAACCTGATCTCGAATGAAGCATCCTACCTCCACGTGCTGGGACCGATCCGAGAGCGGGGCGTGCGTGGTGGCGTGTACGTCGGCGTTGGGCCGGATCAGAACTTCTCCTACATCGCGGAGCTTCAGCCGGACCTTGCCTTCATCATCGACATCCGGCGCGACAATCTTCTCCAACACCTGTGGTTCAAGGCGCTCTTCGAGCTCGCTGAGACTCGCGTACAGTACCTCGCTCTCATGTTCGGGAAGCCCACGCCCGCTGGGCGAAGCTGGTCGGAACGGACGATCGAAGAGCTGGTCGATTACCTAGACACGACCCCCACCCGGAGTGATGTCGTCGAGGCCAATCAGCGCGCCGTACGAGATCGTGTGATGCGTTTCGGCCTTTCGCTCTCGGGCGACGACCTAGACGCCATTGCACGGATTCACGGGACATTTGTCTCGGCTGGTCCCGACCTCCGCTTCACCAGTCACAATCGGCCGCCGCGCGCCTACTACCCGACGTACCGTCAGCTCGTATTGGAGCGTGACCTGGAAGGTCGACAGTCGGGTTACCTGGCGAGCGAGGATCGCTTTCGCGTGGTAAAGGCCCTTCAAGACCGAAACCGCATCATCCCCGTCGTCGGTGACCTGTCAGGTGATCACGCGTTACGCGCCATCGGTCGCTACCTAACCGAGGTCGGGACCCGTATCTCGGCGATGTACGTTTCCAACGTCGAGTTTTACCTGATGCGCAACGGGACCTTTAGCCAGTTTGCCGGCAACGTCGGCCAGCTCCCGTATGATGAAAACAGCTTGATCATACGAAGCTACTTCGGTGGTTGGTACCGACGTCAGCATCCGCAGGCGGTCCCTGGTTACTTCAGCAGCCAGCTGTTACAGACCTTCGAAAGCTTCCTGCGGGGGCAGACCAACGGAGGGTACGTCTCTTATTTCGATTTGGTCACGCGTAACAGCCTCGATCTGCGGTGAGGCCGCGCACAGGATTGCCGGGGGTCGTGACGTCTAGCGAAGCGCTCGCCATCGGAGCAGCTTGAAGGAGGGGTCAGTCGATCGATACGGAGGAGTTCGTGTGTTGATAAGTCGATACCGCGTCGCTGCCTTGGGGACCGCCTGCGTCCTGGCGATCACTCCAGTTCCTCGTGTGACGCTGGCGCAGGATCTCGGGCAGATCACGTTTCCCAACTCCGGTTCAGCACAGGCCCAGGAGGGATTCATACGGGGCGTGTTGCTGCTGCACAGCTTCGAGTACGAAGGGGCGGCCGCGGCGTTTCGCGACGCGCAGCTCCTCGACCCCAGCTTTGCGCTCGCGTTCTGGGGCGAGGCGATGACATTCAACCATCCCATATGGAATGAGCAGGATCGCAGTGCGGCCCAGTCCGTTCTCCGACGATTTGGACCAACTTCCGAGTCGCGGCGTCTGCGGATTCCCACCGCTCGCGAGCAAGCGTACTTCGAGGCCATCGAGGTGCTGTTCGGCCCAGAGGGATCCAAAGAGACCCGTGATACGCTCTACGCTGAAGCCATGCAGAGTCTGGTCGAGCGCTTTCCATCAGATCTCGAGGCAAAAGCGTTCTACGCGTTGGCGCTTCTCGGGCTCAGCCAGGGCGAACGCAATGTCGCCAGCTACATGCGTGCGGCGGCGGTTGCGCAGGAGGTCTTCGAAGCGAATCCCCGTCATCCTGGCGCCGCGCACTACATCATTCACTCCTTCGACGATCCGGTACACGCACCGCTTGGCCTCAAAGCGGCGCGCGCGTACGCGACGATCGCGCCAGATGCGCCTCACGCACAGCACATGACCACCCACATCTTCCTGGCGATGGGGATGTGGGACGAGGTCGTGTCTCAGAACACGATCGCGGCAGGTCCGCACCCGTGGCGGCCAGGGCATTACACGTCGTGGTTGGGGTATGGATACCTGCAACAGGGACGGTTCACCGACGCCCTCGCCCAGCTCGAAGAGGTCTTTGACAATGTGGGCGCCAACGCGCCCCCCGGCCGACGTGCCTACCTGGCGGATATGCGGGCGAACTACGTGATCGGTACGGAACGGTGGAACAGTTCCGTACTGAACTGGCAACTCGACTTTTCTGGAGTGGACTTTTGGGGCACGAGAGGCCGGGACGCGTTCTTGGCCGTATTTAGCTCCCTGAAGCGCGGAGAGCCCGTAGATACTACGAATGCCCTGAGCACCCTCATGCGAAGTATGGATGTGGACGACCGGTCTACCCGCATCCTCATGATGGAGCTCCGCGCGCTCTTCGCACTACGTGAAGGAAGGCTCGATGCGGTGCGCCATTGGATGTACGAAGCCACCGCATTGGAAGAAAACATGCCATTCGAGTTTGGTCCCCCCGTCGTCGTCAAGCCATCCCACGAACTCTTCGGCGAGATCTTGCTGGAGATGGGTGAACCGGCGGAAGCGCAAGCCGAGTTCGAGCTGGCACTCCGGCTCGCGCCCAATCGCACCTTGTCTCTGATCGGGCTCGGCCGCGCGGCGGCAGCGGCCGGAGACCACAAGACGGCGCTCAGAGCCTATACGACGCTGAGTGACGTCTTGCACCGCGCGGAGCCCAATTTCCCCCCCGTTGGCGAAGCAGAGCGCTACATCGAGTCGCGTCAGGTGAGCGAGGCACGCTAAAGGCGCCTGCCGGTGAGCGGCATCGAGTTGCTCATCGCGAGCGCCGTCGTGGCACTCGGCGCCGTCGTGCAAGGGACCATTGGCTTTGGGGTTGGTCTCGTCGGCACGCCGTTGCTCCTGCTCATCGAACCACGACTCGTCCCAGGTCCACTCTTGTGTGCTGCCGGCGTGCTCACGGTGTTGCTCACACATCGTGAATGGCAAGGCATCGAATTTCCCGACCTAAAGTGGGCATTGTCAGGGTATGCGGTTGGCATCGTGGCCGCTGCGGGACTCCTCGTGGCGCTCTCGACGAAGCAACTCGCCATCACGTTCGGTGCATTGGTACTCCTCGGCGTCCTCCTTACCGCTGCTGGGTTTCGCCTGCGGCCGAGCCCGCGTCTCCTCGTGGGCGCGGGGGTGCTCTCGGGCATCATGGGAACTACCGCCTCGATCGGTGGTCCACCGATCGCGCTCGTCTACCAGCACGCCTCCGGCGCGCGTATTCGGGGAACGCTCTCGGCCTACTTCGTAATCGGCATCGTCATGTCGATCACCGGCCTCTCGTTAATTGGACGCTTTGGCAGTCAAGAGCTCCTGCTGGCCGTAGGCCTGCTTCCGGGTGTGCTCACTGGGTTCGTAATCTCGCACTGGACCTCAGGGATATTGGATCGGCATTACCTGCGCACGGGCGTGTTGTTGCTCTCGGCTACCGCTGGCGTGATCGTCATCCTCAAGCACGCGCTTTGAAGTGCTCGATCTGACGTGGGCGGAGTTCCTGTTTGCGACCGCGGTGGTGGCCTGTGGCGCACTCCTTCAGGGCTCGATTGGGTTTGGCCTCGGGCTCGTGGCTGCCCCACTGCTCCTGTTGCTCGATCCGACCTTCATCCCCGGGCCACTGCTCACCGCCTCCGCTGTCCTCACCGTTCTGCTCACATCTCGCGAGTGGCGATCGGTGAACGTCGGTGACCTCAAGTGGTCGATCTCAGGCCGGCTCGTGGGAGTGGTTGTCGCGGCGGTGGTTCTGGTGGTGGTGCCCCCGGAGTCGATCGGAATCGCCTTCGGTGTGCTCGTACTCGCCGCCGTTGCGCTCAGCGCATCGGGTATCCACCTGACACCAACACCGGGGCATCTCGTCTCGGCTGGCATGCTGTCGGGTTTCATGGGCACCGCTGTGTCGATTGGCGGTCCTCCCATTGCGCTGGTCTATCAGCGTGAATCGGGCCCACGGATACGGGGGACACTCTCGGCATACTTCCTCATTGGAGTTCTCCTGTCACTGACCGCCCTGCGCATCGTCGGACGCTACGGTCTCACGGAGCTATCGTTGGCCGCATCATTGATCCCCGGCATTCTCATCGGTTTCTTGGCATCGAAGCACACCACCGGAGTCCTCGACCGAGGCTACACGCGAATTGCGGTGCTCGTGGTATCTGCCGTTGCAGCGGTAGTGGCGATTCTCAGACAGATCATCTGACCGCAGCAGTCTCAGACTGGAACGATTGGCCAGCATCTGCGTATGCCAGGAAGTACACCTTGCTCGAGGAATTCTCATGTCACCTAGCCGCGGGTGGTCCCGGCCATCTTCATGAATCCATCGAGATCTTTTACATCTTGTCCGGCGAGTTTGACCATGTCGTGAACGGTAGATCGCACGTACTCACGCCGGGCATGGTTGGCATTGTACGACCCGGAGACCGGGTGCTGCATCGTGTGCTCTCGAACCAGCCCGTACGGGCAATCCTGGTGTGGTCGCCGGGTGGTGAGGCCGGACGCATTGCGCGGTTCTTCCGCCAGCACCCTGTCGAGCACTGATGCATCGACGCTGCGCCGCGAAAATGCTTCCACTTCTAGCGCAACGGTGTCCGTGAGGCTAAAACCTTTGGGTGGAGGCTTCACACATGGGTAAACGAACGACGCCGGATCCGGACGGCAAGCGGTTTCTCGTTGACCGTCGCGTCAGCGATCGGCGGTATGGTGGTGACCGGCGGCGCCGCGATCGCCGTGTGCTCCACCTGCCTGTCGAGCGCGAGCGAAGGACCGGACGGGATCGCCGGGCCGGTCTCGACCGCCGGGCGCGGGTGGAGCGACGACTGCCCCCTGCGGCGCAGTTCTCATGGGATGAAACGCGAACCATCCAGCTGATGATGACGCGGCTCGCGCAAGATGTGGCCTGCCCCCGGTGCCAGGGGGTCTTGCTGCTGGGACCGTATGAACAACACGGTGGCGTTGCCACGCGTGAGGTGCATTGCACCAACTGTCGTAACAGCGCCGTTATTGTGGACTAGCTCCACCCCGAACGACTACTCCACCCTTCATCACGAATTGGACATTGCGGAGCGCCGAGATGTCGCTCAGCGGATCCCCAGCCACGGCGATGACATCGGCGAGAAGGCCTAGTTGGACTCTGCCACGATCGGCGAGCCGCAGGATCGTCGCGTTGCCGGACGTTGCGCTGATCACGGCTTCCGCTGGCTGCATTCCATAATCCACCATCAGCTCGAGTTCTCGGACGTTATCACCATGGGGAAACACCCCCACATCGCCACCGAAACAGATCGGAACGCGTGCGGCAAGCGCGAGTGAAATCGATTGCCGTTTGGCGGCGATGCGCGTAGGCTCGGAGTCCACTCCCTTGCGCCAACCACGATACTGTTCGATCGCATCGCCCGCGGCGATCGTCGGGCACAGGGCCACCTGACGCGCAGCCATCAACTCGAAGACCTCTCGCGTCCCGCCGTCGCCGTGCTCGATCGTGCGCACGCCGGCGAGCGTGGCACGACGCATTCCTTCAGGCGAGCTCGCGTGCGCTACCACTTCCCGTCCACTGCTGGCAGCTACCTGCACGATGAGGTTCAACTCATCTTGGGTGAACGTCGCACGGGCTTCACCGTTAGGACCCCAACGATAGTCCGCATAGACTTTGATCCAGTCCGCGCCCCGTCCGATCTGGTCCCGCACGACACGAATCAGGTCGTCGTAACCATCGGCCACCTCTGCGCCCTTGGGTAGCTCCCACTCCGGTGCACCCGATGGTCCATAACTTCCCGTCGCCACGATGGCCTTGGTCGTAACGAGCATACGAGGTCCCGGAATCACCCCTGCGTCGATCGCTTGCTTAATGCCGACATCGGCGTAGTCGGCACCTTCGGTTCCAAGATCCCGTGCCGTGGTGATTCCGGCCCGCAGGGTTCGGCTCGCTGCGACGGTTCCTCGCGCTACCCGCATCGCCAAGGGTTCGTTGAGCACCTGATCGGTCCACGGTGCTTCATTATACGGATGGAGTAACAGATGTGAGTGCCCCTCGATGAGCCCGGGCAGTAGCGTTAGCTGGGGCAGCTCGACGATCCGCGCATCCCGCGGGTACTGCAGGCGGCCCGCAGGTCCGGCCGCGGTGATACGATCACCCACCACCACCACTTCCCACCCCTGATGAAGGCGTGGCGTCACACCATCGAAGACGCGAGCCGGTCGGAGGACGATCGTTTGATCTTGCCCGGTGACCGCGGGCGCATACAAGCCTATCAGCAGGCTCAGGGCAAAAGCCGAGTGTTTGAGCATGTGATCCTCGGAGCGGGGGTGTCACAAGCCTAATCGGCGAGAACGTCGCCGGTAGCCCCTCAGGGATGGTGCCGAGGCCGGATGCGACGCACTGAGTTGATGAAGGCAGGTGGAGGGTGGCGCTTGAAAAGGCTCCGTTAGAATACTCTCAACGTTTGCGATACCACTCCAATTCTTTCTGGTTTGCGAACCGTAGTGTGGCGTCGTTCCCCGATTCGAGGGAGAATGTCCCAGGGACGTCGCGGTCACCGTACTCGATATCGTATCGTATCCCTGCCACACTCGCGCGCGTTCGGAGGGTTCGAATTGGATAAACCGCCTCTGCACCGTTGCCTTGCTGAAGCATCAAGGTCGTAGGGGTGATGGTAAAGCCACGATCGGCGTAGCGCGGTGCGTCGGTGGTCCAAGCCCCGAGGAGCTCGGCTGGCACCTGGTGGTCTCCCTTTTTGAGAATCCGCGGCACCATCATGACTCCCAGCAGAACGATGAGAATGGCTGCAGCCGCGCGGGCCTTGTTCGTGAACACGTTGCTCATGCGCGCACCTCCACCCCTGCTACCCCATCGGTCGTCAGGAGGCCACGAACGGCCTCGGTCAGCTCTTCGACGGTGTAGGGTTTGCTGACCATGACACAGTCTGCCGCTTGTCCCACGAAGTCCGCGATAGTGGCCGGGCTGTACCCCGTGGTCATGACGACCGGAATGTTAGGTCGAATCTTGCGCAACTCGTGCACGAGTTCCGTTCCAGTGAGCTGTGGCATCGTCTGGTCGGTGACGACGACGTCAAATCGCGTGGGCTGTGACCGAAAGGTCTCCAGCGCGTCGCGGCCGTTCGACTCGACAGTTACGTGATAGCCGAGCCGTTCGAGCATACGCTTCACCAGTGGCCCGATGTCGGGATCGTCATCGACCACGAGCACCTGTTCGTCGCCCTCGCACACGACTCTTCGCTCGTGCGTGGCCACGGATGCCGCTTCTTCCACCATCGGTAAGTAGACGGTGAATGTGGTTCCAAACCCAGGTGTGCTGTCGACCGTGATTTCCCCGTCGTGACTCATGACGATGCCGTGAACGACCGACAACCCGAGACCGGTTCCTTCACCCACCTTCTTGGTGGTAAAGAACGGCTCAAAGAGGCGGGCCTGCGTGTCGGCGTCCATCCCGTGACCCGTATCGCGCACCGTGAGCCGGACGTATTCGCCCACGTCAAGACGCGGGGACTGGGCAGCGAGCGCCCCATCTACGGTAGCAGCATCCAGGCGGATTTCGAGTGTTCCACCCTGCTCGCGCATGGCGTGGTACGCGTTGGTCCCGAGATTCATGAGGACCTGATGGATCTGGCTCCCGTCCGCCTCCACTGCTCCACAATTCGGCTCCACGTAATACCGGATGTCGATCGTGGTCGGAACCGTCGCGCGCAGCAGTTTGATCACGTCGTGGACTATCGGCCCCAGCTGAACGAGCTCACGCTCCGACGAGTGTCCGCGGCTGAAGGTCAGGATTTGTCGAACCAAGTCACCGGCGCGCCTGGTTGCCTTTCTTACCTCCAGCAAATCCGCATGGGTCTCGCTGTCTGCAGGTACGTCTCGCAACGCGAGGTCAACGTACCCCCCAATGGGAGTCAGGATATTGTTGAAGTCGTGTGCGATACCACCGGCAAGCGTCCCAATCGTTTCCAGCTTTTGCGCTTGCACGAGCTTCTCCTCGAGCAGTCGTTGCTCCTGTTCGGCCCGCTTGCGCTGGGTGAGATCTCGGAAGAAGGCGATGAGGATCGACCGGCCTTCTACCTGTGCTCGCTGAATGGCCAACTCCACCGGAAACGTCCTACCGTCCTTGCGACGCGCCTCGGTTTCAGTCGTCGATCCGGTCGCACCGTCGATTCCCACGAGTGCTTTGGAATCGACAACACCTTCACCGCCCCCGAGCAGCATACGGATATGCTTCCCATGTACATCTTCCACCTGATAGCCAAACATTCTCATCGCCGTCTCACTGAACGACTCGATGACGCCGCGCTCATCGCTGGTGACAATGCCGTCCGTCGAAGATTCCAAAATCGTACGGAGCCGGGCCTCGCTATAGCGTAGCTGTGAGGTCGTTCCCGCGAGGCTTGCATTGAGGCGATCGCGCTCCTCAAACTGATGCCTGATTCGCAGCGTCATTCGGTTGAAAGACAACGCCAGGTCCTCGAACTCGTCTCCCGTGTCGATGACGACCTCGTTGGTGAAATCACCACTCCCCAATCGGCGCGTGGCTTGGCTGAGCTGACTGAGTGGTTCGAGCGTGCGACGAATCTCGATCCGACTGACCAACACGACGATCAGGACGCCAAGCAGAACGAGAAACGGAAAACTCTGCTGGAACTGCGACAGCCCTGCCAGCAGGTACCCATGGGGCTCACTCAACACCACCGTCCACTTCGGCTCCAGGAACTCGTGCTTGAGGAAGAGCGACCAGTAACCTGCAACGTACGGTTCATGCACCTCCCATTGGATGTTGCCGGCGTCAATCGTGCTGAGCGCTGCTGTGAGTTGACGCACGAGGTCGGTGGGTTCGGCGATAGAGCAGTAGATCGGAAGAACCTTTGCATCGAACACACAGATTTCGGCCTCGCTCGCCAACGCCACATCGTCATCCCCAGCTCGCCACAGGTATACAGGGTCGACCTCGGCCCACAAGACGTCCCCCGCATGATCCAGCGAACCCACACCCATGAGAATACGGGGTGAAGGAGATGGGATGCTTCGTAACACCGCCCGACCAGACTGTAACTGCACGCGCTCATCTGAGGTGAGATCTGCCAGTTCAGGGAGATCACCGAAGATGGGTAAGGCATCACCGGTGTCACGGATCAGCGCGAGACTTCGGAGTCGCGGCGTCGCAAATGCACTGGTGTCCATTGAAACGGCGACCGCACGATTGTAATTCAGGTTCGTCAAATGGGCCTTGAGCTCGGCTTTGACGAAGATGAGCCTATCGAAGATCGCGAGACCGGCGATCTTGCTGCCTAACTGGACACGGTCGCGACCTTGCATCTCGAGGTTCTTTTCGACCTTGACATAGGCGATGCCGGCCAGTCCCAGAATGGGAAGGACCGCGCACAAGAGAAACATTCCGAGCATGCGGCGGGCAACGCGGGTGCGAAATACCGAGGAGGAGTTCATCTCAATGCCCGTTAGTAGCGGGCTCCCAATCCGATGAACCCACCGTCGTTCGCCCGAACCACATCGTCCCGACTCGACGGTGCCGACAGGGAACCTGCCGTCGCCCCGTCCTTGCCCACACTGTAGAGGTCGTAATCGGAGTTGAGCGGAACCAAAAACTTGTCCTTGCGTGCAGCACCGATGGTCTTCGTGGTGATCTTGAGGTATCGGTACGGTCGGCCCCACGGATCACGCCAATCGCCCTTGCCGATCTCCGCTAGCGACTCAGGCAGGGGATCGTAGCTGTCGAGCTCCGATTGAATCGCCGCAATGTCACCAATCGTCTCGGCAAGGCGTGCCTGATCGAGATAGCGGCGAATTTGCGGAACGACGAGCGCCGACAGCGTGCCGGCGATGGAAAGCACCAGCAGGATCTCGATGATCGTGTATCCGACTGCGCAAGTGCGCCACGGTGCTTTCCCGTTTCTCACCGCCAGACCTCCATCCAGGCCCGGTTACTGAGAGGCTTCAAGCGACCACCACCGCCAGTGCCGTCGACGAATTCGGTACAATCGTAGTCGAAACGCGTCTCTGAGCTGAACTTGTTCTCGTTGCTGAGGTTTTTCACTCCCGGCGGATCTGCCTGGTCCTTGCAGATGACCTGTCCGTGAAACACTTGCTTGTTGCTCAGTGAGCATTGACTACCGACGTACACGAGCCCATCGTACGCCACGTCCGTCGACGAGCCGCCCCCGCTGATCTTCATGTCACCCCGCACGACAACCAAGATCCCGTCGGGATGGTCTGCCCGCAGATAGACTTCGCTCGTGACCTCGAAAAACCCCAGTGCGAGGATGGAGAGTGCCACCGGCAATCCGGGACTGCCTTGATCCATCCCGATCTTGACGCTGCCGTCCGCGCACACCGTCCCCGGCGAGACAGGACCGTCCGCTTCGTACACCCCAGCGTTGTACTTCCAACCGTGCACGGCGGTACCAACCGCGAACGCGCTGTCTTGCGTGGCCACTTCGACGATCCAACCCTGCCGAAACCTGAAATCCGCCGGCCCACAGAAGTCCATTGGGTCAAACAGTGGGACCTTGACCGAGTCGACATACTCCTCGGGGACGACTGGCTCACCCGAGGTATCGTAAATCGTCGCACTGCCTCCGACGCTGCCACTGGCAGTGACCTTGCCGTCGGCCACAATCGTGCCGCTCGAGCTGAAATCCCCGTTCACATGCACGTCAGCACACGCCCCCACGAACGTGGGCTTGCCGCTCATCGTGAGATCCCCGTCGACCAGCAAAGCCTGATTCACCAGGCCACCGCTCGGGCGAAGCATCATACGTACGGTCTTGCCGCCAAAACGGTCCTGGCCTTTAACCGTCAATGCGTAGAGTGGGCTGCTCCCATCGTCGCAGCGAAGCAGCTCCCCACGGTATCCCGCCCCGTCGGCGAGATCGTTCCATCCGAGATCCGCGCGCTCTCCAGCGTCGAGCGTTTCGGCAATGCTGTCGACCAGGGTCTTCCCCGAGGTGGGATTGACGATTTTCTCCCGCAACTCCGTGAGCCCCGCTTCCGCGGCATACAGCGAGACGCCTCCCTCCCGCATGGCGCGCGAGGCGCGGCGCTCGTCGTCCGCTATGCGGACCGCTGCTACGGCGATCACGCTCATGACCGTCAACGCCATGAGCACCGCTGGGAGCACGAACCCTTTTCGATTCACAAAGTCCTTCCTATCCTCTGAGCCTGACCCGAAGAGACAGACTGTCCTGCAGATGCTGCAGCGAGCCTTTCCAGTTCGTTGGCCGCGCGCTCTTTGCCCGTAATACGATGTCCACCATAGCCACTGCGGCCGGATCGTTGGTGACGCCGCCACCGGTATCCCGATACTTGAACTCGAGACCACCCTGCTGCGGCGCCACTAGCGGACCGGTGAGCACGTCATGATCGCTACTGGCAGAGATCTTCCTCCCAAACCACCACTCGTTGTTCTCCTGGTAGAGTCCGTATTCCACAACACGGAACAACACCACTGGCGAACCGACCGCGATTCCCGCCGTGTCATTGGGGTTCGCAACCACGACCTCTACGCCCGCCTCCGCCGCTTCGCCACTTGCCCATACACAGGGCGTGACGGCGAGACTCGCCGCAGAGGTTGCGGCTCCGACCGCGAGTGCGCGCCAATCCCCGCCACCAGCGAGGACCAGAATACTGTCGGCACCGCTTTCCTCTATCTCTCCGCTCACTTCTACCAATCCGTAGCGTGGCTGTGAACCATGAACACGACAGATGATCCCGCTCCCGACACTCGCCCTCAGCGTCAGCGAGTTCGGTCCGATCGCTACCAGATCACCATCCGCTGCCGCAGCGTGGCGAATCTCGGACGACAGGAGCGATCCGGCTGCTCGCAGTGTGTTGTGGACATCGCTCGCCTCATGCTGCCTGCCGTAGGATCGGCTTTGCGCCATGATCACCTTGTAAACGGCCGTCAAGACGATGCCCGCAACCACGAGCGTTACCAGCGTCTCGACGAGGGTAAACCCTCGCCGCCGCGAACATGGAGCCACCCGACGGTTCATCATTTCACCAAGTAGAGGACGAGCGTGTCGGCTACCGCGCTTCGTCCCGGCTTGGGTGTTCTTCCTATCGTCAGGTCGACCTGCAACGGCGTCGTCTTCGGGGTCACCTCCCATTTGAGCAGGAAATCCCCCACGACATCCGATCCATTGGTCACATTATCGGCTCCGACTGCGATCAGGCTGTCCGCTTTCCACTGCACTGCCGCCCACCACTGGAGATCCGACCGCGCGCGGATCGTCGTGCTCGCGGCCGCGGCGGTTGCGCCCAACAACCCAATGAGACCCACCGTGAACAGGACCAGGCCCACCATGACCTCGGCGAGCGACATGCCGCGCTCGTTGCGACGAACCGATCGCGTAGCTGTCCTCATCGCATCACCTTCCCCAGCACGGTGGTCTGGACTCTCTGGACGTACCCTGCGACCTCGAACTGCATCGTGACGTCGCCTGCTTCGCACGCGCCACGCGTGGTCGTGAGCCCGCGAGCGTCGAAACACAGTACCGCGCGGTCTGCCGTCATGCGGATCCCCTCGCGCAGCCGGTGTACTTGGCCCACCGTGTCACGCATCCCCGTCCCGCTCGTATCCACTTCCACCCAAAAGCTCGGACCCGCGGCATCGATGTGTAGCTCGGCCACCCGATTGTGCCGCAACGCGCTGGACCGAGCCATCGCGTGCACGACCACGAACCGATTGACGGCGGCGCGCGTGACGAGCTGGCGATAGACCGCCAAGAAAGACGGCGACGAGATCATCAAGACCACGCCCAGTACTGACATGACGATCATCAGCTCGATCAGGGTGAAACCGCGGGACTTCACTACTTCTTTCCTCCAAACTTCGCCTGCTGCGTTCTTCTGAGTACTTCCCTTTCAACCATGCCTATCAATAGCAACTGCCGTTCCTAACCATGGCGGTTCGCAACTCCGTGTCGTGGTCGGCGTTAGCGTATCAACCGCTACCGTGACCGGTGTCGCTTCCTTCGCGAAACGCAGGTCTCCTCGCGGCAGATGAAACTTTTTCCGCACGAAAAAGTTTCGGAAAAAAAGTCCGGTGCGACCCATCTGCTTCGCGACCTGTTCCTTTCGCTTTGCAGCCGGTAGCTTCTGCGCCCGCCGGCCGTGTTCGCACAGAGGTGGCCTTTTCATCTCATTGCCGCTCAGTCCAAATGCAGACTAGGTGCCGCGGATTCCGGAAAGGCAACTCATTGTGACGCCGAAACTTCTGTCTATCGGTCGGTTCCGGTTGGGTGGAGCCATTCGCGCCGGCTGGTGCAAAACGACCCAACGACCAACGGCGCGTGGACCCGCTTGTGAGTTGAGGAGGGCAACCAGTCGGTACAAAACGACCCAGCAAAAGCCCGGCATCTCGAGCCCCACTAGCCGCCATGGGCAACCGACGCTGATTGACTCCCCGTACGGTATCGGGTAGCCTTCGACGGCTCAAATAGCACCCGGAACCGCTGGCTCAAGCGAGCACGGTTCCTTTTTGTTCACAGGCCGCGAGGATCGTATGCGAAGAATGACTGTGCTCGTGCTCGCTCCCCTTGTCATGGGAGGATGTGGCACGGGCGGCAGCGCCAATCTCGAGACATTCGAGGACAGCGCCAGCTACGCCATCGGGATGAACATGGGGACGACGCTACGGCGTACCGAGGCAGAGGTCGATATGGCTGCTCTCGTTCACGGGCTCACCGACGTGCTCGAAGATCGGGAGACCCAGCTCAGCGAAAGCGAGGCTGGGGGGATTCTCCAAGAACTCTCAACCCGGCTGGAGGTGGCGTCGGTGGAACGGCGAAAGACGGACAGCGAGAAAAACAAGCAACAGGGTGAGGCGTACCGTACGGAAAACGCCAAGAAAACCGGTGTCCAGACAACGGCGAGCGGGCTCCAGTACGAGGTTTTGCAATCAAGTGACGGACCCAAACCCAAAGCGACGGACCGCGTGCGCGTGCACTACCGCGGCACTCTCATCGATGGTAAGGAGTTCGACAGCTCTTACAATTCGGGTCAGCCCGTGACCTTCCCCTTGAATCGGGTCATCTCGGGTTGGACCGAGGCGCTCCAGCTCATGCCGGTGGGGAGCAAGTACCGCATCGTCCTTCCACCCGAGCTCGGATACGGCGCGCGAGGAGCGCCGCCAGACATTGGCCCGGACGCCACCCTCATCTTCGAGGTGGAGCTGCTCGGAATCGAACAGTAGCCCCGTCCACTTTACAAAACTCTTACCTTTCATATGGCGGCCCGGGGAAACCCCGGGCCGCTCTCCTTTGTATCTAGGTCAATCCCACCATATTTCTCTTGCGCGAGGTCTCGTATCATGCCATTCGCAGCTCGGACTGCCGGCAGTGTGTTGTTGGGTGCACTGGGTCTCGCGGGCACTGCCAACGCGCAGCTCAACTCCTCCATGTCCACCCAACGTGAGGCCCAACGAATTCTCGCCTTTGCGGTCGACGCCATGGGTGGTGCTGACGCCCTCCAACATCTGCGTCAAGCGAGAATCGAGTTATCGAGTCGCCTACTCACGGAGGGTCAGGGGGCCGGTCCCGATTCCGGCCGCAACGAGCAGCCTGCGAGCCGGGTCATCGTCGAGTACGGCGGCTCACGCGGCGCATTTCAGACGTTCAACGGCGAGAACCCCAACTTCCGCGTCGTCACGGGAGACTCGGCGGGAATGTGGGCGCACTTCAGCGCGGGAAACACCGTGTCCGCCGTCGAGCCAGCGGCGGCCGTGGCGTTCTTTGAGCGCGTCACCCTCAGTCCCACCTACATGTTGGAATGGCTCGATCGGCCGGAGATGCTGCGTAGCCTGGGGACGTTGACGCACGAAGGACGTGAACATCACGCCCTTGCGTACGCCGACCCTACAGGTCGTCAGCTCACTCTTTTGTTCGACGCGGTCACGAAGTTGCCGGTTCGCATCGAGACGGTCCGGCAGCACGCACAGCACGGGGATCAGGTCGTTTCGGTCGTGTTCTCGGACTACCGCCCGATCGAGGAGATACAGATTCCGCACCATCTGGTTCGCCTCGAGGGCGATGAGTTGGCAGCGGAGACCATGGTTAGCTCGGTGCGTTTGGGAGGCGAACCAGACCTAGCACTGTTCGAGCGACCGGCGGACGCCACCGAGGGCCAGCCGATTCAGGTTCCTCCGAGTGGTCCGCGGGAGCTCACGGTCGAGGAGGTGGCCGCGGGTGTTTATATGATTCCCAACGCCAGTCCCGGATACAACGTCATGTACGTGACGTACGATGACGGTATCTTGGTACTCGAAACACCGGTCTCACCGCAGGTCAGCAAGGCAGTCGTTCGGACCATTCGTGATCGCCATCCCAATCTGCGTATCCGGTGGGCGCTACCCACGCACTATCACTTCGATCACTCCGGTGGGATTTATGGATTTCTCGACGAGGGCGTCACCATCCTCACAACGGAGGGGAACCGCGCATTCATGGAGCGTACCGCGGCAGCACACCGCACGATCGGCCGTTTGACGCAAACCACTCCGGTGACACCACGAGTCGAGACGTTTCGCAGTCATCACGTCATTGGTGAAGGGACGAGGCGGGTCGAGCTCATTGACGTCGGTCCAAATCCACACGCCGATGAGATCGTCGTTGCGTATCTCCCGGGGATCAAAGTCCTGTTCGTCGCCGATCTCTACAGCTTTCAGGGCAACGTCACAGCGGCCAATCAGAATGCGCTTGCGTTTGCCGACCGCCTCGAAGCGTTGAACCTCGATTTCGATTCAATTATTCCGGTGCACGGCCAACGGGCAACGGCGGAGCAGTTCTGGGAATCGATCCGCCAGGGGCGTGAGCAGAATCAGGCCGGGGGGTGAGTTGGCTCGGTCCACTAAATACGAAGGCGCCCGGCGTGAGCCGGGCGCCCGGGAGTTCTTGGCCCGCCATGACCATCACCGCGGTCCTACCGCGGCACCCTCCCACTCTGCGATCACTTCTTTCGATGACCGCAGTTGCCGGTCGGGATCGCTCGCGTACCAAGTCTTAAAATACTCGATGCCACTGAGGTGAGCTTCTTCGGTGAACGCTTCGAGCGCATCGGTCACCCACACGAGATCGTAACCACGCTGAAATGCGTCTCCCGACGTATGCCGGGCACAGCAGTCCGTGTGCAGACCAGTAATGTAGAGACGCTTGATACTGCGGGCTTGAAGCTGCTTGTGGATGTCGCTGCTCACGAAGGGGCTGTAGGTGCGCTTTTCAATCACGACATCGCCAGGCGCGGGCGTCAGCTCCGGCACGATCTCGGCCTCTTTCGTCCCTTTCATCGCGTGGGGTGGCCACTTGACCAGCTCACTGTCCGTTGGCTTGTGCGCGTCGGTGGCATAGACCACGGTGATCCCAACTTCCCTCGCGGCGTCAATCAACTTCTTCAATGTCGGGATGATCCGCTTGGCACGCCGCTGGTATTCGGCTCCACCAGCGTCCGCGATGACCCCCCCGGGGTACACGAAGTCATTTGCTAGGTCAATGATGACAAGAGCGCTCTCTTCCGGGTGAAACGGTGGGCGTTTGGACATACGCGTCTCCCATTGGTGAATGGTCTCCCGGCAGGGGGCCGATTGGGCAACGCCTTGACTCAAAGGAGATTTTGAGCCGCTCCCACCGGGGGCACCTTTACTAGGGGTGCCACCTCAAAAATAGCCACTTCGGGCGCACAAAACCTCAACCGATCTTCATTTATTTATCTGGATGACCCATCCGCGAGAGTCGTCGCGGGAAGCGCCCGTATGATGGTGGCAGCGTCCCCGACGATCCGCTCCATGAGCTCAGCGACCGTAGGCAGGTCGTTGATGCGACCGGCCACCTCACCGCCAAGCATCAGCGATCCTTCGAGATCGTTCCCCTGGACTAGCCGTAACAGTCCGTTCAGCTCGTGATTGAGGATCTGCTTGTCGAGACCAACGGGTTGACCCTTGAGCAAGGCGGGCGCACGCTCAATGGTCAGATCCTGGAGCGTAATGGAGAATTGGTTCTTGAGCAGACGCATCGGTCCAAACATCCCCCGTCCAACCACAGTGTCACGATCTGAGCTCTGCAGCACCGCCTCCTTCCACACGTCCCAGAAATCACACTCTCTCGTTGCAATGAACCGAGTTCCCATCTGAACGCCCACCGCCCCCATCGCGAGCGCTGCGGCGAGTGTCCGCCCATCACAGATCCCGCCGGCGGCGATGACCGGAAGCGCAGTGGCTTCCACAACCCCGGGGATCAAGACCATCGAGTGCACGGGCTGCCACGACACATGGCCCCCAGCCTCGTGGCCCGACGCGATGACCGCGTCGACGCCGGCTTCTTCGGCAATGGCGGTCTGTGCGATGGACGGGACGACGTGAAACCACGTGAGATCACTGCGACGTATCAGGTCCGTCCAGGGACGCGGATCGCCGGCCGACGTTATCACCACACGGAGCCGACGCTCGAGCTCCGGATCGGCCGAACGGCTCGCGAGCACCGCCTCGATGAGCCTGCTTGCCGCGGCGGTGAACTCCGCCGAGACAGGACAGTTCACGCCAAAAACACCACTGGTCTCCGCGGTCTGTTGCTTTACGAACTGCAGGCTTCGCTCCACGTACTCCTCGGTGGTTCCCTCCCCGAACACCACGGCTGGATCCACGGGCGTCACGTCACAGTGTTGCACACCCATCCCCATGAGGCTCACCACACCCAGCCCGCCGGCGTTCGCCGTTGCCGCGCAGAGCTTGTTGGTGCTGTACGGTCCCATCCCGCCCTGGATCACTGGATGTTCGATTCCCAAGGCGCTGGTAAGCCACGTTTTCAGCATGGGAGCCCTCGCTGGCAGCTCAATCCGTTTGTACGCTCCGTCCTAATCGGTACAGCAGGACCGCCGCACGCTTAGCCTGGAGCGGAAGCGTCTTCAGATCGATCCACTCATCGACAGTATGATCGTCACCCCCGCCGGTGCCGAGTCCATCGATCGCCATCTCTACCAGGCCAGCGGTGAATGAGACGTCCGCCGCGCCGGCGGCGCGTGGATCGACAGCGGTCACCGGTCCAAAGCCCAGATCTCGACTGACCTGATCGTAGAGCGCAAGCAGTCGGCGATTGCCGTCGGTCGGGGCCAGAGGTGGATACGAGTCGGTAAACGTGAGCTCTGCCGAAGTGTGCGGCAGGTTGTGGCCAACGATCCGTTGCATCTGTTCCTTCGCGTGTGCCAGCTGCTCCGGCGAAATGGCACGCAGATCACCGGTGACGATCGCATGCTCGGCAACGACGTTGCCCTTTCCGAATGCCGTGCCGCGAGACTGGGTCTCGTCGTACTCGACATCGGTACCGGCGAGCATGACGCCCGGGTTGAAGGTCAAGAGCCGTTCGCCCGACAAGTCTTCGTAGAAGCGATGGAGAATGCGAGCGGACTCGTAGATGGCACCTGCGCCGACGGTCTCTCGAAAGATCTGGGACGAGTGTGCTGGCCGGCCTTTCACCCGGAGGCGCCATCCCGTGGATCCACGCCGCGCAATCACAGCGGTGCGTGGGTCACTGTCGCCGTTCTCGAACCCGATGGCGATATCCGCCCAGTCGGCTGCTTCGATGAGCGCCTGGCGTGCCAGGTCTAATGGACGACCGCTGCGCTCTTCGTCACCCGTCATGACCACGGTGATGTTCATGCCATCGAGAGCGCCCGCTGCCTGCAGTGCCTTCAAGGCGTACACGATCACCACGTTGCCGCCCTTCATATCCACCACGCCGGGCCCGCGTCCGGCAGAGTCGTTGATGACCTCGTACCGCTGGAACGGACTGTCCGGCTCGAAGACGGTATCGAGATGGCCGATGAGCAGCAGCCGAGGACCGCTCCCACGCCGCTCGGCGACGAGGTGCCCCGCGCGGTCAAATGCAGCACCGTCAACCCACCGGGTGGTAAACCCCAGCGCATCAAACTCGGCGCGAAACACGTCTCCCACAGCGCGCACACCGGCAAAATTCATTGTGCCGCTATTCATGTTGACGACCCGTTCGAGGAGGGCGTGGGCAGCGGTCGTTTGCCCATCGAGGTACCGAACCATCCGCCGCTCGACCGCAGCCTCCTGACCAGTGAGCGGTTCCCCAACCAGAAGGACGCTGAGCGCTAAGCACCCAATCTTGTATCGCATGAACGACATCTCCCCTTGTTGATCGGTGACGGTCCCTTCAAGGTACGCAGTTGTAGGGAGGACGCAGTAGGGGAGAGGCAGTGAGCAGGGACCAGCAAAGGGGGTAGGTGCTTGCGCAGGCCGGGTAGCGGGGGGACTGTCCTTAAGTGAGATTTCTTTTTCACCCTGTAACAAGGCATTCACAGTGCTCGGTCGATTTCGCCGCTTTAGAGAAGCCCAAAGCCCTGGTGCCAAGGAGATCGCGATGCACACGACCGGCGTCGAATCCCGGCGAGGAGGAGTCACGAAACCGCGTCACGCCGATATCGATTGTTGGGGCCTCACCCACGCAGGCAAGGTGCGGAAGGACAATCAGGATCACTACTTCGTGGGTTCACTCTCGCGCGGGGTGGTGGTCGACACGACCAGCCTCGGCGCTGATATCCAGCCACTCGTCGAGCAGGAACGACTGGCATCGTTAGCGATGGTGGCGGATGGGGTGGGAAGCAGTCGTGGTGGAGAGGAGGCGGCTCGTTGCGCGATCGCGGCCCTGGTGCGAGAGGTGGGAAGACGGTTTCACGATGCTCAATACCAAGAGCACAGCGATCCGGAGGTCTTCTCCCGATTACTCCAGGAGGCCGCGGTCGCGTGTCACGAAGATTTGCTCGAGCGCGCCGAGAAGGACTCGGAGCGGATGCGATTCGCCACGACCCTCACGCTGTTCCTCGGCCTCTGGCCGCACGCCTACTTACTCCAGGTGGGCGATAGTCGCTGCTACATGTACCAGGACGATACGCTGACACAGATCACCCGCGACCAAACGATGGCGCAGGAGCTCATCGACAAAGGCGTCCTGACCCGAACGAAAGCTCACGCCACGAAGTGGGCCAATGTGCTTTCGAGCGCCATTGGTGGCGAGCAAGCGGCGCCGACCGTCACGAGCCTCGTTCGTGATTGGGGGACTGTGATCTTGTTGTGCACGGACGGCCTCACCAAGCATGTCCCGGACGACCGAATCAAGGAACGCGTCGCGAGCATGTCGAATGCCCGCCAACTGTGCGAGGATCTGCTCGAGGACGCGCTCGCCGACGGTGGGAGCGACAACATCAGCATTGTCGTAGGCCGCACGGTCAAGCCTCGAGAGGCGTGACGGAGTCTTCCGATCGTCTCACCCAGGCCCTTGGCGAGCGATACCGAGTGGAGCGCGCGATCGGAAGCGGCGGCATGGCCACTGTCTTTCTCGCCGAGGATTTGAAGCATCGGCGTCGGGTAGCCATCAAAGTGCTTCGGCCCGAACTTGCCGCCGCAATTGGTCCCGAGCGTTTCCTCCGCGAGATCGAACACACCGCCAAGCTCCATCACCCACACATTCTCCAGCTATACGATTCCGGCAACAGCGACGGACTCCTCTACTACGTCATGCCGTTCGTGGAAGGCGAGTCGCTCCGCCAGCAGTTGGACCGCCAGGGAAAGCTCCGAGTGGCCGAAGCACTGACGATCGCGCAGGAGGTGGCGGATGCCCTCGGGTATGCTCATGAGCGCGGCTTAGTACACCGGGATATCAAGCCGGAAAATATTCTTCTCGAATCCGGTCACGCTTTGGTAGCGGACTTTGGGATTGCGCGTGTTTTGAGCGGTGACGGTTCCGAGCGGCTGACTGCGACCGGTGTCGCGGTCGGAACGCCCAGCTATATGAGTCCTGAGCAGGCCGCTGGAGATGCAAACGTGGACGGGCGGAGCGATCTCTACAGTCTCGGTTGCGTGACATTCGAGATGTTGACCGGCCAAGCACCCTTCACGGGTCCTTCCCTTCAGGCCGTCCTTGCCAAGCGGTTCACTGAAGATCCGCCCGACGTCGCATCGCTCCGTCCCGAGATCGCCGACCGGTTACGGAACGTGGTGTCAACACTCCTCGCGCGCGAGCCGACACAGCGATTTGCCACGGCGGCAGATCTCGTCCGGGCGTTGCGGGACCAAACGGACAACGTTGGCCAGGCTCCGCATGTGCCGTCCAGCGATCGTTCCACCCTTCTTGCTGTGCTGCCGTTCAAGGATTTTTCGGCGGGTGCCGACCAGGAATGGTTCGCGGCGGGTACGCACGAAGCGTTGCTCATCGCCCTGCAACAGATCGGCAAGCTTCGCGTCACGTCGCGCGCATCGGCGATGCACTTCCAGAAAACTGACATGCGTTCTTCCGAGATTGCAAAGGAGCTCAAGGTCCATTGGCTAGTGGACGGCTCGGTTGTGCGTTCGGGCGATCGGATCAGGATAACCGCGCAGCTGATTGACGGCCCAACGGAAACACACGTGTGGGCCAATCAATATGAGCGCGATGTCCGCGACGTCCTTGCGGTACAGAGCGAGGTCGCAAGGGCCGTTGCGAAGGAGATTCACGTCGCCATCTCGCCAGAGGAGGTACAACGACTCGACGGCACCCCTCAGGTGGATCCAGAAACTTATAAGGACTACATCCTAGGCCTTCACCATTTCGATCGAGTCACACCCAACGACTTCCGACGATGCGTACAGCACTTCGAGCGTGCGATTGCCGCCGACGCGAGCTTCGCACGCGCGCACGCCGCACTGACCGTGGCGTACGGTATCGCGGTCGAGTACGGCTGGACCTCACGGACGGCGGCTCGCGCTCCAGCGCAACGCGCTGCAAGGGAGGCGCTGCGACTCGATCCCGGTTCCGGTGACTCGCATCACGCGCAGGCAAGTTTTCTCTTTCACATGCAACGGGACTTTCCGGCGGCGGAGCGAGCCTTCCAAAAGGCCCTCGCCCTTACAACGAACGCGTACGCCTTGCTCGGATACGGTTGGTTGCTGAGCCAGATGGGACGCCACGACGAGGCTGTTGCCGTATTGGAGCGAGCAGTCGTGCTCGACCCGCTCTCGTCACTCATGCACGGGGATCTCGGGTGGTGGCTGTATGGGGCAAGGCGTTATCCGGAGGCTATCGAACAGGCAACCGAGGCCATCGCACTGGATCCAACGTTTCCGGAGGGCTACTGGCTGCTCGCCTCCGCCCAGGCACAGCTGGGACAGTATGACGAATCGCTTCGCAATTTTGGGCGCTACGAGGATCTCTATGGCCAACCGGTGGATTGGTTTCGCGGTTACCTGCTTGGGCTGGCCGATCGTCGAGAGCAAGCACACGCAGCGTTGGACATCGTCAAGCAGCGAGTTGAAACGGGTGACACCCAACACATTGAGCTCGCGCAAGTGTATTTGGGGCTCGGTGAGCACGAGCGCGTACTCGACGTGCTCGACTCCGCCCCGGAGGCCGGCGTGTCGTTCCAGCCGTATCTCTGGCCAGAGTACGAACCATTGCTGAGTCACCCTCGCATGGCTGCTGTGCTCAAGCGACACGGAATACCGATCAAATGATGAGTACTGCTCGTCCATTTGCCTTCAATGACTGAATCACGAGTCACTACACTCATCGACCCAGATGATCTCTCATGGCAAGGCAGTAGCACCGATTGGGCCATCGTCGACTGCCGGTTCTCCCTCGCGGATCCCGCGGCAGGACGCCGGGCCTACCAAGAACGCCACATTCCAGGTGCCGTGTACGCGCACCTCGACGAGGACCTCTCGGGCCCCATCGTGCCTGGTGTCTCGGGCCGACATCCACTTCCATCCATCCATGCCTTCGTCGCAACACTATCGAGGTGGGGTATCGACGACCGCGTGCAAGTGGTCGCGTACGACGACAGCGGCGGCGCGATCGCCGCCAGGCTGTGGTGGATGCTCCGCTGGCTGGGACACGAAGCGGTTGCCGTGCTCAATGGAGGTTTCCCCACGTGGTTGGAGCGGGGGTACCCCACGACCTCGGGTCGGGAACGACGCCCCCCGAGAGTCTTCACCCCGCGGCCACACCAAGAACTCTTCGCCGACGCGGAGACGGTGGCGCGTATCGCGCACGATCCGTCGTATCGCGTCGTCGATGCACGCGGGGCGGATCGCTACCGCGGTGAGAACGAAACCATCGACCCTGTCGCCGGCCACATTCCCGGAGCCATCTCGCTCCCCTACGCCGCGAACCTGCGACCGGACAAGACGTTTCGACCGGCACACGAGCTACGCAAACGGTTCACCGAGGTGCTGGGCGAGATGAGTTCGGACCGTGTCGTGTGTTACTGTGGCTCGGGCGTCACCGCGTGTCACAACCTGTTGGCGATGGTGCACGCGGGGATGGGAGAGGCCACGCTCTATGCGGGCTCGTGGAGCGAGTGGATCACTGACCCCAATCGGCCGGTGGCGACGGGAGAGACTTAGGGATCGTAAACCTCGACCGTCCTCACCCCGGCTCCCCCACCTGCCACACGGCCACCACCGATCGCATACAACCGTCCCCCGAAGCTCGCAGCCCCGAGCCCGTGTCTGGGGGTCGGCATGGGCTCGAGGGTCTCCCAGAAATTCGAACCCGGGTCGAAGGCGAAGTGGGAATCAAACGCCTGCGTGGCGCTCTCTCCACCCAACACGTGTATCCTGCCGTCGAGCAGGCCTGAGCTGAGACCCCCGCGGGCGGTAGGCATTGGAACGGCCGGCGACCATTCATCGGAAACCGGATCGTAGACCTCCACGACATTGAAGTTGGCGTTGGCGTTTCGCGGTCGGCCACCGATGGCGTAGACGAGACCGTCTACCGCTTGCGCCGTGAGGTGGTCACGAGGGGTGGGGAGTGAAGCGCCCGTTCGCCACTGATTGGTAGCCGGGTCATAAATGGCAATCTGCCCGAGAAGCGTCCGAGTGTCATCGAACCCCCCCACCACCACGAGCAGACCACCCACCGCGACGGCTGCGGACGCGCCACGTGGCTCCGGCATGGAAGCGCGTGATTCCCACCTGTTTTCGTCGGGGAGGTAAACCCAGAGGGAGTTCACCGCATTGAATTGAGATCCCGCGAGCCCGCCGACGGCGTACAGCGAGTCCGCGACGGTCACGAGCGGCATATGGTGCCGCGGCTCGGGCAGGTCGGCAACCGATGACTCCCACCGATCGCCTTGCGGATCGTAACGCACGACGGTGCGAATCTCCTGCGGCGCCCCATCGAATCCGCCGCCGACGTAAATCCATCCGTCGAATACCGCAGCGTGGATCTCTTGCTGGACGCCGGGGAGCGCAGCGACCGTGCTCCAGTCAACCGGTCCCGGCCCCGGGGGCCCTGGCGCGTCCACCGGTCCCGTGGGACCCGTGGCGCAACCCACAGCGGTCGCGAGAAACCCGGCGCCGAATGCCAGTCGATTGAACCGCATTTTGATTGGTAACCTGCGACACCGCACCGGCGTTCCAGCCTCGGTCGTCACACCTTCATGGTTTTCGCGTACTCTGTCCCGACGCGACCGCGGTGACAGACTTCGGTCCGCATGAAGGCTGCGGAGTGTTTGGACTGAACCGTGAGCGCATCGTTTAGCGTCTTCCCGCACGACTCGCGAATACAGGCAAGAATGGCGCGCCTCGCATCTTCCGTCTGCGGTGAGCCGGCGGGCGGGAGCGCGCCCACGTCGTTGGGAAAGTCATCGAGCGGGCCTTCGACCAGTTCGCGACGTTTTCGGGCGCCACCGTTCGACACCGTTCTCCACGCGGCCTCGAGCGCCTGCTCCAGCGGCTCCGCTGCGTCGACGAGCCAACCGGTGGTCTCCCGTGCGCCAACGGGCCTCCCAGAGAGCAAGAGCTGAAGGAGCTTTGGCCAATCTTCCGCTCGTGCTTTACGGAACGGCCAATGACAGCCTTCCATACCCGGGATCACCGGCAAGGTCACCTCTGGGAAGCCGAGCGACGCGTCGTCCACGGCGACGACCGTGTGACAATGAAGGAGGAGCTCGAGCATTCCGCCGAGGCAGCGCTTGCCGCCGATGAACCCCACGGAGACCGCAAAATCTGTATGCAGACGCCGTGCGGTTCTCGACCAGACGTTGGAAACGCGGAAGCCGGCGTCTTCGTCCTCGAGGGCTGGATAGAACTCGCTGGTGTCGGCGCCGACCAACTGCGATGCGAGATGGAAGTCGTGCGACACAATGACGCGGTCGACACCGGCTCCTGCGAGCCAGTCGATCGCACGATTGAGCTCGAGGTCGACGTCGCTGTTGTACGCCTCGCGGCCGATAGAAATCACACCCACCTCACCATCGTGCTCCGCGTTGACGTAGAGCTGTTGCCACTCCGAGGACTCCATCTGCTCGAGTGCCTTTGGATGCCAGGCCTTCTTCGCCGCTGACGGGAACAACCGGTGGTAGGCCTCAACGGTCTGTTGGACGCGCTCCGGCCCGTGCCTCCGCATCACGGCAAGTGTTCCGCGGCGCAACTGCGCACAGAGCTCGCCGATGATGTTTAGTTGGGCGAGGTGGCTCCGTTGCTCGTGTACCATCAGCGCCGTCATCTGGAACAGCGGTCCGAGAATCCAAGTGTCGAATTCCTGTCCGGCTTCACCATCGAGCGCCCAGTCAACGAGCGGACGGAAATGGTTCGGTGGGTACCAGTTTTGACCCGTGTCCTTGTGTTCGATCAGCTCAGCGGCTGGCGTGAACAATCCGCCGTAGTGCTCGGCCAGATGATGCAGGCAGGACCAAGTGAGAAAGTTCGCGCCTTTGGCCCCGATGGCGTCGTGTGCGCGCAGCGGATTGGGG
>JBFGJG010000045.1:0-36250 GCA_041577295.1 Gemmatimonadales bacterium
GGTGGCGACATCACGTTTCATGGTCCCGGACAGCTGGTCGGATACCCTATCGTCGATCTCACCGAGCACAAGCAGGACCTGCACTGGTTTCTCCGTCAGATCGAAGAAAGCCTGATCCGCGCGCTCGCCACGGTTGGGATCGAGGCCGGCCGCAACCCACCTCACACCGGCGTGTGGACTGGTGGACGCAAGATCGCCAGCATCGGCATTCACGTGAAACAGTGGGTCACTTGGCACGGCTTCGCACTCAACGTTACCACCGACCTCACCTACTTCGATCTGATCGTGCCCTGCGGAATCCCCAACGTTCAGATGACGAGCGTCACGCGCGAATTGGGCGAGCGCACCCCGCGCGATATCTGGGGAAGAATGCTGGATGCCACCGTGATGGGATTTGCCGAAGTTTTCGGATTTGAACCGCAACTACAGTGAGAAGTTAACAGCAAGCCCCGCACCGCGGCCCGCTCACTGCGCTTCTCCCATCAACTGCAGGAATCTGCCAAAGACCCGCACACCTTTCCACACCTGATTCAGGTTGATCTTCTCGTTGGGTGCATGCAGCCGGTCATCGGGCAAACCGATACCGGCCAAGACCACCGCAGCCCCACCCTTGCCGAGGACCGGAACCACCGGAATCGAACCACCGGAACGAATCGGTACGACACCACGCCCCTCCACCTCGCGGAACGCCTGATCGATCAGTGAAAACGGCTTGCTCGAGACATCCACGAGCACCGGGTCGGCACCGTTCAACAGACGGACAGTGACCTCGGCGTGCGGTGGCACGGCGGTGCGTACCGCGTGCTGTAGCTGCTCCTCCACGGCTTTCACACGCTGATTCGGCACCAACCGGAGGCTCACCTTGGCGGTGGCGACCGCGGGAATCACCGTTTTGGCGCCTGTATCCGTGAACCCGCCAACGATCCCGTGGATCTCGAACGAGGGAAGTGCCCACACTCGCTCAAAGACCGAATGCCCCGTGAGTCCTGTCAACGCCTTGGCTCCGACTTCCCGCTCGCGAAACTCGTCCTCATCGAAGGGAAGTTCATTCCACGCGTCCACCTCTTCCTGACTCGGCGGCTCCACCGCGTCGTAGAGCCCGGGTATCCGGATCCGACCGTCCGGCGATTTGAGCTTAGCGAGCAACTGCACCAACGTCTCGAGGGCGTTCGGCGCCACGCCGCCGTAGAGCCCCGAGTGCAGGTCGCCCTCCAACGTGCGAACCGTGATCTCCGCATAGCAGAGCCCGCGCAATCCCACCTCCACCGCCGGCCAACCCGGGGCGTAGTACGGCATGTCGGCAATCAACACGGCGTCTCCACGCAGCAGCTCGGGTCGCTCGTCCAGAAGCTGAAACAACACACCACTTCCCGACTCCTCTTGTCCCTCGATCAGAAACCGGACGTTGACCGGTGGCGGGCCGCCGTTTCCTCCTCTGACCGCCTCGAACGCTTTGACGACGGCGAACACTTGCCCCTTGTCATCGGTAGCGCCCCGCGCGTACAGGTTGCCGTTTCGCTCGGTGGGCTCGAACGGCGGTGACTCCCACAGATCGAGCGGATCTGCCGGTTGCACGTCGTAATGACCGTACACGATCACCGTGGGTCGATCGGGGGCAGACTGGCTCTCCGCGTACACGACGGGATGGGTTTCGCTGCCCAACAGCTCAACTTGTTCACACCCCAGATGCTGAAAGTGATTGCGCAGCCACTGGGCCGCGCGCTGGCAATCGTGGGCGCGTTCCGGCGTCGTCGAGACGCTCGGAATGCTGAGAAACTCCTTCAACTCGTCCAGCATTCGGCTCTGTTCGGCCACAACGTAGGCTTTGAGATCGAGCATGCGAGGAATATATCCCCCTTGCCGCCGTAGGGTATTCCAGCGATTGTGATTGCGGACAAGGACTGCGAGAAGTAAAGGGAATCCATATATGACCAGCACCGCTGTTATGCCACGAACCCTGGGCATCGGTCGCATCGTCATCAACCAGCTCGATCGCGCCGCCGATTTAATTGGCCTCGAGACATACATGCGGGAAATGCTGACGATGCCGTTCCGCTCGGTGTCTGTCGAAGTGCCGGTTCGCATGGACAACGGACAGATCGAGGTGTTCCGTGGCTACCGTGTGCAGCACAACGGTGCACGCGGTCCGTGTAAGGGTGGGGTCCGCTATCACCCCGAGGCCGATGAGGGGGAAGTGTTGGGTCTCGCGACCACGATGACGTGGAAGACGGCGCTGCTTCAGATTCCCTTTGGCGGGGCGAAAGGTGGGCTGCAGGTGGACCCGCGGCGCCTCTCAGTTCGTGAGTTGGAGGCAGCTACCCGCAACTTCACCAACCGGATCGCGATCGTCTTGGGTCCGTACCGCGACATTCCAGCGCCGGACATGGGAACCAACGCGCAGGTCATGGCGTGGATGCTCGACGAATACTCTCGCAAACGTGGGTACTCGCCGGCCTGTGTTACCGGAAAGCCGGTGTCGCTCGGCGGATCGTTGGGCCGTGAGGAAGCCACGGGTCAGGGCGTGATGTACGCCATGCAGGCCTACGGAAAGGACTATGGCGTCAAGATCAAGGGATCGCGGGTAGTGATCCAAGGATTCGGCAACGTCGGTGCGCATCTAGCTCGTTTGCTCCACAATGAAGGCGCAAAGGTCATTGCGATCACGGACGCCGACGGCGGCCTGCACAATGAGAACGGCATCGATATCCCCTCCCTCTTTCACCACAGCTACACGGAGCGCAAGCCGGTTCCGACGTTCGTTGGAGGTGATCGGATCACGAACGAAGCGCTGTGGGAGATTCCTTGTGAGTGGCTGGTCCCGGCGGCCATCGGCGGGGTGATCGCCAAGGAGACGTGTGCCCGTTCGATCGACTGCCGGGTGGTCGTCGAAGCGGCCAACAGCCCCGTGACCTCGATTGCCGACCGTATCCTGGAAGACCGGGAGATCCCGGTGCTCCCGGACTTCCTCGTGAACGCCGGTGGTGTCGTGGTGAGCTACTTCGAGTGGGTCCAGAACCTCCAGCAACACCCCTGGAGCCTCGAGAAAGTCAACAGCGAGCTGTTGACCAAGATGACCACCGCGTACCAAAGCGTCCGCGAGATCGTCGAGTCCAAGGACGTCCCGTGGCGCACCGCCGCCTACATGATCGCGCTCTCGCGGGTTGCGGAGGCCGAGCGGCTGCGAGGGCATTGACGGTGAGGAAGTAGGAACGAATCTCGATGATCATTCTACACACGACTCACCACGCACTACTGATCACCTCGAACGGCTCCGCGTCCCCGCGCGTTCGCACCGCTTCCGCAATCGCCTCCACCGTCCGTCGCACGTCGGCCCCGTGTGCCTGATAGGCCTGTTCGAATAGTTCGAGGTTAGTTCGGTAGATTTTCGATGCCACGACGCTTGCGTTGTTGAGCGTGCGGTTGACGAGCCACTCGGCACGATACGCTTCGAGCTCGGGACCCACCGAATCCCGCAGTGCGGTTCTCGCCGCCGCAAACACCTCCTCCCGTCGAACCAACACATCGTCTCCCCCAGCGGCGTAGAGAGCTTCCAGCTGACGCACCAGAGTCCAATAGAAACGCCCCAGCCGCATCTCGTCACGCCATCTGGCAGCGGCACGGCTCGCTTGTAGGCTGTCGCCCCGGCTCCGAAAGAACCGCTCCGCACCGCGATAGCCCACGAAGGAGGCAAAACTCTCGTCGAACTCGGTTGCGCCTGGCACATACAGCGTGTTGTGGGCGATCTCGTGGATCACGGTGGAGACCAGCGTGACGGGGTCGTTGCTCATCGCCGTCGACAGCAAGGGATCGTTGAACCAGCCAAGCGTGGAGAACGCGCCCGCGGTGCGGAGATAGGTATCGTAGCCCGCCTCGTCCAAGCGACGTGCCTCGTCTCGACCGGCGGCGAAATCGAAGAAACCCTTGTAGGGAACGACCCCAACGATGGGATAGCGCCAGGTGTATGGGGCGAACTGGGTCCGCTGGCTCGCGGTGAGCACCACCAAAAGGGTATCCCGCCCGACATCGGTGTACGTCGTATAGGTCTCTTCGGGCACGAGGCCGAGTGAGTCGCCGGCGAAGGCACGTGCGTCGAGGACCAGTTGCAAGAGCGCGCGACGGTCTGCCGGGATGGTCGAATCCGCGACGAGTCGGGTCAACGGTCGTCGCTTGAGCAGAATGCCGGCCTCTTCGTACGCCGCACGCCCGAGAAACCGCGCTTCCCGACTCACCATCAAGGCGACGCCTGTCACCACCACCAGTGCACCAATCACGATGCCAAGACCGCGCACCAGCCACCGAACCCAGCGTCGCGTGCGCCTCGTTTCGCCCCGTTCCCCTCCCCCCTCACCGCTCATAGCGTCAGCCGCAACCCCAAGCGATGGGCGGGCTCGCGCAGCAGGTCGTCCTGGCGGTATGCGTAATCGACGTTGATTCGCGGCAACGCGAACGTCGCGCCATACGTCGCGGCGGAAAAGGTGGGCAGCGTCGGCCGGGAGCTCCACGCGACGCGCCCCACCACGCCCACCTTGCTCGCGAGCACGATTCCCGCCTCGCCTCCGAGGACTAGTCGCGCCGATTGATCCTCTGGCCACTGCACCTCAAGCACCGAGAGCAGCCGAAAAGACTCCTGCGGATCGACGTAGTTCATCGTGAACCCGAGCCGAGAGAGGCTCGGCATATCGAGCACTGGCTGGTCCCAGTTGCCTCCGATGTTCTGCCGGGAAAACCCGATCGCCATGATGTCAAACAGCGCAATAGCGAGACCCGCATCCGCGCTGAAGCCGCGCTCCGTCAGCGTGTCCAGCGTCCGTCGCATGACCTTGGCACTCCCCCCCAAGGCGATCAGGCCAAATCGATAGACCAGGGATCCAATGCCGAGGAACTCCCGTGCGGGATCGCCCGCCATGACTGGGACGCCAAACCGCGCCGGCTCAGACCCGAGATCCGCATACTCGAACCCAAAGCCAAGATCGAACTGCTTGAGCCGCCATGCCATGGCGCCCGCGACGATGTATGCATCCGACGGGGCCAAGCGAAACGCACCCTCGAGCGCGATGTGGCGGATCGTGGCAAGCCCAGCGGGATTAGCGAACACGGCACCGGCATCCCCAACCAATGCGGCACCCGCACCGTTCAGACCGGCATGGCGGACGGACACGGGGGTGCGAAACAGCACCGACGGCACCGTGTCCGATTGCGCAACCAGCGACCCGCCCCCGAAGAGGCTGTGAAGCGCCAGCACGACCACGACCCCGCGGAGTGGGCGTGTGCATACACGAGCGCTCGAGGACAACGACACGTGGCGGTTACCGGATCCTGATCACGTTCAGTCGCGGCACGACGACGGGATCGATCGTACCGCCCGTGTCGTCCGTGAACTCGAGCGTGAAGCCCCGCTCGAGCGGTCCGAGTACGACCCGGATGTACTCACCAGACCCCGATCGCAACGTGCCGCTGCGCTGGAAGGTGGCCCCCACCGAATCCGGGACGAGGGGATACGGACGGTCGAAATCGTCCGGGGCCTGCTCGTTCAGCGACTCGTATGTCGTCCGGAAGGCCCACGTCGTGTACTGCAGACGGCCATCGGGCGTGAAGTTCGGGAGGTCCGACACGTAGTTGGCCAGGAACCACTGCGCCAGAAGCTTGGCCATTGACTCCCCGGTGGCCTGTTGCACGTTGGCCGCGCCGGTGAGCGATGTCTCCACTAGGCGCCGCGTGATCTCGTCACCAAACTGATCCACCACCCACCGCAAGAACAGCCAACCCGCACCTCGTTCCTCGAGCGATCCGGTTCCCTGTGATGGGAGCAGGAACTCCGCACCCGGGTCCTTCAGATACAGGAACGCGTTGAACAGGTTGCCAATGGCAAACCGTGAAAACTGCTGATCATTACCCTGATCGAGGAAGTGGAGCGCGCCGAGTTCCTCAGCGAGGTGCGACATTGCTTCGTTCATCCACAAGACCTCGGAGTTCCCCCTCCGGCGGAGCACGTGCTGATTGTAGCTGATCATGTGCTGCAGCTCGTGAATGAACGTCACTGGCACGAGACGCCGAATCCGATCCACCGAGTGCTCGCACGTCACCGAGCCTGTGGGGTCCGCCACAAGCGTGTAAAAGACCTCCGCCTGGTTAGAGCGTTCGTCATTGCGAAACGCCGGATCAACATCCAACGCGAAGAAAAACCCCGTGATGATCGCAATTTCACATTCCGCCTTCGTGGTGAGCCCGTTGACCACTGGGGTCATCAGGATCACGACGCGCCCGTTGCGATCGACATCGGACTCCGCGCCGAAAGCCCGTGCGTTTACCTCATAGAGATCGTCGTCGAACATCTGGCCCAGCGAGCCAAAATCCGAGGGGGTGAGTCCGTTCGCCGGTGCGTTCAGATCCTGATAGACCACCGCGTGATCGCCCACGAACATGACCTCCGCCGTGACGCGCTCGAAATCATCAACGGCGGAACACGTCACGATCCGGCAGACACGGAAGTTGCGGCGATCCCCTATGTCCGGCTGCGCTGCCTGAGCCGCCGGTGCCAGCAGTTCGGGTTCGAGTGGAGGCTTGGGGAGCTGGGCAAACTCGGCCTCGCGGGCCCTGAGCGCGTCATGAAACCGCATTGCGTGCGTTGGAGGAGTCCTCGTGCGACGCGGCGCCGCGACGACCGTGGTCATCGCGTTGCCGCGCAACCGATACGAAGCCGACTGCCCGGTCGTGCCAGTCACCGATTGCGGGCCAAACATGTATTCGGCTCCGCTGACACCTGCGTCGGGAAAGATCGCGCAGGTACCAACCTGGGCCGGGTCGACCGACGCGTAATCGCCGGCGGCCAGCGCCAACGGTTGACCGGTGCTCTCGTACGTTCCCGTGAGCGCGTTGGACGTCGCGAGATCGATGCGCACAACGATCGACACCGCTCCAGGCATCAGGCACGCCGGCACGACGGCGGTCACGCTCGAGCCGTCAGCTGCAATGGTGAGCACGCGCGCAGGACCGCTTCCGATCTCTACCACCAATGCACCCGAGAGTGCGCTTCCTGCAATCGTGACCGTGTCGCCACCGGTGAACGTTGACGGCGTGACCGACGAAAGCTGTGGAGGATCGGTGGCTGTCGCGGTAAACTCGACGCTCATCTGCCGGTTTGCGACGAGCGTTGCGCGCACGGTGTACTCGCCAACTGTTGGCCCCAAGCGGAAGGTGACCGCTGCGCGGCCTGTGCCATCGGACGTCGTCGATTGGTCTGACAGATCCGCTCCCGTCCCCGACGTCACGCTCCACTCGATATCACCACGCGGAACGGGCGTCCCGTCCGCCGCGCGAACGATCACCGCCAGTGCCTGCGGCAACCGCGCGCCCGCCGGCGCGCTCTGCCCGTTCGTCGCCGCTACTGCCTCAACGCTCGCCGGTTCCGGCAGGTCGATCTCGCTGGTGCCGCCGCAGGCTGCCCCAATGAGGAGCGCCGCCAGCCAATTCACGCGCTTTGTCACCTGTGCTACCTCCCTGTCATCCGAGAATATGGACCCACACGAGCCGTGCTGGGCATGCGCTCTTACCCTTCAGTTCCCGGCCCCGCAGACGGCGTTTCGGCTCCCGGCGCGTGAGGAGTTAAGCGTTGATCTTACAACAAGATATGCGTTTTTGACAACGGTTGGAGACGTGGATACTTTTCGACGACGCGCATGGCTTTCGCTCACCTCCACACCCATTCAGAATACTCGCTCCTCGATGGTGCGATCCGCATTCCCGACCTGCTGGAGTGCGTCGCCCGGCAGGGGATGGACAGCCTGGCGCTCACCGATCACGGCAACCTATATGCTGCCGTCACCTTCTATGAGCACGCCAAAGCCGCCAAGATCCGGCCGATTCTGGGCTTCGAAGCATACCTGGCCTTTGGCTCGCGACACCAACGCGAGCGTCCTAGCAATGCGCCGGCGCAGTACTCACACCTCGTGCTGCTCGCACGGAATCGTACGGGCTATCACAACCTCATCAAGCTCTCGTCCATCGGATACCTGGAGGGATACTACCGCCGCCCACGGATCGACAAGGAAGTCCTCGCACGCCACGCCGACGGCGTGATCTGCCTGGCGGCGTGTCTCTCTGGTGAGATCTCACTCTACTTGCGTCAACAGAACTACGAGGCCGCACGCTCGGCGGCCGAGTGGTTCGCGCGCACATTCGGACCCGATGGGTTCTGGCTCGAGGTGCAGGATCACGGAATTCCCGACGAGAAGATCGTGCAGAAGGGGATGTTCGCGCTGGCGGACGATCTGGGGCTGCCCATCGTCGCCACGAACGACGCGCACTACCTCCAGCGAGCCGACCACGAAGCGCACGACTGTCTGCTAGCGATCGGGACTGGACGCGATTTGGACGACCCCAACCGGTTCCGGTTCTTTGGACAGGAGAGCTACGTCAAGTCCGAAGCGGAAATGGCCAAGCTGTTTCCGGACCGGCCGGATGTGTTGCAGAACACCCAGCGGGTCGCCGACCTGTGCGAGTTCGATTTCGAGAAGCGTTACTTCCTCCCGGAGTTTCCCCTTCCCGAGGGCTACGCCTCGGACAACGATCTGCTGGTCGAGCTGACCACGAAGGGCGCGACGGGTCACTACGGCGAGCCCCTCCCATCGCACGTGCAGGAGCGCCTCGACTATGAGCTGGGCGTCATCACCAAGACGGGCTACGCGGGCTACTTCCTCATCGTTCAGGACTTCATTCAGGCCGCGCGCGCGAGGGGG
Source organism: Gemmatimonadales bacterium (assembly GCA_041577295.1). Lineage (GTDB taxonomy): Bacteria > Gemmatimonadota > Gemmatimonadetes > Gemmatimonadales > GWC2-71-9 > JBDHDH01. The sequence goes on from JBFGJG010000045.1 coordinate 8,736, forward strand.
ATCCCGGTGGGACCCGGCCGCGGCTCGGCCGCGGGGTCGCTGGTGGCGTATTCGCTGGGCATCACGGGTGTGGATCCGCTCCAATTCGATCTGCTGTTCGAGAGATTTCTCAACCCCGAGCGAATCTCGATGCCGGACATCGACGTCGACTTCTGCTTCGAACGGCGCAACGAAGTCATCGACTACGTTCGCGAGCGGTACGGCGCCGACAGCGTGGGCCAGATCATCACGTTCGGAACGCTCAAGGCCCGCGCCGCCCTCCGCGACATCGCCCGCGTGCTGGGCGTGAGCCCGAGCGAGGTGGACCGGCTGGCGAAGCTCATCCCGTCCGGCCCAGGCTACGCGCTATCCCTGGCACAGGCCGTCGAGAAGGTCGCTGAGCTCAAGCAGCTCGCAGAGGACAACCACACCGTGAACCGGTTGGTGGATCTCGCGCAGCGAATCGAGGGACTCGCGCGCCACGCCTCGGTTCACGCAGCAGGCGTGGTCATCGCCCCCGGCCCGTTGATGGATTACGTGCCGGTATGCACGCCGCCCCAGCGCAACGGGGGCACCGGGGATGGAACGGACGCCATCATCACACAGTTCGACATGATCGGCCTCGAGAAGGTCGGCATGTTGAAGATGGACTTCCTCGGGCTCAAAACGCTGACCGTCATCCACGACGCGTTGGCGATGATCCGCGAACGTCACGGTCAGGAGATCGACCTCGACACGCTCGATCTCGAAGACCCGACGGTCTACGAGCTGCTCCGCGACGGTCGTACGGCGGGCATTTTTCAGTTCGAGTCTCCGCTCGGCACGGACATGTTGCGGCAGCTTCGCTGCGACCGGTTTGACGATCTCGTTGCCACGAATGCCTTGGTGCGTCCCGGGCCGCTCGATTCGGGCATGCACCTGGTCTACATCCGGCGCAAGCGTGGTGAAGAGAAGGTCCGGTATCCCCACCGCGACCTCGCGGAGGTGCTGGAGCCCACCTACGGTGTCATCATCTATCAAGAGCAGTTGATGCGCATCGCCAATGTGTTGGCCGGGTACTCCCTGGCCGAAGCCGACGTGCTGCGCAAGGCGGTGGGAAAGAAAGATCAGGAGCTGATCGAGAGCGAGCTGGGGCGCTTCGTTGAGCGCTGTGTCGAGCGTGGCCATCAGCGGAGTACCATCGTGGACATCGCCGCACAGATCCGCACCTTTGGGCGATATGGCTTCAACAAGTCCCACTCGGTCGCGTACAGCATCCTCTCATTCCAAACCGCATGGTTGAAGGGGCATTATCCTGCGGAATTCATGGCGGCGCTGTTGTCGTCGGAGATCGGCGACACGGACAAGGTGGTGGTCTACATCGCCGAAGCGCGGGAAATGGGAATTGAGGTACTGCCCCCGTCCGCCAACGAGTCCGGCTGGAAATTCACGGTCACCGGCGATCATCAAATCCGGTTTGGGCTCGGCGCGGTCCGAAACGTGGGGCGGGGGGCCATCGAGTCGATCATCGCCGCGCGGGAGGCAGAGGGTCCCTATGAGTCGCTTTACGACTTTTGCGAGCGAGTGGATCTCCGGTTGTGCAACAAGCGCGTCGTCGAATCGCTCATCGCCGCAGGCGCGCTCGATCAGGCGGGCGGGCATCGCGCGCAGCTGCTCGCTGGTCTGGACGCGGCGCTTGGCGAGGCGCAGCTGCGGCAGGCCGAACGCGATGCCGGTCAGGCCTCGCTGTTTGGCGAGTCACCGGCGGGTGACGAGCACCGGGCGGCGGGGCCGAGCTTGCCCGATGTCCCGCCGTGGTCGGAGGCGGAGCGGCTTGCGCGGGAGAAAGCGGTGGTGGGGTTTTTCATTTCGGGACACCCCCTGGAGCGCTACCGCGAGGAGGCGCAAATCTTCGGGACCCGTACCACCGCGACCTTGGGCACATGGAGCGAACACCAGGTGGCGGCCGCCGTGGTGGTGACTGCCATCAAGCGCCGCATCAGCCGAAAAACAGGAGCCGAGTATGCCCGGCTCACGCTCGAGGACTTTCACGGAACCGCGGAAGCCCTGGTGTTCCCCGAGACGTGGAGCAAACTTTCGGATGTCATCGTCCCGGACGGCGCCATGCTGCTCTCTGGCGGTTACAGCGCCCGCGACCGTGGCGAGGACCGGGCGCCGTTCATTGTGGAGTCCGCGCAGGCGCTGGCAGACTTGCGGACGTCCGGTGCAGTGGGGGTGGCGGTGGGGTGGTCATCGGAAAGCGCGCCGGATCCAGACCAGGCGCGCGCGTTCAGCGCACTGTGCGCGGCGAACCCCGGCCCCGCTCCGCTGTTCGTCGAGTGGAGCGATGGCAACGGGACAACCACACGGTTACGGTCACGAGCGTGCCGGGTGTCGTTGGACGATCGCTTTCTCACCGCGGTCCGTGAGTTGTTAGGGAGCGACCGCGTTCGGCTCGTGAAAGCCCGCTGAGGGGAGACGTGACAACGGTTTTCAACCTCGAATTCGAGAAGCCGATCGTCGAGCTGGAACAGCAGATCGCCCACCTCAAGCAGTTGGCGGCGGAGCGGCAGCTGGAGGTACGCGGCGAAATTCTTCCACTCGAGACCAAATTGGTCGAGCTACGGCGTGAGATCTACGAAAGCCTGACGCCCATGCAGCGCGTCCAGGTGGCCCGCCACCCCCGACGACCCTACACGCTCGACTACCTGTGCACGGTCTTCACCGACTTCATCGAGCTCCGCGGCGATCGCCTGTATCGCGACGACCCGGCAATCGTCGGCGGGTGGGCGCGTCTGGATGACCGCCCCACCGTCGTAATCGGACACCAAAAAGGGCGCGACACCAAGGAGAATCTCCGCCGCAACTTTGGCATGCCGCATCCCGAGGGATACCGCAAGGCCCTTCGGCTCATGCGAATGGCCGAGAGATTCCGGGCGCCCATTATTACATTGATCGATACCCCGGGCGCCTACCCGGGGCTTGGAGCGGAAGAACGCGGACAGGCAGAGGCCATCGCCCGCAACCTCGAGGAGATGGCTGCGCTACGGACGCCGATCATCGTGGCAGTCGTCGGCGAAGGAGGCTCCGGCGGCGCGCTCGCATTGGGCCTGGGTGATCGCATCCTCATGCTCGAGAACGCGATCTACTCCGTGATCTCTCCGGAAGGGTGCGCGGCGATCCTGTGGAAGGACGCCACGCAAAAGGAGCGCGCCGCAGAGGCGCTCCGACTGACTGCGCAGGATTTGCACGATCTCGGCGTCATCGATGAGATCGTGGCGGAGCCACCCGGTGGCGCACACGCCGACCCTGAGGGCACGGCAGACGCGCTGCACGCTGCCTTGGCTATGCACCTGCGCGACCTCGAGAAGGTGAAGCCCGACAAACTGGTCGAGCGTCGCCTGGAGAAGTTTCGCAACATGGGAAAATTCGCTGAGGGTTGACCTTGCCCGAACTGGTCGAAGTCCGGTTCAAGGGCAATCGCAAAGAATACTACACGTGGGAGAATGACAATCCGCTCGCCGTAGGCGATCCAGTCATCGTAGAAGTCGAACGTGGCCAAGACTTGGGTCACGTCTCGGCCGTCGGCGCCGTTGCGGAACGGAAGTGTGGTATCGGTTGTAACGGGTGCGCCCTTGCCAAGCCGAAGGACTCCTCCGGCAAGGTTATTCGTGCGGCCTCCGCTGACGAAACCCACCTGACAGACGAGCTTCGCAAAACGGAGAAAGACGTCCGCCGCAAGGTGATGGAGCGTGTGCAGTCGCACAAACTCCCGATGAAGATCTCGGACGCCGAGTGGCAGTGGGATCGGAAAAAACTCACCGTGTACTTCACAGCGGACCGCCGCGTCGACTTTCGCGCACTGGTGCGCGACCTGGCGAGCCTGTTCCGCACTCGCATCGAGTTGCGGCAGATCGGCGCACGGGATGAAGCAAAGCGACTAGACGGCGTGGGGCGGTGCGGACGACAATACTGCTGTTCCTCGTGGCTCCCCGAGCTCAGACCGGTGAGCCTCTCACTGGCGAAGGACCAGCGGCTCTCACTCAACCCATCGCAGATTTCTGGCGGGTGTGGCCGGCTACTGTGTTGCCTACGGTACGAACACGATTTCTACGTGTCGAGCCGCAAGCGGTTTCCCAAAGAGGGGAAATCGGTTCGCACCGCGCGCGGAACCGAAAAAGTCGAGGCAGTCAACATCTTTCGCGAGCTCGTGTATCTCAAAGCCGAGGACGGCTCGACACGAAGTGTCGTCCTCGCTGAGCTCAAGCAGGAGGTCAAGACCAGAGAACCCGCCGCACCACCGTCAAAGGCTCCTGCACCACCGGCCGGATTGGTCTCGTTCGACGAGTCGACTCCACCCACCACCACCGCGGAGTTTGCGGCTGCCGTGAGCCCCGGCCGGCAGAAGCGCAAGCGCCGCCGGCGCAGACGCTCTCGCAAGCGACGTTCTGACGGCACGTCGCAGCAACAGGATCAAAAGGAGAACGAGAAAGAACCTCGTGACGAGTAAGTTCTACATCACGACGGCGATCGACTACTCGAGCGGCGCGCCGCACGTCGGCCACGCGTACGAGAAGCTGGGCGCCGACTCCGTGGCACGGTACCGCCGCCTCCGCGGTGACCAGGTACACTTTTGCATCGGCATGGACGAGCACGGCCAAAAGGTCGCGCAGTCTGCGGAGACCGCAGGTGTGGAGCCAACCGCATGGGTGGAGAGCATCGCGGAAAAGTTTCGCTCGGCGTGGTCCGCGCTCTCGATCAGCAATACGGACTTCATCCGGACCACGGAAGAACGTCACCACCGTTCCGTCAACGAGCTCGTGCGCCGCATTCAGGAGGCTGGCTTCATCAAAGACGGTGTGTACGCCGGGTACTACTGTGTTGGGTGCGAGGCGTTCAAGCTCGATAAAGACCTCGACGAAACCGGCCAATGCCCCATCCACCCCACACGCAAGGTGAAGTGGGTGGAGGAGCCCAACCTGTTCTTCGAATTGGGACGCTTCAAACGCCCGCTCTTGACGCACTACGAGCGGCACCCCGAGTTCGTCCAGCCCGTGGCAAAGCTCAACGAAGTCTCGAACGTGGTCGCAGGATGGACCGAAGATCAAACGCTCTCGGTGAGTCGCGCGCGGGTTCCGTGGGGCATTCCGTGGCCGGGTGATCCTACCCACACGGTATACGTCTGGTTCGACGCGCTCATCAATTACCTCTCAGCCACCGGGTTTCCCGACGACGGCTACGAGGCGATCTGGCCAGCCGATGTACATGTCATCGGACCCGACATCGTGCGGTTTCACGCCGCCATCTGGCCGGCCATGCTGCTTGCGGCCGGTGTGGAGCTGCCCGGGCAGGTCTGGTGTCACGGGTGGGTGCGCACGGAGGGCGGGCGGTTTTCTCAGTCGGCCGGGACGCCGGTGCAGCTCCAAGAGGCGATCGACCGGCACGGCGCCGACCCGCTTCGGTACTTCCTCCTGCGCGAAGTCCCCTGGCACTCGGATGGCGCGTTCACCTGGGAGCGGTTCGACGCGCGCTACACCGCCGACCTTGCGGACGGCTACGGGAACCTGTTGAGCCGGGTGTTGGCCATGATCGGGCGCTACCTGGACGGCGTCGTTCCCGAGGCGGGCGAGTCTACCCCGCTCGACCGCGCCGGCGAGGAGGCGATTGGCGCCTATAAGGCAGCGATGGATGCACAGCTGCTGCACGACGGCGCGGCGGTTGCCTGGCAGCTCGTCAGCAGGGCCAACGGCTACGTCGAGCAAACGGCACCGTGGCAGCTCGCAAAAGACAAAAACCGACCGGAGCTCGAGCGCACGTTGGCGAGTTTGGCGCGAGCGCTCATACGAATCAGCGTGATGGCAACGCCGTTTCTCCCGAACAAAAGCCGAATTGCCTTGAACGCTTTTGGCATTCCGGAAACCGAGGCGCCGACGTGGCAGCTCCTTGCGCAGCCACACGTTACGGGTGCTCGAGTGGCTAAGCCGCCACCCCTGTTTCCCAAGGACGATCGCCGGGCCGCTTGACTGTGATAAAGCTCACCGGTCCGTCGGGCATAAGTGGTTGACACCGCCTGACCTGGCGGTCTAGTTTTTCAGCCGCCGTAGGCTCGCCAGGGATGCGCCCTCCACCCAGGTGAGTTCTCGCCGAACGCTCGCGTCGCAAAAAGCGAGTTACAAACGTTGCGCTCCACCCTCCAAGCGATCTTGGGGAGCAAGTCCGATGGCAGAACAGCGATGGACTGTAGTGGTGGTACCACATGGGTCAGGCGGTTCGCGGACCCTGCAGTTGTCGCGTCGTGCATTGAAAATCGTTGCCAGTGGTATCGGCGTCCTCACGCTCGCCACGGTGGTTCTCGGTTTTACGATCGTTTCCAAATCGGTTGACCTCACCCGGCTCGAGCGTCTCGAGCGTCGTAACCAAGCACTCGTCGAAGAGATCTCCCGCGCCCAACAGAACCTCGCCGTCCTACAAGACACCATCGCCGCAATCTCGAACCGAGACCAGCAGATCCGCCTCCTGGCGGGGCTGGACCCAATCGATCCTGACGTGCAGCAGGCCGGTATCGGTGGGCCCATCGGTCCGAGCAGCGAGCGTGAGCTGCTGCTGGGTGAGACCGCGGAAGGACAGCGGGCGCTGCAGCTGGGCATGGAGCTCTCGTCACTGCTGCGACGGGCCAACCTCGTCGCCGCCTCGTTCGACGTGGTGGTCGACAGCTTACAGACGCACAAGTCCCGCCTCGAGCGGACACCGTCCATCATGCCCACCATGGGGTGGCTCACCAGCCGATTCACGCGTGAGCGCTTCCATCCCATCCATCACGAGGCTCGGCCGCATCAGGGGATCGACGTGGCCGCTCCCATCGGCACGCCAATCGTGGCACCAGCGGATGGGCGCGTGATCGACGTGAGCACCAACGGTGGCTACGGCAAGATGCTCACGGTGGATCACGGGAACGGGGTGGTCACCCGCTACGCGCACTGCTCCAAGATCCTGGTCAAGGTTGGGCAGCGCGTGCGGCGTAACGAGAAGATCGCCCTCGTGGGCAAGACCGGACTGGCAACCGCACCGCACCTCCACTACGAAGTGATCCGCAGCGGGCGCTTCGTCGATCCCTGGACCTTCATCCTCCCGGACATCATCGTCGATTGATTGTGGTGCGCAGGCGAGCACTGGGTTTCCTGCTCCCCGCTCGATGGCGGGGAGCTTTTTTCGGGTTTGGGCGGGACTGGCGGAATGTGATTCGGTCGTTGCCACCTCTGACGTTGTTACTTCTGTCGATTGCGTGCACCCGTACCGAGCAGCCCGTGGAGTTCTCGGCGGCGTTGGAGCATGGACATCCTGCTACTGACCTCGAGATTCTGGTCCTGCCATTTGACGCGGCGGCGTTGCTGGATTCGCTCGAGCGTACAGCGCAAGTTCCCAAACCGGACTTCTCCAAGCTGGAAGCCGAGCTAGAGGCGTATGTGGCCCCGGATGACAGCGCGCTGGAAGCGGCCGCCGAGCCGTGGCGTCTGCTCCGGGACAGCCTCACCGTCCTGGTGGATTCCCTGAACGACTTGGGCCGCAGGTCCGCCGCGTACTCACGGCTGTTTCGACAGTTCCGCGAGATGCAGCCGCGGCTGGCTCCGCTCGCGGCGCGGCGGGACAGTCTGGTCGGTGGTATCATTAGCACGCGACAGGAGTTGGCGGAGCGAGCAACGCTGGCTGCGGAGTCGCTCCGTGCGTGGGAGGATGTGGCGCATGCCCCGTCCGAGGAGCTCGCCCAAGCCGCGCTGAAGCAAACCGGCCGGGATGCAGACAGCCTGGTCACAGATAGCACGGGCGCCGCTCACACCCAGCTCGCCCCGGGCCGTTGGTGGGCGATTGCGCGTGTGCCTGATCCCGAGAATCCATTCCTTGAGTATGTGTGGAACGTGGAGTTCACGGTCTCTGGATGGATGCCGCTCCGAATCCCACTCAGTACAAAGAACGGCACCCGCCGGTGGCGGCATTGAGCCGATGGTGACTCGGAGGCTGGAACCGTCTAGCCTCCGGTTTGTTGGTATATTGGGAAGTTCATTCACTTGGCCGGAGGTGGTGTGCAGAACCCGAAGTTGATTGGTGTGTTGATCGTTGGCGTCGTCGCGGGGGCGGGTGTGTCGCTGGCGGTTGCCTCACGTGGTGGTGACGAGGGATCAGATGTCGAGGCCACTGCCGCCGAGACCACGACCCAACCCGCGAGTCAGGATAGCGGTCCTCCGCGCAACATCACGCAGCAAGATCTCCTGCTTGATGCGCGCACCAAAGGATCGCCTTCGGCACCCATCACTATCTACGAGGCGAGTGACTTCCAGTGCCCGTACTGCCGGCAGTTTTGGGAAACGACCCTTCCTGAGATCGAGCGTGACTACATTCGCACCGGCAAGGTCCGATTCATCTTTTTGAACCTCCCGCTTACGCAGATCCATAGTAACGCCGCTGCTGCACATGAGTTGGCGATGTGCGCCGCACAGCAGGAAAAGTTTTGGCCCGTCCACGACTTGCTCTACCGCTACCAGCAACAGTGGGCGCGTCTTGAAAACCCGTCTCTCTTTCTCATCGCCCTCGGTGACTCGGCGCGGTTGAGTCGAGACGCATTAAAGCAGTGCTTCGACTCGGGGAGCGTACGCTGGCTGATTCAGGCTGAGGCGGAGATGAACTTCCGCGCCGGCGTGCGGAGCACGCCATCGTTTATCATTGAGGGTGCGTTGCTGGGTGGCGCAGCCGAGATGGATGTCTGGCGGCCCATTCTCGACTCGATTTACGCAGAGAAAACAAAGCCCGGTAGCTAATTGCCTGTCCCGCCCATCCCGCTAATTCTGCCTCTACTCATCCCGCCAATATCGTCAGCCCCACATCGTACAGCGCGTGCGTCCACGCGGTGATTCCGAAGCCCCGGAATACATACAGACCGCTCAGTAACAGTCCGGCAATGGAGCGAAATGTGAACGATGCCAGCGTGTAGGTGTCGCCGAGGGGTCCTATATAATGAAATCCGCTGAAGATCAAAGCACTCAGCACGACGGCGACCCCAATCGCCACTTCTTTCTTCCACCCCAATCGCAGGCCTATCCACGCCAGGCCGGAAACCAGCAACACGCGGAACAGCAGCTCCTCGTAGATACCAGCACCCAGTGACACGACCAGTTGCGTGACGAGCGGGAGTTCCATCAGCGGTGCTTGGAACACGATGGTGAGCGATCCGGTGAGCAGCCAGCTCGTGAGCATCGAGACCACTTCACCGAAGACCGCTGCGTAGAGTAGGCTTTCACCGAACATGCCGAGGAACACTTTGCCGGAGAGACGTCCGCCGCGGCGTCGTTGATCTTGCCACACCACCCAGGCGCCGACACCAAACAACACCAGACCAAAACCGAGCAGCCCCCAACGTCCGCCGAGCGAAACGAACAGAGTTTTTAGCAACACGTCGGCGCCGTTTCGTACGCCTGCAAACGCCGAGTGGGAGATCAACGCCGCGAGCCCCTCGTAGAGCAGGAGGAGCGGTGCAGCAAACAGGATGGTGTAGCGCAGCTCGCGGCTGCGAGCGAAATAACTCTGTAGCGTCATCGCTCGAAACCTAGCACATTCGCGTCATGCCTAACCTTGGATATCGTGTGGCAACGCAGGTAGTTCACAGGATTCCGTTACGTGCAGGAAAGCTTGGGCGGAGCCTCGACGGCCGCCGTGGTGCTGCGCAACGTTGGACGGCCTGGGCGGCGCGCGCCAGACCCACCCACCCGGTGGTGTGGGTGCACGCCGCATCGGTCGGCGAGGCGCATGCCGCAGCCCCAGTGATCGCGCGCATTCGCGGTGCGTATCGAAATGGAACCGTGATCCTCACGGCGTCCTCGCCGGCACTGGCGGGTTGGCCGGACACATTTGGCACCCAAGCGTGCGACTTCGTACCGGTCGACGCTCCCGCCACGGTCCGGCAGACGCTCGACGCGCTTAAACCGGATCTCCTGGTGTTCTCGCGGGGCGATCTTTGGCCGGAGCTCGTGGCCCAGGCTCACGATCGCGGTATTCCGATCGCCGTTATCGGTGCGGTCGTGCGGCCCACGAGCCGCAAGCTTGGCTGGGCGTCCCGCCGGTTCTTTACCGCAACCGGAAGACGCGTCGACTGGCTAGGGGCGGTCTCGGAGGCGGATGCCGCCAGGTGGCAGGCGTTGGGCATCCCGGCCGATGCCATCATTATTACCGGCGATCCGCGCCACGATGCCGTGATCGAGCGCACCACGCGGCTCCATCCGATCCGCTCACTGGCTCACTGGGCGGAGGGGCACCCCGTGCTCGTCGCGGGAAGTGTTGAGCAGTCAGACGAACCGGCATTGTTGGCAGCGCTGTCACGGCTTTGCCAGTTGCGCAACGAAACCCGCGTCCTCCTCGTGCCACACGGGACCGAGCGAGCTGAGCTGGAGCGACTGTATCGCGGACTGCTCGAAGCGGGCATCCAAGCGTCGGTGTGGACCACTGACACGACTTCCCCTACCACGAGGTGTGTCATCGTGGGCGCACTCGGCCTCCTGTTCGATCTCTATGTGCTGGCAGACATCGCCTACGTGGGCGGTGGATTCCGACCGCGCGGCCTGCACGGGGTCATCGAGCCGGCTGCCTATGGTGTGCCGGTCGTGTTTGGTCCACATTGGAGCGAGTTCGCGGACGCGCGGGCACTGATCGCAAGCGGCGGCGCAATCGCCCTTCCTGCGCGAGCTCCAGTTCCAATGTTGGTGGACACGTGCGAGCGTTGGTTCGCCCAGGGTTTCGCTCGTACTGAAGCAGGCCTCGCTGCCCGACGGGTGTTGCAGGAGGGGGCCGCTGATCGAACGGCGGCCGCGTTGCTCGCGTTGACGGCGAAAGCACAGGAGCAGCTCGAACACTTTTAGCAGGTGCAGGAGGTCGGTATGGCCACCTTCGTTCTGGTCCATGGAGCGTGGGGCGGTGGATGGGTGTGGAAGCGCGTCGCCCCGCTCCTTCGTGCACAGGGGCACGAAGTGTTCACCCCAACCCTGACTGGGCTGGGCGAACGCGTTCATCTCGCCCGGCCGGAAGTCAACCTCGATACCCATATTCAAGACATCGTAAACCTCCTGCAATACGAGGATCTGGAAGGGATCGTGCTCGTTGGGTGGAGCTACGGGGGGTTAGTCGTTACCGGCGTCCTGGACGCGGTACCCGAGCGGCTCGCCCACGTAGTGCATCTCGATGCCGAAGTCCCTCGCGATGGTGAGTCGGAGTTCGACATCTCCGGCGCGGAGTTCCGGGATGAGATGGAGCGGAACGCGAAGGCCTTTGGTGACGGCTGGAAGGCCTCCCTCGGCAACGAGGACACGTACGAAGCGTTCATCAGCCAGTGGCTTCCCGACGAACGCACCAGGCGATGGTGCGCGGCCAAGTTCGCTTCGAACGGACAACCAATCGAAACGTTTCGCCAACCGATTCGCCTCACCAACCCCGCCGCTGCTCGGATTCCGCGGACCTTCATCCGCTGCCCCGTCAACGGAGAGGTGTGGGCAGATATCTACGACCCGATGGTGGAGCGGCTGAGAAAGGACTCCCGATGGCAGGTCGTAGAGATCGCGTCGAATCATCTCGCGCCGGTCGCAGCGCCAGACCTGGTGGCGCACGCATTCCTGGCCGTCAGCAACCGTTTACCGAGTGGGTCGCCGCGACGCGTGGCTTAGCAGCCGTCAGAGACAGCGTTCGATGATTGACGATTGCCGCGTTCGGTACACTCACCATCGTCCGCGCGGCGAGTAGGGTTGAGCTTCATGCCGAGGACGGCCAACGTGCTCCCCTTGGCCACGAAGCCTTCGACCTTCCGCCGGCAAATACTCCCCATATCCCGTGTCCCATCGGTGGGGTCGAACGCGAAGCTGTCGGGTTGGAGGTCACGCTGCGTAACGATAACAGCGACGCGACCGGGTCCAACCGACGGACGATCTCGGGCGACCCAGCGTGACACAGTCTGGGGCATATCGCCTCGTCGCAAATGCGATCGACCGTCGCAAGCTGCAACTCTTCGACCGCAAGGTCTACGACAACGGCGTACTCCTGCTGACGTATCTGGTCGCTAGGTAAACCGGGCCGGTGTCTTGCCAACCTACGCTCCTATAGATATTCTATAGCAACGACGTATAGAATTTCTATAGGAGCGAAGACGTGGCGCAGCAGACCGATCTCGTGCGTGGCACGCTCGACATGCTGATCCTCAAGACGCTGGCGCTCAAGCCGCTGCATGGATTGGGGATCTCACGGCGCATGGAACAGATCAGCAAGGGAGCGTTCCGAGTGAAGCCGGGGACCCTGTTCCCCGCGTTGCACCGGCTGGAGCGGGAAGGGTGGATCGCCGGTTCGTGGGGAGAGTCGGAGAGCAACCGACGCGCCAAGTATTACAAACTGACGCCGTCGGGTCGGAAACGGCTGGGTGAAGAGAAGCGAAACTGGGCACTGGTATCCGCGGCGATCACGCGAATTCTCGAGGCGACGTAGGCACCGCAATGCGGCAATTACGGCAACTCGCACGTACGCTCCTCGCGCCGTTTCACCGTGCCACGCTCGATCGCGAACTTGACGAAGAGCTCCGGGGCTTCGTCGAGATGGTGGCCGAGGAGAAGATGCGTCGGGGTGTCGACCGTGACGAGGCGTACCGCCAGGCTCGAATTGAGCTTGGTGGTGTCACGCAAGTGACCGAGCGGGTGCGGGACTTGCGACCGGGAGCAAGACTCCAGGGGCTCACGCAGGACATCCGCTTTGCGGCTCGCACCCTCCGGCGTGCCCGCGGGTTCACCGTCGTCGGCATCCTGACGCTCGGCGTCGGAATCGGCGCGGCCACGGCAATGTTCAGCGCCGTGCACGCGGTTCTGTTACGTGGTCTGCCGTATCGCGACGCGGGCGAGGTCGTGGTCCTACGGCAGACGGATGCGCGAGACGGGACGCTCGCTGCCGGCGTGTCGGCTTCCAACTTAGACGACCTCACCGGGACGGTCCGCACCCTAGCGTCCGTCGGTGGCGCCGATGGACCGCATGGCCTGCGGCTCGTGCAGGACGGGCGAGCGATCAGCATTCGCGGTTGGCTGGTGTCGGAAGGGTTCTTCGAAACCATTGGCGGGCGAGCGCACCTGGGCCGATTGTTTCTGTCAGAAGAGTTTATCTCGGGTCGCGACCGCGTGGTGATCCTCAGTCACTCCACGTGGCAGTCCCGCTTTAGTGGCGACCCGGCGATCGTCGGTCGCGAGCTCGTGTTGGATGGTGCGACGCACAAGGTCGTCGGCGTCATGCAGCCGGACTTCAAGTATCCGTCGGTTTCCGAATTCTGGAGTCCCCGGCCGTCGAACCCCGCCGACCAGGCCTTGCGGGCGCGACCGATCATGGATGCCGTGGGCCGGCTCGTCCCCGGGGGCAGTGTGGCGGCCACGCAGGGCGAGCTGGATCGTGTGGCGCTGGCGCTGGCGGAAAAGCACCCAGTTGCGAACGCCAATCTGGGTCTGCGGGTGATCCGGTTGCGTGAGTACTTGCTCGGCGACGTCGAGTCGCCACTCATGTTGCTGTTGGGTGCGGTAGGATTGGTCTTGTTGATCGCCGCCGCGAACGTAGCGGGGCTCGAGCTGGCACGCGGAACTGCCCGAGCGCGCGAATATGCCTTGCGCGTGGCACTGGGCGCGAGTAGCGGACGGATGCTCCGGCTCGGCATCGTCGAGAGTGTACTCGTCGGCGGAGCCGGCGCGGTTTTGGGCATCGGCCTCGCGTACCTTGGCGTGTACTTCATCGGGATCCTGGGGCCCGACCATCTGGCCCGCTTTCACGAACTGCGCATCGATAAGACTGTGCTGGCGTTCGCCGTGTTGGCAGCAGTCGTGAGCGCACTCGCCGCCGGTATCATTCCGGCGCTGCGGGCGGCGAAGGTCGCGCCCCAGGCCGCGCTCGCCGATGGGTCGCGCGGATCCACTGTCGGACCACGTGCCAGCCGACTCCGTGACTGGCTGGTGGGTGCCGAGATCGCGTTCGCGCTCGTCCTCACCATCGGCGCGGGCCTGCTCGTGCGGAGCTTCTATCGACTGCTCGACAACGAGCTGGGTTTTGATCCCCAACACCGCCTGGTCGCTCAGGTCTGGGCGTACGACGACGAACACCAGGACCGGCTGGATTTCTTTCAGCGTGGCAAAGACGAGATTGCCATGCTGCCGGGTGTCACCGCAGTTGGGCTCACAACAAACCCGCCGCTGGCCGACGACCAGTCGGTGATGTCTCGCGGGTTAACGGTGCCGTTCACGATCGACGGCGACCCCGTTCCCAACCCGGGTGAGGAGCCGGTCGCGGTGTTGGCGGGGATCGACGACAGCTACCCCGAGTCAATGGGGATCGGCATCGTGGCCGGGCGTGGCTTTTCAATCCAAGACCACGCGCTAGCGCCGCCCGTGGTGATGGTGAACGAGGCCTTCGCGCGACGCCACTTCACCGGACGCAAGGTTATCGGCCGGCGTCTGACCCTCAACTGGAGGACGAGCGAGTCGCGCACGATCGTCGGGGTCCTCGCCGACGTGCGTCCCCGCGGGTTCGAGTCGGAGCCCCGGCCAGAGGTTTACGTCGCGCTGTCGCAGGAATCGTTCAACGGGCTCACCTTCGTCATGAAGACCATCGCGAACGCGGCCAGCATGACAGGCGCGGTGCAGGACGCGTTGTGGGAGGTGGATCCGAGCCAGGCGACTTGGGCCGTCCGACCCATGACAGAGCTGCTCTGGGATTGGGTCAGGCAACGACGCTTCAACACCGCGCTGCTCGTGGCGTTCGCGGCCATCGCACTGTGTCTCGCAATGATCGGTATCTCGGGGCTGATGGCATACTCGGTCGAGCAGCGGCTGGGCGAGCTGGGAATCCGTCGCGCCCTGGGCGGCGACACGGGTGACATTCTGTGGGCAGTCTTGCGACGAGGCATCGCGATTGCCGTTGCCGGTGTCGGCTTGGGGCTCGCTGGATCGTTTGCCGTCACGCGCCTGCTGCGGGGGATGCTGTTCGCGATCGATCCTTTCGATCCCCTCACGGTCGCGATACTCTCGGTGTTCGTCGTTGGCGTTGCGCTGTTCGCAGCCTATCTACCTGCTAGACGCGCAGCTCATGTCGATGCCATGGTGGCGCTGCGGTTGGAGTAGACATCACATACCGACACCTCGAGGTCGCAGAGGGCACGAACCGATGACCCATACCGTGAAACGTTCAGGTTCGCAGGCTACCGCCGGCCTGATCCTGGTGATAGCGATTCCATTAACCAGCCCCGCACAGCAAATCGCCGATACCGCGTTCACACCGCCAATCGGAGATCCCGAGTACACAGCGGATCAGGGTCCCACCGTGCTCATCGATGCCGCACACTTGAACTTCCACACAGCGGACGGCCGCTACTTGACCTTTGCCACGCTGCTCCGGCGAGACGGATACACAGTCGAGTCCAACCACGAGACGTTCACCCCTGCCGTGCTCGGCCGCGCGGACGTTCTCGTCATTGCCAACCCGCTGCACGAGCAGAGCGAGGCCGACTGGGCGCCGCTGCCAAACCTGTCGGCGTTCACCGATTCCGAAATACAGGCCGTGGAGAGGTGGGTTCGCGAGGGTGGATCACTGCTCCTAATCGCAGACCACATGCCGGTCGCGGGTCATGCCGAAGCGCTTGCGGCCGCGTTTGGTCTCCGCTTCCAGAACGGCTTTGCCTTCGACTCAAGCGGAAGCGGCCGCGTTACCTTTCGTCGTGAAGACGGTTCCTTGACCACGAGTGTAATCGCCAACGGTCGCAGTCTCGCGGAGCGAGTGGATTCCGTAACTGCATTTACCGGTCAGGCGTTTCGCGTGGATCCTGGGGTCGACGCCGAGCCACTGCTGGTGCTCCCTGAAGGCTACACGTTGTTCTTACCGGAAGTTGCGTGGGAGTTTTCTGAGTCAACGCCACGTATCCCGGCTGCCTATCTGCTCCAGGGAGCGCTAGTACGTCATGGCCAGGGGCGGGTGGGCGCCTTCGGGGAGGCGGCGATGTTCAGTGCCCAACTCGCCGGTCCGGAGCGGAGACCGATGGGAATGAACGAGCCTGCGGCAGGCCAAAACTACCGCTTTGCGCTCAACCTCATGCACTGGCTCAGTGGTCGTCTTCCTTGAGGATCCCGGCCGAGCGTTGGATGATCTCACGAGACTCTCTGGCGTTCGCAGCCCCACCGGATCCTCCGTGAAAGTGTTCCGCCGACGATTCGCCATCACACCGGCAGGATGGTTGGGAGGGGTTGCCCTGCTAAGTGCTACCTGGTGGATCTGGCTCGTGACGCCCGGTGAGGCTTGGGGTCTGCACGCAGAGTTCCACTGCCGCCCCATCCACCCTCTCATCCTCATCACAGTCTTGGTCACCCTGCCACCGCTGGTGGTTGCTGGACTTTGGACGTTGCTCGCTCGAGGTCAGCCGCAGCTGCCTCGCTAACGAACAACTCCAGTCGGCTCGCGCCGACCGGCCGATGGATTGTGTGCCGACCAAGTTCAGCACATCATTCAGCAGCCGTGAGTAGTGCTGGTTCGCAACGCAAACGCTCGCTGCTACGAACGCGCAAAGCCAACGAGCGGCGTATCCGTCAACTGAGGAGTGTGACTATGCTCCAGCAGCAAACGGTGGCGGGTCCGTCTTTCGATATTCGTGTTGCCACACGGGACGAGATCCCACAGGCGGTGGCCACCATCGTCGCCGCCTTCCTGACCGACCCGGTACCCCGCTTCGCGTGGCCCGCCCCGCACAACTACCTCCAGGCCATGCCCCTGGCGACACGCGAGTTCGCGTCGGGCAGCTTCGACCATGGGACGGCCTACGTGTCCGCCGACTTCTGCGGAGCAGCGCTCTGGCTTGCTCCCGGGGTGTACCCGAACGGCGAAGCCCTGGAGCAGATCTTTCGTGATACCGCGAGGCCCGAGCGTTTAGACGACCTGCTGATGACCTTCCAAAAAATGGAACACTGTCATCCCGACGAGCCGCACTGGTATCTCCCGTTAATTGGTGTCGAGCCCAACGCGCAAGGACTGGGCCTTGGCGGAGCGCTGATGCGGCACGCGCTGGCGCGTTGTGACGACGACGGAGCGCTGGCCTACCTCGAGTCGGCGAATCCTCGGAACATTCCGCTCTACGAGCGCTACCGCTTCGAGGTAACAGGCAAGATCCAGGTTGGGGCTGCACCGACCGTGACCCCCATGCTGAGGAGACCTCGCTAGTGAAGCCTGCGGCGGGGGCTCGCCCGTCCCCGCCCTTGCGTCATCGTTCGAACTCGGATCAACATTCTGGAGGCCACTGCGGCCCACCTGAGCGACCCGCCCGCGGATGACCCAGCGACCGGCGGTGTGCACCTGAGCTTCGACACGAGACCCCACAATGATCCTCGAGGCGATCGCCACTGGCGCCGCCGGCATCTTTGGCGGAGCCGCGTTATACATCAACATCGCTGAACACCCAGCACGCCTGGAGTGCGGTACCCGACTCGCGGTCACCGTCTTCGCACCGAGCTATCGTCGCGCAGCACTCATGCAAGCGTCGCTGGCGGGCCTCGGTCTGTTAGCCGGCATTGGCGCCTGGCTGCGAGGGGGCGAGGTCTGGTGGTTGGCCGGCGGTCTCATTATGGGCAGCGTGATCCCATTCACGTTCCTCGCCATCATGTCGACCAACAAGCAACTGTTGGCACCGGACTTGGAAAGGGAATCCAAAGAAGCCGCTATCCTACTGTACCGCTGGGGTCGGTTGCACGCGGTCCGGACCGCACTCGGATTGCTCGCGTTTTCGATTTTTGTCTGGCGCTTGGTGATCTAACGTGAACCGGCAGGCGGTACGACACTTGACGACTGAATGCTCCCGAGGAACCCCGTTGTCTATACTTGCGTTCCGACGCCCGCTCGTGGCGGTGATCGCGTTGGCTCCCCTGCTCTCCTCGCCGCCTGCCGCCCTCCCGCTCTCAGGCCAGGAAGACCGCCTTCGGACCGATTGGGCATCCCTCGTTCGCTACCGCGACGCCAATGCGCAACTGGGTCGAGCGCGGCCGGGGGAACACCGGGTGGTTTTTTACGGAAACTCCATCACGGATGTGTGGGCACGGTACTTCGGCACGATGTTCCCAGGAAAGCCATACATCGGACGCGGTATCAGCGGACAAACCACACCACAGATGCTCGTCCGGTTCAGGCAGGACGTGATCGCGCTCGAGCCGGCCGTCGTCGTGATCCTCGCCGGCACGAACGACATAGCAGGTAACACCGGCCCCTCAACGCTGGAGATGATCCAGGACAATCTGAGGTCGATGGTGGAGCTCGCCAAAGCCAACGGCATACGCGTGGTACTCTCGTCCGTGCTGCCCGCCTACGACTACCCATGGCGGCCGGGTGTGGAGCCGGCGCCGAAGATCGTGGCGCTCAATGCATGGATGAAGAACTATGCGGCCACCCACGACGTGGTGTACCTGGACTACCACTCCGCGATGGCAGACGCGCGCCACGGCCTCAAGGCCGAAATGTCGGAAGACGGCGTACACCCCAACGAGGCCGGGTATCGCGTCATGGCGCCCCTTGTCGAACGAGCCATCGGGGAGGCGCTGCAGCGGCGATGACTGGTCAATCGATGCGCCGGACCGCTTCCGGCGCTCTGCGCATTGGCAGCCGTTGCAATCCCGGCGCGTCGCTAGCCATGAAGCCGCCGCCGAGCCAATGTACTAGGAAACGACGCCTGCGAATTCGATCCCAACTGGAGGAGAGCCCGTGGACTTCGCGCCCTTGGTGGTGATACTGGCGTTTGCCATTCCGTTAGCGGGGATCGTCTCGCCCGGGCTCCAGAAGCTTTGGCGTCTTCGCCTCGAGGACGCCCGAACGCGCGTGGGTGCACTCGACGCTTCCGCCGCCGATGAACTGTCAGAACTCCGCGCCGTAGTCGGGCAAATGCGTGCCGATCTGTACGAGCTGCAAGAGCGGGTCGACTTCACGGAGCGCCCTGGCGCAGAGTCGAGAGCGCACGCGGCTACCGCCCACTGACGTGTCATGACGTACGGGCGAAAAGGGCAAAAGGGGAGCTACGGTAATCCTCAGGGTCCGGCGTGACTAACATGCTGGATCGTCTCACCAGCGTCCTCGCCGACTCCTATCGCATCGAGCGCACACTCGGCGCGGGTGGAATGGCAACGGTCTATCTGGCCGACGATGTAAAACACAATCGCAAGGTAGCGGTCAAAGTGCTTCGGCCTGAGCTGGCGGAGGCGCTGGGCGCCGAGCGCTTCCTGCGTGAGATCGAGACCACGGCCAATCTCCGTCACCCGCACATCCTGCCGCTCTATGATTCGGGCGAAGCGGGCGGGTTTCTGTTTTACGTCATGCCGTACGTCGAGGGGGAGTCGCTGCGCGACCGGCTGAATCGCGAGAAACAGCTCCCCATTGCCGACGCACTCGGCATCGCCCGCGAGGTGGCAGACGCGTTGGGCTACGCGCATGCGCGGGGCATCATCCACCGTGACATCAAGCCCGAGAACATCCTGCTCGAAGCGGGTCACGCCGTAGTGGCTGACTTCGGGATTGCCCGTGCGGTGAGCGAGGCCGGGGGAGAGCGACTCACGCAGACCGGTGTGTCCGTCGGCACACCGCTGTACATGAGTCCCGAACAGGCCGCGGGCGATCAAGACCTCGACGGGCGCAGCGACCTCTACAGCCTCGGGTGCGTGCTCTACGAGATGCTGGGTGGACAGCCACCGTTCACCGGGCCAACCGCGGAATCGGTTGCCCGCCAACACCTGATCACCGAGGCAGCTCCGGTCACGAACCTACGCCCAACCGTACCGGCCGAAGTGGCTGGCGCGTTGGCGCGCACGCTGGCCAAGAATCCGGCCGACCGCTTCAACCCCGCCGCGCAGTTTGTCCAAGCGCTCACAGCCGCCGCCGCGAGCCAGCCTCCAGCCCACCAAGCAACCGTCCGGCACTCACGCGCCCGATTGGCGTTGGTGGCCACGGGTGTAATCGTCCTGGTCGGCGCCGCGTGGTTTGGCGGCCGCGCCTTATCGAGTGACGACCGTGCCGGCAGGATCGAGCGGATCGCCGTCCTGCCGATGGACAACCAGACCGGGGACTCAGCCCAAGCGTTCTTCGCCGACGGGATGACGCGCGAGCTGATTGGCGTGCTCACCGAAGCCGGCGTGCGCGTCCTCGGCTACCGAGCGGTCACAGCATACCGTCACACAAATCTGCCGGCCAATCGAATTGCGCGAGAGCTCGAAGTCGATGCAATCGTGTCCGGCGCCGTCATCCAGGCCGGAGACGTCGTGCAGGTGGCCGCGGAGTTGACAGATCCGGCAACGGACGAGAGCCTGTGGGCCAGAACCTTCTCCCGCCCAGCACCGGACGTGGTCACCCTGCAGCGCGAGGTCGCCCTCGAGATCGCCCGGGGGATCCGCGCCCGCCTCACACCGGAACAGGTGCGAGTCCTCGGCGCGGCACAACGGGTCAACCCACGAGCCTACGCGCAGTACTTGCTTGGTCAAGCGCAGGCGACCCTGCGGACGCCGGACGGTTTTTATCGCAGCGTCGATCACTTGAACCGCTCGATTGCGCTCGACTCGACCTTCGCTCCCGCGTGGGCCGCCCTCGCCATGACGAACGCCTACGGTCTCCTGTACCAGCTCACGCCAAGGGATTCGGGGCGGGCGGTGATCGAGCGCGCAAGTGCAAGGGCCGCGGCCCTCGATGAACGACTCGCGGACCCCTGGTTCGCACGCGGCGTAGCACTCCTCCACGTGGATTGGAATTTCGTCGCAGCCGAAGAGGCGTTCCTTCGCGGGCTCGAGCGCACGGGATCGACGGAGGCCCGTGGCCTGCGCGGCTGGACTCTGTGGGAGACCGGACGGTTTGCGGAGGCCATCGAGGCAACACTCGAGCTCATCGCACTCGAGCCGACCACGGCCCAATGGCGCAGCGACATTTCCTGGTCATACTGGTCGAGCGGCGACAGTGCCGCCGCACGCGCCTCCCTGCTCGAGGCGATCGCGGTCGATTCCACTTTCTACGAGGCGTACGACCTCCTCGGCATGGTCGAGAGTGACGCCGGTAACTTCGAGGCCTCCGCACGTTATCACGAGCGAGCCATCGAGGTGGCGGGTGGTGACTACTGGGTACGCCAGTTCTCTGAGGCCGTGTTGTACGCTGCGCAGCGAGACCTCGCCGGCGTGCGACGGGTCCGCCGGGAGCTGGAAGGCGACCCGCGATATGGCCAGCGGGCGGTGATGTCCTACCTCGCGGGCGACAAGGACGCGACCTACACCCTGCTCGAACGCGCAATCGCGACACGCGACCCCGATGTGCTTTGGATCCTCAGGTCCATTCCATATCTGTACCCGCTGCACCGCGAGGAGCGCTACCGAGCGCTAATGCGACGCGTCGGGCTACCCGGAAGCTGAGGAGGCAGCCGAGCACGATCTCCGAAACGACCGACAGAGGAGCCACCGGTGATCCCTTACCTCATTGCTGTACTCACCTTCGCGGTTCAGACAACGTTCCCCGAGGCGTCGGCCTCGCAGACGATGGCACATTGGCCGTACCACGACGTCCTCATGCACGCGACGCGGTGTTGCCCTTTCAATGCGGACCAGCAAGCGGATCCGGAGGTCAAGCGTGTGGAGGCGGTGGCGCACGGCCTCATGGCCGCGGATAACGTTCGGGACGTCGAGCAAGTGGTCGAGCTGTACGCGCCCGACGCCATCATGCTGCCACCGAATGAATCACCGGTGGACGGAATTGCCGCGATTCGCCCGCGGTACGAAGCGTTCTTCGAGACGCATCAGCCGGCACTGCGGTTCATCATCGAAGAAACACGTGTCGTGAACAATCTCGCGTATGTGCGGGGCCGCACCCGCGGGACCATCCGTGATCTGGGACGGCAGACCGAGCAAACCATCAACGACGTGTTCCTGATGATTCTCAAACGCACCGATTCGGGCGCGTGGAAGATCAGCCGATTGATGTGGCACGCTGCAGGGGGAGAGAAGTAGTCAGAGCTCACTCACGAGCGTCCTCGACCTTGGGGGTAGTGATGCCCAGCCTGCTCGAACGGTTTGCCAAGAGGTGGCGTGACGCACCCCGTGACGTCGTGTTGATCGTGGTGTCCCTGCTGATCGCCTTCGCGCTAGATGCGTGGTGGGACAAGTTCAACGCTCGAGGAGAGCAAGCCGAGCAAATCGCGACGTTACGAGCGGAGTTCGTGACCGCGAGAAGCACCCTGGCCTACTCGGCCGCATACTTGGACTCATCAACCCAAGCGACCGTCAACCTTCTCGAATTAATGGGACCGCGTGCTCCGGCCCCTCACCCGGATACGGTTCTCGCCCTGCTCGTTCGGAGCTTCAACTTCGGTGTCTCCGTACCCAGCCAAGCGGCCTTAGACGCCGTTCTGGCCGCTGGGAATCCGCGGGTCTTGGACAACCCCCCGCTTCGCCGGATGCTGGCACGCTGGTCCGCGCTGATGGATGAATTAGCGCGCGACGGTCAACACCTCGAGCGGAATCGCGACATGGATCTCCAAGCGGCGCTGGTGGCAATCGGGGTCCCTGGGCTTGCCGTCGCGGCATCCACTTCCCAGTTGGGTCTCCCGCCCTCGGCGTTTCCGCCGAACACCGAACGCCTAGTTCGCAGCGTTGGGGTTTATGCTGGACTGTACTACCGAGCCTTGCGGTTTAGGGTGCTCTCCGCCTCCATCAATGACGCGATCGAGACGGCGGATACGATCCTGGAGCAGTTGGATGGGTCAGGGGGTGGGTGAGAAGCCGATGCGCCCAATTCACGACACGACGCGGGCGCGCAGCCGTTGCCAGCGGGACAGGCTGCCTCGTGAGCGATACATTTATATATAGTGATCAGGTGAATCACTTCCGTGATCTGGAGGCTGAATGATCGACCAGATGTACCGCGGTTGCTTTGGCCACTACCCCATCCGTGGCTGCTTTCCTGAGGGTGGAGTACCACGGCAGCATGCCTGCTTTCCGGAGCCCTCGAGGCCAGCCCCGCGGATGGCGTGCAACCGACACAAGAGGCGTGGCCGCTCGCGCGACCGCATAAAAACCCGCTGGTCGCGTTCTCGAGGAACTCGATAGACTCCTGTCGCTCATCACAAACCTGTGGGTTGTGCCCTACCAGCATGGATGTGGGTGAACCCCTAGCGAAAGGTGTCTCAGCTGCGGCATTTTCTCTCGCTCATAGACCCTGATTTACACCCTCACCTGGAGCACACCGTGGTTCTGACCAAATCTGAGCTCATCGCCGCCCTCGAGAGCGAGGTCCGTGTTCTTCTGCATCTCGTTGGAAAAGTCGCTCGCACACAGCGTGATTACCGTCCCACTCCGAAGCAGCGCAGCACGAGCGAATTGATCAAGTATCTGAGCATGATGGGACCCGAGGTTGTGCGGGTGGCAAAGGAAGGGGCCTTCGACGAGGCCCGGTGGATGGCGGCTGAGAAAGCCGCCGCGGAAAACTCACTCGATCACGCGATCAAAACGATTGCTACGCACGAGAAGACGTACCAGACGTTGCTCGCCGACATGTCGGATGCCGATCTGCGGACAGACATGGAGGCTTTTGGCGAGAAGGCCACGCGCGGAGCGTTTCTCGTCAAGTGGGCGCTCTGTGGATCAGCGGCCTACCGCATGCAGCTGTTCCTGTACCTCAAAGCCGCGGGACACGAGGAGCTGAACTCTGCGAACTTGTGGGCCGGTATGGACGCGCCGGCGACGGTCTGACGAGTGAGCCAAAGGAAATCGTTCCGAAACCGCTAACATCGAAACACCGTACCTCCGTTGGACACCCTACGCAGCCGCCAGCTCACTCACGTGAAGCGGCCGCCGTAAGGCGCAAAACGGAGCAGGATCCGGCGATGAGTCGATGAAGGCGATTGTCCAAGAGAAGTACGGATCTCCTGAAGTTCTGGAACTGCGAGAGGTCACCAAGCCGGCCGTTGGCGATGCCGAAGTCTTGGTGCGCGTCCGAGCGGCTTCGCTCCATCCGGACATCTGGCACGTCGTGAGCGGCTGGCCATACGTCCTTCGCCTAATGGGGGCCGGGCTGCTCAAGCCCAAGAACCCAATCCCGGGCACCGACGCGGCGGGCACCGTCGAATCGGTGGGCAAGAGCGTCACCAGGTTTCGCGCGGGCGACGCGGTGTTTGGCGAAGCTGGCCGGCATGGATGGACCAACGGTGGCGCATTTGCCGAATACGTCGCCGTTCCACAAGACCGCTTAGCATTGAAGCCCGACAATGTCACTTTCGAACAAGCCGCCGCGGTGCCCACCTCCGGCTACATTGCGCTCTTGAATCTCCGTGGAGGAACGATCGTACAGCCCGAGCACGAGGTGTTGATCAATGGCGCGGGTGGCGGCGTGGGTGCGCTCGCCCTTCAGGTCGCTAAGCTGCGCGGCGCACGCGTCACCGCCGTGGACAACACGAGCAAGCTGAGCATGCTTCGAGCGCTCGGGGCAGATCAGGTGATCGATTACACTCGAGAGGATTTCACCAGAGCCGGCAAGCGGTACGACCTCATCTTCGATATTCCCGGGAACCATTCGCTATCCGCTTGCAGACGCGCGCTCAAGCCGGACGGTAAGTACGTGCTCATCGGGCACGAGCAGTTTGGCGGATCTGGGAAGCGGGTGTTTGGCCTGATACCACATTTCGTCAAACTGATCTTCCTCTCATTCTTCATGAAGCAGCTGCGATTGGGGCGGTCGTCAGTCCCGACCAAGAAGGATGCTGTGACGATACTTCAAGAGCTGCTCGCAGCTGGGAAAATCACGCCGATCATCGATCGCACGTACCCGCTAAGCAAAGCCCGTGAGGCTCTCCAGCATATGATTGAGGGCGAACCCCGAGGAAAGGTCATCATCACCGTCCCGGACGCGGATTCCCCACTCGAGCGGGCGGCCGCGACTGGATAGCTGGTGGTCACGCGATGGAACACCTCTGCACCACGTGCTGCAAGCGGAAGCGCCGCGACGAGGGGTCGCTACCAGCGATGCAGAGATATCTCAGCGGGCGCATTCGCTTTGTACATGGCGAGAGCCTGCGGCTCGCCGTTCCGCTCTTGCTGCTCTCTGGTCGATTCGGGTTGCTGAAGCCAGACGACCGCATTCCGTGGTATGACGAACGGCTGAGCTACGACAAGGCCCACAAGCTAGTCCCGTTCATTGCCAACCAGCTGAATGAGTACGGCGTGACGGCGATCGCGTTTTATGCGCGTCCGCGTTTGACCAGCGGTTGGGGGCCGTACTACGATGTGCTGGAGCGTGCGTGTCAGAGCGGCAAAATTCCAATGCGGATCGAGCTGCTGGGAGAAGAGTACTTATAGACAGGCTAATACGCCTGATGAGAGCCAGCTTCTCCTCGGACTGAGCATCGTATCCTTCTGGGCGGGGTTCAAAGCACCACCCCACCCACTTCAGCGCTACTCGCGCGCAGCCGCTTGCTCATTTTCGTCAGCGACGAGTTCCCACGACCGGGCACTCGCGTGCTCTACGCCTATTCTCCACGCGATCGCTGACCCACCAGGAGGTGTTGGGGTGAACAGAACGTTGTCGATGTTGACGGTGGCGGTCTCTAGAATGCGGCTGGCGGCCTCTGTCAGGAACAGCTAGCGGTCATTGGCAGACAGATGCCGCGCGAAAAACGGCAGCATTTTCGAGGCAAGACGCTGGCGTAGTCGGTTTCGATGATCGCCGTCGTATAACTCGAATACGTGTGGGATTCCCAGTTCGCTGAGTCGCCGGGAGAACGCAGCGGTGCCCGGGGGAATGTGTGGAAACTGATCGTTTTGTCCGACATCCAACGCTAACCCACGAAGTTCGCGGAGGCCCTCCGCGCGTTCGTCCAGTCGCTCGATGGGGAAAAACTCACGATACGTCGAATACGTTGGTTCAGCCTGTAGTAGAAAGCCGGCTCCGTCGAGTCGAAAGGGGTAGTCCACGAAAAGAGGTGGGCGCCCTGTGTTAGGTGTGGCGACTGAAAGGATGCCAAGGATCGCCACGGGATAGAATTCTCCCCTCTGGAGCGCGGTGATGATCTCCTCGGGCGCTTGGAACCCCAGTGCGCGAGCCCACCCGGCGTTCGCGGGGCCGAGATCATCAGTGAGCTTGAGGCAGCATGGACTCATGGCGAAGACGGCGGAGAACACGCCCGGATGGTCCATCGCCAGGGTCAAGGCGCCAAATCCACCCATCGAATGCCCGGCGATACCCCTTCCCTCCCGCGAAGCACGCGTGCGAAAGGCTGAGTCCGTCCAGGCCACCAGCTCGCGCGCAACGAAGTCGCTCCAGTTGCCCGTCACGGGCGAGTTGGCGTAATAGCTACCCATGTACCGATTACTCGCGGTGGGCATCACGACGATCATAGGTGGGATGGCCCCGGCAGTAATCAGGGAATCGAGCTCCACATGGATGCGAAGCCCCTGGTAGCTACCGTTGGTCCAGTCTCGGTACGTGCCCGCGATGCCGTGCAGCAAATAGAGAACCGGGTAATCGTGGCCGCTGTTTGAATAGCCGGGCGGCGTATATACGGCCACTTCGATCTGGGAAGATTCACCGATGAGGTTCTGCCCGATCGCTCGAGATAGGACGTGCTCGACTCGCAGAGCGCCCGATTGCGCACGTAGCGGCGCGTGCGCGATCCCGATCATCATCGCGAGGACCACAATCAACCGCTGCACCAATCGGAGCTTGCTCACGCGGCCGCTCGTGCCGCGTCGAACACGAAGGCGATCCGGCGTCGTAACGCATCCCGCAACTCAATCTCGACTCCGAGTGCCCATGTGGTCATCGTGGAACTCAGCACGGCCGCGATCATCGAAAGCAAGGTGCCGCGATCAACGTCGGCCTTGAGCTCACCAGTGGCAATGCCCCTGTCGACCCACTGCGCAAACCAGGTAACAAAGCGTTTGGAGTTTTTCAGGTCGGCTTCGAGCAAAATGGGACTCGCAAAAATCCTCCGTACCATCATCTGCCCTATTGGGGGATCCTTCTCAACCCAGTCCGCACATATCATCACGCAGCTGGTGACCGCCTCCTCGCAGCCCTGAAACTCACGACCTTCGACCCGGCCCAGTATCCACCCAGTCATGCGGTCGTGATACTCGGCCAAGACGTGGTCCTTCGTGGGAAAATAGTTGAAGAACGTGCCCTTCGCCGTACCGGCGGAGGCGACGATCTCATCCACAGTGACCCCGTCATATCCGCGGTCACGAAACAGGCGAATCGCGGCCTCATAAATGCGAGTCCGTTTGCCACGTTTCTGCAGTGCGCGCAGCGAGGCCATCAACAACCCGCGACGCTACCGCTGTCCAAAGGTCGCGAACTCGATCAAACGAAGCGTTCCGATCTCCGTAGTCTCCTCCGATTCGAGATCCATTGGCCGCTTGCCGAGGAGATAGGGCGGCCGGTCGATGACGAAGTTTTGCATGACGCGGGCGTTGGTCATTCCAAGCGGGTAGCTCACGACCCACGCGCGGTGCTCGCTACCGAACTGCGTCCGA
>JBFGJG010000046.1:0-34325 GCA_041577295.1 Gemmatimonadales bacterium
ATGGATCAGTTCGTCATTCTCAAGGGCGTCTACCATGAATAGGGCGAAGTCGACGCGGCGCGTGACACGGCTCTTGAGTATCGGGTCACCCACGTGTGGACCCCACACCGGCAGGCCTTGACTCTCGCCCTCTTGTAGGTTGCCTGCTCGCACAACGGTCCATCGAGTGTCGCTGGCAAACACCCTCCGACACGCCTCCACTTGGTCGTCGACATCCGCGAAGCGAACAAGCCGCGCAGCCCAGCCGAAGGCGCGTACCATCCATTTGAAAGTCCTAGAGTATACGTCCTGGCCGTCCCGCGTGATGTGCCACCCGCAAGAGAACACGAGTCGCGCGCCGTTCGGAGCGTAATCCAACACCGCCTGCGCCGTCCCAGACGAATACTGGTGGACCCCCCATGGGACCAATACTACAAGGACACCGTCACACCCTAATACGGCCCTCTTGATGACTTCGCGGTCGTTCGTCGCCCCTGGTATGACTGTGATGCGCTTCTTGAATGCGTCGAGCTTCTCCACGCTGCGGGCTCGGCATACACCAATCACATCGTGGCCACGATCAAGCGCGTGCTTGACCATGTACTTACCGAGTTTCCCGGAGGCTCCGACGATGCACACCTTCATGTTTCACACTGCTGACGTGTCGCAGAGTTGCCATTTGTTTCCTCGGGCACGTGCGTCGGGCCGAGGCCGGCTCTTTCGACACTTCTTCCCGCGGAGGTGTAAAGGATCTCCCTAGAACAAAGTGTCAAGGATCAACCCGACCGTTCACACGTCGAGCCAAGCGCTCCGAGGAACGCTTGATCGAATCTAGAACTCGGCTGCGGACGACTGTGCTAAACGGACCGACCAGTGCCCAGTACAAGCGGAATCTCCGTCGCGCATGCTCGTCCATCGCGAGGACCCGGGTGACGGTGCTCAACACGGAACCGCCAGCCGGGTCGGGGGTCACGTTAAACGCCCAGATGGCTTTAGCGCGTCCGGGTGCTTGGATTTCGCTGAACAGGTGGGGGTCGAACTCGACTAGGTGTCCCGAGATCGTCCAAAACCTCCCTATGATCCCGAGTACGAATCCTTTGGGTGGTTCCTCCCGAACGACCTTAAACCGCATTCTCGCTAGGCCCTCCGCGTTAAGGGCGTAGGAGGGTAGTCCGCGAAGCCTAAAAAGAGCCCGTATCAGGCCGGATGACGACATGTCAAGCTCCCGCGCCACCTCATACACGACTTTCGCAGGCGCCGCAATGTGGATCGCCTTTCGCGTTTCGACGTCGAAACGTGGGAGAACGCCTTCAAGGGAGGTACCTTCAGGACTCAACTGCATCTCAGCTCTGCTCCCGCATAAGGTCGAGTTAGACGGGTCGTACCAGACATTAGATAACCACGACGGCCCGACCTTTCGATGCGCTTTCGACGAACTGATGCGCCTTGGCAATGGCATCCAGCGAAAATCGCTCGACCTGCCCAAAACCACTCCAGCCTGCCTTGAGGGCGTGATTCAATCCCTCTGCCGCTTTGATCTTTGCCTCTCGTGGAAAATCATCGCTGCCCAGAAAAAACACTGCAATGTTCTTGAAGACGAGCGGCCAAAACGGAATCGAAGCAGATGCGTTGCCCGTCGCATATGTTCCGATTGATCCACTCAACGCCAGTAGTTGTTCATCGATCGCAATATTAGCATGGAAAGCGACTTCGACCACATGGTTCACACCGTCAGGCGCAACATTGCGGATTCGCTCGACGATATCGCCTTCGGCAAGATTGCCGGTACACAGGACTTCGTGCGCGCCCGCTGTCGCCGCGACCGGCATGTCGCTCTCTGCTCGTACTGTTGCGATCACATGAGCGCCGGCGTCACGGGCTAACGCTACAGCACACAGGCCGACGGCCCCAGCCCCACCCTGAACTAGCACCGTGCGATCATTGACCGGCCCCGCTACGTGGACGGCGCGGTGAGCCGTGATCCCAGGAATCCCAAGACAAGCCCCCTGTTCGTAGGAGACCGCTCCGTCGAGCGGGACTGCCTGTTCTGACGG
The DNA here is from genome assembly GCA_041577295.1 of Gemmatimonadales bacterium. Taxonomy (GTDB): domain Bacteria; phylum Gemmatimonadota; class Gemmatimonadetes; order Gemmatimonadales; family GWC2-71-9; genus JBDHDH01. Next base: position 2,034 of record JBFGJG010000046.1, read on the forward strand.
AACGACGACAAACTCTGCCGCCGTGCCAAACGGCCGGTAACTCTGAGCGCCGTAGCACCAAACGCGCTCTCCAACCCGTGCGGCGTCGACACCGTCGCCGACCGCCTCGATTTTTCCCGCACCGTCGCTGTGAGGGATAACTTTCAGGAAGGCCATGCCAACACCAAACGTGTCTTGGCGTTTCTTAACGTCACCGGGGTTAACACCTGAGGCGGCGACTTTGATACATACTTCACCCGCCCCGGGGACGGGATCAGGCGCTTCTCCAACAACCAGCACCTCATCAGCCGCACCGGACTGTTCATACCAAGCTGCTTTCACGATCACTCCTCAGGTCAAAACCGTTTGCAACGGCGGTCTAACGTGTGGCATCAGCTGCGGCGCGAAGCGACGCCAGCTGCATGCCGTTGCTAGACAGCCTCAGTTTTCTTTCATCACCGCTGGCAAGATGTACTCGCGTACCAAGTGCTCCGGGACCCAGTCTTTGGAGCGGTCGTCGTAGAATCCAAGGTTGATGCCAGAAGGCTACCAGACCTCGATTCAAACGCGCTGTGCCACGGCAGCTGCAGCGCCTTGTTAGGCGGCAGCCGACGGCACTACGCAATGGGAATCGACGTTCGGTCCCTCTCAGGGGACCGTGACGACCCTGATTCCGAACTCTCTGCGGATCTCGGCCAGGCGCACGTTCGTGTACTTCTCGAAGTCGGACCAAGGCCAACGCTTCTGCATTCGGAAGCAGCGGAAGAGGACCAACGGTAGGTTCACCATAGATTGGAGCGCGGTTCCGGGAACATCGCTCCACTTGATCTGCTCATAGATCTCTTTCGATTCAGGAGACCGATAGTCTCGAATGAGGGAAAGGCCGGCCGTCGTGCCAAAGAAGCTCCAGATCTTTACCATCGCCTCGTTCGTGAGAGTATTGCTGCAGCCGAATACCACGTGAGCTACATCATGACACCGGAAGAACCTTTGCGCCGAAGCTGAGGCGCCCCGCCCAGTTACCAGATCATCACGGCTGCCGTAATACTCGCCTAGACCCTCGGCAAGGGTCATTTCGCGATCGGGAAACTGAAAACTCAACATGGCCGCCGCCTAGCGCCCCTGCCAATCGACAGGTGCATTGGCGGGTTAGACAGCATGCACGCGTTCAGAACGCAACTCCAACACCAACCCCGAATATTGGCGGCGAGCCAGCAAGACTACTGCCAAGACGATCGAGCGGCACCTGCTGCCACCGCTCGCCGCCTCCGATGATGACCCCTGTGACAATGCCAGCGGCCGATCCCACTGGTATCGCCGCAAGCCATCCTATGCAATCAAAAAACTCCGATGACTCGCACGTCGAGGCTCCTAGGAAAGCCACGCCCACTCCGACGGCGCTGCCGGCTAAGAAGCCCAGGCCTGCGCCCAGCCAACGTCGGTTGCGGCGAGTTCGCTCTTCAAGGGCTTGGATGGAGTTCCGGAGTATAGCGACATCCAGACCACGGACGTGGACGGTCTCGGGCGTAACTGCCGCGAGCGGGCCTTTCGTGCGTTGGCAGCGCGTAAGCGTCTGGGAACCGAGCGTTGTTGACTGGCAGTCATACGAAACGCGTATGTAGGTACCCACTGCGAGACGCTGCGCGGATGCGGCCTGGATCGGAACACAGAAGATGACCGCTGCCAAGACACAGCCGAGCCGTGATCCTATGTCGACCCCCTTTCGCCGACCGGAATCCGTCAGATGGACGTGCAGTCTAACGGGTTCGCATCTAAGCTGTGGGCATAGCCAACTCAAGTGCAAGCGCAGTAACGCGGAGCTTGCACTCCTTAAGAATACGATCCGTCAGCTTCAAATGCTTGTTAGGCCGCATCCCCAGCTACGTGCGAACAGGACGGACCCCGGGAGCGCCCTACGTGGGCCCCAAACGCATCAACAACCAATCGACGATCACGTGTGGCTCGAACTCTGCTTCGTGCCCGCCCTCAATCTCTACCAGAGTCACGTCAACCGAGTGACGTCGGAGGGCGCCTTCCATTCGTGTAGCATGCTCCCTGCGAATCACCCTATCTGCACGGCCCTGAATGATCAGGAACGGAGGGTCGTCTGTGGATGTGTGGGTGATAGGCGATGCCTCTGCGTACACACCCTCCATCTGGAACTTCCCGTCCCGGAACGGGGGGCGGACGCCCATGAAGATCACCAGGGACGGCGTTGAGCCTTCCGTAGTCTCGAGCAACGTCAGATCGAAGGGGGCGCCGATGGTCACAACCGCGTTGACCTTCCAACTGACGCGCGCGATCTCGTCTGGACTGCCCTGGTGTCCTTCGCCGTCTTCAACACCCAGCAGGGCCGCGAAATGCCCTCCCGACGAGTGACCCAAGGAAGCAATCCGATTCGGATCGATCCCGAACCCGGCCGCACCGTGGCGCACGAATTGAACCGCCCGCCGCGAGTCCTCGATTCCGCTTGGGTAGTGGAACCGTGGCGCAGCTCGGTGATTGATGGTGAAGACCGTGAAACCAGCACCCAGCAGCGCGGCCCGAATCGGGTCTACGTACGGGTGTCCGTCCTTCAGCGGCCGGGCGACCCAGGTAGTATCCGCATGCCAACCGCTCCCGTGGATTACGACAACTCCCGCCCCATTGGGAGCTGATGGCCGGTGAACATCCATAACAAGGGCGAGACCGGAGTACATCCCGTACAGCACGTTCCGCTGGACACTCGCTTGGCTTTGGCCCTGAAGCGGCGCGATCATGGCTGTGCAAATTACGGCCCCTGTCGCTGTAGCCAGGCCGCGCACAAGCGCGCCCAAGCGAACCCGCGAGGGTCGTGTCAGGACACCAGAGCTGTTCACCCTACCGGTCATACCTCACTCCTCCCACGAGAGTGCGGCCTAAACGAATTCCGCGCAATGAGGGGCGTTATCGCCGGGCACGATGGCGTCCTGAGGGGCCTCAAAGCCGGCTGAGAACACGCTAAGTCAGGTGAGGTGACGAGCGTTATCTAACCGTCGAAGGGCAAGTTACGACGAATCTGACCCCTATTTACATCGATCGATTGGAAGCGTTAGACGCCCCTTTGGAAGCTCAATGCAGGCGGGTGGATGCTTACATCTAGCCGAATGAAGCCTCGTAGCGGCGTGGTAAAGCTTAGGTGCGGCTATGAAAAGCTTACGGCGGCGGTGGGTAAGCTTGCGAACGCCGATTGTGAAGCTTACAAGCAGCGTCGGGAAGCTTACGGACGCCCATGTGAAGCTTACAGTAGGCCGTTTGAAGCTTCCAGAGGCTCGTTCGAAGCTCGAGAATGACAACTCCACGCTCGAAAATGGTGTCTTTAAGCTCGTAAACGAGCATTCGAAATTCAGTGATTGCGATTTGACACTTCGAAAAGGCGATTTCGAGCGTGGAAAAAACGTTTCGAGGCCTCGAAACGATGAAGTAGGGCTCGCCGCTTCGCCATTTAACTAACTGTTCGTACCGCCCGGACTCCTATCCCCCTCCCGCTTCTCAATCAGATCCCATCGATTCCCGTAGAGGTCCTCGAACACGGCGACGGTCCCGTAATCCGCCTGCTTGGGCTCGCGAACAAACGTAACCCCAGCAGCACGCATGTCGTTGTAATCACGCCAAAAATCGTCGGTGGCGAGAAAGAGAAACACTCGGCCACCGGTCTGCCGCCCAATCGCCGCCTTCTGCTCGTCATTCGATGCTCGCGCAAGCAGCAACGTCGTCCCCCCACCACCAGGCGGCGCCACCACCACCCAACGCTTGTCCTGCTCAGGCTGGTATGTGTCCTCAACGAGGGTGAAGTGAAGCTTACTACAGAAGAACGCGATCGCCTCGTCGTAGTCTGTCACGACGAGCGCCACATGAATGATCTCTTGTTTCATGATAGGGAAATCTACTCGAGGGACCCGCCCGTCCACCCTTCCGCCCTTTCCTTCAGACGTTTGGTCTTTCCGCCTTCCCACTTTCGTCGTTCTTCACCCCGCAAACACCACCCGATTTCTCCCTTCTTCTTTGGCCCGGTACAACGCTCGATCCGCCGCCTCCACCAGCTCCTCAGGGGTGCTCCGTGTGGCTAACTCGGTCACAGCCACTCCAATGCTCACGGTGACGGGACGGCGCAACGACGCGGGCTGGCCATCACCCGCCACCGGGAGCCCGGCAATCTGCAAACGCAATCGCTCGGCAACGGCCTGCGCCATGCCGCGGTCGGCCTTCGGTAACAACACCGCGAACTCCTCTCCTCCCAGCCGTGCCACGAGATCGCCACCATCACGCACCGACCGCTCGAGCACCCGCGCCACCATGGTGAGACACACGTCGCCCGCTGGATGACCAAACGTGTCGTTGTACTCCTTGAAGTGGTCCAGGTCGAGCACCAGCAGCGCGATGGACACACCAGTGCGGGATGCCCGCCGGAACTCGTTTACCAACGCCTCGTCGAACTGACGACGATTGGCCACTCCCGTGAGCGCATCGCTACGCGAGAGCGCATCGAGCTGCCGGTTGAGCGCCACGAGCTGCTGATTGGCTCGCCGTAACTCGTGCGTCCGCTCCTCGACGCGCTGCTCGAGATGGCGCGTTCGGCGGACGAGCTGCCGGTTGCGGACGCGAATCAACAGCCAGACCAACCCCCCACCCATGAGCACGAAGAGCCCCCGCATGTACGAGGTGGCCCACAGCGGTGGGAGCACGGTGAACGCCAACACCTCGGCTGGAGGCCCCCACCCGACGAGCGGTGCATATGCCTCGACCTCTAGCCGATAATTGCCCGCTGGCAACGCGCGGTACTGGATCGATGCCTGCGTGGTCGGCACCGACCAATCGGGATCGAACCCCGCTAACCGGTAACGATACTGGAGGTTCTCCTCGTCGATGTACCAGGCAGGATACCACCCGATCTCCACGGTCCATCGGCCATACCGTACGGTTGTCTTGGCATCTGTCGTATCGGGAGTGGCGTTGACCCATTGCACGCGGCCACGCCGTACCACCGGCGCCTCGGAGAACTCGCCCAACACGGTAGGATCGATGACGGTGAGCCCTTCGTTCAGCCCAGCGAGCAAACGGCCACGACCGTCGATGAGGAGGCTGCGGCTAGTAGTGAACTCCCATCCGGTGAGCCCCATGGAGGGCGTGACACGCCGGAGTACCTCACCACTGTTCGCGTCGTACTCGACCAACCCGCGCGTACCCCCGACCCATAAGCTACTGTGCCCGAGAAACCGCGCACTCCAACCGGCAATGGGCGCATCACTTTCTGCCAACACCCGTGCCGAGTCGTTTCCGCTCACCAACACGATACGATCGTCCACCACCACCGCGACCGCGCCATCCGCGCGCTCGGCCAGCGCATACACGTTGCCGTTGGACGGAACGAGCGATTCGTGTATCCGCTCGACGTTCGGCCCGCGCTCGCGCCACAATCCATTGCCAATGGTGCCAATCCATAACCGACCACGACCATCCTCATGCATGGTGTAGACGTAGCCGGGCGATTGTTCTAACGCGCCGGTCACCGAACGGATCTCACCCTGCCGCACTACCGCGAGTCCGAGCCGCGTGCCCACCCACAGCTCATCGTCCCGATGCCATAAGACCCGGCCGGGGGCCGAGACGACCGGATCCGCACGCCCCACCTGGACCAACTCGCCACGCTCTTGGACCATGAACAACCCCAGCTCGGTGGCAGCCCACAACACTCCCCGCGGATCGGTGACCAGGTCCCACACCTTTTGGCCCTCGAGAGGTCGGATCCTCCGGACGACGCCGGTCTCGAAATCGAGCCGGCCGCTACAGTTGTCGCCACCCAGCAGGATGGCGGCGCCCTCATCGGCTGGACGGATCGCGAAAACACCGCCCGGACAGGGAAGCTCGACCTGAGAGATCGCTCGACGCAGAGCACTGATCTTGAGCACACCCCGATTGTCCGTGGCCACCCAGACGTTGCCGTGACGATCGCCAACGATCTGGTTCACGATCGAGTTCGATGCGAGCGTTCGAATACGAGTCCATTGGGAACCCGCCCGATAGAGCGCAATCTCGTTGCCCATCCCCATCCACACCCCGTTTTCGACCGGAAAGAGTGCGGTCACCGGACGGGTCGGCACCTCAGACAACACCCGCGAGCCAAGCGAGGAGCCCACCGGACCGAGCACCGCGACACCCCGCTCGCCACCCAACACGATGCTTCCGTCCGGTGTTTCCGTAAGGCTGAGGACGCGACCGATACCCTCCCACTGTTCGCGGGCGACCGGCTCCCAGCTGCCCGCACGGTGCACCACTACGCCGAGCTGCGGTCCGGCAACCCACAAGCGATCCGCGCGATCGATCATCATCGCCTCGACTAACTGGCCACGGACCGCAGAATCCGTAACCGCTACGACACCATCTGCCTGCGACCACCGCACCAGGCCCTCAGCCGTGCCAAACCACACGCGCCCGGAGAAATCGGGCACGATGTGATCGACAAACCCAAAGTCCCACTGCACGGGGTCCACGAAGGGGCGGATCTCACCTTCGGGCTCGAGCACGTCGATTCCGATGTCGGAGCCGATGAGCAGGCGCCCGTCGGGCAACAGCGTGAGCGTTCGCAACCCCTGCGTTGCCAACCCGTGGCTCCTCCCAAAGGCGGTGATCCGTGCGCCATCGTACCGAGCGAGGCCACTCGGCGTGGCAAACCAGACCACACCGTTGCGATCGAACGCGAGCGCCTGCACCTGTGCCGAGGGCAACCCCTCCGTGCGGCCGAACACCTTCACCGGGGGCTCGGCGCTGGAGCCCACCTGGGTGGCCTGGAGGACGAGGGATATCAGAAGGGGGTGCCGGAGGAGCATGGCGCGTTGATCTCACACCGCTGGCTGACGGGTCAAGACGTCGAAGAGCCCGCCGGGTGACCGACGGGCTCCTCAGAATAGGTCCTGGGCTCAGACAAAGATGGGGCTTATATCACTCAACGACCGTGAGGATCTCCCGATATCCGCCCTCCGCGAGGGGAAGAAACTTCTGATACCACTTCTTCCACGTGTCGGTGCCCAAGAGGTTCTGACCCATCTCCTCGAAGTCACCGAGGTTCTCGTAGGTGTTTTCGAGCACCAACGTGTAATAGGAGCCTGTCAAATCCGTCAGCAGCCGGGGCTTCCTGCCCTTGGCCGCCTTCTCGAGCAGCTTCGCCCCCTCCTTCCACAACGCTATGGCCTCCTTGGCCTTGCCAAACTTCAAGCGGAATACATCCCGAACGAGTACCATGCTCACCTCCCAGCGCGTCCACGCGCATGCAACAGGGTGGTTGCCATGAACACGGCAGTGCTCACAGCGGCGCGAACCCGCGCCTATGTGGGTCTATATAATAGGAAAGAAACTACCGTTTCATCACGAGACGATCGAAAAGATCGACCACGAACTGCTTGCGATCCGGCCCGTTGGCGTCGAAGTACCAGTAGCACTCCTGATCACCTCGGTTCATCAAGAGCTGCATGGTGCCCTGCGATTTGTGCTCTGCGATCACCCAATTGGCGATGATACGGAAGTCGAGCCGGTCATTCTCGTCGATCTTCTGCGTACGATCGAACCGCGCGAGCGGCTCACCTCCAGAAACCTGAGAGATGGGGAACTCCGGGAGCCCCTCGAAGAGAATGGGCTCGTCACCCCACGTACAGGGAAACCCACCCAGCACGACGGGACGCTTCTCCTGTGGGAGGGTGAGCGCGGCGTGCATCGCTAGCATCGTGGCCGCCTTGTGATGACCATGCATCTGCGGGAAGGGAAGGAGCCCCATCGCCACGTCGTAATCCCCCCGTTCCATGATCTCGGCCAGACGGCGCCGTACACGGCTCGAGTCCCACACGGCGGTGAGCACGGTGTCCGCGTTCAGCGTGAACTCGTGATCCAGCTCGTCGAGAAAGAAGTAATTCCGGATGCCCACGATGGCTCCGCCGGCCATGAGCTCCTTCTTACGAATGGCGGGTAGATACTGGCGGGCCACCGCTTCGTTCGTGAGCTCGAGCCCGTAGATGGGCTCGGCGAGCGTCGCGTAGCGAAAGCCACCGCTGCCATCGGTCACCAAGGCAAGGTCCACCACACCCTTCAGCTGATGCGTGATCTGGTAGATGGCGCCGGCAAAGGCCGCATCGTCATCGGGATGGGCGGTCACGAGCAGAGCGCGAACGGGTGCGTGGTGCCCCGCGGCAGATTGCGCGACGATAGGGGAGGGGGCAAGCCAGGCCAACGCTGCAAGCAAGACCAGCTGACGCATGTCACCAACCCTGGATAAAGGGGGTCTGTTCAGGGCGATCGCATCCCACTACACTTTATCTACGACGGGGGTGCCGTCCAAGACCGGACGGCTGAGATCATACCCTTAGAACCTGATCCGGCCAGTACCGGCGTAGGGAGTCGCCCATGAAGCCAGCCAACCGAGACAGCGCGTCTACCCGGGTTGCTGGCTTTTGTCTGTCTTACTCCCCACTCCCCTAGGTGGTGCAGGCTCGGCTCTCGGAGGGCCCAATGATTAATACCCAGATGCATCACGCCCGACAGGGCAGGATCACGCCCGGGATGCGGCGGGTTGCCGAGCGCGAGAACGTGGACGTGGAGATCATCCGCGACGAGGTGGCCCGGGGCCGGCTGATCATCCCGGCCAACATCCATCATCTCGAGAAGCGGCTCGATCCCATGGCGATCGGCACGGTGGCGAGCGTCAAGATCAACGCGAACATCGGCAATTCAGCAGTGGAATCCAATCTCCAGCAGGAGCTCGACAAGCTGCACCACGCCGTGCACTACGGTGCCGACACCGTAATGGATCTCTCGACGGGCGGCGACATCGATGCGATCCGCCAGGCGATCATCGACGCGTCCCCGGTGCCGATCGGCACGGTTCCCATCTATCAGGCGGTGGTCGAGGCCAAGAAGGTCGAAGACCTCACAGCGGACGACCTGCTGGACATGATCGAGCACCAAGCGGCGCAAGGCGTGGACTACGTGACGGTTCACTGTGGCATCCTGCGTGAACACGTGCCACTCGCCTTGGGGCGGGTGACGGGGATCGTGTCGCGTGGCGGGTCGCTCCTTGCGTATTGGATGACACACCACAACGAGCAGAACCCCTTGTACACGCACTACGATCGGATACTCGAGATCGCGCAGAAGTATGACGTCACGCTCTCGCTGGGAGATGGGTTGCGGCCGGGATCGGTGGCCGATGCGAGCGACAAGGCGCAGTTCGCGGAGCTCGAAGTGCTGGGCGAGCTGACCGAGCGCGCCTGGAAGGCCGATGTACAGGTGATGATCGAGGGGCCGGGTCACATCCCAATGCACGAGATCGAGATGAACGTGCGTAAGCAGAAGGAGATCTGCCACGAGGCGCCGTTTTACACGTTGGGTCCCCTCGTGACAGACATCGCGCCGGGGTACGATCACATCACGTCGGCCATTGGGGCTGCGATGATCGGGTGGTACGGTGCGGACATGTTGTGTTACGTGACCCGCAAGGAACACCTGGGGCTTCCCAATGCCGAGGAGGTACGCGAGGGTGTGATTGCCTACAAGATCGCGGCGCACGCGGCGGACATTGCGCGTGGGCGGCCGGGTGCGAGAGATCGTGATGACGCGCTCTCGCGCGCGCGGTACGCGTTCGACTGGAACGAGCAGTTCCGGCTCTCGCTCGATCCGCAGCGCGCCAGATCACTGCATGATGAGTCGCTGCCAGATGAGTACTTCAAGTCCGCCGAGTTCTGCGCGATGTGCGGTCCCAAGTTTTGCTCGATGCATATTACGCGGGAGATCGAGCGGAAGCTGGAGCAGGAGGTGGCGACGTAGCTGGATGACGTTGGCAAGCGTCCGGTGCCGCAACGGACAAAAAGGGCTGGCTCCGAAGAGTCAGCCTTTCTACGGCGCGACCTACCTCCCGACGGCTAAGTGCTCGGCGAACCAGAGCACTCATCGGAGTTCTACGTACGGCGTGTCTTCCCCTCCCAGTAGAAGCCGGGATTGCCGTTCACGACGTTGCGCGATGCAGCGCACACGGGGGGTGCGTTCGCAAGTGTTGCACGTGTGCAACGCCACGAAGAACCGTGGTGCCGATGCAGCGGTTTGGCGTTTTTGGGGCTACTGGGGTGCAGACGCGATTACTTCGAGAACGGGATCCTAACGGGTAGCTCACTTACCGCGCGGTGCTCGGGGGCTTCTGCTTTTTCTTTCATCGCGTGTACGCGTTGTGAATACCACATCGCCAGAGGGTATGCGGTCACCCCGTGGGCAAAGACGCTGAGCAAAACCGTCGTCATCGCGACGCTCAGCATCAGTTCCTCTCCAACGAGGTTTGCCTCCTCGAGCATCACGAGCGCAAAGAGAATGGTCGCGATGCCACGTGGACCAAACCAGCCGAGAAGCAGCACCGTGTCCAACCTGAGCTTCGCCCCTAGCAGGCTCACTGCTGCTGGTAGCACGCGGATGACGGTGAGGCTTGCGATCGCGTACAACAACACCGTCCAGCTGAACCTCTCGAGCGCAAACGGTACCATCACCACACCGAAGACCATGAAGATCAACAGCGTCAGCAACTGACCCTCCGCCTCCGCGAACTCGTGCAGCTCCTCGCACACCAGCCTCGACGTATTGCCCAGGGTGAGCCCTGCGGTGAAGGCGGCGATGAAACCGTTGCCTCCCACATGCTCGGCAAGCGCGAACGCAAGCAAGGACAGACCAATGGCCGAAAGATCCTCGAACGGTTTGGTGATCCACCCGGCTTTGATGCCATGCTCCAGCACTTTGGCACCGAGGTATCCGGCGGCGATGCCGACCAGCGGACCGAGTAGAATCTGCATGGCCGCAAAACGGATCCAGTAGCCCGCTGGGGCGATGGCCTCTGTCGCACCTGCGATTGCCAGCAGCAACAAGAAGACGGGCAACGCGATACCGTCGTTGAGACCGCTCTCGACGTTGAGCGCTTGGCGGATACGCATGGGGATTTGCTCGAGGCTCACCACCGCTTGACCGAGTGCCGCGTCGGTCGGTGCCAGGATTGCAGCGAGCACGGCGGCCTCCCAGATGGTGAGCCCGGTGAGCATGACGGCCGCGAGCACGGTGCCGAGGAGAATGGTGAGCGGCAGACCGATGCTCAGCAGCCGGATGGGCAGGTCGTGTTGCCGCTTGAGGAGCTTGAGATCGATTCGCGAGGCGTCCGTGAACAGCACCAGCACGAGCGTGAGCTCGGCGAGCGTTTGAATCAGGGGGCTCTCGATGCTCAGCTCGAGCATCCCAATCCCCTGGCTCACGAGAAACCCAAACGCCACGAACACCATGGGCGGCGTGATGGGACTGCGTTGGATTCGCCCTGAGATCAGGGCGAATCCGAGAATGCCCGCCGCGACAATGACAAACGACAGGCTTTCCATAGGGATTACTACGCCGACATGCCGTGACGTGGAGGACAGTCGTCCTCGCTCGCCCGCTTGGCGTCGGCGATGAGCTGCTTGAGGTTGGTGCGCAGCGGATTCTTCTTCATGAGCTTGGCCATGGCTGACAGATTGTGCGCCATGTAGCGGGCGGTCTTGTTGGTGTACATATGCTTGTCACCGCCGGCCTCGATGTAGCTGGGTCCCGGACCGGCATCGCCCACCCAGTAACAGTCGGCATTCGGAGGAATAACGCAGCCGAGGTGTGAGAGATTGAAGAGCGTGTTGGCCGCTGCGTCGTGTGCGCCATCTTCGTTTCCGGTGACGATGACGCCGGCGACCTTGTTGTACAGCGGGAACTGCCCCGTCTCCGGATCTCCCTCACCATAGGTGCCGTCCAGGCGCTCGATCACGAGCTGGGCCACGGCAGAGCGGACGCCAAACCAGATGGGGGTGCCGATGATGACGATGTCGGCGGCGATGAGCTTTTTCAGAATCTTAGGCCACTCGTCGCCATCGCCTTCGTTGGACGACACGCCAAACGGGATGTTGTAGTCGACCGGCCGGAGGACCTCGGACTCGACGCCGAGGGGTTTCATGAGGTCCACCACCTTATCGATCAAGGCTCGGGTGTTCGAGGTCTTGGGGGACTTTTTCAGCGTGCAGTTGAGGATGACTGCCTTGAGGGCCATTCCACGGCTCCTTTACGCGTAGAAAGGGAAAAGGCCACGGGCCACTCACGCAGTGAACTCGTGATGCGTGGTCCGTGTTGGCGGGGTATCCTATTCAGTCGGCGCCCAACAGATCGGCGAGACCCGTAATTGTGTCCACTTCCGCGTCGGGGCGCGCCTCGCCCCGCGCTCGTTCGTGCTTCCGGTTGACCCATACAACAGGAATGCCCAGCGCGATAGAAGGTTCCACGTCGTGAAAGTAGCTCTGCGCAGCGTGGAGCCAGTGCTTCCCATCGAGCTGCTTCCGGGCTTCCTCGAAGTGGGCCTGCGCCGGCTTGTACGACTTCACCTGTTGGGCGGTGACGATGGGATCGAAGGTCACCGAAAAGTGCTTGAGTGTTCCCTTCAAGAGGTCATCATCGATGTTGGACAGTATTCCGAGCTTGATGCCAGCGGCAGTGAGGCGTTTGAGTCCGGAGTTCGTGTCCGGAAACGGCTTCCAGCTGGGAAGGGAATTGGCGAGGAATTCGGCTTTTGCCTTCTCCAGCTGCCACCCGATCTCCTTGGCCATCCGTACCGCTGTTTCCGCGAGCACTTCGCGATACGTACGATAGCCTTCGGCCTGTACCTTTGGCTCAGCATCCGCGTGCAGGCGTAATACGTCCTCACGGCTGATCTGGACCTTGCTGGCCGCGGCCGCCTTCATGAACGCCTCTGCGATTCCCGTCTCCCAGTCGATCAGGGTGCCATAACAATCGAAGGTGAGGTACTCGGGATCGTGTCTCATGGTCTGTTGGATCGGTGCAGCATAGGGCGGTTGTTGCCTCTCATGCCCGGACGCAATCGGTGGACCTCAGCAGGCCTTCCCTCCCGGCTATGGTCGTTTGCTAACATCATTCCCTGCATAGCGTTCCAGGTAGTTATGGGTCTCTTCCCCACTCAACCCTCCCCGTCCTCCGCTCCCCGTTTTCCCGTCCGCCCGACGGCAGAAGGTACCCGTCTGCGGCAAATCGGCTAGCGACCCCTGGCACGCTTGGTGCGTCCTCGGGGTGGCGATGAAGACTGCATTGAACGGCTTCAATCCACTGCACAGTCTGCTGCGCGCACAACTAGAGCGACCTGCTGAGTTGGGCGCGGTAAACCTTCGTGTCCTCTCCCCGTTCCAGCGGGCCCTGCTCGTGATCGACGGAACGGTGACCAAGTTCATCGAAGCGTACGCCATGGAGCCGCTCGAGATCCAGCGGCTATCGCAGAATACGGAGATGCTGGAGGAGGACCATCCGTGGTTGGAGGCCCTGCGAGGAACGCAGGTCGCGGTGCGTGAGGTGCTGATTCAAGGAAAGTACAGCCGTACACCGTTCGTCTATGCGGTCTCGTTGGTCGTGCTGGTGCGGTTGTCACCCGAGATGCGAGCGCGGCTCGACGTCCAGGGTGAGGGGATTGGCCGGATCATCAACGACACGGAGATGGAGACGCGCCGGGAGATTCTCTGGTTTGGACGAGAGCACGTTCCCAATCTCGAGCACAGCGCGTTGCGCCGAACCTCTGGCGAGTTCATCAGCCGCTCTTACCGGATCATAACGCAGGGCAAGCCCATTGCCTTGATCAACGAGAAGTTTCCGTACGATATCGATCGACTGCCTACGCATCATTGAGGTGAAACGTGTTGGCCATTGTACCTGAGCTAGATACATCGAGGAACTTGTTCCGCGGACCGCTGGACACCAGCTATTTGGATCCCTTTGTCGAAACGCTGGGTCGGGAGGCGTTACGGCAGATCCAGCTGAAAAAACTGCAGCTCATGCTCGGGCCGGTGTGCTCGAGCAACGCGTTTTACCGCCGCAAGCTGGCGGACGCGGGATTGCGATCGCCGAACGATCTCAAGACCATCGAGGACTTGCAGCGGCTTCCGTTTACCACGAAGCGTGAGTTATCGGCGGATCAGGCGGCCGCACCGCCCTACGGCACCAACCTTACCTTCCCGCGCGGGAAGTACACGCGAATTCACCAAACGTCGGGAACGACCGGTGAGCCGCTGCGTTGGCTCGATACCGAGGACAGCTGGAACTGGTGGGCGCGTTGCTGGGCAACTGTCTATCGCGCAGCGGGGGTAACCGACCGCGATCGCATTTTTTTCGCGTTCTCGTTTGGACCGTTCATCGGATTCTGGAGCGGATATCAGGGTGCTCAGCACATCGGCGCGCTCGCCGTTCCCGGTGGCGGCATGTCGTCCTATCAGCGGGCCAAGGCGATCATCGATCACGACATTTCCGTGCTGGTATGCACGCCCACCTATGCGCTGCACCTGCAAGAGGTCGCCGAGCAGGAGGGCATCAAGCTGGTCGATTCGAGCGTCAACATCACCATTCAGGCCGGTGAGCCGGGTGCGAGCGTCGCGGGCACGAAAGAGCGTATCGAGGCCGCGTGGGGCGCACGGTGTTACGACCATGTCGGCGCCACCGAAGTGGGCGCGTGGGGGTTCGAATGTCAGGCCCAGGCCGGCGTGCACGTGAACGAAGGCGAGTTCATTTGCGAGGTGATAGACCCTGTGACCGGCAAGCCGGCCGAAGAAGGCGAGCTGGTGATGACCAACCTGGGCCGGTTGGGCATGCCCATCATCCGGTACCGTACGGGTGACCGCGCGCGTCTCGCGGAGAAGCCTTGTGAGTGTGGTCGCACGTACCTGCGGTTGGACGGCGGTGTGATTGGACGGATCGACGACGTGGTGATTGTCCGTGGCGTCAACGTCTTCCCGAGCGCGATCGAAAACATTGTCCGGCGCTTCCCAGAGGTCGGTGAGTTTGCGGTGGATGTCTACCGCCGAGCCGAATTGGACGACATGGAAGTGCGGATCGAGGTTCGGGACGAGAAGGTCGAAGAGGTTACCGCGGCCGTGGCGAAGGAGATCAGGGCGGGTATTGGCATCCGCGCCGTGGTCACCCCCGTGCCGTTTGGTACGCTGCCGCGATTTGATCTGAAGGCGAAGAGATTTTCTGATCACAGGGATCTAGACGGCTAAACCACCTGCATCTCCTGCCTCTAGTGCCGCTTCGTTGAGGTAGTCGAAGAGGCAGGGGAGGCGAAAGAGGCAGAGGACTGGAAGAGACGACGATGGTAATAGTGATGAAGCCCGGTGCGAACGCGAAGGACGTCGATTACGTCGTTCGGCGGGCTCGCAGTTTAGGTCTCAAGACGCACCTCTCTGCTCAGAACGGGCACACGCTCATTGGCCTGACGGGTGACCTGAAGGGGCTCAACCCCAATGTGCTGACGGGACTACGTGGGGTGGAGTGCGTAAGGCCCATGAGCCGTCCGTTCCAGCTCGCGAGCAAGGAGTTCCGGCCCGAGCCAACCACGGTCACGGTTCGGGATGTGGTTATCGGTGGAAGTGAGGTGGTGATGATGGCGGGGCCGTGCTCGGTCGAGACGCCCGAGAGCATGATGAAGACGGCACAGGGCGTCAAAGAGGCGGGTGCCCGGCTATTCCGTGGCGGTGCGTTCAAGCCGCGATCGTCGCCCTACTCGTTCCAGGGGCTCGCCGAGGAGGGGCTTCGCATCCTGGCGGACATCCGTGCAGAAACTGGCATGCCCATTGTGACCGAGGTGCTGTCGTCGGAGCATGTGCCGCTCGTGGCAAAATACGCCGACGTCTTGCAGATCGGGACGCGCAACATGCAAAACTACATGTTGCTGCATGCCGCGGGTGAGACGAAGATGCCGGTGCTCCTCAAGCGGGGTATGATGTCCACCATTGAGGAGTTCCTGCTGAGTGCCGAGTACATCTTGTCGCACGGCAACCCGAACGTGCTGCTGTGCGAGCGAGGTATCCGTACGTTCGAGACTTACACGCGCAACAGCCTCGATATCAATTCCGTACCGTTGCTCAAGGAGCTTTCGCATTTGCCGGTGATCGTGGATCCGAGCCACGCGACTGGAAAGCGCAGCTTGGTAAACGCGGTCAGCAAAGCGGCAATCGCGGCCGGTGCCGATGGCCTGATAATTGAAGTACACCACGATCCAGAACGGGCCTGGTCGGATGCATTCCAGACCATCTCCGTCAAGCAGTTTGCAGAGTTGACTGAACAGGTTGGCGTGATTGCGGGGGCTGTTGGCAGGGGCGCGGCATCACATCATGAAACCGCGGGAGTGCGCTAACCATTGAGTTGGGAGGATTCGTTATCCGTTGTCCGTTGCTGGTTGACCGTCGATCATACTAGCGAGATGCCATCGCCGTCGCGCGTGGCTACCAACTGAACAATAAGACGGCTACTCGGCAGCGGACGACGGACGACGAACTCACCCTAACCCTTCTTGAAGCGGCGCGCCTTTAGCTCGTAGCGCGGCAGGCTCCCAGCCTCCATCACCACCACGCGCGGCCGGAGATTGAGACTCCGGTAGATCGTGCTCGTCAACGCGGTGGCGATCGGATCCGCCGTTCCATTCACTTCGATCTTCACCACGAGCTCAGCCATTTCACGGTGCTGCTCGACCACCACCTCGAACTCCGCGACCTCGGGGAATTCACGCACGAGATTTTCGATGGCGCTGGGATAAACATTGATGCCGCGAACGATCACCATGTCGTCGATTCTGCCGAGCACACCACCACGGAGGGCCGCCAGCTGCCGACCGCAGCCGCATGAGTCGTGCTTGAGCTCGACGAGATCGCCGGTCCGGTACCGGATGAGGGGGCTGCCCAGCCGGCCGAGGTTCGTGAGCACCAGCTCGCCCCGCTGAACACCGTCCGGTCCAACGGGCGCCGGTTCGAGGGTGTTGGGGTCGATTACTTCCGCCACGAACTCGAGTTCGTTGATGTGCATGTGGTTTTCGTACCCGCAGCTGAACCCCCAGGCACCGAGTTCGGTGGCCCCCGCGTGATCGACACACCGAGCACCCCACGCCTCTTCGAGCCGGGCCTTGACGTTGGGAACGCTGGCACCCGGCTCACCGGCGTGGACGGTTATGCGGACCGCGCTTTCAGCGAGGTCGAGGCCCTCTTCTCGCGCTACCTCCGCCATGCGGAGCGCGTAGGTGGGTGTGGAGACCACCACGGTGCTCCGGTGCTCGAGGAGGGTTTCGACACGTTGCTTGGTGCTAAGCCCTCCTCCCGCGAGCATCATCGCGCCCAAATGCTGGCCCGCCTCGAACGCCGTCCAAAACCCAATGAATGGCCCAAAGGAGAACGCGACAAAGACACGGTCGTCTCCGGTCACGCCGGCGGCGCGGTAGACCTCTTTCCAGCAGTCGAGCCACCAGCGCCAGCTCTCCGGCGTATCGAGCCAACGTAGGGGACGCCCGGTTGTGCCTGAGGTGAGATGCAATCGGGTATACTCCCCAGGCGGAAAGGTCAGATTGGTTCCGTACGGGGGATGGCGTTCCTGGTCGTCCACCAGGTCCGACTTGACGGTGAACGGAATCTTCGAAAGATCGTCCAGATCCGGTGGCTTCTCGGCAGAGAAACCACTGACGGTGCACTTCGCGCGGTAAAAGGTGTTGCTTGCCAGGACCCGACGCATCATCATGCCAAACTTGAACGCCTGCTCGGCGCTTATCTGTTCGCGGGTCGAGAAAGGTGTGTGGGGCATGAGGGCTGGTGTTTGAGACTCTAATATGATCTAGGTGTCAAGGCATGGAGCCGTTAAATCTCACAGAGTTCGAGCAGCTCGCGCGGGACCGACTTTCGGTAGACGCGTTCGATTACGTGTCCGGCGGGGCGGACGACGAGGTGACGCTCCGTGAGAATCGGCTCGCCTTCCGCCGGATCTCACTCATACCGCGTGTTCTAGTGGATGTGTCGTCGGTGGACGTCTCAACCACCGTGCTCGGACAACAGGTAGGGCTCCCCGTGCTACTCGCTCCAGCGGCGTTTCAGCGGTTTCTCCATCCAGATGGCGAGGTGGCTGCCGCACGCGCGGCGGCGAACGCCAGCGCCCTCATCGTCGCGAGCACATTTAGCTCGGCCAGCATGGAGGAGATTGCGGTACCGGACGGACCGCGCTGGTTTCAGTTGTACTGCGCCAAGGATCGCGAGCGCACCCGGGAGTTGTTGCAACGTGCGGCAGACCAGGGGTACAGCGCGATCTGTGTGACGATCGACGTTCCCAAGGTGGGGCGACGTGAGCGCGATATTCGAAACCGAGCACAGCTCACGGCTGACTCAATGCCGGGAAACTTTGCGCAGGCGCTCGATCTCTCCGGCGTGCCCGACGCGGCACGAGGTTCAGCGATCGAGCAGTTCGTCAATGACTATCTGGTCGAGAAGCTCACGTGGGAGGACGTCGAGTGGATTCGGTCGATGACCAGCCTACCGGTACTGCTCAAAGGAATACTGTCGGCCGCCGATGCCAGGCTGGCTGTAGCTTACGGCATCGAGGGGATCGTCGTGTCAAATCACGGCGGCCGACAGCTCGATGGGGTGCCAGCGACCATCGACGTGCTCGAGGAGATCGTCGACGCGGTGGAGGGAAATGCGGAGGTGCTGCTCGATGGTGGTGTGCGGCGGGGTACGGACGTGGTGAAGGCATTGGCCCTGGGTGCGAGGGCCGTACTCATTGGGCGGCCGTACCTATGGGGTCTCGCGGCGGATGGGGAGGAAGGCGTACGTCGGGTCCTCGAGCTGTTGCGCGATGAGGTTACGCTGGCACTCGCGTTGCTTGGCTGCCCACGGGTGCGCGACGTGACGAAGGAGCACGTCCGGCGATGACGGCCAACGAGAAGCGACGATTTCCGTGGGGGTGGACGCTGCTCTTTGGAGTGGTCTTTGCACTCTCCATGGACTTTTGGTGGTGGGACGGTCCGGTCACGTTCGGTCCGCTCACACTACCCCGGTGGATCTACTATTTCGTGCTGTTGCAGTTTGGGTTCGCGGTCGCAGTCCACTTCTTCGGAACTGCCTACTGGCGGTCCGAGACGCTGGACGATGAAGAGAGCCCGGAGACGTGACGGCCTATCTTATCGTTGGTTTCTACCTGCTGATCACCATCGGGATCGGCCTGCTCGCCTTTCACTATCAGAAGAACACACCGGACGACTATTTCCTGGCCAACCGCAGGGTTGGCGCATTCGTTCTCTTTTTCACCCTCATCGCAACGAACTTCAGTGCTTTCTTCTTTCTCGGATTTGCGGGCGCGGGGTACCGCATCGGCTACGGTTACTATGGAATCCTGTCGTTTGGGACCGCCCTGGTAGCGTTGTCGTTTTTCTTCATTGGTCATCGTGCGTGGTTGCTCGGCAAGGCTCGGGGCTACATCACGCCGCCCGAGCTGATTGGCGATCGATTACGCAGCCCGTCGTTGCAGGTCGTCTTTCTCGCGGTGATGGTGTTCTTCACCATCCCCTATCTCGCGCTCCAACCCATCGGTGCCGGGTACCTGCTGTCGGAGCTCACGAACAATGCGATCCCGTACTTCTGGGGCGCCGTGCTGCTCACGGCGTTCATGGTGCTCTACGTATTTCTCGGCGGGATGCGCAGTGTAGCCATCACGGATGTGTTTCAAGGGCTGCTGATGTTCGTGCTCACCGTGGTTGCCGTGATGTACGTTGCCAACGCGTTCGGCGGGGTATCCGAAGCGAACAGGCGAGTGCTCGCCATCAAGCCCGAGCTGTTTACACGTGAGGGTGGGGAAGAATTCTTCACACCGCGGCGGTGGTTCAGCTTCATGCTGCTGTTCCCGCTGGCCGTACCGATGTTCCCTCAGGTGTTCATGCGGTTCTTCATTCCGGGTTCGGCTCGCTCACTCCGTGTGGCGGCGACGCTTTACCCGCTCGTCACCGCGACCCTCTTTCTCGGTCCGGTGATCATTGGAGTGCTGGGTCATCTGACGTTTCCCGGACTGGAGGGAACCACGAGCGATCAGATCCTCCCGATGATGCTGACCGCGCACGCACCCGCATGGTTCGCGGCGCTGGTGACCGTAGGGGCGCTTGCCGCGTTCATGTCCACGATGGATTCCCAACTCCTTGCACTGAGCTCGATGCTCACGCGTGACGTGTACGTGCGCTTTTTCCGAAGAACCGCGACCGTTGGGACACAGGTGACATTGGGTCGAGTGTTGATCGTGGCTCTCTCGGTGATTGGGCTAGTCATCGCGTACCAGCCTCCGGCCACTATCTTTGCCATCGCGACCGAGGCGTTTACCGGCCTTGCCATTCTGTTCCCGACGACGGTCGCCGTGCTCTACTGGCGCGGGGTGACACCTCTCGCATGTATCGCATCGATCGTGGTCGGTCAGGTGTTGCTCATCGGCTATCACTACGAGATCATTCCTGCGAGCATGACCTTTGGGTTTCTTCCACTGATCCCTATCCTCTTCGTGACCACGGCGGTGTTGGTTGCCGTTGGCCTGGTACAGGAGCGGTTGTTTGGGCCGCCGAGGGTGTCCGACCGAAGACAGGAGGCGATACCGTCACATGGCTGAACCTATCTACGTATCCGCCGCGTCCATCGAGAAGGTAAAGGGGGTTCATCGGCGCGCATATCTCGATGCTGGACCGACGGTCGACTTCGGCGTCCACGGCCCCATAAAGGAGCATTACAACCTATTCACCGAACGGGACCACGCGCTTCCCGTGGATTTCGTGGTCGCCGCAACCGGCGGCTGAATGCTGGGAACGCTTAACGGCGCACTGGAGGTGCGCGGGGTTTCTCTCGAGCCGGACGCCATTCGCGCGGAGGTCCGCGGTATCAACGAGGTGCGTGACGGACTCCCGGTTCTGACACGGATCGAGGTGCATTACCGGCTGACCATCCCGCCCGATTCGCGGGACGTTGTGGATCGCGCGCTGACCAAGCATCAGGCCAAGTGCCCGACGGCCGCCTCATTGCGTGGCGCCGTGGAGGTCGTGTGGACGGCGGATATTGAGGAGGTGTGAATCTCAGTAAGGAGTGAGGAGTAGGGAGTGCGTCACTCCCTCCTCCCTGCACTTATCGACTGATCATCACGTGTGCCCAGGGTTCTCCTGGGAACATCAGCCAGGGTCTCTCACGGGATGGGGCGGCCGGGATGCCGGTGGTCTTCTCGGTGGCGTACGGCATATACAGCACGTAGAGGCCTCTGGAACCGTCGACGTCACCGGTTTCGGGGTTGAACGTACCGCCGGACCAGGAGTAGAGGGCTGCCGGGCCGTCGGGCATCGCGAGGGTTCCGGCCTCGATCTCTTGGCCCCTGGCTTGCTGAACCTCACTTTGGCTTTTTCCCTCCGCCCGCAGGGCGCGGCCGCGGGCCATGAACGGCTCGAGGGACTCGTGATAGCAGGCCACGTGAAACTCCTCGTCGGCCGGATCGTCGGCGAGACAGATCATCCCGTTTGTCCCGGCGCGCAGCTCCACGAGCCTGTTGGACCGTCCCCGGTAGCCGAGAACTTGTGCGCCGTCCCGTAACTCGGTTGGCAGGGCCGCCACCGCTTCCGCGATCTGGCGGGTGGGGGCTTTCTGCTGGGCGCAGGCCACCTGACTCCCGATCGCCAGACCGATCGCGGGGACGAGCATCATCGAGGGACGCATGACATACCTCATACCGAAAATGGGTTTGGGAACTATACAGTCTGCGGCGCGTATGGGTCCTTGGCAAGCGTGCCGGTATATGTCTATGCTTACGGACGGGAGTCCTTGGCGGCCGTCCCGATACCCCTAGCCGGAGGAGAGATGACCCGTCGTTACCTGACCACGTTGGCGGTGCTCGTCGCGATCGGCGCGCCGCAGACTGCGTGGGCCCAAGAGGTACCGTCGGACACGCTGCTCACGGTCAATCACTTTCTCGACTGGGAGCATGCGAGCGATCCACAGATTTCTCCGGACACGTCCCAGATCGTCTACACCCGCTGGAGCGTCAACAAGAGAACAGATCGGTGGGACGCGGCGCTTTGGCTAGTCAACACCGACGGGACGAAGCACCGTTTTCTCGTGGGCGGTCGCGAAGCCAGGTGGTCGCCGGACGGTACCCGCATCGCCTACCTGGCGCGTGACGGCGAGGGCCGCGACCAGATCTTCGTGCGGTGGATGGACGCGGAGGGTGCTGTCAGTCAGGTCACCCGCGTCAACCACGCTCCGTGGCACGTCCGGTGGTCACCCGACGGAGAGAACATCGTCTTCTTGATGTTGGTTCCGAGCGCCGAGGAGTGGAACATCTCGCTTCCGGCGCCACCGGCAGGTGCGCAGTGGACGACGCCGCCGCGAATCACCCGCCGAATGCACTACCGCAAGGATGGGGTGGGTTTCGTCGATTCGGGGTACGACCATCTCTTCACGGTGCCCGCCGACGGTGGGACGCCTCGTCAGCTCACCAGCGGTGCGTGGAACGTGGGCGCGCGCACCGTTGGGATTGGGGGTAGTGGCACGTTCGACTTCACCCCCGACGGCACCACTCTCGTTTTCGACGGCCTCATGGAAGCGGACGCCGATCTCAGGTATCGCGAGTCCCATATCTACGCCCTCGAACTCGAGAGCGGCGAGATCCAACAACTCACACGGCGCAGGGGACCATGGACCAACCCGGTGGTTTCACCGGACGGCCGTCGCATTGCCTTCGTGGGGTACGACTGGACGCCTCAGACGTACCGGGCACGGCAGGTGTACGTGATGGACCGGGATGGTTCCAACATGCGGTCGATCACGGGCCAGTTCGATCGCGACCCGCAGAACATCACATGGCACCCCGAGAGTGAGGCGCTCTACTTCCACGCTGATGACAGCGGTGCCCGGAACGTGCACTTGGTTCACCTGAACGGAAATGTGCGAGCGATCACTGAAGGGAGTCACGTGGTGTCGCTCGGTACGATCGCAAACGGGCTGGCAGTTGGACTCCAATCCGCTCACCACGCGCCAGCTGACGTGGTGCGCTTTCGACTCGGCGTACCGTCCGAAGAGGAACCACAAGAGATCGTCCAGCTGACGCAGCTCAACCAGGATATCCTTGGCACCAAGCGGCTCGGTGCGGTCGAGGAGATTCGGTACATCTCGACCGAGGAGACTCCCATTCAAGGGTGGGTCGTGAAGCCACCCGCGTTCGATTCGACCCTGCGATACCCGTTGATACTCGAGATCCACGATGGACCACACGCCATGTACGACGTGGGGTTCAATTACTCGTTCCAAAACTTCGCCGCCAACGGGTTCGTGGTGCTCTACACCAACCCGCGAGGGAGTAGCGGATACGGAACCGCGTTTGGCAACGCGATTGACAACGGCTTTCCCAGCGTCGATTACGCCGACTTGATGGCCGGGGTCGACTCATTGCTCGCCCGGGGCTTCATCGACCCGAACCGTCTCTACGTGACAGGGTGTGGCGCGGGGGGCGTGTTGGCCAGCTGGATCATCGGGCAAACCGATCGCTTCGCCGCCGCGGCGGTCCGGTGTCCCGTCGTGAATTGGATCAGCTTTTCCGGAACGACGGACATCACCTTGTGGGGCTATCACCGATATGGCGGTTTTCCCTGGGACAACCCGGAGAAGTGGCTGCGGCACTCTCCGCTCATGAACGTGGCAAAAATCAAGACGCCAACATTGCTCATGGTCGGTGAGCACGACCTCCGCACGCCCGTCTCACAGACGGAAGAGTTCTACAAGGCGCTCAAGGCGCTTGGCGTTTCCACGGCTCTCATGCGGTTTGCCGACGAGTACCACGGCACTGAGTCGCGACCCTCCAACTTCATGCGCACCCAGCTCTACATCATGAGCTGGTTCAATCAGCACGATGGGACGGCGAGGGCGTCGGCCGGGGTGGTGAGGTGAGGGGGGGAGAAGAGGAGTAGGAGTTCGGGTTCCGTTCGATAGACACTTCCTTCATGTGCGCGGGATGTCGCCGCCAAACTGGCTTAGGTCATTGAGATAGCAGCAGACTTCCACAATTGTGGAGAATGTTGAAAGTCTGTTGCTAAGCCTCAATCAGCAATCAGCAATCCCTTCACCCTGCCACCGTCCAGGTCCTCCCGCGCCGTAGCACGCTGTCGAGATCCGTAGTAGGAAGCGCGTCGGCGGCCTTTGCGACCTGGTGGAAGACCGCGTCCTCGTAGGTGGGCGCCGGATCGTCATACAAAACGCCGAGGACCATGGGGAACGCGGGAGGTTGCAGCCCGCAAAGCATGGCCGCGAGCGTGCGGTTCTTCTGGTCGTGCACCAGGATGTCGTCTTCGGTGACACCGTTGCCCAGCGTGACCACCTCGATTTCAATGCTGCGCGGCTTGAGCCTGAGGCCGCGTGTGTTGTCTTTGCCAAAGAGCAGCGGCTTTCCGTGTTCGGCGTAGAGCTGGGTCTCACTCGATGTCTTTCGCTCGGTGAAGTCCGCAAACACGTTGTCGTTGTAGACCACGCAGTTCTGAAAGATCTCCACGAACGCGGCTCCTGGATGCGCGTGTGCACGCTTGAGGATCTCCACCTGTTCTTTTTGCGACGTGTCGATTGCGCGCGCGATGAAGCGTGCGCCGGCACCGAGTGCAAAGGAGCAGGGAAGGACCGGGCTGTCGACGGAGCCCAGCGGTGTCGACGGTGAGCGTGTCCCGATCCGTGACGTCGGTGAGTATTGGCCTTTGGTGAGTCCGTAGATCTCATTGTTGAACAGGATGATCTGCAGATTCACGTTGCGCCGTAGCACGTGTAGCAGGTGGTTACCACCAATACTCAGCCCATCGCCGTCGCCGGTGATGACCCACACGTCCAAATCCGGGTTAGCCAGCTTGAGTCCCGTCGCAACGGCCGGTGCGCGGCCGTGAATGGTGTGGAACCCGTACGTCGACATGTAATACGGAAACCGCGACGAGCACCCAATGCCCGATACGAACACCGTTCGATGGGGCTCGGCACCGAGGTCAGCGAGCGTTTTTTGCAGCGCCTTGAGGATGGCATAGTCGCCGCATCCCGGGCACCATCGGACCTCCTGGTCCGACGCAAAGTCTTTGGGGCTCAGCTTCTCTGGCTTCGTGGTAGCGGTCATATCTCAGCGCTCCAGCCGCGAACGGATGGCATCGGTGATCTCACTAATCTTGAACGGTTTCCCCTGCACCTTGTTCAACCCCTCAGCGGGAACGAGATACGTGCTGCGCAGCATCGTTACGAGCTGACCAGAGTTCATCTCGGGAACGAGAATCTTATCGAACCGTCGCAGTAGCTCGCCCAAGTTGAGGGGGAACGGGTTGAGATGCCGCAGGTGGATGTGCGAGACGTCGAGCCCGTCTTCCCGTGCGCGTTCGACGGCTCGATTGATGGGTCCGTAGGTTGAACCCCAACCGACCACCGCCAGCGCGCCGTGATCCTCTCCCAAAGCCGGTTCCTGAAGCGGGATGTCGTTGGCGATGCCGGTAATCTTGGCGGCGCGAACGTCTGTCATGCGCTGGTGGTTTGCCGCGTCATAGGAGATGTGGCCGCTCTCGTAGGCCTTCTCGATCCCGCCGATGCGGTGTTCCAATTCAGGGGTCCCGGGAGGCGCCCACGCTCGCGCGAGCGTCTTGGGGTCGCGCACGAACGGATGAAATCCGGTGGGGTCCGAACGGAGAGCGACTGGGAATTTCGGGAGGTCCGCTTCCTCGGGAATGAGCCACGGTTCTGCGGCGTTTGCGAGAAAGCCATCGGTCATCACATAGACTGGTGTCATGTATTTCGTCGCGAGCCGCACGGCCTCGATGCCCGTGGCGAAGCAATCCGCCGAGGTCGCTGCCGCGATGACGGGTACCGGAGCATCCGCGTTGCGGCCATAGACCGCCTGGTAGAGATCTGATTGCTCGGTCTTGGTGGGCATCCCGGTTGAGGGACCCGCGCGCTGGCTATTCACAACGATGAGCGGCAACTCTGTGGAGATGGCGAGGCCAATCGCCTCAGCCTTGAGGGCGATTCCCGGGCCGGAGCTCGACGTGACTCCCAAAGCCCCACCGTAGGACGCACCGATTGCGGCGCAAACAGCGGCAATCTCATCCTCGGCCTGAAAGGTGACGACACCCATTGCCTTGAGCCCGGCCAAGACGTGAAGCAGCGGCGAGGCAGGTGTGATGGGGTACGAGCCAAACACCAGCCGCTTCAACCCGGCCGCGCGCATCCCCGCGACCAATCCCCAAGCCAACGCCTCGGTGCCGGTCACTGTGCGGTAAACGCCGGGCGCCACCGCGGCGCGTGAGACCGTATAACCGAGCATGCCGCTCGGCATCTCCGCGGTTTCGCCAAACGCGTGGCCGGCATTGAGCGCAGCGATGTTCGCGTCCGCGATCTCTGGTCGCTTGGCAAACTTGCGCTTCAACCAATCGACCGTTGCCTTCCGGTCGCGATCGAACATCCACAACATGAGCCCGAGGGTCCACATGTTGCGCGACCGAAGCGCTTCCTTCTGTCCCAGCTCGAACTGCTTCACCGCTTCGAGCGTGTACTTGGAGATGTCGAGCTTGAGCACCTGATACGGGGCAAGCGAATCGTCTTCCAGAGGATTTGCCTCGAAGCCCGCCTTCGAGAGGTTGCGGTCGTTGAACGATCCGGTGTCGACCACCACCATGCCGCCGAGACGAAGATCCTCGAGGTTGACCTTGAGCGCTGCGGGGTTCAGGGCCACCAAAACGTCGAGGTCATCGCCTGACGTCATGATGTCCTGTGAGCCAAAGTGAATTTGAAAGGCCGAAACGCCGTACGTGGTCCCTGCCGGAGCTCGTATCTCAGCGGGATAGTCGGGGAACGTCGCGAGATCGTTGCCGATGAGTGCCGTCTCGAGCGTAAACTGTGAGCCGGTGAGCTGCATCCCATCGCCAGAATCACCGGCAAACCGCACGACGACGGACTCGCGGAGCTCGCGGCCACCGCGTGTTGGAGGTGACGTGACAGTCATTGGATCTCTATGGGTCCTCCTACTGGGCCGTTCACGTGACACAACTGCTTGCGCTCTCGAAAACTAGCGACTTGCTGGCGCGCGACGCCAGACGAGATGGCGCGGCGCGAGATGGGTGGCGCGCGGGAGAGGCACGTGACGATTCGTCGCGTTGGTGCATTGTGGAAAAAGGAAGCTCCTCCGGTGCAGGCGTGCTCGCGTGCATTGCTGCACCCTGTCCACCTCGGGTCTAAGTTCTCCCGGCAACTGGGCCTAAGAAAGAGGGTTCCAGGAGGCTCCCGAAAAGGTCGCCACACGGGGCGTGTGGGGACCCGGGGAGTGGACTTATCCACAAAGTCCACATGGCGTGGAAAGACGCCGGAATCGCCCACCGGGTGGGCAGTTAGTTTCCACATGGGACGTGAGGTGATGTGAGCTAACCCAAAGAAAATTCGGCACTTGTGTGAGGTAGCTCACGCTCTATATTGGCTCCCGCCGCACGAGGGAAGGGTTGGGACGAGCTGTCTCGACCACGCCTTGCGTGGTGAGTTCGGACGGGAATTTCCGGGGAGGCCGCCGACGAACCGAGGGCTCAGGCGTCCGGCGATCCGGGTGATCACACCGATCCGAACAGACGAGGCCAGTCGCGTGCCTCGTTCCACGTCGAGTTGGCGCGTCGGCGTGCAGTGCGGAAGGTCGGTCCGCGATTCGATCGGATCCGTATGCGCTGGGGCTGGTGAACCAGGTGGCTTGGCCGGCCGCGTGGGGATTGAAGCCGGGGCTCCCAGTGACGCCCACCTGCGGCGCGACAGCTGCAGAGGCCATGGGAAGAAGAACGGGAAGAGCAATCTCCCGACTCCGGGTAGCCAGTCTGGGGCGGCTCGTCATCCTGCGGGGTGTGCGGGCCGCTCGCATTTTGGGCCTTTTCCCGCCAACCCCGGCTTCGTGACGCTCCCGTTACTCGAGTCTCCTGGTGTCACCGAGCGAATGTCAACGTGGCAAACGTGCTGGGATTGCCGGGATAGTTGCGTATCGGAAGTGACCGATACCTCCGGCCACCCCGATACGCATCGACGACCACGATCGTCATACGCAGAGTATTCGAGGTGAGAACTGGGAGTGCGAGCTCCGTGGTATAGCCCGTGTTGGTTGCTAGCATCGCGTATTGCATTCCGTCACGCAGCGACGCGAGTCGATCGTCGAGCGGCATTCCGAGGCTCGTGAGAAAGAACTCCGTCCACCGGAGGTTCTGGCGGCGCGCGATGTTCTTCGCCATGAACCCATGAAAATCCAGGCTGACCACATGGGTCTCTGACTGTTCCAGCCGAGGCAGAAGCACAACGGCGTCCTCACGCCCGATGCTCCGCTCGACGGTTCCGCTTTCCCAATCGACAATGATGACGATGTGATCGCCTTCGCCAACCTCGAGGCCTGTGCGCGCACGGGGTGTGTTGTCCCGCACGCGCAGCGCGACGAAGAGCTCGTCGCCAGCCCACCGGAGGCTGACGGCCGCACGGTCGTCGGTTCCTGCAGGGCCATTCAACTTTCTCCATGCGGCATTGGGCCAATCATTCAGTCGGCCATCAATCGTCGGCGGAATCCCAGGGAACACGGTGACGCTGTCGAGCGTGTGACGAAAGCGTAGTGTCGCGCCGTCGAGAGTGTATGAAGTATCGCGGCGCAGCTGATCGAGTTCGCTGCCGATCCCTTTCACCACGGGTGTTGCTTCGGACACGAGATCTGTGGCGTAGCGAATTCCGCTTCCGGCCAGACTGTCGAGCTGTTGCTCGAGGCGTCCGAGGCCTTGCAGCGTGGCGGGCACATCGATCGACAAACCCGGTGCGTAGAGGGGCTCAAACAGGTTGAGGTCCCACCCATAGTCGCCAAACACATCGACAAAAGGTGCCAACACCGCTCCGGCTGTCACGCCAAACGCAGCGACAACCGCATCGCCATGTGCAGTTGCGGGCGAGTACCCGTCAGGGTCCTTGCCATACGCGGCAACGGTGGCGAGCGGCAGCATGGACCAGTGGGCCTGATTCATGGGGTTGGCGATGATGCCGACCGCCCCGCGTGCGAGATCGGGATCCCGTCCGCGCAGTGGGCCCAGGAACAGACGCCATCTCGCATAATCGTTCACCGGATAGTTGTCCCAGATGATTGGCGGCCGGCCGGTGAGCTCGCCCCACTCCAACGCCTGCTGGGTAGTGATCTCGGGCGACGCCACGTCTGTCCCGGTCCAGAAGAAAGGGATCGACCGTGGGACCGCTTGGCCGAGCTGGCGTAAGTAATCGCGATCTCCCCACGCGTTGGTGTAGGTCGTAGGTGTAACTACGAGGTGGGCCCCGCGTGCGGACAGTGCCTCGTGCAGCTGATTGATCAGGTGCGCGTGGGCATCTGCGAGGTTGGTGAACGTGCGGCGGTCTGCTGCATGTCGCAGCGTGTACGGCACATCGTCCAGCATGAGGGCGAAGTGACGCACCCCCATCTCGCCGATGGCGTTGATCTTTTGGTCGAGCTCGCGCCAATCGGCAGCGTCGGAATACACCATGGTGAGACCGGGACTAATGGAATAGTAAAAGTCGATACCGAATGCCCGCGCCGTGTCCACGAGTTGTTGGAGTTGGCGGTGCTCTCGGGGTGGATACGGGTCCCGCCAGCGGCTGCGATGATACGGATCGTCCTTTGGCGCGTAGTAGTAGGCATTCATCCCAACACGCTGCATGAAGCGCAGGACGTCGAGCCGATCCCGATGCGACCACGGTGTGCCGTAAAAGCCCTCGATGATGCCAACCTGCTGGAACGGCGGGACGGTATCAGACGGGAGAGCAGGATCGGCTCTCCCTTCAACTCGATCTACGCTGCAGGAAAGGAGCAAACACTGCACGGCGAGGAGGCAGCAGCGCGCAGTGAGTAATACGCAGTGAGCCGGCTGAGCCCGTCCCCATCGGCCAGCGTGGTGCGATCTCAGCCAACTACTACTCGCCACACCCCAATCACTACTCACCGTTCTCCCCGCTCCTCATCTAGTCGGTCATGCAGCCGCTGCAGCGCTCCAACCAGGTCTGGCTCGAGCTCCATGACGGGTCGCATGGGATCTTCCTTCAATTTGGTGAAGCGTTTGGGAACCGTACGGATGGTGTGCCGGCGAATATCGAGCCGGGCGGTGACCTCACTCCACTTGAGCGGTGTGGAGACCGGGGCGCCAGGGAGTGGGCGCACGCAAAACGGTGAGACCAGCAGACGGCCGTGGCCGTTCTGTACGTAGTCGACGTACACCTTGCCCTCGCGTTTGGAGGGCGACCGAGTGACCGTCGCGATATTGGGTAGCTCGTCCGCGATCACGCGGGCGAGTAGGGCACCGAGCGACCTCGACTGCTCGTAGGTGCATTGGCCACCGAGCGGAAGGAGGACATGGAGTCCGGTGGATCCGCTGGTCTTGATGAATGCGGGGAGCTCGATTTCCTCACAAAGCTTTCGGATTGCCCGAGCGACCTGTACCACGTGCTCGAAGGGCGCTTCCTTTGGGTCCAAATCCAGAATGCACCAGTCCGGCCGCTCGAGCGCCGAGACGCGACTGGACCAGATATGTAAGGGAATAGCCGCGAGGTTGATGATGTAGAGCAGCGACTGGACGTCCTCACACACGAAGTAGCGCAGCTCGCGGTCCGATCCCTCGCTCCACAGCGTCGCGGTTCGGATCCAGTCCGGGGCAAACACCGGGGCGTCTTTCTGGAAGAACGACTTTCCCTCGATACCGTCAGGGAACCGGGTGAGCACGAGCGGCCGGTCGCGTAAATAGGGGAGGAGCCATTCAGACACCTGGCGGTAGTAATCGATGAGGTCGCCCTTGGTGTAGCCTTCGTCCGGCCAAAAAATCTTGTCCAGGTTGGAGAAGACGACCTTGCGCTCCGGCTTGGCGGGCTCCGGCGGGGCCATGAGCGCGGGCTCCGGCAAATCAGGGTCATGGGATTCGCGGGTGCACGCCCGGGGGGGCTTGTCGTGCCGCATCCGCAGGAACACCGGTTGCCGCAGGAGCCCAATTTCCGTGAGCTCCTTGAAGCGAACCTCGCACACCAGCTCAGGCTGAACCCAGTGGTGGTCTTTGCCAGTTGGGAGGCTGCCGGTACACGGCGGGGTGTCACGCTCCAGCGCTTGTAGCTCCACGAAGATCGTGGTCATCAACTCGTCGGTGAACCCGGTCCCCACGCGACCGGTGTACACCAGATCTTCCCCTACGTATTGCGCAACGTGTAGCGCGCCAAAGCCCGCCCGCGAGCCGCGCGGCTGCGTGTATCCCACCACCACAAAGTCGTCGGACTTGTCGACCCGGATCTTCAGCCATTGAGATGAGCGGCCCGCTCGATAGGGGGCGTCCGCTTGTTTGGCCACGATACCCTCGAGTCCAAGCTTCTCGACCTGTGCATACATGGCCTCGCCTTGTTCGGGTATGTGCTCCGAGTACCGCAGCGGTCCTACGGTCGGCAGGGTCTGCTTGAGGATTTCTTTCCGCGTCACGAGCGGCAGCGGCCGCAGGTCGAAGTCCTCGAAGGCAAGCAGGTCGAACACGTACAGTGTCGCTGGCAGCTCCACGGAGGCACGCGCAATGTCTGGCTGCCGCCCGAGCTTGGCGCGCTTCTGCAGGCGGTAAAAGCTGGGGAGGCCCTGATCATCGTGCACCACGACCTCGCCGTCCAGCACGATGTGCTCGAAGGGCAAGGCACCTACCACCTGTGCGACCTCGGGGAACACGTGCGTGAGTTCGTTCCCGTTACGCGACACGAGGATGGGCTCACCCTCGTCGCGGGCCGCCACGAGCCGATAACCGTCATACTTGAGCTCGAACACCCATCCCGGCTTCGTAAAGACGGTGTCGCGGTTCTCGGCCAGCATCAGCTCGATGTCTCGCGCGTGCACGGTTCCTTTCGGGGCGTCCATCTCCTCGAGCCGCGCGCGGATGGGTGCCGCGGGGTCTTGCCCTTCCCGCATCGCTTCCACGGTCTGCCCGGAAAAAATCGAGTCGTCCGGGTACGCTTGCTCCCCATTGGTGACGGCGTACCCATCGCGCTCTTTGATCAGCAGCCACTCTTTGGGATCGCGTTTGGTGCGCACCAGTGTCCAGCGTCCGCGGAGCTTGTACCCTCGGAGATCGAACAACAGCTTCCCGCGTTCAAAGGACTCCGCGGGGTCTTCGTACGGCAGCCACACGCCACGGTCCCACACGATCACGGCACCAGCGCCGTAGTTCCCTTCGGGGATCATCCCCTCGAAGTCCGCGTACTCGATCGGATGGGGCTCAACCTGTACGGCGAGGCGTTTCTCCGCGGGATCGGCTGCCGGGCCGCGTGGTACCGCCCACGAGTGCAGCACGCCGCCCCACTCGAGACGGAGATCGTAGTGCACGCGCCGGGCCGCGTGTTTTTGGACGACGAAGATGTTCCCGCCAGCTCCGGTCCCGAGCCC
>JBFGJG010000047.1:0-33336 GCA_041577295.1 Gemmatimonadales bacterium
CCAACGAAGCTCCACAGGGCTATTCGTTGCGCCGACGCAACAGATTGAAAACTGTGAAGTAATCTCATGTATCTGCTCCCATACGAATCGCCTGCTCTCGTACCCAACAGGCGCCGTTTGGTTTGATTTCGTGATTCATCCGCGTGCTTCAGCGCACATCGCTGCCGGAGTTACGGGCGAACAGAGCGCTACGACGTGGCGTCCTGCCGCGTTATTGCCTCGGGCCATGCGATCCTTGCGGTCTCGAGATCGAGCACGTAGCGCCGGCCCCCGTCCGCCAGATCGCCATTTGGTTCAAACCCGAATCGCGCATAGAAGTCGCGTACCATCCCGTTCTTCTTCGTGGGCAGGTACTCGCCCACGAGACGTCGACATCCAAGAGCGCCGGCGCGCTCCGCGACAAACGCGAGGAGGGCGTCCTCAACATGCCGGTTCATGACGCGGCAGCTCATGAGGTACGTGTCGATGATCCCGGTGTCGCCGTCCTTTCGCACGATCGCCACCGCTACGAGTCCCTGATCGCCGAACCGATCCCGTAGGCGGAGCCATGCGACGATGTGTCCTGGATCCGTACGCATGGCATCGAGTTCTGCCTGACCACGCCGCCGCGTGGTGAGATTGAACTGATTGGTTTTGTTGACCAGCTGCGTGATCCGCGCCAACGTCGTCGGACCGGCCTCTCCAATCTCTGCCACCATATCGAGACTCTGGAGGAAATCTTCGACCGTCTCAAACGCCGTCGCCAGCGTTTGGCGTTCACGCTCGGCGCGATACATCGCGGTCCGTTTCGTGTCTTCCTCAGACAAGCCTACCTGATCGAAGAAACCCGATTCCCACAGCGCTTCCCCGTAGCGAAGGGGATCCGCAGGCACTTCGACCACATTTACTTCTGGCGCGTTTGCCCGCACTTCGGCACGCTCCACTGGATTGTCATCGAACAACACCATTGCATCGGCACCGATGTTGAGCTCCGCAGCGAGCTCGCGAATGTTCTGACTCTTGGGTCCCCAGTTGATTCGCGCCGCTGCGATGTCATCCCAACCAATCAGCATCTCCGGATGCTCCACGAACACCTGTTTCGCGACCTCGAAGTCGTTCTTGCTCACGACGGCGAGCAGGACACCGCGATCCATGAGCGACAGCGCCGTCCTCTGAAACATCTTGAACGCGTTTCCCGGGTAGTCATCGCCGAGCTTGATACCATCGATCCCGTCATCGCCGACCACCCCACCCCACAACGTGTTGTCGAGATCGAGAACGAGGCACTTGGCAGATCGGCGACGGACGCCACACAGCGTTTGCACCAGGTGACGAGCGAGAGCGGGTTGATGTCGAGCTGCCACCGCCACCCGCGCGAGTGCCCAGAGACGCCGGTCGGTCCATTCGTGGGCCCCGCGGCCTCGCATGAGCCCCGCGTAGTCCCACACTGCCACGCCCCCGTGGTCCGCCATGCGCTGGCGGAGTCGGAGGTTGGCGGTAGCCATCGCGTAGGTGAGGGTTCCATCGACGTTGGCGTCGAAGATTCCGAGCGGGAGATGCGCGGGGAGCGCAAAGTTTGCGACCAGCACGGGCGCCCGCGACCAGCCTCGGACCGATCCGATGATCCCGTGTAATCGATCTATCAGATCATCCGCGAGTTGCTCGAACCGCTTCCCCCCCGACGCGTGGTAGCGTACCATGGCCTCGGGATCGACGTCTTCCGCCCGCATGGCGAGCACGATGACGTCCGGGCCAAACTGGCGCAGCCCCGATGACGGATCGGCCACCTCCTGCTCGAACTGCCCGAACCGTCCGAAGTACGGCGTGACGCGCAGCCCTCGACGCGCACCCTCCACTACGAGGAACGGCGCGACGAAATCCAGCGTGAAGGTGCCGAGCATCGCCACCTTCACCGTTTCGAGATGCGCAGGGGTGTTCGCGTGAATCTCGCGAGCGAGCCGCGTGTAGTCCGCGGGCCGCAGATCCTCAGGAATGTTGCGAATGTCGAGGGTCATGCTGACCGCACGAGCTCACCCCGCGCTCGCGCCTTCCTCCTGAAGGCGCTGGCGGATCATGGAGACAGAAACCAATTCGGCGATCTCGCCGGGATCGAACTCTACGCCGAACTCCGCTTCGATGGCCATCAACAACTGGATGTGGGCGACCGAATCCCACGCCGCGATGGTATCAGGTGAGTCTTCATCGCCAAGCGCAGCGCCGTCGACTCCCAGCACGGAAGCGAATACGTCGCGCAATCGTTCATCGAAGTTCATTCAGCCTCTTCCTCACGTCTGCCCATCAGATTGAGAAACCGTCCCCGCCACTCGAGGTAACGGTGAGCGCCCAACAGCGACTTGACCGGCTCCAATGCTGCTCGGCGTACCCAATGGCGCGCGGCAAGGCGACGATCACCAATCGCGATGCGGCGGAATTCATCGCGGGCCGGATCGCCCAGCGCCCAGCAGCGCCGGACGCGAAGCGGTCCACCGGTACCATTGCTGAGCGCCGTATTGAG
Source organism: Gemmatimonadales bacterium (assembly GCA_041577295.1). Taxonomy (GTDB): domain Bacteria; phylum Gemmatimonadota; class Gemmatimonadetes; order Gemmatimonadales; family GWC2-71-9; genus JBDHDH01. The sequence continues at coordinate 2,495 of JBFGJG010000047.1, forward strand.
ACCCCACCGCGAGGTGGCGGCCACTCGATACCCGGCCTCCTGAATCAGGGACCATAAGGCGGCCCGTGGTTCGAATCCGCCGGGCAGCGCGATCTGATTGGTGTCCTGCTGCAGTGCCTCATCCAACTCAGCCTTCGATCCCACGAGCTCTTCGCGTGCGGTCGCCGCGTCGAGCTCAGAGAAGTACGCGTGCGTTCGTGTGTGCGATTGAATCGACATGCCAGCCGCCTTCATTTCGCGCAGATGATCCCACGTCACGAAATTCGGTCGGCCCACCCACGTCGTTGGTATGAAGAACGTGGCCGTCATCCCACGCTCGAGGAGCGCGGGAAAGGCACGCTCGTACTGACCGAGATTGCCGTCGTCGAAGGTGATGGCCACGCAGTTCTCTCCTCGGCGGTCCAGCGCTTGCGCGAGCGAGCACCCCGCGACCCCGAGTTCCTGCAGCACGTCGAGGTGTTCCCGGAAGGCGTCATGAGACACGCCGAAGAACTCCGGACTCCCATCGGAAGGGGGACAGTGTAGCAATACGTCGTGATACATGAGGCAAACCCACGACGACGTCATGCGCCCACCACCGCCCGGCGGCGGAGCCTTCGCGCGGCTAATCCATCGATGATGTCGAGCAGAGCGTCGGCTCGGTGTCGCCACGAATGTTGTTGCGCGATCCCTTGCCGCGATTGGCGTGCGGCCGCAGCGCCACCGTTGGGGTTGAGGGCACGACTGATGGCACTGATGAATGCGTCCTCTGAATCCGCCACCGCGATGGCGTCGCGGTATTTCAAGACCTCTGGAATCTCGGTCGACACCACGGGGATTCCTGCCGCGAGGTATTCGAGCAGCTTGAGTGGATCGACCGCGAGGGTCCACTCGTTCAGGAGGTACGGGATCAGCCCTACGTCGAACGCCTGGACGTATGCGGGAAGATCCCTGTACGGTCGCGGGCCGAGCAGATGGATGTTCGGACGGTCGAGCACAGCGGTGTCCTCGACAGCGATTGGCCCGACGAATACGACGGACGCCGACGGGTTAGCATCCGCGATCTTGCGAATCAGTGAAAAATCACAGCAGGCACTCACACCACCAGCGAAGCCGATGATCGGGCGTGGAAGATGGGCAAGCTCCTCGGGTACTGATCGTGTCGTCGCGAAGTGCTCGAAATTCACACCCTGCGGCAGGTAATGCGCCGCGCCGGTGCGCGGGACCTTTGAGCGAGTAAGGCTCTCTGCGGTGGCCACCACGGCATCGACGCGACGGAGCAGGCGACGCTCCAGTGGACCAAGCATCTCGTTCGTCACACCTGCCAGGTGCAAAAAATCGTCCATGCAGAAGTAGACGGACGCCACTTCACCGATCCGTCCCACGACAACCGTCGACGGCGGTGACCCCGTGACCAACATTGGTGGCGCCGACGTGTTTAGTTGATCCAATGCACCGCGAATCAGTCGTAACAGTGTCCGGCGATTGTAGGCAGCCACCGTGTGCCAGTGATGCCAGGGAAGCACGCGCGGCTGTAGGATGATTTCGGGTTTTCGATCATCGAACGCGGCCTCCACCGGCAGCTTCGGTCCCTGCCCCACCATCGACCACGCCTTCTCCCAAGCCCGGCGCAGGTCCTCCGCTCGAAGGCTCGGAACCCGATGCCCAATGCCGTTGATCCACACCACCCGCCGCCGTTCGACGATCTCGCGAAAGACGTGCTGCATCGAAGAGACACGACGACCCCAGTCGTCGCCAAAGACGACGATTGGACACTCCTGTGGGGTGGTCACCCGTCGACCTTCTCGTAGACTGCCAAGAACTTGTTAGCCTGCATACGCTCCGGCAGCCAACTCGTGACGGTCGTGTACAGGCGACGAACGAAGCTCAGACGATCCGCCCACGCTCGGTGGATATAGTGCAGCGCTGATTGGCGAAACCCGTGCTGGGCCAATCGCCGGGCGGTCTTGCGCGGCCACAGCGCGCGCTGGTTGCGTGTCATGCCAGGCATCCCGACCATGCGGTTCACGACGTTCATCGCAAACCAGGTCACGAAGTTCCCGGCGTTGGTCTCGAACGCGATCAGGGTTCCACGTGTGACCCGCCCGAGTTCACCCTCGAGACGATCGAGCTTGGGAAAGTGATGGAGGAGCAACGACGTCCAGGTCACTGACGCCATGCCGTCGCGGAACGGCAACTCTTCGGCGTTGGCGACGACGAAGTGACCCTCGAGTCCTTCCCGCCGAAATCGGTCACGGGCCGCCCGGACACCGGGCATGGTGAGATCGACGGCAAGCACTTGGTACCCCCGGCGCGCCATGCGCACAGCGTGCGCTCCAGTCCCGCACCCCAGGTCGAGCACGAGACCGTCAGGGGCCGAGGGGAATGCGAGCGCATGAAGCTCGTCATAACCAGACGTGATGTGCTCGTTCTCCGGGTTGGCCTCGAAGAGTGCATCATAGAACGAACGTTCGGCGATAATGTCCTGCATGGTTACACCTTGGACGAAATGAGCGGGTTGGTCAGGTTGTGTAGGTCCGTCACGGATATCGAAGACTTTTTGATCAACTTGGCGACGCGTGCCACACGACGTCGCGAGACACGCGCGTGACAAGGAAGCGCCATCACGCACTCCGCAAAGGCTTCGGCCTTGGGCGTCGGGCGTTCGTCGCACCAACCGCGGAACGCCTCGATGGCTCCTAAAGTCGTGGGATAGGAGGACACGTAGGTGAACCCACGCCTCGCAAAGCGTTGCGTCAACCGGCGACGCGCGTCAACGTCGGTCGCCAAGATCGGGAAGCGAAGGTACGCCGGCTGTGTCGACCCGCGTGGCACGATGACCCGGAGAGCCGGGCAGTCACGTAAGGCGGTCATCCACAGCTCGGCCACACCGGTGCGCGTCTCCCGTTGCTGCCAGACGCAGGTGGTCAAGTCGGCCGCGAGGCCGTTCACCGATGACGGGGCCGGGGCCATCGCGAACTCGGGTTGGAACGTCGATTCGCCGATCCCTGCACCAGGAAGCCGGCTCATCACCCCAAACATCGTGACGCTGGAAGAGAGCTTGACGGCCGCAGCCATGGCGAGCTCCACCGCGCCCCGGGTCGGCTCGTTGCCTCCGTTGCCGAGATGGGCCCGTAAGGCCGGGGTATGAACCAGCAAGGCGCCACCGTCACCCGTCGTCACACACTTCCCACGGCCAAAGCTGAGCACCCCGAGATCCCCACGGCTCCCCACTGGATCGCCGACATCGATAGCGCCGAGGGCCTGAGCGGCGTCGTCAATCACGATGATCCCTCGTTCACGAACCCATCGCAAATCACTGATTCGCGAGGGATACCCGTACAGATTCCCGAGCACGACAGCTGCCACGTGGTCATCGACACAGGCGCGGAGGTCGTCGCGATCGAAGTCCAGCGTGATCGGATCGATATCGCACAGGCGGACACGAGCACCCGCCATGGCCGCGGCAGCAGCAACCGAATACGACGTATAGGCGGGAAGCACGATGACCCGACGCCCCGTCGCGCGCATGGCAACGATCAGCGCCTTGGCGAGCGCGGCCCGTCCGCTGGCAAAGCCCACGGGGTGCGTACGCGGAAAGAGCGTGCGCACCTCGTGCTCGAGCCGGCCGCGAAACGACGACGGCCGTAACAGCGCCACCGCGCCGCGAGTCAACGCGCCGAGGGACGGAGCAGCCAAGGTTGGCGGAATGCGAGTGAGCCTCATCATCATCACGACCACACAGGGAGTGCGCTAGACCTCCTGAGGAGTGGCGAAATCGCGGTTCGGACGCCGGGCTGAACAGCATTACTCGTGCCTGAGGAGGGCCTGTGAGGGTTGGCCAGTATGTACATGTGTGGAAAGCACTTCCGCCTCTCCTGCCTCCCCTGCCTCTCCCGCCTCCCGCACCAGTCCCGGTGCTGACGAGCCGGGCGGATGTCTCCATGTTGCACCACCGCAACACCCTGCTGATACGGCTCCGGAAAATGCGACGAACGTGGCCCCACAACTGTGACCTACAACCCGTGCTGCTGGTACGGCGATTGCTCCCACAGAGACGTCTGCACCCCTAGACTTCTCGAGTGCCGGGAGCCACCACAGCTCGCAATGACCACGCCCCAACCACTTTCGACCACGCCGACCCACGCGGTGCCCTTGATGGGTGCGCGTCAGGCCCGGCGAGCCACCCGCGTCACGGCGTCCTCGGGCAAGTGGCTGGTGTGGTACATCTACTTTCTGTGGTTCCTGATCGTCTTCGATCCACACCGGTGGCTGGCGAGCTTTGGCGCCGGGCCGCTCAACCGGCTTGGCTCCATCGCCTTCGTCCCGCTCGTGCTCATCATGCTCGTGCAGGGTCCTATGATCCTGGCGTGGGCGCGCCGCTGGACGATGTACCCCGCGCTCGCAGCCTACGTAGGCTTCGCGTTCGTCACGGTGCCCTTGGCCTTCAACCGGGGCCAGGCGTGGGAAACGACGCAGGGTCTGATCCTGTTCTATCTGCTTGGGCTGGGCACGCTCGTGTTCATTCGGAAGGCCACCCAGGCCATCCCGATCGTGCTCATGCTGATGTGGCAGTTCGCCTGGTGGGCGTACCACGCCAGGTTCTCGGCAATGGTGTTTTGGCACCCGGGATATGCGAACACCGACGGCGTGGGATCCCTGCTCGTGATGGGGATCGGTCTGTGTTTCTACTACGGCTTGGCGACCAACCACAAATGGCTGAAGCGAATCGCGTTCGCGTTGGCCGCATACTGCGTGCTCGGCGTCGTCGCGTCGTTTGCCCGTGGGGCCGTGTTGACCGCGGGTGCCGTGATTGTGGTGCTTTGGGTGCGCTCGCCACGCAAGGCGATCGCCGCCGCCGGGGCGATCCTCGCGGTGGTGCTCGTCATCGGCGGCGCCGGCCTGATGCACGAAGAGGGCGCCTTCTGGGCGGAAATGGAATCGACGTTCACCGAGGGAGCCCGCGAAGGGACGGGGCGCGACCGATGGGAGCTGTGGAAAGCCGCGACGAGGGTGTGGACGGAGCGACCGATCATCGGCGTTGGGGCCACGAACTTCGGCCCGTTTGCCGCCAGCTACTTCGCGTTTGGTGAGATCCCGGGATATGAAAACCCGGGACGACTGTACTCACGCAACCTTCACAACGCGTACTTCCAGATCCTCAGTGAGTTCGGCATCATCGGCTCCCTGCTCTTCATTTGGCTCATCGTGGACTTCTGGAAAAACAATCGCAAACTCCGCCGACCGGACTTTTTGCAGGCGTGGCACTCCCGTTCAGGAGGAAAGCTCGATCTCCGCTTCATCTCCTTGGGACTCGAACTGGCGATGTTCGCGTACCTCTGCAATTCGTTGTTCTACGCGCAGCTGTACGTGCACTGGCTGTACACGTTGTTGATCGCAAACCATCTCCTCTTTGCGATGTCGATGCCGACGGCGGCCGACCGCGCCGCCGCCATGGCGGGACGTAAAGGTAAGAAACGATGGGGATCGTTCGAGGGTCCGCGCCTACCCACGGTGCATCACGAGCCACCAGTGCGTCTCAGGCCCTCGGCGCAGAAACAGTTGGCGGCACCGCAAGACAGTGGGAGCAGCGACCAGGGAGTAGGGAGTAGGGAGTAATCAGAAAGCCGCCTCGCTGCCCCCCGCAGCGAGCGTCAGTGAGCGTTGCCTTGCTTGGGATCCCACATAGCCCGTGCGAACTTGTGCTCGCGAAGGGGCGTAGCGAGGCGGTGTTCTCTACCGCCAAATCCCCCTGATCCCGCCCCTACCAAAACCTCGGCCCGTCACAGTCACCACGGTTCACGAAGATTCCCAAACGCTGCACCTCCGGGTCCTTCAACCGCGCTTCCATCTTGGGCGCACGGTAAAACGCGAAGTTCGTGGGCCCGGGAAAAAACTGAAGCCGCTTCACGGCGCGAATCCACGCGGGATGAAACTGGTTCGTGAAGATGAGATCCACGCCGGAGCTCGCCAACGCATCGACCCCAGCTGCCAGGACGCCCACAGCGTGTTCGGGTGCCGCGAACGCATCCGCCAGAAGGCCCACTTTGAGATCGCCAAACGCTCGGCTGCGTCGTGACCGCGACATATCGACCGCGATGACCGCGATCCACCCCACGAGGTCACCATTGTGTTCCACCCGAAACCGCATCATGTGCGGAAACTCCTCCGGGTAGAGCCATTCCAGCATCCGCTGGTTGCGGCATGCGCTCAGTCCATAGCGCGTACGAGTCTGGTTCCAGAGATCGTCCACCCAACTGCCAAACGTCGAGATCGTTTCGGCGTGATACCCTCTTCCCACCCGGCTCACGAGACGCCACGCACGCGAGACCGACTGGTGCGCGAGCCATGCAAGGCCGCTCGACGCCAGCGCGTTGGCGACGAGACGACGGCTTTTGGTGCTTCTAAAAACCGGAAGCTCGCGCAGCACCTTGGCAGGCCGGACGATTCGCACCAAAAACGGGACGGAATCACCTTTCCATCCCATGCCCGCAACGAGACGGGCAAACGCGCCTTCGTGACCGCCCAACCCCAGCGTCATGAGATTCGGTTGCTCTCGCATGAGCTTCAACACGAGCGCCGCCGGAACTCCGCGATAGGCCCCATCGATCAGCGATTCGCTCACGGGATACTTGGCCCATCCCGCTTCGATGTCGGAACCATTCAACGAGAACTGATGCTCCCGGAGCCAGATCCCGCCGCGAATCTCCTCACCTTCAGCGGCCACGAAGAAACGTTCTTTGAGCGGCCGAGGCTCCGATTCACCGGACCGCTGCCCGTTCTCGCCGTAGACGTCGTACTCCACGCCCCCTGCACGCAACCGTTCGTTGAGCCGGTCGATCGCGGGCCCATCGCTGGGTTCGTATCGTCGGACGATGAGCTTTGGCACCAAGATGAAAACTCTTTACGTTTTGACTGGGGAAAGGTGTGGCACACGATGTGCCGCGTTGAAATCCGTCACCGAAGGTCGTTGGCCTCGAGCGAGGCAACGCACAGTCATGGCACCCAATGAGACATGTTCGACAACATTCGTGAAGATCTCCGTCGCGCGCGGCGGGTAAATAGTCACAGCCTCCTCAACGAGCTGACCAACCCTGGGACCCAGGCCGTCCTGATATACCGCTTCGGTCACTGGGCACTCAAGCTCAAGATACCGGTTCTCCGCGAGGTGTTACTGGTCATCTACACGCCCATCGCCTGGTTCATACGCGGCTTTGCGGGCGTCAATATCCCAACCCAGGCCGAGATCGGACCGGGGCTCGTGATTCACACCTGGGCCGGGGTGTTCCTCCCACCGGGCAAGATCGGCAGCTACTGCCTCGTGCAACACGGTGTCGTGATCAACTGGGGGGTCAAGGAAATCGGTGACCGGGTGCGGTTCGGACCGGGCGCGAAGGTGATCAAGCCGGTCAGGATCGGCCACCGGGCGTACATCGGCGCCAACGCCGTGGTGATGGACGATGTACCTGATGACGCCGTGATGGTGGGGATTCCGGCGCGGATCGTGAAGATACGCGGCGAGCGTGTGGGCGACGAGGATGGGCGTCTCGACGAGGTGATCGACGCGGGTCAACACGCCGAGCCGCAGGCCGATCGGCCGGTGCGCTAGTTCCGCAGCCGCTCTGCGAGCACTGGCCAGAGCAGATCGTTCACGATGCGATGGCCATCACGCTCGAGATGCCATCCAACGGTCTCGTAGAGGGTCGTGCCATTCTGATGTGCCTGTCGAAACGCCGGGAGCACGTCCACCACATCGAGCCCGCGCTCACGTAGTTTGCCAACCAAGATCCGATTTGGCTGATCGATGTCCACGGCCGATGAATCGACCTGGAAGCCCTCGAGGAACACAGTGGCCACCTTCCAGTCGATCTGCTGGATGGCCGGAATGATGACCACCACGGTCTCGAGACCCTGCTCCCGCGCGAGGTCCGCGATCTCGCGACAGATCTCTGCGGTCACTTCCCAACTCGTCGAGTTCGCCTCACTGCGAAGGAGCGAGAAGGGGAAGTAATCGGCCGTTAGACCAAAGCCCATCAACACCGCCCGAAGACGATACTTCAAAAACAGAAACAGATGTGAGCGCTCTTCTAAGAAGTCGTTCATGGGGTAGAGTACGCCCTCGACCACCGCAGACGCGGTCAGACGTTTGGGCACGTGGAACCTGTGACGCATCCGAGGAGCGCGCGGCGGAAAGTACTCCACCTTTCGTGGCATGACGTCGTTCCCCACAAATATCGAGAGCAGTACCACATCAAACTCGTATGTGCCAAGGAGGCGTTTTGCTTGTAGCAAGTAGTGCGACGGTCCCCAATCGCTCACCCCAGTGTTCCACACCTCGATCGGGTAGCCCAGCTCCGTGGTCAACGTCGAATCCAGTAGCCCCGCCACGCTCTCCTCGTATTCGACCTCACGGGCTTCCATGAACGAGTCGCCCAAGATCAGCACGCGCTTCTTGCCGGGTTCTTGACCGTTGGCCCCCACACGGAAACCGAGCGAGTCGGTGTAGAACTGCACCGGCCGAGGCCCTTGGTTGAGGATCGTCGCGATGCCGGCCACCTTGGCGTGCCCCAGGGTATCGACCGGTGCCCATACGTCGGGACGGGCGACGATCAGATGTTGCGGCGCCACGATGCGGATGGCGATCTCCCCCAACCCCAATGCAAGAACGATGGAGATCACCACCACGAGAAGAGGCCCAAGCAGTCGCACGAGCCAACGGGACTCGTCTCTGCCGCCCGCGGCGCGTTCCGGTGCGGCCGCGTTCGCAGCGTCCTCGCGCACTGTCGTACTCATGTTCGCAACTCCAGCTCTCGCAAGTGACGCAGCATGACCGGAACGCTGTCTTCGGTCTTGATCGGAATGAGGCTCGCGGTCTGATCGGTTGCGACCCGTGGGAGACGGGGTCGCAGGACGCTGAGTTTTGGAAACGCTTGCTCCAGATACGCGCAGAGGGTCTCCCCCGCCATCTTCGCGGCCGCGTACTCGGCAAAGTTTTTCGAGCCGTCTTCCACGAAGACGGACGAGGGATACAGGATGCCGCGGGGCAGCCAGCCTCGAGTCTGCAACCTGTGCACGGTCCGGTAGAAGCCCGTCACGTAGTAGTCACAGAACCGCTGAAAGAGCGCCGGTGAGAAGCCTCCCTTGGTTCCATCGATATGCGGCGTGGCGAAGAAATAGAGATGCGTAATTGGCTCACCCTCGACGGTCGCCAATGCGTCCGAGGAGACGGTGCACACGTCGAACGGGACACAGCATGCCGAGCCACCCCCGGCCTCGATGTCGCTCACAACACGACGCGCATCAGTGACGCCGCTGTGATATGTGATGACTACGTCGGCACCACCCGCCGATAGGAGCTTGGCGGTGATTTCACCCAGACCACGAGAACCGCCCACGACCAGCGCTCGTTGACTTGCGAACTCGCCTGGTTTGACCTCTTTGCGAAGTTCTGCAAGCGTGGCCTGCCGCTTTGGTTGTGGGCGCAGGAACGCCTTGATCGAGCCAGAAACAGTCGGGCCATCCACCTTCATCTGCACGACGGAATACCTGGGATCGCACTTAGTCACCCGATACCCGAGCTCGGCTGTTGCGCCGGACTGACCGGCCAGCTCGAGGCTGAGCCCGGAGTACACCGAGTGCAGCCCTGGGCAGACCATTCCAACGAGTCGCGTCGTCGCGAGGATCTCCGCCAGCTGCGTTGCGGAAACTCGTCGCGCTAAGACGGGAAAGAGACGTTCGAGCAACCGTGGGTTGACATACAGCGGTAAGACGCCTTGCAGCGACTGTATCGCGTCCGGGGTCTGTTCACGACACGCGAGCGGTGCTCCGTGTTCGGGAAGTCGGCCGTTCACCGACTCCGCACCATCCGTACACTTCACGCGCACGCGGGCCGCCTTGCCCATGTCCGTTGCAAGCTCTAGTTCGACCGTCTCCGCATCGGAACTCGTTGCGGTGCAGGTAACCTCGTCACCGACGCCAATGGCCGTCTGAAACGCCACGTCAATTCCACGCAGCGTCACCGCCTCGTCGCCCTGGCGATCGTTGAGCCACCGGTCGAGTCCCCACAGGAGGGCGTGCACGCCGTGCACCACCGGCTTGCCAAACAACAGCCTGCGGGCGGCAACGGGGTCTACGTGCATTGGGTTCGCGTCACCCGAGAGCTCAGCAAATGTCCGCTGATCCTCGAGTGAGAAAGTCCGGCTAGCCGTCATGGTGGGAGGAATGCCCCCGCCCAGCACCGTTGCTCAGGTGCTGCTGGATCTCCTGCAGGCATCGCTCGGACGACGACGCATCGACGAAGCTGTGCACCATCTGGCGCACGCGCTCACGATCGGCCGCCCAGCGCTCGCAAGCGCCCACGTAGTCCGCAAGCGTCTCACGCACCGCCTCGACCAGCGCCTCGCCCGTAAACGCCTTGGGTCCTGGTGTGGCTTCGTCGTAGTCGTAATAGAACGTCCGGTACTTGCGGTACTCCTCGAGGTCCGGCGCATAGAACAGGACCGGCCTGTCCAGCAGCAAGAAATCGAAGTACACGGAGGAATAATCCGTGATCAGAGCGTCCATCAGGGGCAGCTGCTGGTAGATATCGACCTGCGACGGCAGTAGCTCCACGTGGTTGCTTTCGTCCGCGCCGGTCAACACGGCGTTGCTCTGCTGATGAAGCTTGCAGTACAGCTTCGCGCGGTGCGCCTCGAGAACCTGTTCGAGCTCTTCGATGGGGAGCGGTACCTGAAACAGGCTGCCGCGGACCATCGTCACGTCCCGCCATGTGGGGAAGTATCCTATGATGCGATACCCATTCTCACGGTCACGCTGTAGTTGCTTCCGGATGGTCTCATCGATCGTTCCTGAGGCCTTGCGCGTCCACGGGTCACCAAATAGCGCGTCGTTTCGGGGATATCCGGTGACCATCACCTGATCCTGACGCATGGCGAATGCGGTCTGAAAGAACCGATCGGGATCGGGCCCCGTAGCGACGATGTAGTCGGCGCGCTCATAGATCTGCGGGTCGACCAGGGAGTAGATCATTCGCGCCGGCAGCGACCCGTAACGTGCCTTGTTGTGCGGATGCTTTGGATCCTCGATGTCCCGTTCGATGCGCTTGAGGGGCACACCGTGCCACAGGTTCACTCGGATTGCGCCACCCGAGAGGGCGTACGAGACGTCCGAGCTGCGAAAGTCGAACACGTAGACCCCTGCCCTGAGCGCTGTCCACAGCCCTTTCACGCTCCACTTGTAGTGCGCGGCGAGCCCCTCCTCGCGGAGCTGTACCACGATGCTTTTGTTTGTCGAAATCCATACGCACCGTGGACGGCCGGGCACGTTCTGCGCGCAGTAGAGGAAGAGGTACCGTGCATTGTCCGCGAACCGCCGCCCCTGCCACGAGCCGAAGACCCACAGGTCCTTCCGGCGGGGCATGAGGTGCGTCGCCAGATACACGGCGTGGAAGGGGCCTCGCCGGAGGAGCTTGGAAATCGTGTTGATGATGACCGCAGCGATCATAGCTCGTCCAACCCCCTACGCGCTCCCATCACCGTTGGTGCTCACGAAGTTAGCGCAGAAGCTCGGCAGCTCCGCGAGACACTCTTCGTACGCCTCGCGTCCGATGCGCGTCGTGTCCGGTGCCAACCGTAGCTTTTTCCGTGGTCGCTTCCGCACGATTCGGCCGGCTCGGATCTCGGGTGAATCATCACCGAGTCCGTGTGGACCACGCTCACCGGTGGACCACATGGTCTCGTACCGCTCCGACAGCGGCGTCTCGAGCTCGAGAAACTTGGTGAGATCGGCGAGCAGCGGTTGGGTGTGTTGGGTCAGCTGGTCGTACGTGAGAAAGAAGCTTCGCTGCCGGTCGTTTTTCCGCCGCGCGTAGTCACGGACCATCTTGAGCTGCTTGACATAGTACTCGAGCGCCTGTTGCTCAGTCTTGATGAATCGTGGCTGAAACCGGATGATGCTCGGGATGCTCTCCTTTGCGGACCGGACCAAGAAGACGAGCTTCAACCGCGCATCGTGGATGAGGTCTGGATTCAGGATGTAGTCCTTGTAGAGAATCTTGTCGAGCACGTACCGTCCACGCGGCTGGAGCCTGCGGAACGACCGGCACACGTCGAGGGTGAGACGGGCAAAATCCCGCCTGCTCCGATACTCGCGATGGGTCTCCCCATAGCCGGTGATTGCCGGATTGCTGTTCAAGATGTGGAGCAACAAGGTCGATCCAGAGCGCATGTGCCCAACGATGAACAGCACGTCCAGACGGCCCCGCTCGATCGCGTGCTCGTAATACCGCACCAGCAAGCGGAGGAGGGGACTCTTCACCATGTTCGGAACCGGGAGCGCTCGTAGCGGCTCGCCCATCAAGATTTCATCCCTTCAAATGCGCGTTGGTACGCTTTCTCGAGCACTTCGAGCGGCCGCGGCTCGCTGAACAACGAGTACCGTCCCGGGCGCGTGGAGGGTGCGTGAGCGAGCGCACGCAGAAAGTCCGTGCGACACACACCGACATCTTCCGGCGTGGTCGGCAGCCCGGACGTGCGAATGATGCGAACGACATCGTGGGGAACCGTCGGGAGGCCCAACTCTTCGCGCAGGGCGTGGACGTAGAGCACACCGAGCGCGACTTGTTGCCCGTGGCTACCCGTGCCGAGTCTCAACTGGTCGAGCGCGTGGCTCACGAGGTGCTCGGAGCCACTACACGGGCGGCTGCTGCCGGCAATCGCCATCGCAATGCCGCTCATGACCAGACCCTCCGCCAACCGTACCAGTCCGTCGCGCGCGAACAACTCCTCGGGCTCGAGCAGCAAGACTTGTTCGGCCGCTTGCCGCGAGAGCATGTCGGCGAATCCATCCCAGCGATCGTTGCCTGCCCGGACCGCCAGCTGCCAATCGAGCGACGCGGAGTGATTGGAGAGCAAATCGCCCAGGCCGGAGAGCAACACATCCCGTGGGCAGTGCTTGACGACATCCAGATCGATGAGGATGCCCACTGGCATTTGTGCCGGCACGCTCACCGAGCTATCGATCTCACGAATCACGGCAATGGGAGAGGAGATGCAGTCGCTCGAGAGCGCAGTGGCCACGACGAGCACGGGGAAGTTGCGGTGGCGCGCGACCATCTTACACACGTCGATGACTCGTCCACCTCCCACGGCGATAATCCCCTCGATGTTGTGCTGAGCGCAGAAGACATCCAGCCCCACGACGTCTTCACGTCGGTTGCCGCGAACCAGATATCGCTCCGGTGATGCGGCCAGCGCACCGTAGATCTGCTCACCAAACGGCTTGGAAGGTCCGGGTCCTGAAGCCACGACGAGCCGCGCACCCTCTAGCCCCACGTCCCGTATCACCGACGACACGCGCTGAATGGCTGCTGCTTCGACGGTGAGGTTCATAGGCACCGCGATCTCGCGGGGCCCACCCACGAGGAACGTCGGAGACCACATTACACGCATCTAGCCTCCAAACACCCCGTTTGTCGCGGCGAGCGTGACCGCCCGCGCGAAGTCATGCTTGTCATCGACCTCCGTCCATGGTAAGCCACCGATGTCCACCATCCCGACCGGCTGTTTCTGCGCCACCCGCTCGATCGCGCTCTCGTACCAGCAGTCGGTCTCCCCACAGTCGATCATCTCGCTCGCCGCCTGGCGAACACGGAGAAACGTCTCGTGACTGAACCGAGCGATGCCGATGTACTCGCCGAGGGCCTCTTGGGGTGACAGCGACTTCGCGATCTTCACGAGCGCTCCGTTCTCGTACTGCACCTTCATCTCCTCATCACCCAGCCGCTTCACGGTATCGAGGACGAGGAAATCGTCTGCGTGATGATCGACCGCGCGCGCAAAGATCTCCGGGTGGTAGAAACCGTCACAATTGACGATCATGGTCGGTCCAGCACGCAGCTGGCCGAGCGTGATCGAAAAGATGTTGTTCCACTCCTCGTATTTTTCGTTGAACACCGCCTCCACACCTGCGGGCAACGCCTCGACGAGCCGGTCGTACGCATGCCCGCCAATGATCGTGACCCGCTCCCGCTCCACACCGCAGGCAAACAGCGCACCCAGCTGCCGGTCCAGCAACGTGCTCCCACCCACGCTGAGCAGCGCCTTTGGCAACGTCTCGGTCAGCGGGAACAGCCGTCGTCCCACGCCGGCCGCGAGAATCATCACGTTCAAATCCCGAACCGCGTTGTTCACCCACACCTCGTGGTCTCGGACTCACCCTCTATTCGCAAATCCCATCCCCCCATGCGACCGCCCCAGAGCACGGCCCGGTAGCGCAAGAAGGGTACCATGCACCGGAGCGCCGAAGATGTTTGTACAAGGGGGGATAGAGGGGATTTGGGGGTAGATGAGATAAGGGAAAAACAAGCCTATCCCGAGGGTCCCATCCCCTCGATCCCTCGTATCCCCGCTATCCCCTTTAGTGTTTGTCGGATTGGGGCCATGCTTTTGGTGACCGGTTGAGAACCGCTGTTGGCTCCACGCAACAACCCTCTCTGATCGCAGCCCCGGAATACGTCATAAATAATTGTGAAATAATAAGTTAAGTCCACTTACCTCACACAGCGTAAATGTTGCTCATAGGGGGGCGACAACAAAGGAGTGGGCAGTGCTTCCAGCTCGACAATCGCATCCGACGCCTTCGGATGGCCAATTCACGATCGAGACCATCGACTCGGTCGATCGGCTGAGCTCTCTGCGAGAGCCGTGGAACGACCTCGTGCGGCATTCGCCGCAGAACATCCCGTTTTTGACGTACGAGTGGCTGCGGACATGGTGGGATGCGTTTGGGGGTAGCGCCGAGCCCCAGGTGATCACGGTGTGGCGCGGCGAGCACCTGATGGGCATCGCGCCCATGGCGTATCGGCGCATCTTGATCAACGGCGTGCCCTGTCGGGTGGGCAAGTTCTGGTCAAACCCATTTTCGAATCGTGTCCACCTCGTGACGCGGGATCCGGCGAATGGCGTGGTCGACGCCATCGTGGACTACTGGCTCGCGCAGGAACCGGCGTGGGATCAGCTGCATCTCGAACCGGTGCCGTTGGCGTGCCCGTTGACGCACGCCTTGGTCCACGCATTCGAGCGTCGCAATGTCGCCTTTGGTGTGCGTGAGAGCCTTCGCTCACCCTATCTGACCCTGCCCGCCACCTGGGATGAATTCATGGCAGGCCTGAGTTCGCGGTTTCGCAAATCGCTTCGGCAGCAGATGCGCGCCGCACGCTCCGGCGGCAAGCTGCGCGTGACGGTCGCCAACTCGGCCGACACCGTGGAGACGGCATTTGAAATCGCCTCCAAGGGCCGCTTTCACGAGGACGGAACCTCCATCGCGGCGACAGAGGCACAGCGTCGCTTTTATAACGATCTCGCAAAGGTGGCTTTCGATCGTGGCTGGTTGGTGCTGGGCTTTCTCGAGCACGAGGGGCAGCCCATCGCGTACGAATACAACCTCTACTACGACGGGATCATGTACGCGCTCAAGTCCGGTTATGATCCTGACTTCGCCGAGCACTCACCAGGGCGTGTGCTCATGCACGAGATGCTGCGCAAGGTCATTAGCGTGGGTGGACGGGAGTACGATTGCCTGGGCATGGACGAGGACTACAAGCTCCGGTGGACCAAGGACATTCGCACCCACGGGCGGATCACAGTGTTCTCGGATCGCTTTGTGCCCCGCGCACACCACTTCCTGTCTTATCGCATGCAGCCCTGGGTCAAACACAACTTTCCCTGGGCCGTGAAGGCACGTCGCGTTGCGCGCGGCTGGCTCAGCGCCCGCCAGCAAGGCGATGGCGATGGCAACGGAAACGGACGGTAAACGGTCCATGATCAACTCCGGATCCCGCGTCCGACCCACCCCCGGGGCACGCCCGGACCAGTCGCACCGCGTCTTGGGATTCAGCGTGCACGAGCTCGATCCCACGCCACCGTCGCCGCACGATTTGTTACGGGTGATCAATCGGTGCGTGGGCTCGCCGTTCGTGAGGATCGAGAGCACGCTGTATGAGGCGGACCTGTCTCAACCACTGCCTCACATCGAGACTGCCGTGCCGGTGAAAATCCATCAGGCCTCACCATCGGAAGCGAAGATCCTTGCGCGCGTCCGCTTTCCCAACGATTGCATCCAAGCCGCCATCAAGCAGCGGGAGTTCGCAACCCGGTTCGAGAATGGTGATGTGTGCATCGTGGGAAGCGTGAACGACTTGCCCGTGAGCTATGTGTGGGTGACCTGCAAGGATTGGTACGATCCCGAGCTCGAGTTCACGATCCCAGTGGCCGAGCATCAGTGTTTGGGCTACGAGGCTTACACGGATCCGCCGGCACGACGGCAAGGCATCCGACTCCTTCTCCAGGTCGAGGAACGCCGGCTGGGCATCGAGCTTGGCAAGAGGTCCCTCCTCTTCGAGCTCCACGGCAAGGCGGCACCGCTCGCCATCCAGAAGTGGACACCGCTCGGCATCACCCAGCGGCCCATCGGCCACCACACGACGTACAAGCTCTTTCGGCGAATCAAGTTCACGAAAGTCAAGCAGCAGTAAGCAGTAAACAAACAAGCCATAAATCGTAAACGGGAACGAACAGGGCGGAGCGACCGGCCGCGAGCGCTCACTCTTGCGTCTCTGCTTACTGCTTACTGCTAACTGCTAACTGCTGCTCAACCCCGCAGCGTGGCCATGGCCCGTCGCGGTGACCGGAGCGCCCGCTTCACGAACGCGCGGTCCGCGTTGGTGAGAATGTTGAGGGACCACACGCCTCCGAAGTAAACCACCAGCAATCCACCGCGGATCAGCACGGACATGGGAAGGGTCGTCTCCGGGGTAAACTGGGCCGCCACGCACACCACGATCGCCACGAACATCAAGCGGTTTACCGGACCCCAGTTGTACTTCACGTACCACAGCTTCTGCGACCAGTGATACGTCAGGACCTGACGGACCACGAAGGCAATGACGGTCGCGATTGCGGCTCCCCAGCCGTGATACTTGGGAATGAGCAACACGTACCCCACGACGGACACCGCGGCCGCCACCCAGTTCGCGATCGAGTAGAGTTGGGTCTTCTCGACAATGAAGATCCCGAGGTTGTGAAATCGGGTCCACGCGTGAAGCAGATAGGCCACGAGCAGAATAGGTACGAGCGCCGCCGCAGCGTGGAACGACGGATCCGCCATCACCCGGAGCAGATCCTTTGTGAACAGTGCGATTCCCACCCCGATAGTCACGAGCAGCAGGTTCATGTACACAAACACCCGCCCGTAGATCGCGTCACGGTCGGGACGCTTGGCGATCTCGAACCGCATCGGATCCCACACGCGTGCGAAGGGGGAATACCCGATCACGACGAGGATGAATCCAAACGTGTAAGCCAGCGAGTAGATGCCCACCGCCGACGTATCGGCCGCGCGGTTGAGGATATACCGATCGCCAAACGTCAGCACGAACGTCGCGATTTGCATGTGCACGAGCGGCAGCCCAAAGCGGAACAGATCCGAGAACGCGCTCTTCGAGAACCGTCGTCCTACGTGGTAGACGAGGAAACTGGCGAGGAAAACCCCAAATACCGAATTCGCAATGAGCGTGCTCAACAGCACGCCGGCTGCACCCATGCCCATCGGGATGAGAAAGATGACGTTGAGGATCGCCTGGAAGATCAGCTTTCCGATGCTCAGCTGGACGAACAGCTTAGAACGGTGGCTGAGCATGATGTAAGAGAAGGGCACGTGCACGAGCCCTTCGAATGCGAGGCTGGCGCACCCCAACCGCACCAGCAGCACCGGCAGATCTCCCTGCCAGCCAAACACCACGAGCGCCACCGTAGGCGCGAAGATGAAGATGAGCGATCCAACGATCCCAAAGCTCACGGTCAGGATCATGAGCGCCGTGGACAACACGGCTTTCTTGTCCAGCGGGTCCTTGGCCTTGTGATAGAAGCGGTAGATCCCCCACCCAATCCGCGAGCCCGCCGCGATCGACGCGATCTCCAACGTCAGAAAGATCAGTTGAAGGGCGCCGTAGTCCGCCGGCGTCATGAACCGCGTATAGACGGGCAGCATGAGGATCGACAGTGCCCGTTGGGCAATGACCCCCAAGCCGTATATCAATGTGTGCCGGCCAATCCGGCCCATGCGGAACTCGTCGGTTTGGACCGGCGCCTCCGCTTCAGTTACGACGCCCGTGCTCACGTTCGGGTGCCGCTGGCAAACACCGTCTGAAACAGCGTCAAGCCGTCACTCTCCCGCGTTCCCAACGCGTTTTCGTTGTTCACGCCAATACCTCAGGTGCGCACGCCACCGCTTCAAACGGTACTGGCCACGGAGCCACCATCCCTTCAACCCGGGACGGAACACGACCCACTCGTAGCACATCCGCTGGTGGTCGGTCCACCGCATCTTGTAGTTCTCTTCACCGCGCATAAAATCGAAGCGGGTGTAACCCTGCTCGATCGCACGCCGGATCATCATGTTCATCAGGATGATCCCAACGCTTTTGCGCTCCCACTCCGGATCGCGACCCGCCTGATAGAAGTAGACGGTGCGATCCCATGCGAAGCCGTACCACGCGGCAGCAGGTACGCCATCCACGTTGAGCGTGAACAGCCAAAGCTTGCCGAGGTCTGCCAACCGTTTGGCGAACGCCCGGTGCAGGTCCACACCGGCACCTTGGAACGCACTGCCGTCTTCCCACCGTAGCCCATGCAATCGCAGCAGGTGCTCCCACCCCTCGTCGAACCGCTCGGCTCCGTACTCGACCAGCTCTACATCGTGCTCCCGGGCCAGCTTCCGCTCCTTGCGTCGGAACGTCTGCCGCCGTGTTGAGGAGAGGGTCGACAGGTAGTCATCCCAGCTCGCGGGAAGATCGAGATACGGGCAACCCCACAGCAGGCGGTGCCGTACTCGGTAGCCACGCTCCTGAAACGCCGTTAGCAGGGCACGCATGTTCGGCGCCTCCTGCGCGACATTGGGAAACACCATCACGTCCCACGGAAGCGCCTCGAGCCCGGGAACCAGCTCGTCGATCGGCATCTCACCATGCGCGAGCAAGTCGAGATGATCCGGTGCGCCGATATCGCGACTCGGCCAGGTCAACGTCTTCGCATGCGCGAGCGGCCCAAATCGCATCCGCCGCACGGTCACCGGACACACTGCCCCGAAGCCCTTCCCCGCCCGCTCGAGCGCGACGATCTCGCTGTGCTCGACGTCCACCTCGCTGGCAACGTCCGCCCAGGCGCGATACCACGTCCAACTCATGAACGGCGAGCGCTGCCGACCGTTTGCCGAGGGACAATCCCACGCCTCACGGCCCGTCGCGAGCGCATCCGCCAAAGGCATCCGAATCAGAGAGTTTGCTCCCAACATGTCGCCTCCCCCGTTGGGAAGGACTGAGCCGCTTCTGACACCGCCGGATGTTGATATATAAGTCATTGAACTACAATCACTTACATGAAAAAGCGCCGCACACCGTCAGGGCGGCGACACTCATCGATGTTGGGGCTACGCAACAGTTTTCCCCTTTTCAGTTGAATCCCGCCTCGTCCGCCCATCCCACCAAATGCCGCCAGTCCCACCAATCCCGCTTCTACGGTATGTACTTCACGATCCTCGGCCCCAACCGGGTCGTCAGCGCCAAGGGCAAACGCTGCCAGATCCGCGGACCCCAGCTCAACGCGCCCTGATCGGGCGATGGTGTCGATACGCCGAGCCGCGCGCCGGCCTGGTACCACCAGAGCTGCTGCTCGCGCGAACCCCATTGCAGCTTGAAGCGATGCGTCCCGCCACCCGGTGTGCAACGGCCGAAGTTGAACACGCGGAGATTTTCACCAATACACTGCTCGATGAAGCGCCAGTACAGCAGCATGTTCGGCGCCATGCGACTGTGCGACTTGAGCGAGGAAGCCCACGTCATCTCAAACTCATCGCTCCACTGGAATCCGCACCCCGCGGCAACCGGCTTGCCCTGATGATATGTGCATCCGAACCAGACATCGTTTGCAAAGACGTCGCCGAGCACTTCAAAAAATTTCTTCGGCAAGGACGGTGTCCCCAGGTCACGCATGTGGCGCGAAAAGACGTCGTAGAACGGCTCGATCTCCTCGAGCCCAAACCGCACCGTCATTCCCTCTTTCTGCGGACGACGAATCTGACTGCGCACTTTGGACTTGAGATTCTTCCACAGGATATCGGGATCACCGTCCGGCAGATCGAGCAGCACGGTGATCTTGCGATGGGAAACGGGAAGCGTGAGGTCGAGCTCTCGCCGGCTGCGCAGCTCGAGCAGCTTCACTCCCTGCTCGCGCGCCAGCCGCACGGCGTGATCGCTCAGCATGCTCACCGCCTCGCGACATCCCAGCGGACCGCCATAGTTCACAAACGGCATCGACACGAGGTAATCGCCAAACACCAGGCTCTTCACCCGTACGAGGGGTAACACGCCGTGTATCGATTGATGATCGTCACGCGCGACGAGCGAGAGACACTCGTGGCCAAAGACCTCCTCGATGACTTGGCGCCAACCGGATAGATGAAAGTGCGTCCACCCCTCGCTTGCCCGCACGAACCCATCCCATTCTGTCGGTGAGGCGTCCGTTGCAATCGCGTGCACCGCGACGGCGGACGTCATCCGACGACCGCCTCCTTGTGGCTCACGGCGGTAAACGAGAACTCGGCGAGCAGACGTTTGAGACGCGGAATGGTACGGCGCAACCCGCCGTAATGCCTGACTCGTGTAAGCCACGAGACCGGCAGGCGTGGTTGGTCCGCATCCAGCTCCCACGGATGGATATAGAAAGTGCCGGGAACCCCGCGCCTGTGACACTCGGCGAGGGCGGTACGCACCAACCGATACGGGAAGAGCCGGAAGTAGGCTCCGCCTGCTGCGGGAAGGTTGTTACCGAGCCGCCGTAACGTCGTTGGTGGAATCTCCAGAATGCGACCGGCTGGGCGCTCCAACCAGTGCGGATCCCGCTGACCGTTCAGATAGCCATATCCCCTACGGCGAACGGGAAAAAGGCTCGAGTCGTAGCGGTACCCCTCCTCGATCAAAATGTCGAGCGCCCATTCGCGCCCGGGCACGATGGAGAAGCTCGGTGCGCGAAAGCCGAGCACGGGTGCTCCCGCTTGTTGTTCGAGTAGGTCTTTCGAGCAACGCACCGATTCGCGGAACTCTTCCGCCGTCTGGTGCGTCACGCGCTTGTGATCCCAGCCATGTGAAGCCACCTCGTGACCGGCACCCGCGATTTCCCGCACCAACTGTGGGTGCTGGTCCGCCAGCCATCCGAGCACGAAGAATGTCCCGCGCGCATTATTGGTCTCCAGCAACTCCAGCAGCCGATCGATACCCTTGCGCACTCGGCTCTCGAAATCCGCCCACGAATCCCGTGAGACATAGGGCTCGAGTGCCGAGACCTGGAAGTACTCCTCGACGTCCACCGTGAAGTAGTGCGCAGTCATATCCGGGCCCCTGGTGCGCAATGGACGTGCCCGGACAACAGGGGGAAAAGGGAAACTTGGAATGGGAAACGGCAGGTCGGCGGAACGACGGTGGCAGAAACCGTTGCAGCAACGCAACACAGAGTGGCCACTTGCCTCGCTCCCCAAAAACAATCCCCGGGCTCTTCACCCGGGGATGGTCGCCAGCGTTCCGTTTCCCGTCTCCCGTTTCCCTAATTGACAATCACATCCGCATTCGCCCGCGGCTTGAGGTTCCAGGGACCACTGGTAGCCGAGGAGATCAGGAGCCCGGTGACGTTAAGGACTGCACCGGGTCGGAAGCGCGACCGCATGAGGGGGAATGTCAGGTCCTGATCGAACACCACGTTGAGCGGTCCGGTCCCGTCGTCGACGGTGGCGACGTAGTCGCCGCCGAGTGCCGTGGTCGTGTCGGTGATCACCGCGCCGTTTACGAGCACGAGCGCCGCATCGAGCCTGCCGCCATCGGCAAGCGCGGCGACGGAGGACGATGTTTGCGAAGGCTGTGGAACCACACCGCCACCGATGCCGAACACGCGCACGCCGCTGAGTGTTGGTTGCCCGTTCCCCGTCGCGCGGCTTCCTAGGAAGCGCGCGCTGTCACCCTGGGCCACCGCATTCTGAACACCGGTGAGGCGAATGAACGCCGTGCCGTCCCAGATGTGCACCGTATTGTCGCCAAAGGTCTCCCGCCCGTTCAGCGCCACGGCGTGCACAAACACCTTGGTGCCTGCGGCCAGGCTGCGTGCCACGGATGCCGAAACCGTCGGGAAGGTGATGGCAACGTTTGCCGTGGCCGAATCATCGGGGCTGAGCGCGATCGACGTGACATCGACCCCGCCCAACGTGAGGCTGTCGTCGAGCGTCGTCGCGTCGACGCCAATGGCGTAGCTACCGACCGGAACCTCCGAGAACAGGAACAGTCCGTCTGCACTGGTCGTGTGCTCGGCGACGACCTCACGCGATCCCTTGGCAAGAAGCTGAACACCGACACTGCTCAGTGGTGCGTCGGACGCACCCTCGAACGCGTTGCTCCCGTTCGCGTCGAAGTACGCCAACCCCGCCACCACCCCCTCGGACTCGATCGACAGTACGCGATTGGAACCCGCGTTTTCACAGCCCATGAGCCCCAGCGCACCCACAGCCACAATCGCAACGAGGAACCTTCTATCCCTTATGTTACTCATAGTTCACCCTCACCCCAATCCGCACCTTCCTGCCGGTCGATCGGCGCACCGTGGGCTCGCCGAAGTTTGGGTTGGTCACCAGGGGAACCGCCACGTCACCGGTGCCGGGATCGACGGCGAGTGCTCCGTTGGGATCGATGAGATAAAGGGCCCGATCGCGATCGGCCACGTCGGAGTCGATCACGTTGAGCGCGTCGAGCACGAGCGCCACCGGGTACTTTTTCGTTGGGTGAACGGCGATACGGAAGTCGAGCGTGTGCACACCGGGCGCCCGGCACGAGTTGCGGTCGACAAAGCGTCCGTTTTGATCCTGCAAGCAGTCCCACGACGCGAACAGCTCCGTCATCCCGGGCAACGTCCCGTCCACGAACGCCGGGTCGTTGCGGGAGGAGCCGTCGCCGTTGGCATCGACACCATCGCGGAAGCCAGGGGTGAACGGCCGGCCCGACTGAAACCGATAGAACCCGGCAAGCCGTACACGGCCGAACTCGACGCCGAGGCCCCAGAGGAACCGGTGTGGAACGTCGAAGTCTGAGCGCCCTTCTGCCCAGTCTGCGCCGCTCAGGCTGTCGGGGAACGGACTCAGCTGCAGGTCCGGGCTCGCACCTCCGCCGCCCAGCCAATTGTCTTCGGTTCTGGAATAGGTATAGCTCGCCAGCATGGTGACCGAGCCGAAGCGCCGCTCCACCCGCGCTGTGAGGCCCCAATAGTCGGAGAATCCGTCCGGGTTCACCGCCGTGATGCGGGAGAACTCGTCGAACTGCCGGTTGGACCCTGGCGTCGCCGCGAGCAACGACCCGTCTTGTACGAGGTCGCCGTAAATCGGACGGCCAAACTGGTCGTTAGCGACGGGGAAGACCGGAAGGTTGAGATCGTGACGTCGCGGCAAGTAGTCCGTGTGGCGGTACACACCCGAGAGATGCAACGCGGTCGCCCGCCCCAAGGCTTTGGAGATCCCAAACGACCCACGCACACTGCGGGGTGCCTGAAAATCGGGGCCGAGAAGGGTGACCTGTTCACCGAGCTCCGGTGCGAGGGTACCATTGGGGATGTCCGGCCAATCGCTGAACGTGTCGATCCCCGTCCGGTCCATGTCACCTGTGCTCCGGGTTGCGAGCTCGGCCATGGTGGCCGGGTCCATCTGGCCGTGGTACACACCGAGTCCCGTCTCCACGATCCACTGCCCGGCTTCGTCCACGTTCCACGTGATGCCGATGCGTGGGCTCACCTTCAGCGTGCTCTCCTCGAAGACGTCGTTGGCCAAGCCGGTGCGTTCGAGGAGCGTGGCGTTGGGCGTGACCTCGTCAATCGGCAGGGACTCCATGTCCACGCGGATGCCCCCAAGGATCTCGACACCGGGAGCGGCCTTCCACGTGTCCTGAATGAAGAACCCAATCTGAGATAATGAGAATCGCGCGGAGGGCGTGGATCCGCTGGACTGCATGAACACACCGGTGGCGGTCGAGAACTGGCTCAATCCACCAAAGTAAAACGCGCCACCGCGGTTGAAATCGTACTGATAATCCAGCGAGGAAACCGTACCCGCAGCACCGAGTTTGAAGCGGTGCTGACCGGCCTGCGCGTGGAAGACGGGCGTCAGGTGAAATGCCAGACGATCGAAGACGCCGGGCAGCGCCGGGTCGTCGCCAAAGGCAATCGGGCCTTCGGTGAGGAACGTGGCCGGAAACTCCGTGGTCTCATAATCCCGTTTGACCAGCTCAAACCCCAGACGAACCTCGATTCCCAGCGAGCGCGAGAGTTGCGACTTGAACGCGGCGGCAGCCGAAACGTCGGCCGCTTCAATCTCCGAACCGAGGTTGGGGATACTCCAGGGACCGAGCTCTGGGTTGCGCGTCGCGAAGCTCGCGACGTTGGTCCGCACGCTCACACTCGAGCGATCGCTGATCTGCCAATCAAAGCGCCCGAACAAAGACACCATCTCCGTTTCCATCTTGCGAGCGCCGATGTAGTCGGTGAGGTCCACGCCAAAGCCGGCGGCCGTCGCGAGGACCTGATCGTCGAACGGCGTGGCCACCCAGGCGGGCGGGAGCGGCGTCTCGAAGCGACGGCCTTCCACGGCCACGGCAAAGTGCGCCGTATCGCGAATGACCGGACCGGCCAACATGACCCCGCCACGCAACGTGTTGTGCGAGAGATCGGCGGCATCGAAGTGTCGCGAGCTGGACAGCGCGTTGCCACTCCAGTCGCCCAGGGCACGCACGCGGAACTCTCTGCTCCCCCGGTGCGTGTATCCGCTCAAGGTGCCGGACGCGAAGCCGCCCCACTCGACGTCCAACCCGTTGGTGAGGAGTTGCGCATTGGACACACCAAGGAAGCCAAACGGCGCCGTGCGGTTGTGCATTGTCGCCAGAGCGGGGTGCGCCACGCCGGACTGCGGGATACCATCGACCACCACGCCCGTGAAGCGTCCCGGCAGCCCTTCGGTCTCGAGCTCTTCGGTGGCCACGGTGGTGTACCGCGCCAGCTCAGCGAGATCGCGCTGGTCGTCCGGCATGACTTCGAGCTCGTGGTCAGCGAAGACCCATTCGGCGCCCGCCCGGCTCATCCCGTCGATGCCGGCGTCGTACTGCCGTACATCAGGACCCGTGATCGGGGGCACCATGGGTTGGAGTTGCACCGACAACGACACCTCGCGGCCTGGTCGGACCGCAATGCGTTGTATGGCAACAGGCCGGTAGCCCAATCGCTCGACCACCAACTCGTACGTTCCGGACTCGACGAACGCGAATTCGAACCGACCGTTTCGGCTCGTCTCCACCGCTCGCTCGAGCCCGCCCTCTGTCCGGAGCACTACCCGCGCGTCCCTCATAGGGACCGTCGCCTCGTTGCGCACGATCCCGGACAGGACACCCGCGGTGATGCTCTGAGCGTTGAGGGGAGCGGCGACCGCCGCCATCACCAGGAAAGAAGAAAGAATCCGCAGAGCGCTACCTCCCAAGTCAGCGTCCGGCTATACTGGGCCGGGCCCACTCGGGCCCGATCCGACCATCCGTTGCCGGGAATGCAAGCCTAACGCCCGCCCGCCTCGCGGGTTGTGACATTTCTCAACTTTCTGCATTGGAAGGGGTTATGGAGCTAGCGGGATCTCGTTGGATGGTAGGGTGTTGCGGGGACACAACAGGGGCAGCGGAGGCAGCGGCTCTCAACGACCCACGGTGGTTTCTGCCTCTCCCGCCGCTCGTGTCATCTAACTAGTCATGGCTGTCTCATTCCGAGTCCTCCTTGGCCGCAGCCTTGTCATCGCCCCCCTTCTGGTAATCGCCCTCTCCACGCTCATCCCTACTACCGACGCCAACGAAGACTGGACCTTCTGGTGTGTGGTCTGTGGCGATCACGGCGCCTCGGACACCCTTGCCAACATCATCCTCTTCGTACCGCTCGGCCTGGGGCTCGGCTTGCTGAGGTGGCGCACGGTTCCCGCATGGTTGTTTGGGACCGGACTGTCGACCGCCATCGAGCTGGCCCAGCTGATGATTCCCGGACGCTGGCCGTCGATTGGCGACATGGTCTTCAACGGTGTGGGGACGGCCGTGGGGTGTTTTCTGGTGGTCATGGCTCCACGGTGGCTTTCGCCGCCAACGCGGAGCGCGCCGTGGTGGTCGCTGGCCGCTGGTGGGCTGGCAGGCCTCACCTTCGTCATGACGGCCTTCATGTTCGCACCGTCTTTCCCCCGCACGGTCTACTGGGGACAGTGGACGCCGACGCTCGAGGGGCTCGAGCTGTACGACGGTGAAGTACTCGACGCCGCGGTCGGGGACATTCCATTGCCCTCCCGCCGCCTGGCGAACTCTGACACCGTGCGCACATTGCTGCTCGCAGGCGCACCGCTACGCGTCACCGCGATCGCCGGACCGGCGCCGCCGGGCCTCGCCTCCATCGTGAGCATCGCCGAGCAAGACAACAAACAAATCCTGCTCATCGGCCCGGACTTCGACGATCTGATCTTTCTCCACAGAACCGTCTCCAATCGCGTCTCGCTGACACACCCAACCTTCGAGCTCGAGCAGTGGCTGGTGAGCGTGGTGCCGGGGGATACCCTCCGCATCGCCGTTCAGCGCCGTGATGAGTCGTACTGCGTGACCCTCAACGCCCGCACTGAGTGTGCCGGTTACACCGTGGGCGAAGGGTGGTCGATCATTCACAACCTGGAGGTGTTCCCCTGGCTCCCGCGAAACCTCGTGAGCCTCCTGTGGCTTGCAGGCGTCGCCCTGCCCTTTGGTCTGTGGGCACGACCCCATCCGGCAACGTGGGCGGGAGGAGTAATCACCCTGCTTGCCTTGGGACTCACGCCGTTCGCGACAGGACTTTTGTTGGTGACGCCCGCGTATCAGTGGTTTGCGGTATTGGCGGGGGTGGCGTTTGGAATGGCGGTGGCGGGGAGTTGGAGGGAACGGAGAAACAAGAAGCAGTAGAGGCAGGAGAGGCAGGCAATTTGGAATGGAGATCTTCTGCCTCTGCTGCCTCCCCTGCCTCTCTGCCTACGGCAGATACACCGCAAAGGCTTCGTCGCTACACGTATTTGGTCCCGGCTGGCCCAGTCGAGGGTCGTCCGGCAGCCCATCGAAGCTGCACCCACCATTGAACGTGGTGGTCATGTCCGTGCGGCCGGGAATCCACGGACCGTGGCTGCGCACGATCGCATGGATCTCAGCAACCCGGGCGTCGATCAGTCCGGGGGCTGGGAATCCGAAAATCTCCCACAAGGATCCGCTGTTGTCGCCAGCCTTGTAGCGACCTTGGACCCGTAAGGAGCCCGATCCGTCCGAGACGCCACCGGTGGCGTACACGACATCCGGAACAGCCGCGTCGCCAAACAGGTCATCTTCACCGCACTCGCCGGTGCACCCTGCGGGGTTGTTGAAGATCACAAGCCAGATCGAAGCGGCGGTATTCGGCTCCATGTCCGCCGAGAGTTGGAGCGATACGCCTCTCGGCTGACGCAGGAGCTGTGACGAGCCGATGACGATATTCGGATCGGCGAACGTCACCACGGGGGCCTTGGAGACGGCGGATGTCGGCACCGCGTGCAGATCTGCGGTGGCGCCGTCCGGGGAGACGACGGTGTTGTCGCTACAGCCTAAGAGCGCGACTGCACCGATCGCCACGAGGGAAAGTGTGGCTTGCATTTGAGCACCTCCAAGTAGAGGGGTTGGCGGGGAGTCTCTACTTGGTGGAGGCGCAGGGGGGGTGTAGAGGGGCTCATTGGGAAGTGGCGAGGAGCGGCATTGGCCGGATCAGCCACAGCAGCGGGATCAGAGTTCACCCCCATCCCGCCGCGAGCTATACTACCAGCACTAACTCGCCCACTTTCCTCGAAGAGCCAGCCACCTATGCCAGCAAACCGCGACGTCATCTTCCAGGTCTTCGGCGAAGGCACCGGTGTCCACTACGACCAAATCGTCGAGGTCACCACCAGGGGTAGGGATCGTGTGTGGAAGGAGGCGTTGCTCGCGCGTATCGAGCATCCGAAGCGCGTGCTCGATCTCGCGTGCGGGACGGGCATTCTGACCTTCATGCTGCGCGACCGGTTTCCGGATGCGCGAGTCGTTGGTGTCGACATCAATGAGGAGTACCTGGCCGTGGCGCGGCAGCGTGCGAAGGAGCGCAGGGACGACAAAGTGCAGTTCGTCGTGAGCCCAGCGGAGGAAGTAGCGCTCGAGGGTACCTTCGACGTCATCATGACGTGCTACTTGCCCAAGTACGCTGATCTCTCCCGCCTCGTGCCGCAGCTCTGCACCCATCTCGAGGAAGGCGGGCTCATGATCATGCAGGACTTCGTCTACCCGCAGGATCGGGCCGTAGCCTGGGCGTGGGAGTATCGCTATGCAGAGTGCAAACGGTGGGCGGAGGAAAACTTGCCGAGCGCGGTCGGGATGTTCGAGGCGCTACCGCCGGTGATTCGGGAGTCGAACTGGCTGGAGGAGTTGACCGCGCTCATGCAGGAAAACGGTATCTCGAACGTCGAGCGTGAAATGTTCGATCGCGGCAGTGCTGCGATCGTGTGGGGGCGAAAGCAGGAGAGACAGAAAAGGCAGTAGAGGCAGGGTTCGGAAGTCCTGCCTCTTCTGCCTTGCTGCCTCTTCTTCTAAAAGATGGTGTAGATAAACGGCGCCAGTGCCGATCCCTGCGCCAACACCAGCAGCGACCCCACGAACAGCATCACGATGATGATCGGGAGAAGCCACCACTTCTTGCGGGTTTTCAGAAAACCCCAGAATTCACGAATGAGCGTTGCTGTGGCCATTTGATTGATCTCCTCTGTAACCCTCTATCCCGTCTATCCCCTCTAGTACTGATTCTCCATCCCACCCGTTTTGATCTTCTCATCCGCCCTCACCACCCACAGGCTTCCGTTGTGCTCCACGCGTACGAGCGGGTTGCCCTTGATCGTTCGCACCACGAACCCAATAGGGGCCAGCACGAGGAAGTAGACGATGCCCATCACGATCGGCGTCGTGACCTTCGAGATCTTGTGGGCCATGGCCATCCAGGCCCGCTCGATCGGTCCTAGCTTGCTGGGGATGAGCAGCCCACCGAGCACCAGTAATCCACCGAGGCTCCCCGTGACGTAGGCCACCGTCATGTGATCCCGCCACACCACGATCCCGGTCAGCGCCAGGAAGGCGATCCCGACCGTGAGGCCGAACTTTCTTCCCTGGGCTTTCTTGCTCAATCCAGGACGAACTCTTT
The DNA here is from genome assembly GCA_041577295.1 of Gemmatimonadales bacterium. Lineage (GTDB taxonomy): Bacteria > Gemmatimonadota > Gemmatimonadetes > Gemmatimonadales > GWC2-71-9 > JBDHDH01. The sequence continues at coordinate 31,828 of JBFGJG010000047.1, forward strand.
CCGCCAATCTCCCTCCTCTTGCCATTCCGGCTGCTCTTTCTTGTCGAGCAAAAACGGTCCCAGGACCAGGTAATCGATGTGGGTCCGCATGAAGCAGCGGTACGCGTCTTCAGGCGTGCAGACGATCGGCTCGCCGCGGACGTTGAACGACGTATTTACCACGACCGGACAACCGGTGAGGCATTCGAACTGCTTGATTAGATCGTAGTAGTCCGGGTTCGTCTCGTGACTGACCGTCTGCACTCTCGCCGAGTAGTCGATGTGCGTGACGGCCGGAATGTCGGACCGAGGAATGTTGAGCTTGTCGATGCCCCATAAGCTTGTCTGCTCCTTCGTCATGGGGATCTGGCGCTCTTGCTTGACCGGAGCGACCAGCAACATGTACGGCGAATCACAGTCCATCTCGAAGTAGTCGCTGACCCGATCTCGCAACACACTCGGCGCGAACGGCCGGAACCCTTCACGGAACTTGATCTTCAGGTTGACCTGCTTCTGCATGCGTGGGCTGCGCGCATCCGCCAAAATCGTGCGGGATCCGAGCGCACGCGGCCCGAACTCCATCCGCCCGTTGTACCATCCCACCACGTTCTCTTGCGACAGGATCTGCGCAGCCCTCGCGAGCAGCTCCCGTCGCTCGAGCTTGTGATACTTGGCACCGACGGACTTCAGGTAGCTCTCGATCTGCTGCTCGGAAAAGCCGGGTCCGAGGTAGGCGCCCCTCATCGAGTCTTTTCCTGGCGTCACCGTCCGCGCCTGCTTCAGGTAACGGTGCCAGATGAGTTGGGCGATGCCTAGGGCGCCGCCCGCATCGCCCGCGGCCGGCTGGATCCAGATGTTCTTGAACGGTCCGTCGCGCAGAATGCGTCCGTTCCCCACGCAGTTGAGCGCTACGCCACCCGCCATGCACAGGTTCTCGAGGCCCGTCTCTTTGTGGACGGTCCGCGCCATCCGGAGCATGACCTCCTCACACACTTCCTGGACCGAGCGTGCCAAGTCCATCTCACGCTGGGTGATCTTCGTCTCGGGCTGACGCGGTGGGCCTCCGAACAGCTTGTCAAAGGCGCCGTTGGTCATTGTGAGCCCGGTGAGGTAGTTGAAGTACTTCTGGTTGAGCTTGAACGACCCGTCTTCTTTGAGGTCGATCAGCTCGCTGAGAATCAGATCGACGTACTTGGGCTCACCGTACGGTGCCAGCCCCATCACCTTGTACTCGCCCGAGTTGACCTTGAAGCCGGTGAAATACGTGAACGCCGAATAGAGCAAGCCGAGCGAGTCCGGCCAGCGGATCTCTTTGAACAGCTCGATGTCGTTGCCGCGACCCACGCCGAAGGATGCAGTCGCCCACTCCCCCACCCCATCCATCGTGAGAATCCCTGCCTCTTCGAACGGCGACGGGAAGAACGCGCTCGCGGCGTGCGACTCGTGGTGCTCCGCGTACAGCACCTCACCCTCATACCCCAACCCTTCACGGATCTGCTTCTCCATGTACAGCTTGTCTTTGATCCACAG
>JBFGJG010000048.1:0-30743 GCA_041577295.1 Gemmatimonadales bacterium
GTACCGGGTGGACCGAGCTATTCATTTATCCGCCCTACGAATTCAAGGTAGTGGGCGCCCTGCTCACAAACTTCCACCGGCCGCAATCCACCCTGTTCATGCTCGTCGCGGCGTTCGCCGGGCTGGAGCTGATACGGGCGGCCTACGCGGAGGCTATCGAGCAGCGCTACCGGTTGTTCAGCTACGGCGATGCCATGGCCATCGTATGACGATGTTCGGCTTTCGGATCGAGGCAACCGACGGGAGCGCTCGAGTGGGCACGCTCACACTACCGCACGGTTCCGTGCGCACGCCGGCGTTCATGCCGGTCGGCACGCTGGGAACGGTTCGCGCACTGTCCCCTTTCGACCTCGCGAACGTCGGCGCCGAGATGATTTTGGCCAACACCTATCACCTCCACGTCCGGCCAGGCGAGGCCACGATCCGCACTCTCGGGGGACTGCATCGCTTCATGTCGTGGACGCGTCCCGTGCTCACCGACTCGGGAGGATTCCAGGTCTTTTCGCTCGAGGGATTGCGTACCGTCGACGACGACGGCGTGGAGTTTCAGTCGCACGTCGACGGATCCCGGAGACGGCTCACGCCCGAGGCCGCTATCGATATTCAATGGACGCTCGCCTCGGACATCGCGATGGCCTTCGACCACGTGGTACCCGCAACGTCCGATCGAGCGACGATGCAGGACGCCCTCAGACGGACCACCGCATGGCTGCGGCGGTGCAAGGCACGGTACGAAGAGCTGTCACGCCAGTCCCCCCCACGGCAAACGCTGTGGCCGATCGCGCAGGGCGGAACCGACGTCGCACTGAGACGAGAGGCGATTGACTCGATTGTGGCCCTGGGACCGTGGACCGGGATCGCCATCGGTGGACTGGCGGTTGGGGAGACGAAGGGCGCCATGTACGAAATCCTCGATGCCCTCGAGCCTTCGCTGCCCACCGCGATCCCGCGTTATCTTATGGGAGTGGGGTTTCCTGAGGATCTCCTCTCGGCAGTGGCCCGGGGAATCGATCTCTTCGACTGTGTCGCTCCAACTCGAAACGGACGCAACGGAAGTGCGTTCTCACTGGATGGCCGGATCAACATCCGCAACGCCACGTATCGGGAGGATCGGGAGCCCCTCGACGCGTCGTGTGACTGCGAAACATGTCGCACCTACAGTCGTGGCTACCTGCGACACCTGTTCGTTGCCGAGGAACTGCTCGGGCTTCGACTGCTGTCATTGCACAACGTCCGGTTCCTGATTCGCCTCGCGGAGCAAGCAAGACAGCATATCGCCGCAGGAACCTTCACGTCGTGGCAACACGACTGGCTAAACCGATATAACCTACGAGGCACGTAGTGATGCACGAGGTGTTTTTTTTCTTTGCACCGGCGGGGGAAGGCGGCGGCGGCGGAATGGCCATCTTCTTGTTTCAGATGCTGGCCATCATCGCCATCTTCTACTTCCTCATCATCCGCCCCAAAGTCAAACAGGAGCGGGAGCATCGGCAGCGGCTGCAGGAGATCAAGAAGGGCGATGAAGTCGTCACCGCAGGCGGCGTCATCGGTGAGATTGTCCACATCAAGGACAGTCGGGTCACGGTCAAGAGCGGAGATTCGCGGTTGGTCATCCACCGAGATCGCATCGCGGAAGTCCATCCGTCCGGATTCAAGGAAGAGGCAAAGAAGTAGTGGCAATTCGTGCGATACATCTTCTGGGGTCGCCGGTCCTGCGGGAGCGTGCCCGTGACGTGGCTTCCATCGATGCCGAGGTTCGTGGGCTGGTGGAGGACCTCTTCGAAACCATGCGCGCGGATAAAGGAATTGGGCTCGCGGCCAATCAAGTGGGGGAGACCATTCGCGTCGCTGTTGTCGATGTTGGCGACGACGACCCGATTGTCCTCCTCAACCCGGAGATCATCGAGCGGGAAGGCACCACACGTGCGGAAGAGGGCTGCCTTAGCGTTCCTGAGATCTTTGCCGATGTCGATCGCGCCGCCCGAATCGTGGTCGAGACCACCAACCTCGATGGAGAGCGACAACGCATCGAGGCCACCGAGCTCAAGAGCCGCGCCATCCAACACGAAATCGATCACCTCGACGGCATCCTGTTCCTCGACCGCTTGAGCCCACTCAAGCGTCGCATGCTCACCAAGAAGTGGCAAAAGCTCCGTAAGGGGCAGTCTGGTTATCTCAAGGATGTCTCCGCTGCCAGCGCCGAACGTTGACGTGAGAATCGTCTTCTTCGGGACACCAGAGTTCGCCGTTCCCTCACTCCGCGCCCTGCTGGGCGAGGGGTTCGAGGTGGCCGTCGTGGTAACGCGACCCGACCGTCCACGGGGGCGCTCCCGGTCGCACCTCGTTCCGCCACCGGTGAAGGTGGTGGCGGATGAAGAGGGCGTTCCCGTCCTGCAACCCGAGAGGCCTGCGGATCCGAGCTTCCTCGAAGAGCTCCATCCGTTCGATCCGGACTTGGGGGTCGTCGTTGCGTACGGGCACATCCTCAAGCCCGCGCTGCTCAAGCTTCCGTCACAAGGCATGATCAACGTGCACGCGTCGCTGCTCCCCAAACTGCGCGGCGCCGCGCCAATTCAGCACGCGATCATCGAAGGTCTCGAGGAAACGGGTGTCACCATCATGCAGATGGATGAGGGAATGGATACCGGTCCAATCCTGCTTCAGGTACCGACGCCCATTGCACCAGACGAAACCGGTGGAGAGCTCTCCGCACGATTAGCTGAGCTCGGGGCACTCGCCCTCATCGAGGCCCTGTTGATTCATGGAGCCGGTCAGCTGCGACCGACGCCGCAACGGGACGACCAGGCAAGCCTGGCACCCAAGATCTCGTCAAAGCTCGCCCAGATTCGCTGGGAGGAACCGGCAACGCGGATCGCGCGCCTCGTGCGTGCCCTCGATCCCAAACCCGGAGCGTGGGCTACACTGGCCGGGAATCGCATCAAAGTGTTTGGCCCGCGGCTGGCGGACGAATGGGAAACCGATGAGCAGCCGGGTGAAATCGTTGAGACCGATCCCGCGTTCGTCGTCGCAACCGGTGACGGCGCGCTCCAGTTCCTCGATGTCCAGCCCGAAGGGAAGCACCGGATGGCCGCCTCAGAGTGGCTCCGCGGACGCGGCGCAATCAAAGGCGATCGCTTCGAGTGACCCACCGGCTCCCCCGCCTTCACGCAGTCACCAACGACCGAATCCTCGAGCTCCCGGACCTGTTCGACCGGGCGCGCGCGCTAAGCCACGCGGGGAACGTGGCCGTGCACGTGCGTGGCGTGGGAGTTTCCGCCCGACGCCGTACCGAGGTGGCCACCGAGCTGATCGCTCTGGGATTGTACGTCTTCATCAACGACCGAGCGGACATCGCACGCATCGTCGGCGCACAGGGAGTTCACCTGCCCGAAGCGGGGCTCGGCATCACAGCCGCTCGCGAGCTCCTTCCACTGGGGGTAGTGGGACGTTCCACCCATACCCCTCGACAGGCGCGCGACGCGATGGACGCGGGAGCCGACTATGTGTTCCTCGGACCGATCTGGCATACCCAGTCCCATCCAAATCGTGAACCGCTGGGCGTGCGAGCGATCACTGCGGCCAGGCCTGCTCGGGTCATAGCGATCGGCGGCGTAACCCCCGAACGCGCTGTCACGTGTCTCCAAGCCGGTGCGTACGGCATCGCCGCCATCACCGCCCTGTGGGACGCACCGGACACCGCTGCGGCGGCCACTGACATGCTGGTATCTTTAGAGGCGAGCAGTACGGAACGAGAAGCGTAATGAGAAACGGAGACATCACCGTCGTGGTCAATGGCGATGAGCGGCAGGTACGGGAGTCCTCATCGGTGCTTGATCTTCTGGAGGATCTCGCGCTCGACCCTCGGGTTGTCGTGGTGGAGCTCAATCGGCAGATCGTGAGGCGGCCGGAGTTGCCAGCGACCACGCTGCGCGATGGCGATCGCGTCGAGTTGGTGCACTTCGTTGGGGGAGGATGAACGAATGATGACCACGCCGCCTGCGACAGCCCAAACCTCGGTCACGGATTCGCCGCTGCTCATCGGCGGACACCGGTTCAGATCGCGTCTCATTCTGGGTACGGGGAAATACCCCGATGTCGCCACCATGGTGGGCGCGATCGAGGCCTCGGGAGCCGAGATGGTCACCGTGGCGGTGCGTCGAGTCGACCTCGATCGATCCAAAGAAGCCAGCATTCTCTACCATCTCGACCCCGAACGCTGGTTTCTTCTGGCGAACACCGCAGGTTGTTACACCGCGGACGACGCGGTGCGCTACGCCCGGCTTGCACGAGAAGCCGGCTTCAACGAGTTCATCAAGTTGGAGGTGATCGGAGACAACGAGACGTTGTTCCCCGACGTCGCGGGACTCCTCGAGGCCTCCCGGACACTGGCCCAGGAAGGGTTTCAAGTCATGGCGTACACCAACGACGATCTGGTCACCGCTCTGCGTCTGGAAGACGTGGGTTGCGCGGCGGTCATGCCGTTGGCATCACCCATTGGTAGTGGAATGGGGCTCATAAATCCGTACAACATTCGCATGATCAAGGATCGGTTATCAGTACCCGTGATCGTCGACGCCGGTGTCGGCACCGCTTCGGATGCCTGCGTCACGATGGAACAAGGGGTCGATGGAATTTTGATGAATACGGCGATCGCGGCCGCACGCGACCCCGTTGCCATGGCTTCCGCAATGCGGCATGCCGTCGAGGCCGGCCGGTTGGCGTATCTGGCGGGAAGAATGCCCACTCGGGATATTGCCGTTCCGTCCAGTCCCACCACCGGAATGTTGGACTGAGCTCTCCAGCAGGAGCCGCGCGGACAGCGGCGCTGCAGATCCTCAAGGCCGTCCGACGCGGAATCCCATTTGGCAGCGCTCGGGATCGGGCGGTCGCCGACCTGGCGCCGCCCGACCGTCACCTCGCACACGAGATCGCAGCCGGAGTCCTACGCCATCGCCGGCAACTCGACTCCCGACTCGAGCCACTCGTCTCGGGTGATTGGCAACGCACTCCGGTTGACGTGAAGGACATCCTCCGGATCGGCGCCTACCAACTCACCAGGCTGTCGCGTGTCCCCACCTACGCCGCCGTGCAAACCGCCGTAGAGCTCGCGAAGGGCGCCGGGGCGCGCCGGAGCGCCGGGCTCGTCAATGCGGTCCTCCGCCGCCTATCGTCGCAACAGCCTTCGCCCGCGCCGACCGATACGGCGCTGGCGGACCAGTACTCCCACCCCGAGTGGCTCGTCGATCGCTGGGTCGCCCGGTGGGGGCCGGCGCGTACCGAAGCGCTGCTCGCACACAACAACCGTCCCCCTCCCCTCACCCTGCAACCCGTTCGGTGGAGCCGCGAGCGGCTCCACGACGCGCTCGTCGCTCGCGGGATCAGGGTCGAGCCCGCGCCGGGCGATGATGGCATCGTGGTCTCCGGCGTCGAGGTCAAAAGCCTGCCGGGGTACGGGCAGGGTGCGTTCATCGTACAGGACGCCGCGCAGGCCCGGCTGCTACGGTACGCGGAAGTGAAAGTGGGGGCGCGCGTCTGGGATGCGTGCGCGGCGCCGGGGGGGAAAACCGCGTCGCTGACGTCGCGGTGCCGACTGTTCGCTTCGGACCTGAAGATCCGTCGTCTCGCGATCCTCCGCGACACACTCCACCGGCTCGCCGTGAGCGTCCCGGTGTTCGCGGCCGACGCGTCCCAGCCCCCGCTCCGGCCGATATTCGACGTGGTGCTGGTCGACGCACCATGCTCCGCCACCGGGACCATGAACCGCCATCCCGATGCCCGGTGGCAGCTCTCGCCACGCCGCATCGAGCAGCTCGCGCACCTCCAGGCCCGCATCCTCGACGGCGCCAGTTCCGCGGTCCGGCCAGGGGGCTTGCTGGTGTATCTGACCTGCTCGCTCGAACCCGAGGAAAACGGCTGCCAGGTGGAGGCGTTTCTCGAGCGGCATCCGGAGTTCGCCCGCGAAGGTGACGATCTTTATATCTTCCCACCGGACGCCGGCACCGACGGGGGGTACGGCGCACGACTGCGACGGGAGCCATGAAGTTACGACGTCATACATCACCGACCTTCGACTGGTCCGCCCTCAAGGCGCGCTTTTCTGGCCGTTTTGGAAGCCGTCTCTGGCTCATTGCAGTGGGTGGCCTCGTGGGAGCATTCTTCCTCGGGTATATGCTGGCGGCGCTGGTGATCTTTCCCGCGCCCATCTTCGCATCCGACAAGGCGGTGCCGCGGGTGATCGGGCTCGATACGGAAACCGCCCGTGCCGCCATTCAGACAGCCGGTTTGAACACCGGAGACGTGAGCGCGGTCAACCATCCCTCCGCCCCGAGGGGTGAGATCGTATGGCAAGATCCTCCACCAGGGGTGGCGGTGCCGGAGCGCAGTACGGTAACAATCGAGGTGAGCAACGGACCCCAGCGGGTCCCGGTCCCCGATCTCAGCGGGTACGACGTGGGTCTCGCGCGTACCCTTCTGGAGTCGGCGGGGCTCCAGGTGGGCAATCTCGAGTCGACCCAGGCACCGCTCCCCAAGGACGTGGTGATTGTCACCCGACCACCGGCCGGCACATCCCTCACCCCGGAGTCGCGGGTGACCCTGGTGGTGAGCCTCGGCGCACCGACGATCGTGGTGCCCGATCTGACTGGGCTGTCGCTCGATCATGCGCGGATCGAACTGGAAAAGGCCGGGCTGCGCATGGGGACCTACTTTGCCCGGACCTCTTTTACCGGTGTCCCGGGTACCATTATCGAACAAGATCCCGGGGCCGGCACACTGTCCGCGCCGACCACCGCGGTGAACGTCGTCTTGGCAAGGCGCTCGCAATAATGCACGATGTCTATATTGCCCCGAGCGTGCTCAGCGCCGATCTCGTCGAGCTAGCAACGCAGGTACGCGCCGTCGAGGCAGCCGGGGCAGACTGGATCCACGTCGACGTGATGGATGGCCGCTTTGTCCCCAATCTCACCTTCGGGGCAGCGATGATCGCCGCGTTACGACGGGTCACCGCGCTTCCGCTCGACGTCCACCTCATGGTGGAGGAACCAGAACGGTACATCGAACCGTTTGCAGAAGCAGGAGCGTCGGTTTTCACGTTTCACCCCGAGGCGACCCGCCACGTGCAGCGACACCTCGAGACGATCCGACGTCATGGGATGCGGGCGGGCCTGGCGTTGAACCCTGGCACACCGCTCACCTATGCCGAGGAGGTGGTCGATGACCTCGACCTGCTCCTGGTCATGAGCGTGAATCCGGGTTTCGCCGGGCAAGATTACATTCCCTCTTCGACCGGGAAGATCGCGCGGGCCAAGCAGCTGCTTGTGGAGCACGGCAGCGACGCCCGCCTGGAGGTCGACGGCGGCATATCGCGACGCACCATTGGACTGGTGCGATCTGCTGGCGCGGACACCTTTGTTGCGGGATCGGCCATCTTTAACAGTGGCGATCCCGCCGGAGAAGTGCAGGAACTTCGTCGACGCTGTTTTGCGGTGGTGTAGCATGAAGAATCGAGGTCAGTGGGCAGCGGTCTTGGGAATCGTCGCAGCGCTAGTGACGGCGCTCCTCGTCGGTGTTGCTATGTCCCCAGAAGTCATGCCGGTGGCAGTCGGCACCGACGCACCGGACTTCCGGGCCGCACACCTGGGCCGGACGGACACGGTTGCGCTGAAGGATTACCGTGGCGAGGTGGTGCTATTCAACATCTGGGCGACGTGGTGCGGGCCCTGTGAGTTCGAGATGCCGTCGATGGAGCGGTTGTATCAAGAACTGGGACCGCACGGACTCAAGATCCTGGCGCTCAGCGTCGATCAAGCCGCACCAGAACATGTCCTCGAGTGGGTTCGGGAACGCAATCTGACCTTCGACATCCTCCACGACCGATCTGGGCGTGCCGAGGCGGCGTATCAAGTGACGGGGTATCCCGAGAGCTTCGTGATCAATCGGGACGGCATCATCGTCAAGAAGGTGATCGGTCCGTTGGAATGGGATCACCCGTCGCAAAAGGCGCTCTTCCGTCAGCTCCTGGGCATTGAGGACAGTCAGGTCGGCATCGGTGGCTCTTAAGGTCCGAAGCTGGCTCTTCACCAATTGGCCAATCAAGCTCACCGCCCTGATTCTCTCGGGTGTCCTCTGGGTCGTTGTGGCACCCGAAGAGCCCACGACACAACTCGTTCCCGTGACGCTGGACGTCCAACTTCCGGAGGGGCGCACCCTGATGCGGCCGCTCCAAGAGGTGAAAGCCCTCTACGGGGGCACGGCACGCGAGCTCATCAAGCTGTACGCATCACCCCCCACGATACGAAAGACCGTGCCCGACACGGTGACAAGCTCGACGTTCGTCCTGAACCTGTCGCCCACGGACCTGAGCGTGATCGAGAACGCCAACGTCAACGTGCAAGACGTGCAGCCACGTTCGGTTCTCGTGCAACTGGACGACGTGGCGCAGCGCAGGGTCCGCGTGATTCCGCGAGTCACCGTCCGGCCTGATTCCGGCTTCGCCCAGTTCGGCATGGCCGTCGTGCCCAGCTCCGTGTTGGTCCGCGGACCCGAGGCCTTGGTCGGTGACGTGCGGTCCGTAGCAACGTTGCCACTCGATCTCACCGGATTGACCGGCCCGGTGCGCCAGGGCGTCGCGATCGATACCAGTGGGATGGGAATGGTGCGAGTGGCGCCGAACGAAGTGAGCATTGCGGTGGACGTGGGTCCCATTTCGGAGCGCGTGCTCATGGGTGTGCCCGTCACCGTATCGCGCGACCGCAGCGGCGGGTGGGAAACCGAGCCCCCCGCCGTGATCGTCACCATCAGAGGTCGGAGCAGCCGCCTCGCTCGCCTCACCCGCGATAGCGTGGAGGCGGTCGCCCCGGTCGATCAAGAAGACGGCGATCAGGTGGTCCGCCTCAACGTGATCGCACCTTCGGGCATCCAAGCGATTGCCACCCCGGACACGGTGCGCGTTCGTCGGAGGTCCCGTGGTTGACGTGCTGCTCGGAATCGAGACCTCATGCGACGAGACGTCGGCTGCGGTGCTGGTTCGTGACACGCGCGGACCCGAGCTCGCGAGCCTCGTCATTCTCTCCCAGGACGTTCACCAGATCTTCGGTGGTGTGGTGCCCGAGCTGGCGAGCCGCGCTCACCTTCGGGCCATCGAGCCCGTGGTGACTCGGGCGCTCGCGGAAGCGGGCGTCACGTTGGGTGCGGTCGATGGCGTGGCCGTCACGGCAGGTCCCGGCCTGGTTGGATCGCTGTTGGTTGGTGTGTGCTACGGCAAAGCGCTCGCCGCGGCGGGCAATCGTGCCCTGTTCGGTGTCCATCACCTCGAAGGGCACGTGTTCGCCCCGACGCTCGAAGACCCGGAGCTCGCGCCGCCTTTTGTGGCGCTGATCGTATCGGGTGGACACACGGTCTTGTTGGACGTTCCGCAGTGGGGACACTATCGACTGCTCGGCCAGACGCGGGACGACGCCGCGGGTGAAGCGTTTGACAAGGTGGCGAGCCTCCTGGAATTGGGATACCCCGGAGGGCCCGCCATCGAGCGACTCGCGGCACACGGCTCCGATACATTCGACTTTCCCCGCCCCATGCTCGGCGAAGGGTTTGACTTCTCATTCAGCGGGCTGAAAACCGCCGTGTTGCACGCGGTGAAAGGTGTGGAGCGGCTCGAGGACGCCCGAGCCGATCTGGCGGCCTCATTTCAGGCAGCGGCGGTGGATGTTCTCGTCGAGAAGAGCGTCGCAGCCCTCAGTCACACCGGATACGGCACCGTCGTCGTGGGGGGCGGAGTCGCGTGCAACCGCGTCCTGAGTACCCAGCTTGCCGAGCGGGTGCGCGGGACGGCACGAGTGGCCGTGGCCCGACCCCGATACAACGTGGACAATGCCGCGATGATTGCCCGAGCGGGCTGGTTCCATCTGGAGCGAGGTGAGCGCAGCGATTGGTATTTGGACGCTGACCCCAGATTGCCGTGGCCGGGACTCGAACCGGCCTCCGAGTTCTCATCGCACAACGGATGACGTGATGACAGTGTATCCCTTAGTCCTCCAGCTCGGCCCCGTCGAGATCACGGGATACGGCCTCATGATGATGATGGGGTTTCTCATGGCCGGCTGGGTCATTCAACAAGGGTTGCGCGAGCGCGGGCTCAACGAGTCATACGCCGCGGATATCGTGGTGTGGGCCGTCATCGGTGGGATTCTCGGCGCCAAACTCTGGTACGTGGTCCTGTACGGCGATATTCGGGCGCTGTTCTCGCGTGGCGGACTGGTGTGGTACGGCGGACTGGTGGGTGGGGCGGCGGCCGTGCTGTTCAACAGCTGGCGGCGCCACGTCCCGCTGCGATTTACCCTTGAGCTCGCCGCACCGGCGCTCACCATCGGTTACGCCCTGGGTCGGGTCGGCTGCTTTTTAGTACAAGACGACTACGGCATTCCCAGCACCGTTCCCTGGGCAATGCGTTTCCCTGAGGGCTTGCCCCCGTCGACCGCGCAGAACCTCTCGAGCATGTACGGAATCGAGATTCCGGCTGGTGTCTCCCCGACCGAGGTGCTGGCCGTCCACCCGACTCAGCTTTACGAAGTCGCGGCCATGTTCGTCGCCTTCTGGGTGCTCTGGCGTCTGCGCCAACACGCGCATGGAACCGGATGGCTATTTGGTCTCTACCTCATCTTCGCCGGCGCGGAGCGTTTCTTGGTCGAGTTCATCCGCGCAAAGGACGATCGGGTCCTCGGGATGTTCACGGTGGCGCAGGCAGCGAGCCTGAGCGCCGTGGCTTTGGGGGTGTTCCTCATGGTTCGGTGGCGGGAACGCGAAGCCGCTGCGCTTCCGGCGGAGGCGGTCGTATTGCAGCCACTCGAGACCTCTCCCGGCTAGGGGTAGCCACCGAAGGCAGTCAGCATCTCCTTCGCGCTCTGCCATCGCTGATCGCGTTCACGCTCGAGCGCCTTGTCGATCGCCGTCGCCAAGTCACGCGAGGTATCGTCTCGCAACGTCTCAACGTCAGGCGCATGTTCCTCGATATGCATGCGGAGCACCGTGTCCTCGCGGGGCGCGACGAAGGGTGGTTTGCCGGTCAGACATTCGAACAGCACACACCCCAACGAGTACAAGTCGCTCCGGTGATCGATGTCTTCTTCCCCCCGGACTTGCTCGGGACTCATGTAGGCAGATGTCCCCACGGAAAAGCCAGAGCGCGTGAGCCGGTCCGTGCCAGACCGGACAATGGCACGCGCGATTCCGAAGTCGAGCAACACCGCACCTTCCTCTGCTAACACGATATTGTCCGGTTTTACGTCCCGATGCACGATGCCACGCTCGTGGGCGAACGCGAGCGCGTCGAGGACGTCGCACGCGATTCGCCGTGTGTCGCTCTCCGATGCGCACCGCACCCGCGTGAGGTGCTCCCGCAAGCTGGGCCCTTGGACGTAGGTCATGACGTAGTACACGAGCCGTTCTGTCTCGCCGAAATCCAAGATGCGGGCGATCCGCGGGTGATCCAGCTGCTCGAGGAAGGCGATCTCACGCAGGAATCGGTCCGCCGTGACAGTGACCGCGAGCTGAGGGTGAAGCACCTTGAGCGCGCACGCACGGTCGTTCTGGTCGTACGCGAGATACACGCGAGCGGCGCCACCCCGCGCAATCTCGCGGTCGATCCGGTACCGCCCGCTCAGCTCCTCGCGAACAACCGGGAAAATATCACGACGGGACAATGACGCTCCTGGAGTGGGACGACACCCGGTGGAAAAGTGAATCGCTCGATAGTAAGTGCGCTAGCCAGCCGCGACGGGAGCAATCGGGAGTGGCTCACGGGCTCGAGCTCGCTCGAGGATGTTTCGCAGCTGCGGGTCGGAGCGTAGCGCATCAAAGCCAGGATCGGCAGCCAACGCTCCATGATCCCCCCACCCTGCCGCCACCGCTTCGCGAAGGTTTGAGAGAGCATGCTCCCGCTCCCCGCGGGCCGCAAGACAGCTTGCCAAATCGAAGTAGGCCTGTGGCTCGGAGCCTTCCCACATCCAGCTGAAGTCAAACCGCGTTCTGTTGGGGAACACCGCAGTCGCGAGCGCGAACTGTTTGGACGCTTCGCCGCGTGCTCCGAGTTGATGGAAGGCCTTGGCTAACCCGAGTTGCGCTCGTACGTAGAGGTAGCCCATGCCAATGCGGCTGGGGTGCTGCTCCGCAACTTCCTGCGCACGGGTGAAGTGCTCTACCGCGACGTCGCACGCCCCTTGCCGGTAGGCAGTTTCGCCGAGGCCACATTGGATGAGCGCTCGGAAGGCTTTGGTATACAGGTGATCCGTCGTATGAAGCACCGAGTCGACCTCGCGCAGCAATGTTGCAGCAGCGTCCAACTCGCCTTCGCGAAGGTGCAACATGCCGCGGAGAATTCGCGGCCCCCCGACAATCACAACCCCAGTGGCCTTGCCCTCGGTCTCGACGGTTATGGCATGATCGAGCACGCGGCGGGCAGGTTCGTACTGCCCATTGATCATGTAGAGCCAGCCGAGACCGCCGTATGCCGGTACATACCCCGGCTCCAGCTCTAACGCCCGCAAGTAATCCTGCGCGGCAAGCGGCCACAGCTCCCAGCGACGCTCGTCCTCACCACGGATCTGCCGGGCGACCGCCAAGAAGTAATGTGCGAGCGAATTGCCTCGGTCCAACTCAACGGCGCGTTCGCCCGCGCGTTCTGCTTCCTCGAGCCGATGCGCGCGTGTGTAGGCATACGTGAGCCATTGGTAGGGCTCGGCGAGATCGGGATCGAGCGCGATTGCCCGTTGGAGCTGATCGATCCCTGCCTGCAAATCGTCGGGGTTTGTCTTGGCAATGAAACGGAAGACCGACAAGCTTCCCAGCCCTGACAAGGCCAACGCGTAGTCCGGATCGATCGCGATGGCCTGATGAAAGTACTCGTTCGCGGCTTGAAACGTCTCTTCACCAAACTGATTGAATAGTTGCCGACCCTTGGCGTAGCACTCGTAGGCCTTGAGCTGGGTCGTCTCCGGCTTGACGATCTTCTTGTGTTCTCTAGTCGTGGGTTGGACATCGAGCACGTCGAGCAAGCTCGTGACGATCCGATCCTGGAGATCGAACACGTCGCTCATGCCACCATCGAGCTTGACCGCAGCAGCCAGCTCACCGGATTCCACCTCGAGAAACTGAGGAGTGATCCGCAAACGGTCGCCGGCTTTCTGAAACGACCCCCATACGACCCACCTGGCGCCGAGCCGCCTGCCGAGGTCGAGCGCGGCCTGTTCGCCATCGAGCGACTGCCCGGAGAGCGCGCGTGCAACGCTCTGCCGACTGATCACCCTGATGCCCGCGACCTTCTTGAGATCAACGGTTACCGTCTCGGCAATCCCCGACGAAAGCCATTCGATCGTGGAATCGGCCGAGAGATTCTCAAAATCGAAAATGACCACAGCGTCTTCCGTCGGCCCCGCGACCTCGACGCCTGGACCAGCCGTCAATGCTTCCACGAACTGGTGTGCCGTACCAAACCTATCCGCCGGAACCCTCGCTAGTAGCTTGCGCACGGTGTGCTCGACCGCTCGGGGCACCGTGTCGCGGACTGCTCGCAACGAGGGAAGCGGATCGGTCAACCGGCGTGCGAGAATCGCTTGGAGTGTTGGGCCGGTGAAGGGCGGCATCCCGGCCAGCATCTCGTACAGCACACATCCCAGCGAATAGAGATCGCTACGGCCATCGATGACCGTCTCACCCATGGCTTGCTCGGGACTCATGTACGCCGGTGTTCCCACCGCAATCCCCGTGGCCGTCAGGCGTTCACCACCGGCATCACCCAACGCCTTCGCAATCCCGAAATCGGTGACGACGGCGTGCCCACCCGAGAGGAGGATGTTCTCGGGTTTGATGTCGCGATGGATCACACCTTGGCTGTGGGCGTGCGAGAGGGCGTCGGCCACCTCACGAGCAATCTGCAGCGCAGCATCGATGGACAGCTGGCGCTCACGCTCGAGACGATCCCGCAACGATTCACCTTCGACGAAGGGCATCACATAGAACAGCACGCCGTCGACCTCGCCCGAGTCGTAGAGTGGGAGAATGTTGGGATGGCTCAGGCGAGCGGCGATCCCAATCTCACGCAGGAATCGTTCGGTCCCGAGGGCCGCCGCCAGTTCTTCGCGCAGCACCTTGATGGCGACGGTGCGCTCGTGTTTGCGGTCGGTCGCAACGTATACGGTTGTCATACCACCCTCCCCGACCAGCCGGTGCACGTCATACCGGTCGTGAAGGCGGTCAGCGAGCGTCCGCACCGTCTAAACCTTTAGAGGAAGTGACGTTGATAGCACAGCTAATCGAGTTGTCTCGCGCTTGTGAGGGCATCGGTAATCTACCGGCTGGGAAACCCGACGAGCGAAGCCATGTGAGAGGCACGTCGCGCAGCGACGACAACACTCCGCCGGCTCCTACCGTCCTCAATCCGCAGCTCCCCAGAGGACACCGCCGGCCATGCGGGGCGCGAGGATGGAGGGTCCTCCGCCCCGCTACTACGCCACCTCCAAACGCTGCCGAAGTTCTTCGATAGCTGGCACGGTCTCCTCACCAGCCGCCGCTTGTGCGGCGTACAACGCCCGCCGCGCCGTCCGTCCCGATGCATGCGCCATCGCTGCTTCTGCCACAGCCAGGGCTTGCTCGACGGCCTCGGGGCCCGGATCCGTCCGGGCTCGCAGTTCCACGCGGAGAACCCGAGATTCGAGATCGTCCCGTTCCGACAGAACTTCCAGTGCCCGTCTTCGTAACCGTTGTCGATGACCCCGTGTCAGACATTCCATCAACACGACTTGCGCCAACACGGGTGCCGCGAACGCAAACCGATGACCGTTGTAGGTGACGAACCGCGCTTGCTCGAGACGGTCCAGGAGCTCCTCGACGCGCTCCTCCGAAAACTGGGTCAATGCGGCGATGAGGCGCACGTCCAGCGCCAGGCCTCCAACGCTTGCGGCACGCAACACTTCCCTCGTGTCCTCGTCGAGTGCCGACACGCGCGCGAGAATTGCCATCCGTACCGGCGCGGGGAGACTTGGTAGAGGAGATTCGTAGGTGGCGCGGGGTGGGGGCCACGACAACATGTCGTCTCTGAGCGTGGTCGTGCGCTCGAGGTCGCGAAGCAGCGTCACCGCGAGAAACGGACTCCCCTGCGCCTCGTAAGAGATACGACGGGCCAATCGGTCGCGGTCGTCCGGGTTGCGGCACCAACTCGCGAGATAATCGATCAGTTGCCGCATGTCTTGCTGCGTGAGCGCCTCGAGGTGAACCGTGGCGCCGGGTGTGCCGCGTCCCACGTCGCTGCGGAGCGATACCAATTCCCGTGGTGGGTTGTTGGGCGAAGGCTCGGCAACGATCATACACACCACGGGCGCACCGCGGAGCGTCCGCACGGCCTCTCCGAGCGCCCCCACGGTGGATCCGTCGGCAAAGTGTGAGTCGTCGAGCGCGATGCCAATGGGCTGTTCTTCGGCGATAGCTCGGAGCGTGCTGGCGAGTGCTGCCGCGACATGGCCGGTGTCCCGTGGTTCAACGGGCGTGAAGCGATCGGCGATGTCCGGTACGAGAGACGCCAGGACGCCGAGGGCGTCGGGGGCAGCGCCAGCGAGACCGGGAGCGTCGGCTAAACCGGCGCGCATCAACTGGCAAAGTGCGCTCCACGGCGCGTCGTGGTCGCTCTCGAGTGCGCGAGCAACCACCACAACCGCTCCAGCGAGCTGGAGCCGCTCGACACACTCATTCAACAAGCGCGTCTTGCCCATCCCGGGATCACCCGTGATCACGAGGACGCGTGCCCCCTCACGCAAGCCCCGCTCGACCACCGAAAACGCTTCTCGATGAGCCACTGGACGCCCCACGAGGGGTGGTTCCGGTGAAACGTGACGTGCGGTGATGCGCCGCCACCGCTGACCTCGAATCCGCTCCGCGAGCGCCTCGAGCTCGCGGCTCGGCGGCTCGCCAAACTCCCGCTCGAACCGATCGCTGAACTGGTGATAGACCGCCAGCCCGCCGGTCGCATCGCCAGAGAGCGCAGCCGCACGCATTGAGAGCTGAGCCGCGGGCTCGAACGTCGGGAGGAGGCGCAACGCATCAGACGCGGCGGCGCGCGCTGACCCGAACTCGTTGCGTGACAAGGCATCCTCGCCCTGGTGAACGAGAACCGTCGCGCCGCGCGAGCGATAATGGCTGCGCCGCCCGCTCGCCCAATCCTCGAACGCCGGTGAGTCGTCTACTGTGAACCCTTCGAGAAAATCCCCGCGTAGCAGCGCTGCGGCATCGTCGGGCCGACGATCGATCAGCTCGTCGAACCGGAGCGCATCCACCTCGAGACTTTCGTCGCTGAGCGTCAACGCATCACCCCGTGAGACGAGCCGGTCAGCACCCAGTCCGGTGCGGAGGCGCCGGCTCGCCTCGTTCAGGGAATGACGTGCCTTGTCTTGAGTTTTTTCCGGCCATAGTAGGCCCAGCAGATGATCACGGGTTCGCGTCCGATTGGGGGACAGCGCCAGGTAGACCAGCAGGGCTAGGTGTTTCCGCCAGAGCACATCCGTCGCCGGCGGCGCGCCGTCAACGCGCGCCGTGGGCGGGCCGAAGCAAATGAGCTCCAGCCGCGGCAGTGAGGGGGCTTTTGTGTCCATGACGTTCGTGGCGAGCGGAGTGACCCAACGTTCGGGACAGGCAGCCGCTCCCGGAAAACCGCAAGGCGACGCCGACGACATGGGTGGAGGGATGCGCCCAGTCGCCGCCCCGTGTCATCCAACCAACCTGGGTATAATGGTGCCGGGAACACGCGCCGCCAAGGCGGCGGCGTCACAGCGAAGCGCGGAGCCGAACGGTCCGTGGCTGGAGCCAGAAGATCCACAACAAGGCACCGGCCAGGGCCAACGCCAGCACGGCCTGGCTCGCCGCGGTCTGAAGCGTGGGGAACACTCCCAGAGCGGGGAGGCTGGGCAGCCACTCCAGCGGCGTCAGCGACATCAATCCGGCCGCCTGCAACTCAGCGACCCCCTGACCGGCAAAGCTGAACGCCATCACATAAAGCAGCGCGCTCGTGATCGCGAAGAAAGGCTTGAGCGGCAGTCGAACGCCGTACCGCTGCATCAGGAAGTACACGAACCCCAGGCAAACTGAGCCGAGAACGATTCCGGCCACAATCGCCGAGTAACTGCCAAGCGCGCCGCCAGCGGTGCTGAACAGCGCAGCGTAGAACAACACTGTTTCGAAGCCTTCGCGGTAGACGGCGAGGAAGGCCACAGCTGCGAGCGCAAATGACCGTTTGCTGCTCAGCGCCCGTTGCATCCTAGTGCGGACGAATTCTTGCCACTTGCGAAGCTCGATCTTGGAGACGAGCCAGTAGGAGACCCAGAACAGCACCGCCGCCGCGACCAACATCGTGATCCCCTCGAGTGCTTCCTGGTGAGCGGTGGCGGTGCGGAACAAGGTTGCGAGCGCCAATGCAGTGAGGCCACTCGCGGCCAGCGCCGCCAACACCCCCCGACCGAGTTCCCGCTTCTGTTCCGGGGCGCCCGCCTTGGTGAGAAACGCCATCAAGGCGCCGATCACGAGGATGGCCTCGAGCCCTTCCCGCAACATGATGAGCAGCGACTGACCAAAGAGGACGGGATTCGACACGCGAGCGCCGACCCGAGCGACCGCGTGATCCAACGCTGTGGTCACCTCCGCTCGTGCCTCGGCGTGCCGCCCCACCTCGTCGCGGGCAACCGCCGCACGGAGGCCGGCAAAGGCGGCCTCCACGCGCGCAGCTGCCCGTGCATCACGAGCCCGCACCTGTTTCTCGATCTGCTCAAAGACGAGGTAGGCATCGAGTGCAAGGTGCTCAGCACGACGGCGCTCGCCTGTTTGCGCAGCGGCAATCGCTTCATCGACCATCGCCTTGGACTGTGTGACCACTCGAGCAATGCGGACCGCGGCATCGTCTCCCAAGTGCTCGCGCGCCCCGGCGACGCGAGCGAAGGCGGTGAGACCCGCGAGCGTGGAATCGTCGAGCTCTCCCTCGACGCCCGGGGCTACCAACGCCTGCAGTGAATCGTCAGACAACCCACCCGTCGTGGTGAAGTCGCTCGTCTGAAGCAGACACCGCCCGCAGGATCGCGCCAACAGCGCACGGGCGCCAGCCGGAATCTCCCCGTGACGTAGCGTCGCCGCGTAGAGCGCAACCGCCCACCGATCGTCGTTACCTAGTTGATCGGCAAATGCGGGCATCGCAGTGCCGGCGACGCCGACGTTCACCTTGCGAAAGAAATCCACAACCGATGTGCCGCGCAGTCCGTCTCGGTCGCTGAGGTCGGACGGAGGGGGATCGAGGCTCGACGCAAGTGGTCCCCCATCTCCGGATTCACCGTGACACGATACGCAGAGCTGTCGGTAGAGAGCACCGCCGCGCGCGAGCGAGGGTGCCGTAGCGGGGAACGGATCGAGCGACAGCCCGAGTCCGTTCTCGAGCGTGGAGCGCAAGGTATCAAGCGCGAGCCGTAGCTCGGCTTCGGGCCGGAGCGCGGCGATGCCCTCGGCCAACTTCATCAGGATGGTGTCGACCGGACCCGCCAGCTCGCGGCCCAGCGCGCTCGCTGAAGAGCGGGCCTCCTCCAAGAACATCCGCGCCTCTGCTAACTCCTCCGGGCGCACCACCTCTCCGTTCACGACACCGTCCGCGTACTCAGCCACCGCAATCGACGCGATATCGGCCAGCCGCCGGGCTGTATCTTCCCGATCAGGTGCCTGGGCGGCAGCCGCGGTCGAAGAGCCCAGGGCTAGCCCTAGAACGAGGGGAAATCGGAGTCTGAAGAGGATGAGAATCATTCTCAAGTAGTTGTCACGGGGGAAACTAGACCCATGCTGTCGGATTTGCAACTGTCGCCGTGTTATCGGGCGAGGAGAATGACGATCGCCGACGCGAGCTCGGTAGTATGTGTGAGGGAGAGCAGCGCACTCGAGACGCGGAGTCGGGTGGCAGTCGCTTGCGCCTTGCCGTGAAACCGGAGGCTCGGCACACCATCCGCGGCGCGTGTCACTTCGAACTCCCGCCAAGGCAGGTACGCAGTTTCCCCGCCTGGGGCGAGCGCCTTGAATGCCGCCTCTTTGGCTGCTAGGCGGGCGGCGACGTGTACCGCAGGTTTCGCCTGGGAGAAGCAGTACTCACGTTCCTCATCGGTCAGCAGTCGCTGCACGGCCCGCATCGAATGCCGCTCGAGCAGGGCTGTCACTCTGGCGACTTCGACCAGATCGATGCCGACGCCGATCGTCGTCAAGTTCACGTGATCATCCCCCACGCACTGCGCAGCCACGACGGCGCGGGAAGGTAGCCACCCAACACGAGACCAACCCAAACGGCTAACGCGAGCGCGATCGATCCAACTACCAGGATTGGCCAGAGCGGCTTACGCCACGCGGCGATACCCGCAGCCACCGTCCGCCAACGATCAACTTCGCGGTCCAAAGCTTCCTCCAACGCCAGCCAAGCAGCTTCGAGTCGTCGTGCAACGGTAAGCAAGGTGTTCTCCCAGCCGGCCACAACTTCGCGGTCGGCGGTGGTGGCCTGGAGCACCAATTGTCCGCGGCGCTCGAGCTCGTCGAGGGCCGACACCAACTCCGCACCGGCGGAGCCCAAGCGAGCGGCAATGGCGCGTGTCTCCGTTGCATCCAGGTGGATCCGCGCTCGGAGCCGACTTGGCATGCGCACCGCGTTCGCTTCAGCTTCCAAGTGCCGATCGATCTGTGTGACCAAGGTCTCCGAGACGCTCGCCACCGCGTCTTCCCACGCCTCCATCCAGGCGTCCCGACCGAGGGTGGCAACTGCCGCAGGTCGCTCGCCGCGCGAAGCCAGCCGCCTGGCTTCTCCCGCACGATCGAGCATCCGTGTCACCAGTCGCTCACGGTGGGCGTCCAGTCGAAACCCGCCCGGCTGACGTCCCGTCCCAACGATCAACTTGCCAAGGTGTGGACCGAGCTCTCGAATGCGAAGGGGGAGCAAGAGCTGTTGCGTGCTCATGCGAGAATGGCGTCGATCACGCGTTCCCAATCGGACAGATCTTCGAATGCCCGGTAGGCCCCTGCATCGAGAAGCTCCTGCACCGTGTACGCACCGGTGGCGACGCCGATCGGTCGAGCTCCCACCGGCTGACCACACGTCATGTCGGCCGGGGTATCGCCGACGATCACCACATCGTGTCCGGAGGGAACCCGTCTCATGAGGTACTCCGCACGTTGCGCGGCGATCGCAGGAAGCTCAGATCGAACGGCTGAGTCTGATCCAAAAGCACCGACTCGAAAACGCTCTGGGACAATACCTGCCGCACGCAACTTGAGGGCTGCCCCCCGCTCGAGGTTGCCGGTCAGCAGTCCAAGGACGACGCCATCGATCGACTCCACTTTGTCGAGCAGTCTCGTCACACCGTCGAAAACACGAATCTTCCGCCGCCCGTCAGCCAACTCCGTCTCGAGAAGCTCGATGTAGCGCGTACACACGGCTGTAACGTGCGCGGGGCTTCCGGCATGCGGGTGGCTTGCAGCGCTGAGGAGCTCGTGCACGATCTGCGGGTCCGTTTTCCCATCGAAGCGAAAACCATCGATGGGTCCCGAGGTACCCATCTCGGCCAAGAGGGCGTTCCGGATGGCCTTGCGCCCGGCGCCATCGGTCCACAACAGGGTGCCGTCGATATCGAACAGGACGAGCTTGCGCATATGTGAAGATATACCCGTCGGGGGAGACCAGCTCAGAAACAGCGAAGCAGGGTGCGTCAAACCGGTCAGGAATCCGCTGGCGAGGGCCCTCCCGTGGCTCCGCCCTCCTTCTCCTGACATTGGCGACACAACATGACGCCGCGCATCGAACAGATCAGGCAAATAAATGTTCCACAGCCATCGCACGGGTACCCCTCAGACGCGCGTTCCTGATTGCCGCAGGCGCGGCAAACCATGGCATCGACTTCCTTCGACACGATATCTCCCTGGATCAGGTGTCGTTCGGTGCGAATATGTTGATCGCGCCGGCAATGACTTCGGCCGTGAACGGTGTCTCACCGGCGAGCTCGCCATCCATCTCCACAGGCAGGGTTCTATCGGCCTCCACCGTGATGCATCGCCCGCGTGAATAGCGAATGGACGTGGTGCCGTCCGTCCGGCCGAGAAGTAGCCGGCCCAACACCCAAATGCCCTCGAGTGCCGAGTTCGCCTTCATGACGACCACGTCGAGCAGCCCGTCATCGAAGGTGATGTCTTCGCGGAGCTTGAGAATGCCGGGAACGATCTGGCCACAGTTGGCCACCAACACGGTCACTGCGTCGGTGTGCAGTGTGGTCCCATCCACCGTGATCCGATGCTCGACCGGCTCCAGCTTCGCAAGCGATTCCCAAAGTGTGCCGACGTAGGCCGCCATCCCCCAGCGGCGTTTCGAGTCTCGAGATGTCTCGGCCATCATGGTTGCGTCCAACCCATCGCCCGCCGCGACGGCAAAGTATTGGGCCCCACCGTTACGCTCCACACGGCCCAGATCGATCGGCCGCGGTGTACTGCGCAAGATCACCTTCGCGGCGACCTCTGGCTTCCGAGGCAGCCCTAGGTTGCCCGCGAGGAGATTTCCTGTCCCAGCCGGGATCAGGCCGACGGGCACCTCATGACCCACCACGGCGGATATGGCTTGCATCGCGGTGCCGTCGCCACCGTACACCACGACGGTGTCCACACCGTCTTCCACCCCTTCACGCGCGAGCTCATCGGCGTTCCCTGGCCGCGACGTGCCGGCCACATCGATTGTCCAGCCGTGCCGGCCAAACACGCGGCAGATTGAACGAACGACCTCAGGGTCCGCTCGGGATGCTGCCGGGTTGAAGATGAGTAACGCCCGCGCCATCAGTAGCTCTTCTCCCACAGAAAGTCGAGACCAAATTGATACCTGACCTGACTGGTACTGAAGCCGTCGCACGCTTGAATCGGGTCTGCACTCGCGGCGAACAGCCACTGGCGGCTCAGCCGAAACTCGAGACTGGCCCCGACGTTCTGCGCGCTGAAGGTTTGCTCGGGACAGATCCGTGGGCTGGCGGTCAGAAACGCGGTGGTCCCAAGCAGGTTAAACTGCTTCCCGATGGCGATCTCCGTGCCGGAGAGGCCACTGCCAATATCGCCGGGTCGGATCTGAACGTAGTCGAGCGGCACACCCAAATCCGAGATGAGCGCATACTCCAGCTGTCCCGACAGCACACCAGCGAGCTGGGTGACTGCTTGGTTCTGCAGCCCTTGGTTCTCCCCACGCGTCTCGGCCGCAAGCGCTTGGACGGACGGTGCTCCAAACAACAGGTACGAAATGACCTCGGTTTCCGAGGGTGACGGACGAATGTCGCTGCTGAGCGTGAGTCGCGGATCGTACAACGTCCCGCCAATGTGTACGAACACCGTGACGTCCTCGCCGCGCACAGTGCGAACCACGTGTCGAGCTTCGATATCCACGTCAGCATTCAGATCCGACGTGCCAAAGTAGCGTAGCTGACCACGCGTGACCGCGAAGTCACGCGTGATCGGCCCCAACGGAAGCCGGTATGTCCCGCGTGGGGCTTCCAAAGTACCCGTGAGCCGATACTGGTCGCGTAACTTATTTGCCGTCAGCTCCCCGGCCAGTTGGATATTGGCTTCACTCGAGCGCAGCCACACCTCGTTTCCCAGCCGGAGCCGTAGATCGACCACTCTCAGGCTGTCCAGAAACCGCTGCTGCCACTCAGCACCAAGCCGTTGTTCACGGACCTCTTCTTCCACGAACGAGGCAAACAGCGTGTCTTCTAGGTTGATCACTTGTTTCGTCACGAGATCTGCGAAGTACAACACACCCCTAGTGGCGGTGCCGGAACCTGTGAGCGTCGCACCGAGCGGAGGCCCTTTCAGATCGAGCTCCGCAGTTGCGGTCAGGGAGAGAAAATCACGTAAGTTGACGGCGTGGAAGTCGCGACCGCTGATGTGCAGGTCTAGAACTGGGCGAGTGAGCTCCTCGAGGCGTACGGAACCGGAGATCTCGGCGGTTCCTCGGCCGCTCTTGACTGACAGACGTTCGATGCTGATCATCTCGCCCGCCAACACCAGCCGGCCGGTCAGCTGCTCATGCCGCACGCCGATGGCGGGAAAGCTCGCCGCTCCATCGGTGATCGTGACACTGCCTTCGAGCCGAGGATCCTCCCAGGTACCCGTGATCCCGACCGTGGCGGTCAGGGTCCCGCTTCCGCGGCGCATGACCGGGAGCACCGCCTCGACGTAGGCGAGGGGAGCGCTGTCCGCCACTGCCTGAACGAGCAGCTCGCCTGGAAGCTTTCGGTTCTCAACCCCCCGCAGCGCGAGGTCGATCGGAAGCTCGACGGTCACGTCCACGAACCGCTCACCGCGACGCAACAGCGCGAAGTTCGCACCGAAATGGCGTTCGTTGTAATGCATTGTCCCATCCAAATACGGAATCCGCAACGTCTGAAATTCGCCGTCGCGGAGCGCAGCTGCCGCCTCAATGGTCGGTGCCCGGGCGGTCCCACCGAGCTGAATCGTTCCACTCAACTCGCCATCCATTTGCCCGGCGAACTTCTGAATCGCCATGGCCACGTCGCCAAGTGATACCGCTTCGAACTCGACCTGCAGATCCGCCGGCCCCCGAAACGGGAATCGCCCATCGAGCGTGACGCGCGAAGCTCGCACCGCACTCGAAGCCAGCACCCGGCGAAAGTCGATGCCACTGTCGCTGAGCGTCACCACCGCGGCCGTGTCCACGAACCAGGCTCCCGTCGTCAGCAAAAACGCCATGGAGTCGATTGGGACAGTGTAGGTCGTACTGTCGATCAGGACCTGGCCCCCACCGATCCAAGCGCCCGTACTCCCAAACCGCGCACGGCCAAACCATGCCATGGAGTCCGCACCGCCTGACACACGGGCTTCGACCCCGCTGAACGAAGCCGCCCCAAGGGCAACGGAATCCATCGTTCCCTCAATGGTTGCGTTCTCGAACGGCACGTGCAGGCGAGCCGTTCCGCGCGCGCGGGAGACGAACAGGTCACCCCGAGAGACGTCCCGAACGTCGAAGCGTGCATCGACGTCGAAGTCGTCGATCGAGCCCCGCATCTCCCCGGAAAGGCTCACCGCACCAGATGGTGGAATGCCCACGAACGTCGAGTCCACCTCCCCGAGCAGCGAGACCAACACCGGTTCCAGAACGCCGATCGAGTCGGCCTCGAGTGCCACGGTGAGCACTCCGCTGCGGGATGCGGCCAACCCAAAAGCTCCCTGCCCCGTGGCGTAGACTCGCTCGGACCAGATGTCCACCGTGTCCGCACGAATGAGCGTGTCGGCAAGCGCGATCGTACCGTGCGCGCTGTCGATAGGTATGTCGCGGATCCGCGAACGAACGAGCGCCAGGTCCACCTTCCAGCGAGCGGCTTCGTCCTCAGCCGTGACACCCGCAATGGTCGCGTCTCCGTTGATGGCGCTTTCTGGGAGGTCGTCGTGCAACGCACGCAGGTTGAGCTGCTCGGCACCCATCGTCATGGTGTGGATTCCGATGGCCCCTTCCTGGAGGATCACGGCGCCACCTAGATCGATCCGCCCCGCGGAGCCGATCAGCAGCGCCTGCATCGCGAGCGAGTCGAGGTAACCAGCCACCACCAACCGCCCCGTGAAGCCGCCCGCAACGGGGATCGCTGGATAGCTCGACTGGAGTCCGGCCAAGTGGAGCGTATCGAGCAAGACGTCCGCCCAGACTCCAACCGAGTCACCGGGCGCGTCTACACGGAGTGAACCGCGCACGCCGCTCTCCGGCCCGGGAAAATCGCGGTGTCGCAGCAGCCCTTCGTAACGCAGCTCTCGAAAGGTGCCGTTGAGGCGTCCCTGGGCCCGGAGCCGACCTTTGAGCGCAATACCCGGGACCAACCGGTGCATGGTGCCGAGATCGAGATTCGTGCCCCGGACGGTGAAATCCTCGAAGGTGAGGTCCCCGCTACCGAGGAGGATATGCCCAGCTCCTCGGATGGTGGACTCGGGCCACCCGGGCACCAGCGAGTCCCTGAGGATCACATCCAATTCGACCGCCAGACGCTCGCGCGGCCCATTGGCTTTGACGGCTCCCGTGAGCCGTCCGGCTATCGGCAGCGTATCGAGGAAACCTCTGACGTACTCGAGATCGAGGTTCCGAACGGAGAGATCGATGTTACGAAAGGCCCAAGCGCTGTTTGGTCCAAGCCATACGCCGAACCGTCCCCGCGCAGTTCCGCCACCGCCAGCACCCTCCACCTCCAGCGCGCGAGCATCCACCTCGAGCACGTCACCTCGCTTCTGCTGCGCATGGATATCGGCGCTTGCGATGAGGCCTGCCGGCAACTCCGGGATCAAATCGCGTACTTCGTCCGTGACCACACGCGATACGTCGAGCCCCAGATCGAACAGCAACCCTTCCGACGAAAACACGACTGTGCCTTCGGCGGTCATGGCGCTCTGGGGGAGCCGCACTTCCGCAAGGTCAACGGACAGCGAGTCCCCGACCAGGCGGGCTGAGCCTCGAATGCGATCGATGGCGATTGCCGGGTCGGAGATGCGCGCCTGGAGCGAGGCAATCTCTCCAAGGAGACCACGGTCCTGCGGGCGTGGTGATGCCAGGCGGAGATAGGAGAACTCGCCGTTGATCTGCTCGATCCGACGCACCCGCAGCGGCCCCTCTGGACCGCTCTCGATCTCCCAATCGGGGTCGTCGACTTTATCGGGAGCCGTTCGAATGACCAGGCTACCGTCTCGAATCTGTACGTCGCTGAAGGCAACGAGGAGGGCGCTACTCCCGTCGCTACCACCTTCCGCCTCGCCCCCACTTTCCCCGTCATCCGGTTGGAACAACAGCTCGAAGTTGAAGGGGCCACCCGCCCGGAACTGGGTCAGGTTGATCTCCGGCTGCTCGAGCACGAGCTGCCCCAGCACGATCCTCCGGCTGAGCAAGTCGGCGAGCCGATACCGCAGGCGGAGCTCGGCGAGCGCGACAACCGTATCACCGGCCGGACCTGTGAGCAGCACGTTGCGGGCCTGCAGTCCCTCGAAGAACGATCCACCCAGATCGCCGATCGACAGGTTCCCGTCGATGCGATCGTTCACCAATCGCACCGCCGTTCGCGCCACGAAGTCGCGACCCGCATCGGTCCGCAACGCCACCCCGGCAATGCCGAGAATACATCCGGCAAGCCAACACGCGAGCAGCGCGGTCCAGAGCCCAAGTCGGCTCATAGCTAAAACGCCTGTCCTACCGAGAAGTGAATGCGAAACCGTCCCAGAAAGCCGCGGTCCGGTGTGAAGATAAACGGTTGGTTCTCGGCGAT
This sequence comes from Gemmatimonadales bacterium, assembly GCA_041577295.1. Taxonomy (GTDB): domain Bacteria; phylum Gemmatimonadota; class Gemmatimonadetes; order Gemmatimonadales; family GWC2-71-9; genus JBDHDH01. The sequence continues at coordinate 26,328 of JBFGJG010000048.1, forward strand.
CTCCACGAGCATCAGTTCTTTTGGGCGACCCTCTTCCCGTATCAACTTGAACAGCCGACCCCCTTCGGCAGGCCAGGGGTTGTAACCCACGTCCAGGCGGATTGGACCGAGCGGCGATGCGAGACGTATACCAGCACCCGGTGTGATACGCAGCCCAGCGCTACTGGCCTCTTCGTCAATCGCGAACACCTTCCCGGCATCGACGAACACTCCGCCGCTCAATCGGCGAGTCAACGGGAAGCGGTACTCCACGTTGGCCAGCACGATCGCGTCTCCGCCGGTGGGCGAGGTCCGCAATCGCCCTGTGAGCGTATCGACCGGTCCATCGGGAACCGCCGGGTCGCGGACGAAAACGGAATCGTTGCTTCGCCCGTCAATGTCGATCACACGCACAAACGGGCCCAGTTCGTTTTGACTAAAGCCTCTCACACTCGAGGGGCCGCCGGCGTAGAAGCGCTCTTCGGGCGGAATGAACCGCCGTTGCTCGCCGTCGAGGCTCACCTTGGGGGCGGTGACTCCACCCACCCGGACGCGCCAGCTGAACACGCTTCGGCGTCCCGTCCGATAGTGTGACGAGAGCTCGGCAACGCCGCGGGTGAACTGCCGTAGCTCGTCCGACCAGATGAACTGCGAAGCGTGCCGCATGTCGAGTTGAAAGAGGGATCCTCTCGACGGATCCAAAGGCGAATCCAATCGATCGCGTACGAGCGAAAACGAGACCGCCGAGCGTCGCCGAAACTTGGTGAAAATGGAGTCAGCGCTCTCCACGGTACACACATCGAGCAAGCTGCAGAACGTCGCTGGTTCGGCGATGGTCTTGTCACGGGAGAGGGCGTAGCTCCCCGTAATGGGGATTCGCACCGGCGTTTGCCGTGTGATGGCCAGCTGGCCGCCATACGCCTCGCGCATGAAGGCGGTGAACTCGCTGTGGCGCTCCGCCGAGACCGACAGCAGCGCGCTGGTACGGCGATCGAACAAGAATCGTTCACGAAACGTCGCGGATACGTTGAAGTTGAGCTTGAGGAACCGCCCGTCCTCTCGTAATAGCGCCCGGCACAGGTTGCGGCGGAGACCATGACCCAAAAAATCTTCGGCGCCCACCCGTGACACTCGCGCATCCAAATCCAGCGTCTGAGCATCGCCCATGAAATTGTTGATCGTCCACGAGCTGCGTGTTCGAATGCAGTCGATGGTCCCGTATCCCATCCCGAGGCGGATGCGGCGCAGCGCTCCCTCAGCGACCTGTACTTCAACTGTCACGAGCGAATCGTCGACGGATTCCGGTATCGAATCCTTGAGCGCCACGTTCACATAGTTGAACGTGTTCATCCGGTAGAGATCGAGCTGGCTCAGATCCAGCGCGCGCTGGCTGAACGGTTGTCCCTCCCTAATGGACAGCACTCGCCTGATGACCCTGTCGTCGTACTCTTCGTTTCCGACGATCTCGATGCGCTCCACCCGCGCAAAGGGCCCCGGATCTACTGTGAAGCTAACCTCCGCTGTCCCAACAGCGCTTGCTGGGAGCAAGCTATCACCGTGGGTGGAAGCAATCTCTTCGAACTGCCGAAACACCTCGACGTAGGGATAGCCTCTATTACGCAGCGCAGTGAGGATCGTGTCCGTTGAGGGCGCGATGAGCAAACGGTTGAAGGGATCCCCAACCTTAAGAGGTATGCGCTGAAGCAGGCGGCTCGGTGAGACGATCCCTTCGGTGCCGCTTATGGTGACCGAAGTGAGACGCCTCGGGTCCCCCTCGCGAATGCGAAACTCGAGGTCTACGCTCTCACCGTGCCGATTCACCACAGTGTCGACGCGTGCCGCCGGGTAGCCGCTGGCCTCGTACAGCGCGCGAATTCGCAAGACGTCTCGGCGGAACTCCTGCTCGTTGTAGTACCGCTTTTCCCCCAAGCCGAGCCAACGAATGACCGGTGTCCTGGCAAAGAACGAGGAGTTCGATGTGGCGATCGAGACTCGGAGGGTGTAGTCGTCGATGGCCTCGTTCCCCGAAAACGAGAGCCCACGGACCACGAGCTCACGCTCCTCCTCGTCCACGTCGTCCTGCGCGCCAAGGACCCGCACCGGAAGAGACAGAACCCCTGCGATCAGACTGGACGAGATCAGCACGCGCAGCACCAGCTGCAGCCGATTGCCCGGTCGTTCGCGGCTCCGTAAAATCCTAGGCACCATGTTTGCGACGGTCATCCGTATCGTGTCTTGCAATATCTCTCCCCGCCTGCCGGGCGTATACCCCGCCCTCGCCATGACGGTGCTCCTCGTACTGACCGGAGCGCCCCCAAGCCTAGCACAGAACGGGGGCGGCAGTCGTATAGACCGGCTGCTCAGCCAATCCTCGTTCAATCGGGCGACGTGGGGGATCTACGTAGAGGATCGGTCCGGCCGACCGATCTACACTCGGAACGCCGACCGGCTCTTCGTGCCCGCTTCCAACAGGAAGCTAGCCCTCGCGGCCGCGGCGTTGGCCCTCCTCCCACCGGACCACCGCATCATCACCAGTGTGTACGCCTCTGGTCCCATACGCGACGGCGTGGTACTGGGCGATCTGGTGATCTATGGCCGGGGAGACCCCACGTTCTCGGAACGGTGTTACGGCCTCGATACGGTGTCCACGGGGGCCTGCGAGACGTTGTGGTCACGGATCGGCGCTCTCGCCGACAGCATCGCGCACCGTGGTGTGACCCACATCGCCGGTAATCTCGTGGGTGACGGGAGTTTTTTCGACCCGGTTCTCGTGCACGACGCGTGGGATGCCTATGACCTGAACTGGTGGTATGCAGCCCCGGTCTCCGCCCTAGGATTCAACGACAATAGTGTGAACGTGACCTGGGGCCCGGGGACCGGCGTGGGGGTACCGCCTCCCGTCGAGTTCGAGCCGGTGCTCGACAACTTTGAATTCGAGAATCGCGCCAGAACCGTTGCGCGTGGTCAAAGACGGACGATCGACTTCTTCCGGCACCCCGGCACGATGAAGATTTGGGCAGAGGGCAGCGTCCCGCTGGGACATCCGGGGAAGACGGAATACTTCGCCTTACCGGACCCCAACCTTTATTTCGCCCAAGCGCTGCGGGCCGCGCTAGAACGCAGGGGCATCCGTGTGAGCGGCCAGACCGAATCGACAACCGACAGTCTGCGCTACCGGTCGGCTCGTGCAATGCCGCCACTCGTCGAGTTCGCATCTCGACCTCTCCCCGACCGCGTCTTCCCCATTCTCAATTCGAGCCAGAACCTCTTCGCGGAGATGCTGGTCAAGCTCCTCGGCAAAGCGATCCGTGGTGACGGATCGTGGGAGGCAGGACTCGCCGTGGAACGCCATTTCCTGATCGATTCCGTCGGGCTCGACCCCAGCGACTTCAGGCTGAGCGACGGATCGGGACTGTCCAGCGACAACGGGTTCACGCCGCGGGCGTTGGCTGAGATCGTTCGCTTCATGCTTCAGCATTCGCAACGCGAGACGTTTGTTGAGGCGCTGCCGAGGTCGGGTCTCCCCGGCTCGTTGCGAGATCGCTTCGTCGGCACATCACTCGAAGGAAGAGTGGTGGCAAAAACCGGGAGCATCAACGGGGTGACGTCGCTCACCGGCTACATCGAGCAGCCGGATGGCAATCACCTGATCTTCGCGATCATCGCAAACGGTCACCGAGTCTCGTACCGAAGGGCACTTGGTCAGATTGACGCTATCGTGCGAGAACTCGATCGCGGCGTATAATTCGCAACCTTCGTCGGCCTTGCATTTGTCCGTGCTCGAACAGGCGGCGCCCGCCCGGGCGCGGTTTTTTGTTGGGCCTCATTATCGGAGGATCGAGACCGCATGAACGCACGAGTACGGAGTTGGATCTGGTTGGCCACCAGGGGGCTGTTTGTTACTCCCTGCGGTGTAGCCGCACAGCAGGCTTCCGGCGGCGACGCGCGCCAGGCGGTCGAACGCCTCCTGGCGCAAGCGGTCGAGCGGCGGTTCGCGGGGCAGGTACTCGTCGTCCAAGACGGTGAGACCATCCTGCATGAGGGGTACGGGCTGGCCGATCCTGACAGCGACATTACCGTCGGTACCCAAACCGTGTTCGCGATCGGGTCGGTGACGAAGCAGTTCACGCGGGCCGCCATCCTCAAGCTCGAAGAGGACGGATTCCTCTCGACGGACGATCCCATCGCCCGTTTCATGGAAGGCCTACCGCGCGACAAGCGCGAGATCACGATCGAGCAGCTGATGACGATGCGCGCGGGGTTCCACGAGTATCACGATGACACCGGCGATCACCAGCCGATGACGCGCGACGAGGCTGTAGAGCGGATCAAGAGCCAGAAGCTGTTGTTCGAGCCCGGGACTCAGCGTGCGTACTCGAACTCGGGCTTCACGTTGCTCGCCGTGATCGTTGAAAAGGCGGCCGGCACCGCGTTCAC
>JBFGJG010000049.1:0-30624 GCA_041577295.1 Gemmatimonadales bacterium
CCGTCCTGATCCGTAGTCTTCAGCGTCTCATACACTCCGCCGACGAGCGTCAGCACGTGCCCCACATAGCGATTCCACTGGCCCAGTAACTCCCCGTAGAGCTCCTCGAGGTCGCTGTAGTCCTCGCCATCCGTCGCCGTCCATGACTCCAGGTTGGGCACAACGCGCTTCAGATTGGCGATCGCATAGCTGGATGCCTTCACGGGATCGTCTCCGAGATCCTCAGTCTGCGCCCGTGGGTCAACCAGGAGCCCGCCGCGTTGACGCCCATAGCGATACATCGGGTTGTCGGCATGCTCGATGATCCAGCGATCGAGCGTTGCCTTCTCGGCCTCCGGCGTCGGAGCATCGGGGAGCACGCGGTAACCCCAATTAATGGCATACCGGTCGTAGGGCCCGATCTTTCGGATGAAGCGAATGTCGCCGTCGCCTGGCTGGGCGATATAGTTCTGGCGCGCGTAGTCCATGATGGTCGGCGCGACACCCATGGCATGCGTGAAGGCAGGCGAGCGCAAGGAATCAACCGGGTAGGCGGAGCTGGCAATCATGTTGTGCGGCAGCCCGAGCGAGTGCCCCACTTCGTGGGCGATCACGGCGCGCACTGCCTCGCCGAGCAATTCTTCCGGGAGGGTGAGCGACCGAGCATCGGGATTGGCCGCCCCGGTTTCGATCAACAACCGATTGCGATATGAGCGCAGGTGGTTGTGATACCAGATGATGTCGCTCTCGAGGATCTCGCCTGATCGTGGATCCGCCACGCGGGGACCGAGCGCGTTCCGGGTCAGGCTCGCCACCCAGCGGACCGTCGAGTAACGCACGTCCTCCGGATTGAATTCTGGATCTTGGTCAGGCGTTGGCGGGTCACGGGCGATGATGGCGTTTCTGAAGCCCGCAGCTTCGAACGCCACCTGCCAGTCCTCGATTCCCATGCGCACGTACGGACGCCAACGGGGCGGTGTTGCGGGATCGAGATAGTATACGATCGGTTTGATCGGCTCCACCACCTCGCCGCGAGCGTACGCCGCCCGATCTTTTGGCTCCAATCGCCAGCGCTGGATGTACCGCCGTGTCGCCGCCTTTTGTTCGTCCAGCCCAAAATCGATCTGCTCGAGCGTGATCCACCCCACCCTGGGATCAGCGTATCGCCGGCGCATCGGTTCCTTTGGCAGGAGCACCATGGACTGATGCATTTCGATGGAGAGCGTTCCGGTACGCTCTTGTGATGGAGGTGCGGTTGCCTGAAACGTGAGCGTATGCCGGACGTCGACGTTGAGCGGATACGAGCGAGCGTAGTTGATAAAGGTGCGATTTGCGTCGAGACTCCGGACCTTGAACCGGTCGCGTTGGCTGGTCGTCAACCCACCAATGGCTGGCACATCCTTCTCGAACAAGTCGTTGACGGCGATGACCAACGCGCTGTCACTCGGGTTGAAGGTCTCGATGTCGAACGCGTGGACGATCGGGGCAAAGTTGTTGCTCTGCACCGAACGGTAGACGGGCAGCGTGTCGCTGGCGTGCGCCTGGTACGAAGCCGTTCGCAGGAGGATCTTGTCGTTCTGCCGCTCCCAGCGAACGACTTGCTCGGCCACCTTGCTGCCGGCGTTGACGAATGGGCTCAGGTTGGCGGGCGCCCCAGCGACGCGCGTGATGAGCAGCATGTCCCGGCCAAGCAGGCTGTCCGGGATCTCGTAGTAGATCTTGTCATGGACAACATGGACGCTGAACAGACCACTGTCCGATCTCGCAGCGGCGGTCACCACCTTGCCGTACTCCTCAAACCGCTGCTCAGCCTGAGCCGGAGCCGGAGGCTCGACGGTCTGCGCGCCCGCGCAGGCCGTGCTGAGGATCAGGAAGAGGAAAGCGGGACGCACGAGTCAGCTCCCTTCCGATGTCGCACGCGGTTCCGCGGGCCGGTTCTTCACGTACCGTTCCATCCACTCCTGCATTTCCCACAGCATATGCAGGCGCTTGGGACCCAGGCGCGCATCCGGTGTGGGTGGAGCATCGACGATGTCCACGAGCACCTGATCTGGTGCGCGATAGATGGGGTCGAGGGTCGCTTCCTGCGCCCACAGAGGGGCAAGAGCAACGACAGCGGCGACGAGAGCCAGCGGCAAGCAACGTGACATGATCACCTGACCACAGAAGCGAGAGTATGAGGGTGCGATCTTCGCAGGGTATTCAAGTTTCTCAGCCTGTTTACCGAGACGCAAGCTCGATGGAAGGATGGAAGGAACGAGCCCGTTAGGGCTCACATGTCGAGAGGCTTTAGCCCGGGGATCACGCGACGTCTTCCCACCTTCCGCCCGTCCGCCCTTATGTCTTACCCTTCTCCAATGGCTAGCAAATCTCCCCGCCGCGGGAACCTCTCCCAGGTAGATCAGATCGGCATGACCACTGCCCTTCGCGAAGCGCGTCTCGGTGCTGAGCGGGGCGAGGTCCCCGTCGGGGCCGCGGTAGGTGTCGACGGTGAAGTTGTCTCGAGCGCGCACAACGAAACCATCGCCCGGAACGATCTCACGCAACACGCCGAGCTGATCGCCATCCACTCGGCGCTACAGACGCTCGACCGAGATCGCCTCGAGAACGCGACACTGTACATAACGCTCGAACCGTGCGCCCAGTGCGCCGGTGCAATCGTCCTTGCGCGCGTCGGAAGGGTGATGTTCGGCGCCTACGATCCGAAGGCCGGCATGGCAGGAAGTGTCGAGGATCTGCTACGCCATCCCAAATTGAACCACCGCCCCCAAGTCATCGGGGGGGTTATGGAACAGGAGTGTGGTGATTTGTTACAACGGTTTTTCAAGAGTAGAAGATAGGCAATCAATTCTCCTGCCTATTCCGCCCCTCTTTCCCGTGACCGCCATCACACACCCCGTGACCGCCATCACCGACGCCAACACCCTTGGAACGCGATATTTACACTCGGGTAAGTAGCGCGTGTCGGGTCGTTTCGATCCAACAAGCGATCAACATGAGCAAAAGGAGTTTTATGACGAAGTTTGGACTCTGTAAGGTGAGCGCCGTCGCATTGCTGGCCGCGTTCGGTGTCGCATGTGGCGATATCGGTCCGAATGGCGGTCTGACCAACGAAGAAGCGGCTGCCGTCGGCAATCAGGTCGATGGTGCTGCCGCGGGTGGTGTTGCGGCGGGCGTGGGCAGCGGCTTCAATGCCCCGGCTGCCCAACCCTCGGCGCCACCGGAGTCGCGGTCCTTCAGCTTCACGCACTCGCGTGAATGCTCGGGTGGTGGGACCCTCGAGGTGTCCGGCACGATGGAGGGCACCTTGGACCGAGAGACGCGGACGGGCACGCTCACGAGCCAGGCGACCATGATCGCCACCGCCTGCGTCATCACCCATGGCGAGCGCAGCATCACCATTAGCACGATTCCCGAAGATCACATTCAAAAGACGGGTGAAGTGCTCATTGAAAACGGCCAACACTCCGGCACGTTCACGGTGAAGGGCGCGTTCGCGTGGGAGAAGAGCAACGGCGATGCGGGCGAGTGTGAGATCGACATCACCATGACCATCGGCCCAGAAGGCCGTTCCCGTACCGGCACGATCTGCGGACGGGACGTGGCGTTCACACACCCCAAGAGCTAGCGCCCACTCGAGCCGGGTCCCACCCCGACAAAACCCCCAGCGCGGAGCCCGCTGGGGGTTTTTGTTTGGACACCGGAGCAACATCTCCTGCCTCCGCTGCTTCTTCTGATTTCTCTGCCATCTGAGGTTTTTCGCCCGAGCGGCATGAGAAGCAGCAGAAGCAGTGATAGGACCCCTCAGCATTCCTGTGACCCACTCCACGGCGACGTCTCCCGTCCCACCCCAACTTGTGGCCTCCAAAGGAGGTCCGATGTATCGGTTGAGTGCAGTCATCGGCGGCATTGTCGCCGGTAGCGTCGGTGCGGGGATCTGGGCAATCGTCGCCTACTTCACAGGCTTCGAGATTGGGTGGCTAGCGTGGGGCATAGGGTTGCTCGTAGGGATTGGAGTCACGATCGGTAACAAAGGGGAAGGTTCGGTCTCGGCCGGTGTGCTGGCGGCGGCGCTAGCAGTCCTGGCCGTGGTGGGAGGTAAGTACACAATGGTACGAATGGTCATGCCAAACGAGTCAGAGCTCGTCACCAGTTCCCTCGCCGCCCTGGAAGATGACGAGATCGTAGTCTCGTACCTCGCGGACGCGATCGTCGAAGAATACGAAGTGTCCGGCAAAGCAGTGCAGTGGCCCGAAGGGTCACAACCGTTTCAAGGTACGGTCGAAGAAGATTACCCAGCCGACATCTGGGCCGCGGCAGCGACACGCTGGGAAGCGATGAGCGAAGCGGAGCAGGAATCCTTTCGTTCCGAGCTCAGCTCAAACATCGAAGCCTCGGCTGCTGCCTTTCAGGACATGATCGCGAACGCCGGTTTCCTCCACACGTTCGGCCTCATGGATCTGATCTTTTTCACGTTGGCAGTCGTCACGGCGTTCAAGATCGGCAAGAAGGGATCACCGCTCGAACACGAGGCATACGCCTGATATACGGTGAGCAGTAATGGCGAGTGGGGTGGGTTGCACCTGGCAAACCACCCCACTCGTTCCTTCGGTTACGTGGTGCGGACTGCACCCATCACTTTCTTCTGCAAGTCCGGTGTGATCTCGTTGATGTTGTGCACGGTCTTGGCGTGCGCAACGACCTTCTTCATCAAGTCCTCTGGGCTGTCGGCCTTGGCCACGTAATCGCAGCCGGGCATCAACTCGCCACAGCGAAGCTCCACAGCCATGATGAACCCTCCCAATTCTGGATGCCTCCAAAAGTAGGGGTTTACAGGGTCCAGGACCACCCCGGAACTGCGGTGAGGAGTGACGAGTAAAGAGTAAGGAGTCCCGCTCCCTACTCCCTCAAGTCTGCACCAACTCTGGCCGCACAGTCAGGATGATCGTGTCGCCGTTAGGCTCCGGTTGCACGTTGCCGAGGATCGCGGTCTGTCCGGCTCGTAGGTTCACGCCGGTCTGCAATGCGGTTCCAATCGGTCCCATGAACAGGTTAACGAGCACACGGACGGTGCCACTGTCGCCCGCGGCGCGCACTTCGAGGATGTTCGCCGTGATCCCAAACTCCCTGCCGCGTGGACCGGAAGTCGCAACGGCCTGTTGCGCCTGACTGCCCTCGACACCGGCGACGACGGCTTCGGCGAGCAGCTCATATCCTGTGAAGCGAAACAGTTTGCGTAGCTGAGTCTCGACGTTGGCAATGGCCGAATCTTGCGTTGCGGCCCCGTTCGCGCGGATGATCTGAAAATGCAACCGCACCGCCGGCTTGGGCCGGTCGTATCGCTCGAGCACCCGCGCGATCTGCTCGAGGTTGGCCTCGGTTTCGCGCACCGAGACCGCCGTGGTGCCGATGCTGAGCCGTGAATCCTCGTTGAACACATACGGCACGATGAGGTTCTCAACCTCGCCCACCGATAGGTATTGCACCTCGAAGGTCCGCGTTTCGAGACGGGGCCCACCGCACGCGGTGGCAACTGTCAGGAGCGCGATCACTGCAAAGGCCGCACTGGATTTCGTCATTGTATTACCTCGGTAAACCAGATGACGACGATATTTGGATCGTCGGTTGCAAACACCACGACGTCTCGGTTAGGCGGTGGCTCAACACTCGGCGCAGAAGCCCACGCGGTGGCCGGCGCGATGAGCGTTGGCGTTACTGCACTGCCGGAGAACCCCAACCGCATGACCACTACGGTGGCGATGCCGGCGGCGGCCAGCACGGGGGCGAACACTCTGATTCGCCACGCACGCCACCACCGACTGCCGCGTTCGGTCGCAGCAATCGCTCGCGGCCCAGTGCTCGGCTCAACACTCGCCAGAACTTCCGCAAGCGCTAACTCGTCCTCGAGGATCTGCTCGGCAACCGCGCGACAACGGCTGCACAGCCGAACATGCCGGCTCAGTGCGCTCTCACCCGTCTCGCGGAGCTCGGCCAGGTCGGCCTCGAGCAGCAGTTCCCTCGCTTCCGCGCAGTTCATTTGCTGTACTCCTCCGCGATTTGCGGATGCCTGGCGAGGATCGCGGCGCGAATGGCGCGCCGTGCCTTGAACAGATTGGCTCTCGCCGTCACGGGTTTCATGTCCAGCATCTCCGCCGCCTCCCTCGGCGTGTAACCTTGTAGATCCACCAGGTCAAACACCGCACGCTGCTTGTGCGGGAGCTCCTCGAAGAATGTTTTCACCAGGTCCGCCACGCTCGACGACCACAACCTCTCGAGTCGTCGGTGCTCAACGTCAGCTGCATCCGCGTTTGCCGCGCGTTCACGCGCCGTTCGTTCGATCCGTCGCTCCTTGCGACGCTCTCGCCGCAGCAAGCCCAGGGCCGCGTTTCGCGTGACCCGGTACAGCCACGTCGTGAATCGGGACCGCCCATCGAACTTGCGCAGCGTCCACTGGAGTGCCACGAGGACCTCCTGTGCCACGTCGTCGGCATCGTCCGGATCGCTCGTGATCCCGAGCGCCCACCGGTAGACGGGCTTGTGACACCAATCCACCAGCCGGGAGAGCGCCTGGCCGTCACCAGAGCGCGCCCGCCAGACCAGGGGCTCCACCGCCTCATCGAGCTGCCGCGGTTCACTCAATGGCTATCCGTGTCGCTAGTCGTTCCTGAGATGCCGCTGCCCAGCCCGCCGTTTACCCCACGCCAGAAGGGCGGTCTGGCGGACGGAGAGACGCTCGATGCTGAGTCTTGGTGACTTCGACTAAGCCTATAAGCTGCATACTGTTGCGCTTACACAACAGTCTCATTGTATAAGCGCCCCCTCGATACGATTACCGTTCGTCCTTCTGGAGAATAGAGCCCTTTCGGGGCTCACTTTGCCGAGCCCGGGCTGTATGGTCCGGGAACCGTGCGGTAGGCGCCCACGCCGCCTAGGCGACCTCCTGTCCGCCAATCCGCCCGACCGCCCTCTCCCGCTGCATCATGCCGCGTTTTTCGCGGTTTTTGGCATGGTAACTGCCTAACCAACAGCGAGCAGTCACTGGCCGGACCGCCCCGTGGAGGGGTGGCGGCGTGGGAGGAGTGAATGACGTTTCACTGGACTGTGTCGGCGGCTACGTTGCTCTCGATCAGCGCCCTGGGGGCATCACCCATGGCAGAGAGCGGAGCCGAGTTGATGGGAATGTGGGTGATCCCCGTGCTGACCGCAGCATACGGTCTCTACCGGACGATCTCCGCACGATTACAGAGAAACTAGAAGAGACGTAAGACGGTAGCCTGGAAAGGCGGAGTCGCCTCCGCCTGTCCGCCCTCCTTGCCAATCCCGCCCAATGGTAGCGCTCCACCTGCCAGCGGAATAAATCATAGGTAGATGCCAAAAGACCCCTTGAACGGCGTCGGCATTGATTTGGTCGCCGCCGCGGGGGAAGATACGCGCCCCCCTGTGATGTTTCGTGATAACGTCGTAGAGCGTGTGTTAGGCTCGCTCGACGCGAAGAGATCCGTATTGCTCACTGGGATCGCCGGGGCCGGAAAGACTGCCGTGGTCCGCGCCGTGGCCACGGCCATGCGCACGAGGCCTCACGGCAAGCTCCGCCAGCTCAGCACATCCGACGTCTTTGCCGGCACCCGGGGTTACGTGGGCGAGTGGCAGAGTCGCATCCGAAACATCCTCGATGCCGCGCGCGAGACCGGCACCACCCTCTACTTCACCGACCTCCTCAACTTGCTCACAGCTGGCGGCACGGTAAAAACCGACGCCACCTTCGCCGATGCCCTGATCCCCGATATGGAGGCGGGCCGGGTGCGATTGCTCGGGGAAGTCACCCCGGACGCCCTCCAGGTCCTCGACCGAGTGCAGCCGTTCCGACGGTTGTTCGAAACAATCGTGATCGATCCGCTCACACCCGAGCAGGTCGCCGCCACGGTGCGCATGGACGTGGGGCGCAGACAGCTCGCGATGCCGGATGCCGTGCAGCAGGTGGTCATCGAGCTCACCTCCCGGTTCATGGTGAACCGGCCCCAGCCGGGCCCCGCACTCGACCTGATACGCCAGGTGGCGGACTACGACAAACAAAAACGAGGAGTGGGAGAGCCCGAGGCAATCGATCGGTCGTTTATCGAGAAGGTGTTCTCCATCTATACCGGATTGCCACGGTTTGTCGTCTCCCGCGAGCAGCGTGTCCTGCGGCGTGAGCTACGGGACAAGCTCCATGCCCGGATCATTGGTCAGCAGAGTGCCGTCGAATCCGTCGTCGAAGCCATCACGCTGTACAAGGCGAGCCTGCACGATCCCACTAGACCCATTGGGACGTTTCTCTTCGTGGGGCCCACTGGCGTGGGCAAGACCGAGCTCGCCCGCGCGCTTGCCGATCTCCTGTTTGGCAGCGGAAACCGCCTGCTCCGGTTCGACCTGTCTGAGTTCAAGGACTATCACTCGTTCGAGTCGCTGATCGGCGATCCGGAACAGCCGGGACGGGGGGCACGGTTGCTCGACCCCGTACGTTCGCAGCCGTTTCAGGTGATCCTGTTCGACGAGTTGGAGAAGGCTCACAGCAACGTGTGGGACCTTTTGCTCCAGCTACTGGATGACGGCCGGCTGACTTCGACCGGTGGGGAAGAGGTGAGCTTCCGCAATACGTTCATCATCGCCACGTCGAACGTCGGATCCGACGCGGCGACGAAGACAATTGGTTTTGGACTGGACAGCGCGCTGGTGTACGAGGCGAGTGTCCGCCATGCGCTCGAAGGAGAGTTCCGGCCCGAGTTTCTCAATCGCTTTCAGCACATTGTCATCTTTCACCCGCTGTCACGTGATCAGTTGCGGATGATTGCGCGCCAAGAGCTGAATCGCATCCTCGCACGGCAGGGCATTGCGGAACGGCAATTGACGGTTGACATCGACGACCAGGCACTCGACCTCGTAATCGACGGCGGCTACAGCGAGCGCTTCGGTGCCCGGGCCCTCAAACGGGAACTTCAGCGACGCGTGGTACTCCCCGTCGCGACCGTGCTCATGGAGAAAGAAGTCGAGGAGGGAAGCCTGCTCCGCATCGTGGCCTCTGACGGCGATGTCATGGTTCGCGTGATCGATACCGACGAATCGCGTGCGGCGTGGGAAGCGCGCCAGCCCATCGAGGTCGCCCTGGGTCGGACCGTCGAGCCACCATCGATACCTGATCTGTTGGATCAGGCCGCCAGCGATCTCGATGGCCTCATCGGCGGTGTCGATGTGGATGCCCTCCGCTCGCGCCAGCAGGAGCTCGCAGAGGCGCGGCTGGATCCGGATTTCTGGAAGCATTCGGATACTGCGACGCTTGTGATGCGCGATCTCGATATCTGCTCGCGCGCCATCGATCGGATCGAGCGCCTCAGGCTGCGCGTTGAGGACGCCCGCACCGCGTACGCCCGCGCGAAGTCTCGTCGCGAGATCGCGCAGGCGGCCCATCGCGCGTCGCAACTAGTCGATTCCGTCGGTGCCGCGCGCCGCGAGCTGGTCGCCATGGGGCACGACGGGTTCTGGGACGCGATCGTCCACGTTCGGCCCTTGGGCAACCTCGGCCGGGCGTTACGCGACCTCTTGGTCATCGCATACCGTGACTGGGCCACCCACCGGCGCATGACGGTGGAGTGGATTGTCGAGCCCACGACGGACGACGAGCCGGCGGCGCTGCTCATCAAAGGTCACTACGCGCACGGGTATCTCGAGCTCGAGCGGGGAATTCACCGTGTTAGATCGGCCGGTGGTTCAGGCGCGGTTGCAATCTGGGTGGCGCCCTGGCGGGATCTGCGGGGCTCCCCAACGTTCGTGTCCCAGCGGGCGCTCAAGGCGCGGGGTCAGTTCGGTGGAAAGATTCGGTCGCGGGTGGAGTGCGCAGAGGGGCTGGTTCTCCAGAACGCACTGACGCTAGACGAGAATCGCCATCTCGCAGCCGAGCTGTTGCCTTCCTGGGAGCTCGCGCCGGAGGTGGGTGAGGACATCGTGCGCCGCTACGATCTCAATCCCCTGTACATCCGTGACGCACTTACCGGCTTCACGAGCGGGCGTACCAGCGCGCTGGCCCCGGCCGAGCTGCATGAACTGCTGTGTAAACGGGTCGATACGGCTGGGGGGAGATCGCTCGTTTAGTGCGCCTCGATGTCACCGGTCTCGTCGATAGCCACCACAAAACCCTCGTAGGATTTCGGAATCTGCGCCGTGAGCTCCTGCGTGACACGTGCAACCATGACCCGAATGCACGGTTCACCGTCACATTCACCAACGCCGATCCCCGTGACGCCCGGTAGGGACATCACTCGGTCCGCCAACGCTTCTTGAGCCTCTTCGAGGGTCATCGGGGGTGTCCGTTCCTGCGCACACGCGGAGGACAGCAACGCCGCCACGAAAAACACCCCGGTCCACCCCCGTGAGCGCATGTCGTTACTCGAGTTCCTCCGCGGATATCGTACCCCACTCCTCTAGCACAACGGGGTAACCGCGGAACACGCTCGGTATCCGTCCGGCAAGCTCGAGCGGTGGGCGCGAGCACCCGACGATGATGCAGTCCTCCCCGTCCAACGTGCCGTCAGCGACGGCCTCGACACCATCGATGCGTAACCACGCAGCACTTGCCTCGTCGATGGCACGTAGTAGCTCCCGGTTCATAACATCCCCTCCGGTGGGAGTGGAGTAGGGCGCGCCGCGGCAACTCGGGTACGATAAGCACTACTGAGCACACCTTCCAGCGGGCGGCATCCGGCGGTCCGCGGCACAGGGCTGTGCCGGGACCGCCGGCGCTCACCACGGGTAGGTCACCTTCGAGCCGCGGATGCACGGTCACGCGACCTGACCGGTGCAACCCGTTGATCGACCCGTGTGCTACCGGTGACCCTGATGCAAACTACACGAGCCTGATGCCCAACAGGCTCTGCACGTACATCATATGGTTGTGGATCGTGACACGATCGGATCCTGCAAACAGCAATCCGACGGCATTCCCACTCATGTCACACAAACAACTGCCTGAGTCTCCAGGAGCAGACATGTTGGTGGTCACGATCTGCCGTACCATCCGGGCGACACGCCCGCCACCGTAATTCACGTTGACGGTCGCGTTGAGATGGGTCACCCGGCCCGTGGTGTAGTTCGTCGTCCGCCCGGTCTTGCGGACGTACTCACCTACCGACGTCAGGAAGCGAACACCGGTGAGGTGCCCGATCCAAAAGATCGCCCGGTCGATCTCATGGAAATCCGCTTCGGCAATGGCCGCGTCGACGAGATTGGGCTGACCATCGAAGCGAATCGGCACGAAACGCGACAATCGAGCAATCACGTCGCGGGGCGCGCTGCCACCGTCCACCCGACCCGGCTGAAGGATCGGGTCACCCACCCGTGCAGCGTTCGAGTTCGCCAGCACGTGGTTGTTGCTCAGGATGTAGTATCGGGGTGGCAAGCCGGGGAATGCCCGAGCGTCGTACACCGCCGTGGACATCGTCCCGGCCGTCACACGGAAGTGGCCGAGACTGTACCCGCCTGCTGCGGGGCGCGCGCGCTGCCGCAGCAGCTGGATCGCCACCTGCTCGTGCAGCTCCTCTTCCGGCTCCACGAACGCGTAGTCGTATGGCTGATACGTCTGGGTCCAGCCGTTGCGCACCTGCTCGCGGAAGCGTGGGGACTTGGGGAGATCTTTTTGCTCGGTAGCCTGTCGTTCCCGGGGAGGAGTCCGAGTCCCGGTGGCGCCGGCAAAGATCTCCCCAGTGTCCACCACGTCGAATTCGCGGTCGATCACCTCGTCCCGCGTCAGCAACTCCTTGGGAAGCTTCTGTGACACGAATACCGACAGACACGGCTTACCCGTGTCGATACCATCCTTGATGCGATTCCCTATGGCGACACCAACGACGTTTGTCTTCTCAAAGAGACGATCTTGCTGCTCTTCCTGCAGGGTCGTGAGGGGCTGATAGTCACCCTCCATTTGATACTCTGCCATGTGGGTAGCTCCTTTCGGTTGACGCTCTGTTGTGCCGCTTATGACGCATGACCGAGTTTGGCGGGGTCACTGGCATGCGCCGCATGGCGCACCGCGCTCACCAGGTCGTCCGGTGAGAGATCCTTTTGAAAGACGGCGACGTGCCGGCCGTCCGGCGTGATGCCGATGAATGCGGGCTCTGGCCCCGCCTGTATGGCGGTGGAGTCGCGCCCGAATTGCGGGACGCTGGCGACGGTGCTCAGCACGATATCAGCGGTACCTGCGCTGGCGGCGTCCTGCAGCCGTTCTGCGTATCCGATGATCCGAATGTCCGGTTGGTGACTCAAGGCATCGCGAACGATGCTGCGTAGCATGCCCGGCAGACCAACCAAGAGAACGCGCACCTGTTCACCACTGCCCGCGGTCGGCACAGCTGCTGCCTCGTTGTAGTGGTAGCGCGAATATTGATAGAGCAGAGAACGATCGAAATAGACCGTTTTGCTCAAGTAGGATTCACGGCGGGGTCTAGTTCTCTCGAGGTGTACCCGTTTCAGCGCGTGCCGGTGTCACTCGGCGGAACATCTTGTCCCGTCGGTCAGGAATGAGCGCGCTGAATGGAAACGGCGGGGCTGGCTAGCCCGGGGAGGACTGTGCGAGCTCGGCACCGCTCGTCCGGCTTCGGCGGCGAAACCTGGCTGCCGCTTCACCACGCCGGTGTACGTGAAGCTTCTCGAGGATGTTGTGCACGTGATTCTTCGCAGTGGCCACCTCGATGCCCAGCGACGCCGCAATCTCCTTGTTCGATTGCCCTTGATCGATGAGATCGAGTACCTCGAACTCGCGCGGTGTCAGGTGAATCCCGCCGCTAATCCGCGGTCGCTGTGTCGCGAGCTTCGTGACCCTTCGAAGGAGCGCCGCCGCCGCACGTCCCGAACAACGCAGCTCACCACGAGCAACACACTCGAGCGTCTCAACGAGATCCTCGAACGATCCATGACGGGGGACGAAGCCGGACACACCCGCTTCGGCACACGCGCACAGATCCCGCTCGGTGTCGCTCAATCCGACAGTGACGATTTTAACGTTGGCCTGCTGCTTGACGATCGCTCGCACCGCATCGAGTGCATCGGGCATTGCCGTATCCACCAGCACCACCTCGGGCGGTGTTGCTATCACGGTCTCACGCAGCTCGCTTGCGCTGGCCGCCGCACCAACGATCGTGAACCGGTTTTCGCGGCTCAACAACGCAGCGAGTCCGTCGCGAAACAGCCGAATGTCACTGGCGACGAGTAGCCGCATCGGTGTACCAGGTAGCTGTCGTTTGGGCCGGGGCACCCAAACTGGGGTGTGTGGTTTCCACGAAAGATGGGCTCGCTCGCGAGGCGAGCGGCCGGGCTGACTGTCTACGAGAAATGAAACGCTAGCGACTCCCCGATGAAAGAGGGGCACTCGCGGTGGGGCGCTATGCCACAGGAATATGTCGTCGTGGATGCCGGTTTTGTGATGCGCGTCACAAAACCGGGCGGTTAGCGCCCGGTTTGCATAGCAGCGGGGGATGCGAGCTGTTAGGGGTTGTAAGCCCCGAGGGGAGGCGTCCGCATGAGCAACGAACCCTTACCAGGCAATGGCATAGTTGGAGAAGTGATCGATCGAGACGACCGCTTTGCGGCCTCGCTTGTCCACCTGCGTGGGTTCGGGTAACCAGGGCTCATCCACGTACGGTTGGTACCACACGTCGAGCAGTCGTGGATCATCGCCGTTCAGTTCGGCAAACCTGAGATTGAAGCTGAGAGTTGCTGGCTTGTTGCCTACGAAGACGGATCCGTGAGGTCCAAACTGTACGAAGAAGCGTGTCGAATCGATCTCCACGGTAACCTGTACCGTGTCACCGTAAAATGCGGGGTTGCCGTCGGCATCCATGAACGTGGCGTCCATGGGAACGTCCAGCTTCATGAACCACTCACCCTCATCGACCTCTGGACTCCAGGGATTGTCGTAGAACACTACAAACGTGCTTGCTTCACCCTGGACCGCGGTAAAGCTGGTGCTGTACGTCGTAAGAGGCGGTGCGTCCGCGGACTGCACAATGGTCAACGGAGGAACTTCACCCAGAACCTCGGTTGGCTCCGGGTTGGTCTCAGCGTTATTGCCCTTACCACCTTTTGCAAAGTCGGGAGTTCCGAGCGGTGCGCTCACATCGTTGCACGCGGCGACAAAAAGTCCAGCGACGACGATTGCGAATAAAGATCTCGCTCGCATACGGCTATCCCTCAAAGAAATCCTGTCCCCTTGCTACCAGGAGATTGCGTAGCCGGAGAAGTGTTCGAGATGGGCTTTGAACCACTCGCTCGGCACATCGTGTTCAGCGGGGTGGGTATCCCAGGGCTGGCCGATGTCTTCGGTCCAAGCCATGCCGAGCTGGTTGTTCTGAATCGATTCATCGGTCCCGTCCACCGTGCCGTCGCCGTTCAGGTCGTCCTTGGCGCCGCCATACCACATCTGGAGCTCGGCGGGGGTGCCAAAGGTGAGGCCTGAGGGTTCGAGATGGACGACGATGTCAGTCGGGTTGACCGAGACGGTGAGCAAGATGGAGTCGCCCAGGGCGATGGGGCTGCCGTCGGGACGGCTCACGGGATCGCTCACAGCGAAGCGGACGTAGGGGGACTCGGCCGCCCCGGTCGCGTCGGTGTAGTTGATTTGGACGGTGCGCTGTTCCCCGCGGACGGCCCAGAAGCGAACCTCGTAAGTGTCGAGGCCAATGGAATCGGCGGCGAGGCGCAAGGGCCCGTCGATGAAGTCGAGGGAGCCGTGCGGGGTTTCGCCGGTGGCGTTGAAGGAGACGGGGCCGTTGGTGGCATCCCACTCGAGGAAGTGGAAGCTGGGCGCCTCGGGCAGCGGCTCGAAGACGCCGCCGTCAGTACAGCCGAGCGTCAGGGCTCCGGCCATCACCGCCGTCAGCAGGATCCGCGCGCGTGTACCGCCCATGCCCGCTACCATGCGATGGCGTGGTTGGCGAAGCGGACGCGCTGGCCCATTGGCTGCGGAGCGCGCTTGTCCGTGCGTCGCGGAATCTGCCGACCGTGCAATCCTCTCATCACGCCGCCTCTACCTCGCTTCCGCTAATCGCGGCGTGGAGATTGTCTAGCTTCTCTACCTCGGCCTTTGCCATGAGCCGCTCGAACGTCTCGCGCGCTTCGCTGATGAACTCGAGCGCTCTCTTGTGCTCCCCAATCTCGGCGAGCATATGGGCCAAGTCGCGCTGCGCCGAAGCAACCAGAAGTGGTCGCCCATGAGCGGCGGCGCCATCGATGACCTGCCGGAAGCTCGCTTCTGCTTCCTCGATCTTCCCCGAGCCGGCCAATGCAAGCCCGAGAATCCGGAGGTCTTCCAACTCTCGGACGGCGTCTTTCAACTGACGATGCAGTGCGATCGCACGCTCGGCTTCGCGAACGGCGATTTCAGGCTCGCCCAGCGCCATGCGGATTTCGCTGCGCCCGGCCAGCACCTGGGCCAACAAGGCCGTGTCACCTAGTTGCTCCGCGCCGTCAATGGCCTGATCGGCGGCGGTCATCGCCTCGACCAGGTCGCCTTGCTCTCGGTGGACGATTCCCAAATTGTGGTGTGTCTCGGCAACGCCGCGGCTGAGACCCGCACGCTGATAGGCAGCGAGCGCCATCGTGTACGCGCCGACGGCCCGAGCATAATCGCCCTGAAGGTTCGCAATGATGCCGAGGTTGTTGGCACACCGGCCCACCGTGGCCAGATCGCCATCTTCCATGGCCTCGGCTTGCACGCGCGTGAAGAAGTAGGTGGCTTCGTCAATGCCGCCCCGCTCCAGCGCGATTGCGCCGTAGACGTTGAGAGCGCGCACCTCGACTACTCGGTCACCCTGTACCCGCGCCCGGTTGAGCGCGATCATGATCCACTGCCACGCCTCGTCCAGCCGCCCGATTCGCGCGTGCCCAATACCGCTCAACAGCGCCAGCGTCGGTGAACGCTCCAACTCTTCGTGTGAGCGCTCCGCGAGATACGCGACCAGCTCCTGATATCGTCCCATGTCGGCCAGACGCTGCGCTGCGTGTAGTGGCACGAGCGCTTTCTGTAGCTCCTTGGCCAGCGGGTAACCCCAGTCGTGACTGTCCAGCTTGCGAATCTCGGCTTCCGCGCCGAGTTGCTCGAACAGCGCAAGAGCAGATTTTGCGGTCTCGAGGGCTTCGTCCTGGCGGCCCTCCGTCCGAAGCACGTACGCCAGATCGCGCC
The DNA here is from genome assembly GCA_041577295.1 of Gemmatimonadales bacterium. Classification (GTDB taxonomy): domain Bacteria; phylum Gemmatimonadota; class Gemmatimonadetes; order Gemmatimonadales; family GWC2-71-9; genus JBDHDH01. Next base: position 16,184 of record JBFGJG010000049.1, read on the forward strand.
GCGCCTCGGCTACCAACTGCGGACGGCCTAACTCCTCAGCCCGAGCGATGACGTCATGCAGTGTTTGCTCTGCAAGTGCGCGCTCGGCGCCGGCGGCCTGAATCGCTGCCAGAATCCTCAGGTCCTGCGCTTCTTCGACGCGATCACCAAGATCACGGTGCGTCGCGAGCGCCTCTTCGATGTCGCGACGGGCGAGCTCTAGCTCGCCCCGGTGCACGCGGATTTCCGCGCGGCCGCGCAGCGTCATGGCGGTAAGGGTGACATCACCAGACGTTGTGGCGTTGTCATGTGCGGACTGCGATTCCGCCAGCGCTAGATCAAACTTCTCTTGTTCGCGATAGGTTATAGCGAGGTTGTGTTGAGCCTCGGCGACGCCCTGGTGCAGACTAGCTCGCTCAAAAGCCGCCACGGCCATCGAATATGAGCCTATGGCTTCAGCTTGGCGGCCGCGCACGTTGGCAATGATGCCCAGATTGTTGGAGCACCGTCCAATCGTGGCGTGATCACCGTCCCGGCTTGCGCTCAGCAAGGCCTGCGTGAAGAAGTCCGCCGCCTCGTCAATCCGTCCGGCGACGAACGCGATCGCGCCGCGTGCGTTCAAAGCACGAGTGTGCGTCGGGCGGTCTTCCGCTTTACACGAGCGATCCACGGCGGACTGGATCCAGCGACTACCCTCTTCGTGGCGACCCAAGCGGGCCAGCGCGGTTCCGTACAGGAGCGCCAGGGCCGGAGAGCTCTCAATCTCCTCAGTCGGTAACCCACTGACGGTGGTCACCACGTCGCCGTAGCGACCGGCCTCGGCGTGTATCCTTGCCTTTTCGAGTTCGTTCTGACAGTTGAACATGCCGGATTCCCTCATTACCACGACACCGCGTAACCGGAGAAATGCTCGAGTTCGAGCTCGAACTCCTTGTCTTCCAAATCGTGATCCGAGTCGATCACACCCCACGGGTTGATCACGCCTTCCTGATACCAGACGCCGAGCAGCTCCCGTTCGATGTATTCGTCTTCATCATCCACCACCCCGTCGCCGTTGAAGTCGGGGTCTGCGCCCTCGTAATGGAACTCGAGCTCCGTCGGCCGGTTCGGGTCGAAGTGGATGCCCGACGGCTCGAGCTGTACGACGAAGTCGACTGGATCGACCGAAATCGTGATCAAGATAGAGTCGCCAACGGCAATCGTGCTGCCATCGGGCCGCTTGATGGGCGCTGTGACCTCGAATTCGATATAGGTCTGCCAGGTCCCATTGGGGGCCAGGTACTTGATGTAGACCTCGCGCTCCTGCCCACGGACGCCCCAGAAGCTCACCGCGTAGCGGTCGAGTGTGGGGTCGATGCTCACCGCGCGAAACGGTGGATCGAAGATGTCGAGCTCACCAAAGGGTGATTGGCCAACCGCCGTGAATTGCGGCGAACCGTTCGCGGCGTTCCACTTGGCAAAGTGCGGGGTGGCCGGAACGTCCACCGTGGGGCCCGTTCCTTCGGCGCAGCCGAGCAAGGCCGCGCCGATCAGTGCGCACACAAGGCGCGGACGCAACGTCCAGCCGGATCGCCGGGTCATCGCGTTCCTCACCATGAGATGGCGTATCCGGAGAAGTGTGCGAGATGGGCTTGGAACCACTCGCTCGCCACGTCGTGTTCGGCCGGGAGGCTTTCCCACAGTAGACCGATGTCTTCGGTCCAGGCCATGCCGAGCTGGTTGTTCTGAATATTCTGGTCGGTCCCGTCCACCGTGCCGTCGCCGTTCAGGTCGTCCTTGGCGCCGCCGTACCACATCTGGAGCTCGGCCGGCGTGCCAAAGGTGAGGCCTGAAGGTTTGAGATGGACGACGATGTCAGTGGGGTTGACCGAGACCGTGAGCAAGATGGAGTCGCCCAGGGCGATGGGGCTGCCATCGGGACGGGTCACCGGATCGCTCACAGCGAAGCGGACGTAGGGGGACTCGGCCGCCCCGGTCGCGTCGGTGTAGTTGATTTGGACGGTGCGCTGTTCCCCGCGGACGGCCCAGAAGTGGACTACGTAAGTATCGAGGCCAATGGAATCGGCGGCGAGGCGCAGGGGCCCGTCGACGAAGTCGAGGGAGCCGTGCGGGGTTTCGCCGGTGGCGTTGAAGGAGACGGGGCCTTGGGCGGCATCCCACTCGAGGAAGTGAAAGCTGGGCTCCTCGGGCAGCGGCTCGAAGACGCCGCCGTCAGCACAGCCGAGCGTCAGGGCTCCGGCCATCACCGCCGTCAGCAGGATCCGCGCGCGTGTACTGCCCATGCCCGCTACCATGCGATGGCGTAGTTCGAGAAGTGTCGTAGCTCGACCTTGAGCCAATTGCCTGCTTTGTCAGCGTTCGTGGGCAGCGCGGACCAGTCTGCTTCTGAGTCCGGCTGGTACCAAATGGCCGGGTCGCCAGCCGCATTCGCGACGTCGACGTATTTGAGATAGATCCAGAGCACGACGGGCCGCTTGCCCGTGAAGTACGAACCGTGCGGTCCAAACTCGAACGAGACGTCTTCGTCATCCACGTGCACCGTGATCGGGACCGGCGTCCCGTAGGGGACAGGCTGGCCGAGGCCGTCTACGAACTGCGCCGTGCCGGGTACGTCGAGCACCATGAAGTAGTTGTAGTCTTCGTGGAAGATCACGAAGCTCTGCTTCCATCCCTGATGCGCGATGAACGTCGTGTCGTACGTCGTGAGCGGCGGGCTTCCTTCGACAAACTGCAGGAAGTTTGGTGCTTGGCTCCCCGGAGTCGCCGTGGAATCCTGCGCAGTGTTGTTGTTGTTGCCCCCGCGGCCGCCCTGGGCGAACATGGCCGACTGGTCCATGGCCGCCGGATTGGCGATGTCGCCACATGCCGCGATCAGAATCGCAAGGCTGGCTACCGCTAGGTTCCGGAGTCTCGACATTCGCTGCGTTCGCTTCCCGCCAAAAAAGTTCGCTGTTTCGTTGCGTCCATCGGGCGACGCTCGCCTGTAGTTGCACGTCGTGTTCCAATTTGTATGAAGATCTAAGCGATTAACTGACAGGAGGTTACAGCGTTTGTGACGTGTGACGCGTAGGCCTTTTTGCACCACGTCGGGGCATTTTGAACCAGAACAGAAGTGAGCAGTGAAACTGTAGGAGTTAGCAGAAGTTGGTTGGTCGTGACTCGGAGGTTCTTACTGCTTCCCTTAGCTCACTGCTCACTGCCGACTGTAGTTCACCATTCACCACTCACTACTCACCGGGCCGGGCCGGGAGGTGTAGGGAAAACCTGCTCCCGCGTCCAACCTGTGACTCCACCGTGATGCGCCCTCCCTGCAGCTTAGCCAAGAGTTGTGCGATGGTGAGCCCGAGGCCGGCGCCGCCTAGGGTGCGGCTGCGGGAGACGTCGACCCGATAGAACCGGTCGAACAGCTTGTCCAAATGCTCCGGTGCAATCCCAGGTCCGGTGTCTTCCACATCGACCGCCACCTCGTTAGCGTCATGGCGCACGCGGATCGTGATGCTGCCCTCGGGTGTGTACCGGACCGCGTTGCTGACCAGGTTGAGGAGAATGTGCCGGGTGCGCTCCGCGTCTCCCACCGCCTCGACCGTTTGGTCTCCCAGCGCTTCCTCTATAGCAACCTGTCGTCCCTCCACCATTGCCCGCCCGATCTCGCACACCTCACGGATCACTTCGGTCAGGTCGAACGCATGCCGGCCGACCGCAAACTGCCGGTTCTCACCGCGGGCAAGCAGCAGCAGATCCTCCACCAGCTTGGTGGTGCCTTCCACGTCACGCTGAATGCCGGTCAGCGCCTCGAGCATTTGTTCGCGAGAGCGGCCGTTGTCCTGCGCCCACTGTGCCTGGGCACGAATGCGGGCAAGAGGGGTGCGCAGCTCGTGGCTGGCGTCGGCGGTGAAGGCCTTGAGAGACTGGTGCGCGCGATCTACCCGCTCGAGCATGCGGTTGGCCCCATCCGCCAGGGCGGTGATCTCTGCCTGACCCGTGGGGCTCGTGAGCCGTTGTCCCAGGTCGTCCGGGCCAATGCCGGCGAGATCCGTCACGGCGCGGTCGAGCGGAGCAAGCGTTGCGGCGACCGAGTGACGCACCGCCCGGCGGGCGGGAAACAAGATGATCGGCAAGATCCCGAGCGCCACCAGCGCGATGCCCAGAACCGCGCTGATCATCGGCGTTCTGCTCGCCACTACGTAGATGTCGAAGTCCCCCGAGTGCCGATGCAATACCCGATACCGCCAGCGGGCGCGCTCCGCGATCGCCATGAGCAGGCTCGTCCGCACCTGGTCGGGCCCTCTGGCGGCCCCCAACCCCTCGAGCCGCTTAGCAGGCATATCCGGCGTGAGGAAGTAAACCGCGGTGCTGTCGCCGCTCCCGATGGTCCGTGTGATGGCAAACATCTGATCCATGCCCACCAGCTGATCCGCCAACATGTCGGGTGCGACGGTGGTGGGGTTTCCCTCGGGATCGGCGTAGAGACCGAGCAACGACTGGATGACGTCAGTCGATCGCTCGAGCGAGCGGCGCAGCTGAAACTCGCTCAACGTGGCAAAGACCAGGATCACCAACACGGCATACCCGGCGAGCGTGGCGAGGGAGATCTTGCTGAACCGCGTGACCAGCTCACTCCCAAGGCGTCGCTCGTTCATGCGCGCTCCAGCCGGTAGCCCACGCCACGCACGGTCTTGATGGGTGGCGGACCGGACCTGAGCGTGAGCTTCTTGCGCAAATAATTGATATAGACGTCCACCACGTTGGTCTCCGGATCGAACTGATACTTCCAGACGGCCTCGGCGATCCGCGAGCGCGAAACCGTGCGACCCGCGTTACGCATGAGGAACTCGAGTAGCTCGATCTCTCGCGTGCTCAGGTTGATGGCTTGGTCGCCGCGCGTCACCCTTCTGCCGAGGGTATCGAGCGCGATGTCGCCTACGCGCAGCGTCCCATCCTCATATCGCAGCTTCGCTCGCCGAATCAGGGCGTGGACACGGGCCAGGACTTCCGGCAGATCGAACGGCTTGGTGAGATAATCGTCAGCGCCGGTCTCGAGACCCTGAACGCGCGAGGAAAGCTCATCGCGAGCGGTGATGACGAGCACCGGGGTCATCACTTTCCGCTGCCGTAGCTCCGCCAGCACGTCAAACCCGTCGCGGCGAGGCAGCATGATGTCTAGGACCACACAGTCGTACTCGCGGGCGAGCGCGCGTTCGAGCGCTTCGTCACCCGTTTCGGCCTCATCAACCGCATAGCCCTCTTCCTGAAAGGCCGCGGTGAGAAACCGGCGCATCTTCCGATCGTCTTCGACCACGAGCAGCAGCATGAAGCAAAAAGTAGCGCTGCTTGACGAGAGCGCTACCGACTGAACGAACATTAGAGCACCATGAGAAACCTCTAATACGCCACGAAAACCGCTTTCGCCTCCTGTGCCATTCGCTCATGTTGCCGCAAGCACCCGCCGCAACACCAACCGCTCGCACAGGAGACGCTCATGAAACGCAAACTCGGTGTTACACTCGGCTCGCTCGCCATCCTCGCCGCATGTGCCACCTCAGAGGGTATCGTTGCCCCCGGTGATGACGAGGTCGTTGCCGCCGATGCCGCATCCGCAGCGGCTCACCTTACCCGGACGTACGAGGTGACGATCGAGAACCTCACCAGCGGGCAGCCGTTTTCCCCCGGTGTCGTAGTTACGCACGCAAAGCGACGTAGCGTCTTTCGGGTGGGCAAGTTCGCATCCGAGGGTATTCGTCTCATCGCGGAAAACGGCGATCCCTCCACCGCGGTATCCGAGTTAGACGGGAAGCCGGGTGTGTCCGCCGTCGTAGCCACTCCTGCTCCCGTCGGCTGCATCGGGTGTCCCGGCCCGTTTGCGTCGACGCAGACCATCGAGATCACTGCATCCCGCCGCGCCAGGCATCTCTCGCTCGCCGTGATGCTGATCTGCACCAACGACGGCTTCGTTGGTCTCAACCGGGTCCGGCTGCCTTTCGGTGACAAGACCGCGGTCTACTACGCGGCTGGCTACGATGCGGGAACGGAGAAGAACGACGAGCTATGGACCAGCATCGTGGATCCGTGCGGGGCGCTCGGACCGGTGGCGGGGCCCGCGGATGGCAGCAACGACCGCCCGGCCACGCATCGACCCATCAAGCTGCATCGGGGGATTCGTGGCGTCGGTGATCTGGTCAAGGCGCACGACTGGAAGAATCCGGTGGCGAAGGTGACGGTGAGACGGGTGAAATGATCGACAAGGGAGGAGGGAGGAGGGGTGGTGGGGCCTCCTCCCTCCTTACTCCTCCCTCTCTCTCACCGTCTCAGGCGGTGCGCATCAACCGGATCACCCCTTCCGGTGTGCTGCCGCTCAGCTCCTCCACCATCTCCTCCACCTGTTGGGCGGCGGTCCCGATGTAGGTCTGGAGATCGAAGATCTCGTCCAGCTCGTCCTGAGTAAACAGTCTCCCTAATGCCTTCTCGCTCGAAACGACCTCGCGGAACCAGCGGCGCTCCGAGCGGCAGCGGCGGGCCCACTCGTGCAGCTTGGTGTGTGCCCAGTCCCGCTTCCCCGTCTTCTGATAAATGCGGATCATGAGCCGCTCGGCAACTGCTTGCCCGAGCACGTTGGGATGCTTGAGGTTCTTGAGCATCTGGTCTTCGTGCACCACGAGATCGCGTATCACCGCGGTAATCGTGGCCAGGGCACGTGAGGTCATTAGATAACATGTCGGGAGGGCGGTGAACTGCACCGGCATCCGGGTCGAGTCGCGCTGGTCTTGCATCAGGATGTCCTGCAGCGCCATTGCCTGTGCCCGCACGAGCTTGGCCAACCCATCCACCTGCTCGCTTGGCTCGGGGTTGATCTTGTTGGGCATCGTGCTGCTGCCGTAGCGATCGTCGTTATGTGGCTCTTCCACCTCCATCACCTCGGAGCGTTGGAGGTTGGCGATGCTCATTCCCATCTTGCCCAGCGAGCTACAGATCGCCGAGAGGATCCACCCCACCTCGGCAAAGCGGTCGGTGCGCGAGTGAAGGGCGATGGTGGGCCTGCGTAGCCCAAGCGCGCGGCACACTATCGCCTCGATCTCCTGGGCACCGTCGACACCTGCCAGCTCCACGAACGCGCTCTGCGTGCCCACCGCACCGGCGATGCTGCCATAGAGCCAGCGTCCTTCTCCCTGCCGCAGCCGCTCGAGATGATCCCGCATTTCGGAAGCCCACACGGCCAACGTGAATCCCAGCGTCATCGGGACTGCGTGCTGTTGATGCGTGCGACCCATCATCACCGTCCGCTTGTAGCGGAGCGCCTGTTCGCACAGCACGTCCTCCAACGTGCGCAACTGATCCACGATCACGTCGTTGGCTTCGCGTAGCTGGACGGTAAGGCCCGTATCCAGAATGTCCTGTGTGGTTGGTCCCAGGTGAAAGTGCTCGGCTGCCGGGCCACAGGCTTCCCGGAACGCCTTGAGGAACGCCACCATCAGGTGCCCGTGGACACCTTTTCGTTCTCGGATGCGTGCGATGGGGAAGCGTTCGATGGTGAGGAACTCGATGATCCGTTCGCCGGCCTCCGGCGGTATGAGGTTGAGCTGCATCTGGGCGAGTGTGATTGCCGCCTCGACCTCCATCCAGCTCTCGACGGTGCGTTCCTCCGTCCACACCGCCCGCATCTCGGCCGTGCTCACCATCTCCTCGAACAGCAGAGACCGGAAGGGAATCAACGTATCCATAACTGAATCCTTGAATTGCCTAGGGCTGTGGGCCCGCCGCCACAGTGCGGTGGCCCGCCGACAAGTGCCACTCGAAGGGGAAAAGGCAAGAAGTAAGCCGGTGTTACTGGGCGGGGGAGGCAGAGGAGGCAGCAGAGGCAGAGGAGGGTACCCTCCGTCCGCCTTGTCCGCCTGTCCACCTGTCCACCCTTCCAATACAATGAGCGTATGCCAACTGATCCCAAGGCAGCCCTCCGCTGGTGGACCGGTCCCGACGCTCGCGATTGGCGTTTCATCTCGGGCGTTTTCGAGGGTGGTGGCGCCAAGGGTCTCCTCTACGCCGGGGCGCTCGAGGCGGTCGCGGCCAAGAAGTGTTGGTTCGATGCCGTGGCCGGTGCCTCGGCCGGAGCCATCACGGCCACGCTCATCGCGAGCGGGATGACGCCCGAGGAGATCGCAGACCAGACGGAGCCGGGGCTCGAGGTCATGCGTCTCCCTGGCGTGCTCAATGGAATCCTCCGTATTCGGGCCGGGACGAGCTATCTGAATCAAGAGGCGTTGCTCATCTGGCTCCAAGCGCTGCTAGCAGGGCAGATGGCCAAGGCGGGCGTCTCTCGAAATGACGGCGACGTCGACTTCCAGACGCTCTACGCCGCCACGGGAATCGAGCTCAACGTCGTGGCGGTCGACCTCAATCGCGAGCAACACGTCGTCTTCAATCACCTGCTCACCCCCAAATGCGAGGTTGCCCGCGCCGTCGTTGCCTCGGCAGCGATCCCGGTCGTGTTCGAGTGGATCCCCATCAACGTGCCACAGGGCCCACTGGGCATCGCCGTGGATGGTGGTGTCGCGGCCAACTTCCCGACGTTCGTGTTCACCGACCCATCGTTTCGAGCATGGGCCAACCTTCCGCCACAACCCTCTCCTGTGGTGGGTTTTCTCTTGGACGAAGCAGGGAAGCGTCCATCCTCAGACGAGTACCACGATGCCACGTTGTCGCCGCCGCTGAGCGCGGTGGCCAAATCGCTGGGGATGGGCGCGCCAAAGTTTCGGCCGCAACGCGAGCGGGGGATGGTCGGGCGGCTGCTCTCCTACCTGTTTCTCCCCATCCGGCTGGCCTGGTGGCCCGTTGGGCAGTTGTTCTTCCGGGTGTTCCCCTGGCTACTCGAGCGCAACGCGGGTGTGCCCGTCAGGACGTGGGACCGCATCGAGAATCGCCGCGTCCGGGAAGCGGCGCTGTGGTTCGATCGTGTGTTGGTCGGCGTGTACCCCTGGTTCTTCTTCCTGTTTGGGTTTCTCATCATCACGTTCGCGCTCGGGTTCGCGTTCTTTCACATGGGAGCACGGCCGCTCGTTCGGGTGGTTGACGCACTCATCGCTGGGGAGATCGAGATACTCAGTGCGCTGTACAACTTCCTTCTGTTCCTCAGCGTCCTCGCGGTTGGGATCTATGCCTGGGTAGTGCTCGTCGGGGTCTTCTCGGCAGCATCCGTGCTGCACCGCAGTGCCCGCGTCATCGGCTACGGCCTACTACGCACGTTTCTCTGGGGTGCCGGTGCTCCACCGTGGTGTGGTGTGGCGGAAGGTGACAACGTCGTCAAGCTCAGAGTGCCAGACGGCGTCACCACGCTCGGCGTCAAATCCGGTGTCGACGTGAAGGCAGTGGTCGCTCAGGCTAGGGAGAGTACGGAGACGCAGCTGGACGGGATTCTGTCGCATACCCGATCGACATAACCGCGTATTCCTTAATAGCGGCGGGATTGGCGAGACAGGAGACGCGATTCCTTCGGTCCTTCCATCCTTTCCGTCCTTCGTCCCGCCCGCTCCCGCCCATCCCGCCCTTTCTCAGAACCTCGCGGCTAGTGAAGTGTAAGCCACTTTATGCGCTTCCTCGTTTCAATTCTTGGCGTTGGCTCTCTTCTTACCCTCGTAGCGTGCGGCGGGACTCTGACCGGTGTCGAGCTCCATGGTGAGTGGGGTGGTGTAGGGGTGCGGGTCACCGTTTCGGCGGATGGCGCTACGCTCAGGTTCGACTGTGCGGCGGGGACGATGGATGCTCGGCCAGATCCCGGTGAGGGTGGCCGGTTCGTGGTCACGGGAACGCATACCGCCGGCGTGGGCCTGCCGGTGGATCCCAACAACCCGCCCGAGCCACGGCCGGCACGCTACGACGGCGAGATCAGTGGGCGGACCATGACGTTCTCCATCACCTATACCGATACGGATCGATTCATCTCGAGCTATCGTGCGGTACATGGCCGCGAGCCGGACCTGACGCATTGTTTGTAGGCGGATAAGCGGGGTAGGGGGTGGGTGAATCGATCGCTCCTCCCGCCGTTCCAGCCAATTCTGCGCTCTCTCCGCCCTTCCAACGTTCCGTCTTGTTCAATCGTGCGGTTCGTCACACTCTGGGCCGTCGACCCGTCCTATCGTTTCTCCAAGACAGCTCTAGGGGATGGCCCTCAGTGAGACACATGGTCGTATCGCCAGACCGGTCTGGCAAAGTAAAGATCGCCGCGCTCGTATGGCTCCTCGTTCTCGCGGCGATCGGCTATTGCGTAGTCGAGATCGGGGGAGTGTACTGGCGACAGATGAAGCTCGAGGAGGCGGTGAAGCAGCGACTCGCCTATGCTGGCCAGCTTACGAATGAATCCATTCGCCAGCGGATCTACGAGGATATCGTGGACTTGAACCTGCCGCCCCAAGCTCGTGACCTGTCGGTCATCCAAACTGAGCGCCCCCGCGCTCTTCGAGTGAACGTCTCGTACCAGGAGACGGTGAATCTCTTGTTCACGGAGAAGAAGATTCCGGTTCGCGTCGAAATTCGGCGACGGTTTTGAGGGTCGACCGCTCTACCGCCCGTCCGCCCCACCGCCCTTACTCGATCTTTTCCAGTTCCTGGAGAATATCCTCGTTGCTGGGCCGCACCTTGTAATTCACCTCCACGAACTTCCATCGCACAACACCGTCGCGGTCGATCACGTAGGTCGCCGGGTGGGCAATCTGCCGTCCCTTTGGGTCCACCGGATTGAACAGTCCGTATCGGTCAATCACCCGGTGTCCCGGATCTGACAGGAGCGGGAAGTCGGGGAGCCGCCCGCCCATGAGCGCAATCCGATCTACCATCTTCTGGAGGTCTTCCGGTGGGTCCACCGAGACCGCGAGGATCTGGATCGTCCGCTTCTGCTGATCGCTGAGGAGATCGCGCAGCTTCCCGAGCTGCTCGGCGCAATAGGGTCACCAGTGGCCGCGGTAGAACACAAGCAGCACGTTCTGCTGGCCCCGGAACTCGGAGAGCGTCACGACGTCGCCGGAGAGCGCGCGGAGCGAAAAATCGGGTGCCGCATTGCCAACGGCGACGCGCTCGAGGTCCGTTGGCGGAAGTTCGTGGCCGTCCACAGGGCCGAGTGCGCGCCCTACCGGCAGGCCTCGCAATAGGATCCACGCACCCGCCGCGACAACCAGCAGCGCGATGACTGCCAGGGTGAGCTTGGCTGGCGTATTCATGACTCGACTGGATGAGAAAGTCTTGCCGTTTTCGGAGTAGCGCAAGGAGTACGGGTAAGAGCGCCCTGGCGCCGCCTTCCCGGCCCTGCCTGCGACGAGTACTGTTGGGGGGAGTATTGGCCGTGGACCAGGGCCGTAGCGGCGTAGGTTGAAGGACAGGCGTCACGGTACGCGGAGGGAGCATGCGCGGAACTCACGGGGAAATCTTCGCGACAGTCGCAGTGGTCGTTTTCTCGCTTGCCGTCGCCGTCGGAGGGGGCAACGTTCCGGATCAGCGACGCCCTGTCCAACTTGCCCCGGCCGGCAACGCCTGCCCGCTGACGCCGGTGCAGGAGCAACGGGCGATCGAGGCGTTCGAGAAGATGATGCCCGTGGTTACGCACCCGCGCTGCCTGAACTGTCACGGCGGTATCGACCCGTATGCCGAACCGACAGTTGGCGGACACATCGGCGGCAAAATGACGCTGCTCATGCCCTTCGAGGAGACGCTCAAGAGCTGTCAGGATTGTCACGACGGGTTGCCGGGTTGGGATAGGGCCGCGTCTCAGTTCGTCGGGAAAGGGGCCCGGGAGCTCTGCATGATGTTCAAGCAGTTCCCTCACGGCGCAGAATTCGTGGGACACATCTTCAATGACAACAACGGCGTTCAGTTCATTGCGGCAGCGTTTGCGGGGGACCGCGCGCTGAACGATGGGGGAAAGCTTATCTCGGAGGATGAGACGGGGCGCCCGTTCGTCAACCAGCCACCTCCTGGGACGCACGACGAGCTCGTGGAGACGGCGCAGGAGTGGGTGAATGCGATGGGCGCCGGATGGCCGGTTAAGCCGGACTGTGGTTGCAAGGTCAGGGGAGCGGCCTGGGTCGGGAGCATCACCACGACCTCAGAAATGACTACAGAGATGGGGGTGATCAAGGAAACGACGAACGCCGACGTCGTCTTCGAGGTCGATTCCACCTTCCTGACGCCAGGCGAGACGGCGATCTACTGGAAGTCGACGTCGGGCGCCATCAGGTGGCGCACCGAAATGAGTGGCCAGTGCCAAGCGCATGCCGCGGGCACGACCCCCATCGGGAAAGGCGGAGACGACAACTGGATGGCCATGCTCCGCGAGGAGATCGTAAACGGCAAGCAAACGTACTCGGTGGCCATTGGTCCGTGGCAGGACCACCATTATCCGTCGTACGTGATCAGGTGCCCGAATCAGCCCCCGATACCCGGTCTGCTCTACAACGTGGCCATGTGGTGGAATCATGAGGATGCGGGAATAATCTCGCCCGATGGCCGGACCTTGAACGGGACCTATACGGCGCCTTGGGGCCCGACGGGGAAGGCGACATGGAGGTGGAGTCTGACTCTGCAATCTGGATCACCGTGAGTGGTCCCTCCGTTCGACTCACCTGCTCTAGCGCGGGCTTTGAAGCCGCAAGCCACTGTTTCCACTTGGCGTCGATGCGGGCGAAGTTGAGCTCGTTGAGGTCACCGAGATCAGTGCGCTACGCGGTGTCCACCTGGTTGACCAGTACGCAGCTCGTCAGCCAGGGGCATTAGTTGTTCTGGTTCGGACCGGCACCATGTCAGCCGGGGGTAGGCGAAAGATTGCGGGCATGGGGCAATTCATCGGAAGGTTGAAAGGACGGAAGGATTCCTCCAGACCTTCCAACCTTCCATCTTTCCGTCCTCTCGCCCCATCTTAGATCATCATGTCTGACGCTCTCACCCGCCTGAAATCCGCCCTGTCCTCCCGCTACCAGATCGAGCGGGAGCTCGGCGCCGGCGGCATGGCGACCGTGTACCTCGCGCAGGATCTCAAGCACGACCGCAAAGTCGCCATCAAAGTCTTGAAGCCCGAGCTGGCCGCGACGCTCGGCACCGACCGCTTTCTGCGCGAGATTCAGACCGCCGCCAAACTGAATCATCCCCACCTCATGCCGCTTCACGACTCCGGCGAAGCCGATGGCTTGCTGTACTACGTGATGCCACTTGTCGAGGGCGAGTCGTTGCGCGATCGGCTCACTCGTGAGAAACACCTGGCAGTGGAGGAGGCGCTGGCGATTACCCGCGACGTCGCGTCGGCGCTGGACTACGCGCACGGCCACGACGTGATTCACCGGGACGTGAAGCCCGAAAACATCATGCTGGCGTCGGGCCACGCGATCGTCACGGACTTCGGGATTGCGCGCGCGATCTCGGAAGCGGGAGGCAACAAACTCACCGAGACCGGCATCGCCGTGGGTACGCCGGCCTACATGAGTCCGGAGCAGGCCGCTGGTGAGGCCGAGCTGGATCAGCGCACCGACGTTTATGCGCTGGGCTGCGTGCTGTACGAGATGCTGGTCGGCGATCCCCCATTTATGGGCACGAGTGCGCAGGCCATTCTGGCTCGCAAGCTGACCGAACCCCCACCGTCAGTGCAGACGGTGCGGCGCACGGTACCAGCCGGCGTCGCGCAGACGCTGGGCCGAGCGCTCGCCACGGTGCCCGCCGACCGCATCCCGACCGCGAAGCAGCTTGTCGCAGGCATAACGGCGGCAGATGTGCAGCCGGCGGCGGGCTTGACCGGCCTGAGTGCAAGACCCGCGCGACCGATCGTCTTGATAGGTGTCCTGGTCGCCGCCGGCGTGGCGACAGCCTTGTTGTTGGGAAAGCGAACGCGCGGAGGCGAGCTCGACGCCAACATTCTCGTGGTGGCCCCATTCGATGCGCTCGGATCGGGACTGGAGGTGTGGGGCGAGGGGCTCGCCGACATGGTGTCTCACAGCCTGGATGGCGCGGGGCCGCTCAGGACCGTGTCGCCTTCGGTGGCGGCCAGAGCATGGAGTGGGCGTGCCGATCCTGCTTCAGCAGCGCAGCTCGGGGCGAGGCTCGGAGCCGGGCTCGCGGTGTACGGCCGGTTGGTAGCGTCGGGAAGCGACTCCGTCAGACTGAGCGCGACGCTTTTGAACGTCGCCTCACAGGCCGTTATGGGAGACATCGAGGTCCGCGACCATCGTGACAACGTCGATCGTCTCTCCGACTCATTGGCCGTGCGGTTACTCGGGGAGCTCAGCCGAACGAGGCAGCTTGGTTCAGCACAGCTCAATTCGCTCGGGTCGTCCGTACCCGCCGCACTGAAGGCGTTTCTCCAGGGTGAGCAGCACTGGCGGCGCGCGTCCTTGGATTCGGCCGACTTCTACTACCAGCGAGCGATCGAGTTGGACTCCACGTTTGCACTGGCCTACAACCGCATGGGCAACGTGGCTTGGTGGCCCGGGGCTCCGGCC
>JBFGJG010000050.1:0-30376 GCA_041577295.1 Gemmatimonadales bacterium
CAGCACCCCATGCGCGATTTGCGGTTTGACCGCCAGGACCAGCAGGTTGGACGCGCACGCCACCTCTCGATTGTCCAGGGTGGTGCGCACGCCGTAGCGTGCAGCGAGATCGTCGATCCGCCGCTGATGTTTGGCCGACACAATCACGTTTTCGGTGTTGAGCAGGCCGGCGGTTGCGAGCCCGCGCAAGATGGCCTCACCCATGTTCCCGCAGCCGATAATGCCAAGTGTTCCACTGGTCGAAGGCATGAATAGTCGCTCGCCTGGAAAAACGGTAACCTTGTCCCTCCCCCTCCCTCGACTCTGCACGAGGTGTGCCTAACGGTGACTACTGATTAGCAAGTGCTGGTAGCACCAGGCCCCGCTCACTTGCTCACTGCTAAGTGTAGGGAGGGGAGCGCGGCGTGGGGAGTGGTGGCTTTTGAAGGCCTCACGGAGGGGCGAGTAAGCCCCTCACCCCGGGCTCTCACACGGGCAGCTCTGGGGGTCAGCCCCCTTTGCCCCTCACTCCTCACCGCCTGGATCGGGGGGAGGCCTCGGGGGAGCTACGCGGCTGTCGGCCCCTGGGACCTGTTGAGCGTCACCAGCCCGCCCGCCCCTTGCGAGTAGAGCGGCATGGTGGTGAAGTCCGGCGTTCCTACTGTGATCTCATCGAGCGCGAGGTGTTCACTCGGGTAGAAGACCCGCAGGTAGCTGTCGGCGTAATTACACCCGTGTTGGGTGACATGGATCGTATTCTCGTCGACCTTCACCGCCCCCTGCTCCTCGAGATATCGCAGGGCATCCGAGAAGACGGCAACGGGATCTTCGCCGAATCGGCTGCGGAATTCGTCCCGGGAGATGCTCAACAGCTTCATCCCCATCACCATGTACCCCGTCATCTCCTCGAGCCTGGTGAGCTTGTGTCCGCCGGCAATCGGGACGTCGCCGTCGTTGACAACCTTGATGTACGGCCGGTAGGGATTGCAGTTCTGATACAAATAGCCACCGGCAAACCCAAATGCGGACTCGCCGAGCGCGATCAGGTCCTTACCCCGCCAGCAGTTCGTCCGGTGCGTGTGCTCGAACTGCTTGTCCAGCACCCAGCTGAAATGGGTGTGATGCTGATAGCCCTTCATCGCGAACCGCTCTTCAGCGTAGTTCAGCATCTCGAGCTCGGCTGGGTCTCCAACGAACTTCTTCCGAAGCTCCGCGTCGAACTGGAGCTTCGTGTAAAACTGCGTCCCGGGCTTGATCTCCATGCGGTAGATGGTGATGTGTTCCGGGAGATAGTCGAGAATGGTGTCGATCGAATGTTTCCACGTCTCCATCGTCTCGCCGAGCATTCCCGACATCAGATCGATATTGGTGACGCGGAACCGGGCTTTCTTCGCCCACTCTAGCGTGCGCGCCACCACGTGAGGCTTGGCGATCCGGCCGTTGATGGTGGCAATCTCCGGATGAAAACTCTGGATGCCGAAGCTCATGCGCGTGATGCCAAGGTCCTTGAGCAGGCGCAGCTTGCTCTCTTGGATCGTGGTGGGCTCGCCCTCCGAGGTCCACTCGACATCCTCTGCAAGGTCAAACCGTTCTCGGAGATGCCCGACCAGGCGCTCGAGCTGTTCCTCCTTGAGATAGGTGGGTGTGCCTCCGCCAAAGTAGATCGTTTCGACCTTTCGTCCCTGGAGGAATGGCAGATCGGCTACCATGTCGATCTCTTTGTGCAGGGCCTCGATGTACGGATCCACCACCGTGCGGAAGGTGTTCGGCATGATGCCGTAGTAGCAGAACGTGCAGCGGACGGCGCAGAATGGGATATGCACGTACAGCTGGAAGCCGTCATTGGCCCGCCAGTCGGCCGCCGGCTCGTTGAAGCGCGGCGCGTCTTCGGGCCGCATCGTTTCGAACGGCGGATACTGGAAGACAAACCGGTCGCGCCGGGTCGGCTTCACATCAAAGTTGATCGCACTCATACCACACCCCCTGCGCTTCCCCGCTGTGGGGACAATAGATCGATCACGGGCGTCGGGCGAAACCCAACGTGTGTTCGGACGGCGGAGTTGGGCTCCAAACGGCGGCCCCGCAAGACTCGGAAACCAAGAATGTTCACCACCAGGAGCTCACCAACCACTTCATGACCAAAACTCACATGTGCTTTCAGCGAATCGGTATTGTGCCAGCTCATGTAACCGCACAGGCGTCGCCGATCGTGCTCACGAACGTAGTCAAATGTGTGATACACCATCGCGACCATGGCGCCCCGCAGTCGCCACTCGGGCAAGATCCACAGATCGTACGCCCACGCTGCATCCTCAGGGATCGCGAATGAGCAGAACTTCTCCGGCTCGGCGTGCGTAGCACCGAGGTTCACCCAGGACATCGCGACGAGTTCTCTGTTGGCTTCGCAAACAAACCCCCGATGACCCTGGCGCAACCGATCCTCGTATGCGGCTGGAGTTCCCCGTGGGAACACCTCGTGAAGTCGCTTGACGTCCTTCGCCTCCACCGTGCGGATCGTCAGCGTGCGTGGACGCCGAACAAGTGGGTTCGGTTGCGCGAGCTCGGTCACGTAGAGCGTGTCCACGTGAACCAGCCAGCGCGGCACCACCTCAAAGAAGTAGTGCGCGATCCGATCGATACGACCTTCGCGCACCAGCATAGCCAGCTTCCGTAGGCGGTGGAACAGCCCTCCGACCCCTAGTTTGGCGCTCACCGCGCCCGTTGGTACGCCATCGGTCCCCTCTGGCTCCCCTCGCACGCTTTGGATCGAGGCAGTATGTGATTGTGCTCGAACGAGTTGCACTGGTGTTGCGTGCCTGCCACGGTTAGGAGAATCGTCAACCAAGAACCCTCTTTAGAGGGGGCAACATGTATGCCATGGACGGACGGGCGTTCGCGGGGGAGATCACTCGGTTGGGAGCTTCTTCCGAACGTAGGCTGCGACGGAGTTGATGCTTTGAAACAGGTCCCGGTTGATATCCGTGTCGTCCACCGTGATGCCAAACGCTTCTTCGACCGCGCCTACCAGTTGGAGTATCGAAACGGAATCGAGACCGAGTCCTTTCCCGATCAACGGGATGTCGTTGGGGATCACGGCGGGATCCAGACCGAGACGCAGGCTCTTGACGAGGGCTCCCTTGATGCGGTCTTCGATCGAGTGACCGGTCTGCGGTTCCTCGGCTTCGGGTATCCGCCGGTGGGGCGAAGCGGCGCCGTGCGCGCTTGGGTTTCCGTCCATGGTGCTCATACGTTCTGGAGTTGGAATTTGAATGTTGGTAACGCACCGTCGAGATACATCTGGCGGAAATGCCGGTGCCGACGCTTGCCGCTCGAGGTTTTTGTCAGCGTGCCTTTGGGAACGAGGACGACCTCGCTGACATCGATCCCCAAATCACGCTGCAGCCGATCGCGCACGTCCTCTTTCAAGTCGGCCGGATCGCGGCTCGTCTCCGGCCGGACTTCACTCACCACGACGATGCGCTGGGTCCCACGTGCCTCGTCATCGACGCCGAAGGCCGCGAAGCAACCGGGACGGAGCCCATCGACCTGGAGCAGGGCTCGCTCGAAATCGCTGGGGTCGAGCTTCTTGCCAAACACGTTGATTCGCTCGCGCACGCGACCAACCCAGAACAGCTCCTGGCCCCGGACGTACCCGAGGTCTCCCGTCCGAAGCAGGTCACCACAGAGGGCGCGCCGAGTGGCCTTCTGATTGTGCAGGTACCCTTCCATTCGGGAAGGTGTCCGCAGCGCCACCTCGCCGACATGCCCTTCCGGGAGCGGCTTGCCTTGGCGCGAGAGAATCTGGACCTCGAGCCCCGGGGCCGGACGTCCGGCACCTACGATCGCCACCCCTCGTCCCTCATCTGCCCCCTCCAGCGACACCGCCACATGATCCTCGTAGAGCGCCCGCCGATCCACCCATTCGTGGACGAAGCCACGGTCGGGCTCGCTAAAGGTCGCACCTCCGACGTTTTCGGCGCAGCCAAAGTTGGTCTTGAGCGCCTCGGGACGAACGCCATATGAGGCAAACCGATGACGAAATGTCTGAATGGTGTCGAGGTGAATGCGCTCCGCCGCGTTCCAGAATGCCCGTACCCGCTCGAGGCAAACACCTTCCAGATCGGCGTCGCGCGCCATCTTCGCCGTAATAGCATACCCGAAGTTGGGTGACCAGGTGATCGTCGAGCCGGTGGACGCCAGGCCCCGCAACCACAGCGCCGGCCGCTTCACAAAAGTCTGCGGACTCAACAAAACCAGCGGCACGCCGTTGGCAAGACAGAGGAAGAAGTTATTCACCAGGCCCATGTCGTGATACAGCGGGGTCCAGTTGAAACACACGTCTTCGGGCGTCAACCGCATCGCCCCAACCATCGCTTCCAGCGCCGCCACGACTTTGTGCTGTTTCCACACACACACGCGCGGGAACCCCGTCGTCCCCGAGGTGAGCTGTAACGCCGCCACGTCGTGCTCTGCGGGCGTCACCGGAACGAAGTCATCGGCGGAGCCGCCGGCCAACATCTCCTCGCCGATCAGCAGCCTGGCGTCGCGGCGAGCCCGCTGCAGTTTGGATTGCAGCGGTGCCAAGCTCGAATCGGCGATCACCATTCGCGCCTGGGTCTTCCGGATCGTGCGAGCCAAGATCCGCTCGAGGCTAGAATTCGCTCCCTGGATGATTGGCGGCGCCACGAGGAGCGGCACGGCACCTGTCATCAGTGCGGCCGTCAGAGCGGTCGCGCAGAACTCCTTGCTGGGCAACACCAGAATGCATACGTCACCGCGCCCGAGACCCTCCGATCTCATCCGCGCCGCCATGGCTTTGGCATTCAGAGCAAACGCCTCTCGCGTCCGCCAGGTCACCTCGCCGTTGGCCGCATAGAATCCGACACACCGCTGGTCCGGATCGCGAGCGAGTTGATCATAAATTCGTGCTTGGAGAACTCCTTGCATCCACCCTCTCAATCAGATTGCCTCGCGCCCCGAGGGCCACTGCCGCCCTCGCCGGGCCGGGCGCCCCCCTGGGTATCACAATCCGGGCCATGAACGCCGGGCCGTCGATAACGATAGAACTCAGCGAATATGGGCCTCCGCCGTGGGTTGACCGTCCCGGCGGGACCGAACGGCAAGGAGGGGATGTTCAACGCATGGTGCGCCGACGCCACAGTCTTCCAACTCGCGATGTGCGTGCGGGTTGCCCTCCTGCCCCTCCAAGGCGCTCGCGGTTCAGACGGTCTATCTTAAGGAATGACCGCTCACGCATGGTCTCATTCCTGCAAGATCTTGCCTCCGGCACTCGTTCTCGTGATGACGGCATGCGCTGCCGGGGACCCCTACGGTCGCAATCTGGTGGTGCCGGAGGGCACGATCTTCGAGGAACCTGCCGAGGCGGTAGCGCAGCTCGGGTACCAGATCACCCACGTGGATACGATCATCGGCTATATCGATGCCTATCGGCTGCGGGGTGGCCTCGACGGCGAGGCCGATCGGATGCTCGTCGATGTCTTCACGGCTCCCACGACCGGTCGTCGGGTGGTAACCATCACGGCACAAACGCTCGAAGACGCACTCGTCGTCGGACCGCGCGCAGAGGTGACCGGCCGCTCGGTTACGCCATCGGCCGATGTCCGGCAGGCCGCAGCAGCGGTGCTCGAGCGCCTGGGGTGCGACGATGTTCTTTCGGAACAGCGCATGACCCCCGATGGTATCGACTTCGACGTCTGGTGTGCAGGCGATCAGAGACCCGGAGCGCATAGATGAGACGATGGTTGGCGTTGTTGGGACTGTGCGTGGTCGCTGTGCCAGCGAATGTGGCGACAGCGGAAGTCGTGCGCATCGTCATCGACCGCCGCGAGGACGTCTTGCGGGGACGTTCGTTTGGATCAGTGGGACCATACGAGAAGCTCGTCGGACGCGTGTTCTTCGCGTTTGACCCCTCCCTCCCGGTGAATGCCCGCATCACGGACGTCGGCATGGTAGGCCGGAATGGCCGCGGGTTGGTGGAGGCGTGGGCCAACTTCATGGTGTTGCGTCCGAAGTTTCCGCCACGCACCGGGCGCGTTGCGTTGCTGGACGTGAGCGACCGCGGTAGTAAATCGGCACTGACCATTTTCAACGGCGCCCTCCCGAGCCTCGACCCGGTGGATCCCCAGCATTTTGGCGACGGCCTTCTCATGCGCATGGGGCTCACGCTCATCTGGGTCGGATGGCAGCACGACGTCCCGCCGCGGCCGGGGTTGATGCGCCTGCACGGTCCAATCGCCACGCAAGAGGGCGATCCAATCTACGGCCTCGTCCGGAGCGATTGGACCGTCGACGTCTTTACGACCACCCTCGCCATCGGTCACCGTGACCACCTCCCTTACCCCGTGGCCGACCCCACGCACCCCGAAAACGTGCTGACCGCGCGAAACGGTCGGACCGCAATGGCCCGCCCGGTCCCCCGCAACCTGTGGCGTTTTGCTCGCGAGGAGGGGGGAGAGGTGATCCCAGACAGCACCAGCATCTACATGGCGTCGGGGTTCCAGCCGGGCAACATCTACGAACTGGTGTACCGTGCCAAAGACCCGCGGGTCGCGGGATTGGGATTCGCCGCGGTTCGCGACTTCATGGCGTACGTCAAGAATGACTCCACGGTCCCCTTCCCCGCGGATCTGGGGATCGCGATCGGGATTTCGCAAAGTGGTCGGTTTCTGCGGCACTTCCTGTACGAGGGTTTCAACACGGATGAAGCGGGGCGGAGGGTGTTCGATGGACTCATCATTCACGCTGCCGGGGCCGGACGGGGGAGCTTCAATCATCGGTTCGCGCAGCCGTCACGTGATGCGCACCGCTATTCGTCGTTCTTCTATCCGACCGATCTCTTTCCCTTCTCCAGCCGGACGCAGACGGACACGGTGAGCGGTGTGACGGATGGCCTATTCGCGCGGCAGCACAATCCCGCCCACCTGCCGAAGATCTTTCACACCAACCCCGGATACGCTTATTGGGGGCGGGCAGCGTCGTTGATCCACACGAGCACCGATGGCATGGTGGACATCGAGCCGTTTCCAAATGAACGCATCTACCATTTCACGAGTGCACAACACACGGTAACCCCGCGTTTTCCCCCCTCCCTCACCGATCGCGTGCCCGGGAGTCGCGGCTACCGTGGCAACCCGCTGAACTACCTACCGACCATGCGAGCACTGCTGACCCACATGGTCGCGTGGGTCCGCGACGACACGCCACCACCGGCGAGTGCGTACCCCCGACTCGATGTGGGCACGTTGACGCCCGTGACCGGCCTCAAGTTCCCCACCATTCTTGGCGTCGACGTCCCTACGGTGGTGCACGAAGCGTATCGAGTCGACTATGGGCCTCGGTGGAGAGAGGGAATCATCGATTTTCAACCGCCGCAGGTTGGTGAACCGTTCGTGAGTCTCGTCCCGCAGGTGGACGAGTACGGCAACGAGCGTGGTGGCGTGCCCAGTATCGAGACCTTGGCTCCTTTGGCGACATACGCCCCGTGGAGTTTGCGAACCGATTTTGCGACGGCCAAGAACGAGCTCGTCGACTTCCTCGGGACGTACATTCCGTTGCCACGCACCGAAGTAGAACGGCGCGCCAACACCGATGTCCGTCCGAGCATTGCAACGCTGTACGTCGACAAGGCATCGTATCTCGCTATCGCGCGCGACGCGGCCCGAACGATGGTTGCAGAGGGCTGGCTGCTCGAGGAGGATGTGCCGGCGGTGCTGCAGCGGGCCGAGGATCACTGGGATTGGTTGGTTGGACGTTAGCCCGCACGAGACGAGTGACCAAGTAGTGGTCACCGGGGAGCCGTAGCTCACAAATCGACCGTTGGGTTCACCGGTGCGCGACAGCGCCACTCGACCCCTTCACTATCGTTCACGCTGTACCTGCCCCACCCACTGTCACCTCACTGCAAGTCGGACGCTCGTCCGCGCTCTCGAAAACCGGCAGCTTGTCAACGACTTACCACCCCCTGTGACGTTCATCACGGTACCCACAGTCGTTTGGCCCCAGCCTTGTCCGGTTGCATCGGAGAGTCCCTTCCTGCGCCCGCTCCGGTGCCGAGTCAGTCTTTCTCGAGAGGAGTGGGCATTCATGTTCGAGTCCATTCGAACCTTCATACCGGAGGAGTGGCAGGGAGCCTTCGCGTTCCTCACGGCTCCGGTCGCCTGGATCCCCGACTGGCACGTGCGCATGGTGAACTTCGCCTGGTACGGCGATACGCTGCTCGAAGTATTCGTGAAGCGTTTTGCTGTTCTCATGCCGATGTTTCTCATCATCGTCGCCGTGTGGGCCACCATGACGTCGATGTATACGCTGCCCTTCCGGGCACGGCGCGGGCGGTTCCTCACCACCTTGTCGATCATGTGGTGGGATACTGGCCGGACGATTTGGTTGTTCTGGGCCGGCATGGTGCGACTGGGTGTCCTAGTCGTGGGTTGGATCTGGGAGTTGATCAAGCTGGGGGCGCGCCTGCTCATGTCAGGGTTCAAGAGCGTCATGCAGTCACCGCTCACCGCCATGGACTGGACCACACGCAACTACTTCAAGCCTGGGGTACCGTGGGTGGCATTCCTCGCCTTACTGCTTTGGTGTGCCGTCGAGTCAACGATTTTCATGTATACGCTGAGCCCCACGCTCAGCGAGGTGCTGGCCGGCATTACCGGATTCGAGCCAAATCCGCTGTTGATGGCGCCCATTCTCTGGATCTTCCTCTACCTGCTGATCCTTGGAAGCTTCGCCTGTATCCAGGTGTTGGCGGAGGCCATTCGCAATCGGCAGTATGCTGAAGTCGTCCAAATGGTCCTCGTCGAGCTCTTTGTGATGTTTTTCGAGGTGGTCTTTCTGTACCGCGAGTTGGTGGACGCAGTCACCCCGTGGATCGCGCAGACGACGGCGGAGTCGGTTCGCCTGGGGCTCGTGTCTACCTTGGCGCTCGCCTCGTTCGGATGGATCGGTGTGCGCGGTATGACCTGGTTCCTGTTCGGACGCTTTGGCACCCCGGCGGTGCTCGCCATCCTCGCTCGCGACACGATCAAGCGAGACGAGTCGACACCGATGACGCCAATGCCGACACCACCGATCTCGCCGTGGAAAGAAGCGATCGACGCCCTGAAAGCAGAAATCGACTTCTTCAAGAAGGAAGGAAAGCACGCGTTCGAGTTGCTCTCGCTGCCCGTCCTCCAGCTCTTGGCAGCCGCGGTGAACTCCGTGGTGGTGGTCGTCCTAGGACGCCCGATGTTTACACTCCCCTTCAAGAGCCTGAACCAGGCGATGGCCGCAACCCCACGGTGGACTCGGGTCTCCGAGCAGCAAGCCGCCGGCATGGCCGACCTCGAGCCGGCACCGCAAGGAGGCATGCAATGAGTGCGAGTGGGGCGAACCGCCTCGGGACGCTCGTGGCGTGCGGCCTCCTCGTCACGACGGCATGTACGCTGCCTGGCGAGCGCACGGCCACGCCACGATCGACCATCGTCGTGGGAATCGATGTGAGCGGATCCTTCAAGCAACACTATGAGGACGCGATCGACTTCGCTGCCCATTACCTGTATGGGCATCTCAACGGGCTCGGTAACCTGCGCGTGCCATCGGCGGTGTTCGTGGGTTCCGTGGGTGGCGACAAGCCTGGTGAAGCCAAGTCCTTTCAACCAGTGCATGCGTTTCAGGGCAAGAGTGTCGAACAAATCGCTGCACAGCTGCGACAACTCTTTCCGCCAGAAGACTCGTATACGGACTTCAACGCGTTCTTCGATCGTGTCTCGACGCTGGTGAAGCGCCAGGGTCTGATTCTTGCTCCCCTCGATGTAGTGGTGTTGAGCGACGGTGTACCGGATGTCACCGGTAATGTCGATCCCTCACGCGGTAATCTCTACGCGCAGATCGATATCACACCGCTGGAGTTCCTGTCACGCAGCGTCACGGTTCGGTTGCTGTATCCGTCGCCGACGGTGGCTGTGAATTGGGAACGCCAGGTCGACCGGGGACGTGTCCGGATGTGGACCGTCGACGCACCCGTCATGCGCGGTTGGCGCGAACAGCTTCACGCAGACGGAGAGCTCGACACCCAAAAGGATTTGTGGAAGTGGGTTGGTGACAACGTGGACTTCCGCGTGCGGAGTCGCCGACTTTAGCCCCCATTCTCGGGGCCGGCAGTCCATCAGCCTCGGGCGAGCGCCAGCTCCGTCCCGTGCGCTGAGGGCTCTGGGCTGTCGGCCCTTTGCTACAGTGAGGAGTGAGGCGTGACTCCTTACGCCTTCTCGTTCCCTCTACTCTTCAGTCCTTACTGCAGTACCTCGCGCAGGAACTCCACCGTCCGTGGCCACGCGCGCCGGGTGGCAGCCATGTTCGCGCCGTCCCGACCGTCCTGCGCTCGGAGAAACCCGTGCCCAGCCCCCTCGTACATTTCAACCTCATACCGTTTGCCCAACGCGTTCATCGCGTCGCGCGCGCGGCGGATCGTGGCATTGACACGGGCATCGTCGCTGCCGTAGAGCCCTATGACGGCAGCACGAATGTCGTCGTAACCAGCGTCAGGGGAGGATCCGTAGTACACAACCGCTCCGCGGAGGTCGGGTTGCCGCGTCGCAAAGGCGAAGCTGGTGCTGCCACCCCAGCAAAACCCGATTACCGCAAACGCATCTCTCGCGGATGGAAGGGCAGTGGCGTAGCGCGCGGCGGCAGTCACGCGGCGCGCGACTTCCCCATCGTCCAGCGCCCGTACCGCGCGAACCGCGCCCTGCCGGTCGAAGCTCTCCGATCCAGCACCACCCTCCCCCTTGCCACTCAGGAGATCCGGGGCGATGGCGATGAATCCGTGACTGGCGAGTTGGTCTGCCACGCCGCGGATCCAATCGGTGAGACCGTAGATCTCGTGAATGACCACCACGACCGGCGCATTGCTCGCCCGCTCGGGATACACGATCCACGCCGAAACGCTGTCTCTGTCTCCCGCAGCATACGTCACCCAGTCACCGTGTCTGGGTGATGCGTTGAGGCGCTGGACCGCCTCTTCGTTGCTGGCCGGGAGCTCCTGCGCAGGAAGACCATCCGTGGCCAAAAGCGCCAGTAGGATGGTAGTGGCCTGACTCATCACAATCGTTCGTCGCTTCATCGACCCTCCAAATGGTGCACGTGCACTGTCAGGTGATGTATCCGTGACGAGGCTACTCCACTCGGAACGTGTGGAGCTGCTCGCGCTCCGCGAGGAAGCGTAGAGCAGCGAGCCCACGCACGCTGTTGCCACCCGCATCGAGCCGCGGTGAGAACACACCAACCCCCAGGCGACCTGGAACGACCGCCAAGATGGCGCCCGACACCCCGCTCTTTGCAGGGATCCCAACCTCAAAAGCGAAGCGACCAGAGTGATCGTAGAGCCCGTTGGTGAACATGACCGTCAGCACGTATTGGATCAGCGCGGAGGGAACCACCTGCTGTCCGGTCACCGGACACTGCCCGCGGTTGGCGAGCGTAGCAGCCATCACACTCAGATCGCGACAGCTCGCCAAGATCGAACAGTGCCGAAAGTAGAGATCCAGCGTCTCGGGTACTGGCCCTTCGATCATTCCGAAGTGCCGCATGAGATACGCGATGGCGCGATTGCGATCGCCAGTTGTGCGTTCCGATTGGAAGACGGACTCATCGATGTCCATTGAAGGGCGTCCAGCGCACCGTCCCGTGAACTCCAGAATATCGGTCGTAGCTCCAGCGGGGTTGCGATGCCTGATCAGGTCTGTAACCGCAATGGCGCCCGCGTTGATCATCGGGTTGTGTGGTTTGTTGGTGCCCTCCTGCAGCCGAATCATCGAGTAGAACGCGTAGCCCGACGGCTCGACATCTACCTTTGCATGTACCTGCTCGAGCCCGCACCGCTCCAGCGCGAGAGCGTACACGAACGGCTTGGAGACCGACTGCAAGGTAAACCGGTGATCGGCGTCGCCCACACAGGACACCTCACCATCGACGGTGCACACCGCTCCTGCAAAGAGCTCGGGATCGACGTGCGCCAGCTGCGGGATGTAGTCCGGTAGCGTACCCTGGCGCAATGGCAGCGCATGTCGGTACGAGTCCTCGAGGGCGGCTTGCAAAGTGGAACTCATGGATCCTCTCGCCACAGGAGTCACAGCATCGGCTGAAAGAGATAGAAGAACTTCTCGATCAACTGTCGCGTAATGGGGCGCCTCCCATGGCGCAGCAAGGTCACCTCGTCGCTTGCGGCGATCTCCGCTCGAATCTGCGCCACCATGGCTGACACGAAGTTCGACTCGGCGATCTCAATGTTAGTCTCGAAGTTCAGGTGCAGACTGCGATAGTCCAGGTTGGCAGATCCCACAAGTGCGTAGACGTCATCCACCACGAGTGCCTTCGCGTGCATGAACGGTGGCCGACGCTCGTAGATCCGAATGCCCGCACGCATGAGGTCGGCGTAGAGACTTCGCGCTGCAAACTCGGCATAGCGATGATTGGACACCCGCGGAACGATGATCCGAACGTCGACACCGCGAAGTGCGGAGTAGCGCAGGGCTTGGAGAATTGGTTCATCGGGAACGAAATACGGGGTAACGATGCTCAGGGAGTGCTGCGCACTCACGATGGCGCCAAAGAACGAATCGACAATCGCCTGGCCCTGACGCTCGGGGCCGCCGGGGACCACCTGAACGAGCCCCGGCCCAACTTCGCCAATGCGGGGGAAACACGCCGGCTCGAGCAGCGACTCGGGTGACTCTCGAGTGGCGAAGAACCAATCTTGCACGAAAACGAATTGCAAATCAGAGACGGCGGGTCCTTCGAGCCGCACCGCATAGTCCCGGATGGGCTGTCCGTTGGCGTAACCCGTGCGATTCTCGTCGTGCACGTTGATCCCACCCACATACCCGATGCGGCCGTCGAAGACTGCAGCCTTCCGATGGTTCCGTAGGTTGATCTGAAACCGGCCTTTGAGCGGGTTCGCCTGGGTGATCGAACCCACCCGCACGCCCGCGCTTCGCGCCCGCTCGAAGAACCGCGTGTAATGAGCGAACGACGACCCGAAACGATCGTACAGCAATCGCACTTCGACACCCGCTCGGGCACGCTCCATCAGCAACTCGAGCAGCTCTTTGCCCGTTCGATCCCTGCGGTAGATGAACGTCTGCAGGTGTATCGAGTGCTTGGCGCCCGCGATGTCCTCGAACAACGAGGGAAAGAACTGATCGCCATCGACCAGTAGCCGGAGCTGATGACCACGGAGAACCCGGTACGGTTGGACCGCAGGATCGGTTGCCCGGAATACGTGCGCCGCCGGATGGTCAGGAACGTCGGCGTGGGCCTCGTCGAGCGCCAACCGGTCAAACGTGGGGTGGAGTGCAGCGCGGCGCTCCAACAGCGCGTTTGACTCGGCACGCAATCGCGCGCCGCGCGTGACGCGATCCACGCCAAAGGTCAGGTAGGCCAACGCGCCGCCGTATGGCAGACCCCACACCAGCGCAAGCCACAACACGGCAGACACGGGGCGCCCTTTGTGGAGGAGAATGTCGAACGTGAGCAGCGTGCCGAGCACGATGTGCCCGAGCCCGACTAGTCGGAGATCACCGATCACAGAGTGTCCCCCGCCATACGACACCGCCCGCGCCCGCGCGGGACCCTACCTCCGGCCAACCCCACCTCTCCCGCACATCCCATCGGTCCACCCGTTTCACCCTGCTAATCAGTCCACCGCCCGTGCCCGCATGCGGGCCAGATCCGCCTCCGCAGCAATGAAGCCAAACGCAGCCCACTGCGGGCCCTCCACAATTCGCCGGTACACGCGCATCGCCTCTTCGGATCGACCGTTGTACAGGTGAAAGTTGCCAACGCCGTATGCAAGGGTGGCATTCTGGAGCGCATCGCCGGTCGCTGCCTCAGCCATGAGCGAGTCCGCAGTGATTCCTCCCTTGTACATGAGCAGGAGCCGGTGATAGGACTGATTTTCGATCACGTCGAGCCCTGCGTGAATCGGTTCGAGCACGCGAGCTGCCTCCTCGTCTCGCCCCAAGCGACGGAGCGTCATGTAGAGCCAATGGGAGGTGGCCACGAGCATGTCGGGATTCTCGGACACCGCGAGACACTCCCGGTACGCCGCCAAGGCCTGGTCGAATTCGCCGCGCAGATAATGAGCAAGGCCGAGATGGTACCAGATGTTCGACTGCAGCGTGCTCGTGGGCGTGTTCCGCGTGTTGGGAATGCCATCCGGCTCGATCTCGTCCTCGGTGCCTCGCACCAGGTCCGCAGCGCGGTCTAGATCCTCCACGGCTTGCTCGAACCGCCGTAGCGTGACGTACCGATGACCGCGGTGCCGATAGAGGCGCGCGTCCACCGAATGATGGGCGATGCCTTGCGTATAGATCTCCACCGCCTCGCGGTACCGCCCGAGATAGGCGGTGCGCCGGCCAAGCCACACGATCGCATCCGCGTCCTCCGGATTCCGTTCGTAATCGGTCTGGGCTTGTCGCAGGTTGGCTTCGTACTCACGGCGAGTGTCAGGCGGAATCTCTGGCGTGCGCAACGTATCACCGAGCAGCGAGATGGCCTGCACCCCGTCCGGGAGCACCGGCAGACCGGACGACACCTCCCGGTCCTGAGCGGTGCACGCGAAGACGCCGGCGGCGGCCACGAACCAGGCGTGACGCAGGACATTCATGAAATGGCTCCCCGAGAAAATCGTGATGGTTCTAGGTGTGCGGTTCCCTCAGTGGAACTGGCGCGCACAAGGAAGTGGCGGGGTTCGCGTGATGACACCGGACCACTGACAGCGCCACCGACCGCGCTCGCTCACTGATTTCCCGCCCCAGATCCGACCAGCTCCCGC
Source organism: Gemmatimonadales bacterium (assembly GCA_041577295.1). Lineage (GTDB taxonomy): Bacteria > Gemmatimonadota > Gemmatimonadetes > Gemmatimonadales > GWC2-71-9 > JBDHDH01. Next base: position 14,810 of record JBFGJG010000050.1, read on the forward strand.
AACCGTCGTACGAGTTCCCCCACTCGCCGAATCTCTTCGCCGTAGCGCGCCCAGTCACCGGCACGCTGCGCCGCCAACGCCCGTTCGTAGCGGTCCGCGGCTTCGCGAGCCAGCTCCGCCACATCCTCAGGTCCCACCGCAACTGGCGCAGCAGTCGGGGCTGCCGCGGCCGCCGCGACTGGCTGCGGCGGCGATTCCAGCTCGGCACCGGCGCCGAACAGCCGGGTCAGACCCCGTGACAGCGTCTCCTCCATCACGACGCGATTCTGATAGGCGACGACCACCCGCTTGAGCTCCGGGATCTGTCCGCCTTCCGCTCGGAGATACAACGCCTGCACGAAGATCAGCGATTCTTTGATGGGAATTACGAGGAGATTGCCCCGAATGACTTCGGAGCCGCGCTGATCCCAGAGTGAGACCTGACGCGAGATCTCCGTGTCCTGGTTCATGCGGTTAACGATCTGCACCGGTCCGAACACTAGGCTCTGACGCGGGAAACGATAGACGACGAGCTGCCCATAATGCTCGCCATCGTTTCGCGCCACCATCCACGCGGCGAGGTTGTCCTTTTGCCGAGGGGTAAACGGCACCATGAAGATGAACTCCTCGCTGCTCTCCCCGGGGAGAGTCATCACGATGTGTCGCACAAAGGGGTCTCGCCGGGCGGCGGCCGGCCGGGGAAGCGAGGGAATCTCCCATTGATCTTCGCGATGGTAGAAGATCTCTGGCTCATTCATGTGATAGGTCGTGTATAAATCGGTCTGAATAATGAACAAATCCTCCGGATAGCGGATGTGTGCGCGGAGGTCGGCCGGCATGCTGTCGATCGGCATGAAGAGCCCAGGAAAGATCTTCGCATACGTGGCAATAATGGGATCCGTCGCATCCGCGACGTAGGGCTCGACGGTGCCATCGTACGCGTCGATCACGACCTTGACGCTGTTACGCATGTAGTTGGTACCATCGAACGTCGGTTGGGAGTACGGGTACCGATTGGTGGCGGTGTAGGCATCTAGCAACCACTTCAACCGCCCGTCTTCGGTGATAACGATGTACGGATCGCTGTCCCACCGGAGGAACGGCAGCGCTTTCTGGGCGCGCTCGCGGATTTCCCGATGAAATAGCGCCCGGCTATCCGATGTAATATCCTGCGATAGGAGGATCTTCAGCGATCCAAAGCGCGCACTGAGCACGGCGCGACGCAACATCGACCCAACCTGCACCCCCCCCTGGCCCTCATAGGTGGTGAATGCGTTCTCATCACCTGCGGGATAGTCGAATTCGCGCTGCCCCGTGTTGACGAACACGTAATCGTTAGACAGCTCCCCGTAGTACAGCTCGGGGCGCGTCACTTCGAGCGACACGCTCGAGGCAGGCGGCAGATCTTTGATGAGTAGAACCGGCAACCCCTCCACGGTCACCTGATTCACGGGGCTGAGCGTGAGACCCATCCCGTGCGTGAAGGTCAGTCGCTCGTTGATGAACGTTCTCGTTGGCAAGGCTGCAGAGTTCAGCTCCCGTGGGGAGAGGAGAACCTGACGGTATTCACCATCGATCCAATACCGGTCGTCATCCACCGAGACGAAATCGTAGTAGGTCCGGATCTCCTGCAGCTGGCCAAACGTCTGTAACAGCGGGTCCCGGTCCCACAGTCGAACGTTGCGGATGGTCCCCGCATTCTCCTGAATGTCCGCCAGCGTGAGCGTGGCCTCTCCGGTGAGGTCTCGCACGGACACATTGTTTAATCCCCACGCGCGGCGCGTGGCATCGATGTGATGGCGCAGCTGCGGCGTTTCCTTGACCAACTCGTTGGGGACCACAACGAGCCGCTGCATGGCCGCCGGGCCAAGATTGCCCAGCACGGCGGAGACGAGGAAGAGCAGCACCACTGCCACCGCCACGGAGCGTGTCAGGCGACCGACGCGAGCACCGACCAACATCCAAATGGCACCGATCACCGCAACGATCCACGTGAGGTGCAGCAGTGGCCGCCGAATGGCGAGGTCCGTATTGCTCGCGCCAAAGAGGGGTCCTGTCGTCGAGTACAACAGTGACGGCAGCCGCACGAAGTAGACGTTTGCCGCGATGGCGAGAAAGAAGAGGGCGAGCAACAGAGCCAGATGGAGACCCGCCGACGGCTCGATGGTCACCCGTTGCCGCAGCAATACGATGTCCCGGCGGAGAACGTACAGGGGCACAACCATCAACAACGTGAGCACGGTCAGTCCGAAGACGAAACCGAGAGCCGTCGAGACGATTGGAAGCGTGAACACATAGTACCCGACATCGCGGCCGTAAACGGGATCGACCTGATTGAACGGGGTCCGTCGCAGAAACTCGAGTACGGTCCTCCACCCGTTCGAGGCCGCGAGGCCGAGAAGAAACGCGAGGGTCAGGGAAACCGGCCATGCGAGACGCCGCAGCAACTGGGTGAGATCGATCCCCGGTTGCCTCCTGCTCAGCTGGAGAACGAGGGGATCCGGCACCATGCCGCGCTGCGCCAATCGGAGATTGGTAAAGAAGAAGGCAAAGGAAACGACCCCAACGAGCACACCGAGCACCAGCTTGGTGGTCAGGGTGGTGACAAAGATCGTCTGGAACCCGAGGGCCGAAAACCAGTACCAATCGGCCGCAAGCCGCACGAGGCTCGGGATGGCCGTGAGGAGAACCAGGGTGCCCGCGATGATCAACATCACGAGCAGGGGATTTCTTCGCATAGCTGATAACTGAGGGTAGGTCACGCAAGAGGCAAGGCCTGCGGCAGATTCCACTTGCTGGGACGCGGACCAGAAGGCACTTTCCCGCTGGCGAGGCCCGCGCCGCTCACCACCAATCCCGTCACGAGTCTGCCCCTTGCTCCGTACACGAGGGCGAGGATGCCGCAGGGGCGCCGCAGGGATGCCATATTGTGTAACCCTAGTAACCCCAATGAGTTGTCCGGAAACCGCTGCCGGCCCCGGAAGGCTCTTCGGTACGAAAGTTGCCCATGCGCAGTAGTATGGAAACGGTTCCCATTCCGGCGCTGTCCTTCGAGCGTTTCACCCCGGTTCTCGGAGCTAGGGGAGCGGCGCGCTTCCGATCATACGTCGCCGACGCGCTCGACCTGCTGGATGGACGGATCGTCTGGCACGTCAACTCGACGAGCAAGGGCGGTGGGGTGGCCGAGATGCTCCAAACCCTCCTGGGCTATGAGCGGGGGGCCGGGCTCGACGCCCGCTGGCTGGTCATCGAGGGCGATCCCGCTTTCTTCACCCTCACCAAGCGCATCCATCACCGTTTGCACGGGAAGAACGGAGATGGCGGCCCACTCTCCGGGCAGGAGCGGCGTCATTACTCTGCCATTTCGCAGAGGAACGCCGAGCAGATCCTCTCCGTGGTCCGGCCACGGGATGTCGTCATCCTCCACGACCCACAAACAGCTGGACTGGCAGCCCCGCTGCGCGACGCGGGGGCACTCGTCGTTTGGCGGTGTCACATCGGAAGTGACCAGGTCAACGAGCCGCTGCGTGGCGCATGGGATTTTCTGCGACCGCACCTTCGGCACACCCACGCATGCGTGTTCTCTCGACAGGGATACGTGCCGACCTGGCTCGAGATACCGCATGTGTCGATCATCCCACCCGCCATCGACGCCTTTTCCGTCAAGAACGAGCCAATGAGCCGCGCAACGGCGCGCAGCATCCTCAAACACATCGGCCTCTTGAACGGGGCGGCGCGCAACGGAAAGCACCTCGACTTCACGCGCCTCGACGGCTCACCGGGACGGGTCGAACGGAAGGCCGAGGTACTGCAAACTGGCAAGGTCCCCGGCTGGAACGTCCCTCTCGTGGTCCAGGTGTCCCGCTGGGATCCATTGAAGGATATGGCTGGTGTCATGCGCGGCTTCGCGGACCGCATCGAGCACCTCGGCGAAGCCCATTTGGTGCTCGTGGGGCCGGATGTTCGTGGTGTGACCGACGATCCCGAGGGCGCGCGGGTGCTCGAAGCGTGCATGAGCCGCTGGCACCGTCTGCCAAGGACCATTCGTGATCGCGTGCACCTCGTCTGTCTGCCCATGGACGACGTGGAGGAGAATGCGATCATGGTCAACGCCATCCAACGGCATGCAACGATCATCGCGCAAAAGAGCTTGCACGAAGGCTTCGGGCTCACCGTCACCGAGGCTATGTGGAAGGGTCGCCCGATCGTTGCCAGCGCGGTGGGCGGCATCCAGGATCAGATCGTCGATCGTCGGCACGGCTTGTTGTTGCGCAACCCGCGAGATTTAGGCGCCTTTGGTGACGCCATCGCTCTCCTCCTACGGGATCACCAACTCGCGCGTCGGCTGGGCCGAAATGCTCGGCGCCGCGCGGCCACCAAGTTCCTTGGACCCCGCCAACTGATGCAGTTCGTGGATCTCCTCTACAAACTCGAACGCCGATCGAGACGGCGCGTCGACCAGTAACTCACTAGCACAACACGAGCGCTGACAGCGCACCTCTCGACAGGCTCCGTACGGCGCCCGACATTTGACCACGCATATGAGCGACACGTTCGAGGGATCCGTCGTCATCGTGACCGGTGCATCCAGTGGCATCGGCCGCGCCATGGCGATCCAATTGGCCGAGCAGGGTGCCCACCTTGCACTCGCCGCGCGGAGTGCGGAGCGGCTCGGAGCGGTGGCCGGCGAGTGTAACTCCCGCGGTGCTCAAACCCTGGTGGTACCGACGGACGTCACAGCGCCAGAACAGTGTAAGCAACTCATCGCCAACACCGTGGGGCACTTCAGCCGCCTGGACATGCTCGTGAACAATGCCGGCATCACGATGGCTTTTCGGTTCGAAGACCTGAGTGACCTCAACATCGCTGACCGGATCATCCGCGTGAATTATCTCGGCAGTGTCTACTGCACGCACTATGCGTTGCCTCATTTGAAGCAGTCACGGGGACGCATCGTCGGTGTCGCGAGCCTGACAGGAAAGACCGGCGTCCCGCTCCGTACGCTCTACGCTGCGAGCAAGCATGCCATGACCGGGTTCTTCGACTCCCTGCGTATCGAGCTGATGGACAGCGGGATCAGCGTGACGATGATCTATCCGGACTTCGTGCAGACCGATGTACGTGAACGGGCCCTCGGACCGGATGGGAAACCCGTCGGGATCGATCCCACGAACGGGAAGCTGATGACCGCCGACGATTGCGCACGGCTCACACTGAGTGCTGCTGCGGACCGACGGCGCGAGCTCATCATGGGCGCACGAGGCCGTGTCGGCCTGCTGATTAAGACAATTGCCCCGAGCGTAACAGACTGGATTGCCAGACGGGCTATCGAGCGAACACGGATCTCGCAATCGCGAGCTGGGGCACCGCTTGCGGAAGCGGGAGCCAAACGGGGTGCATCCGCTACCACACATCAGCCGCACGAACGCGGGCCGACACAGCCATGAAAACAGCTGGGTTACTACTGGTGATGCTGATCCTCGGTGCATGTCAAAGCCCACCTGCGAACGATTCCGCCGCTGTGAGCGTGTTGCTCGACGCTCGATACGATCGCTTCTCCGACGCCTATGAGACGAAGGACGTCGATCTGGTGGCGCAACTCTACACGACGGACGCGTACTATCTCCAACCGGGTGGAGACATCACACGTGGTCGGGACGCGATTCGTGCGAGCTTTGCCCGCTTCTTTGACGGCGCCGCCGCCCGGGGGGATACGCTTACGATCGCGTTCACCATCCTGGATCGCGGGATTGCGGATGACCAGGCGTACGATATCGGCTACTACGATCTGCGGGTCGGACGGTTGGACGGGACCGCAGGAGAAGATCGGGGCAAGTTCGTGGTGATTTGGCGTCTTGGAACCGACGGCGAGTGGAGGATCCACGCCGACGGCTACAGCGGGGTGAACTGAGCGACGCGCTCAGCCGAGGGCGGCGGCGAGTGCAGCCAACTCTCCACCGATGATGTGTTGCATCGCCTCTCCGGTGATCGAGCCCCATCACTATAGGATACGGTCTCAAACTGCCAAGCTGATCGCAGCGCTCTTACGCCAGACGAGCGGGCACACTACTCTGCTCCCGTGAGCCACATTCCTCGCAGAGAAATCGTGCGTCTCGCCGTCGGCGTCGAGATGGCGCTGCTCGTGGTGGCCGTGCTCCTGGGCTGGATCCTGCGCACCCGTCCGCTGGATCAGATCCGTCCGACAGCTTCAGCGACGTTGGTGGGTGTCGCGGCGACGCTGCCCTTGGTCGCGATGGCCTGGTGGGTCGCGACCACGAAGTGGGCACCCGTGGCACAACTGCGGCGGGAGGTCGAGCGAACCGTTGTTCCCCTGTTCGCTCAGTGCACGCTGCTCGACCTCGCCATCATCTCGCTCCTCGCGGGCCTCGGCGAAGAGGCGCTGTTCCGCGGCGTCCTGCAGGCTGCTCTTGGCGGCTGGATCACGCCCGTGGGTGGACTGCTGGTGGCGAGCGTGGTGTTCGGGCTGGCGCACTTGGTCACGCCAACCTATGCACTGATCGCCGGACTGATCGGGCTGTACCTTGGCCTCATCTACCTCGTCACCGACAACCTGTTTCCTCCAGTGCTGGTGCACGCGTTGTACGACTTTGTGGCCCTCGTGTACGTCGCTCGGATGCAACCACCTCGGCCGGGGGCGGAAGGATGATTGCCCCCACCCCTCGAGCGTTGAGACCACGACTGAGGTGACAGGCGTCACAGGCACCCGAAGGAGCCGGCGCTAGCTTGGGATCGACTCGGACGGCCAGAGTCCGTCCGTTCCGCTCTGTAGCACCCAGCGTCCGTAACCATATCGACGGGCGAATGCCCGGGGAGCCCCGAGGATGGCGATGTTCTCATCGACAAAACGCGACGCCGATTTGCCGGCGGCCCTACGGTCCAGCGGCCACGAGCCAAAGCTTTCGATACTCGCCGCCGGGATCAAAGTGATCGGCGAGATTCAGACGGAAGGGGTGGTGAAGATCGAGGGTGAGGTGGAGGGAAGCGTGCGGGCGGATGGCCAGGTACTCGTGTCCCGTGGGGGGATCGTGAAGGGCGACATCGCCACTCGGCAGGCCATCATCGCCGGAGAGGTCCACGGAGGCATCTACGCCGACGAGCGGGTGGAGCTGCACGCCAGCTCCCAGATCGATGGCGACATTACCGCCCCGCGCATCGTGGTGGAGGAAGGCGGGCAGGTGAACGGGCACATCCGGATGGCCAACCCCCAGGCGGTCAAGCAACGGCACGATCGGAACCCGAAAGAGAGCTCCAAGCCGGGTAGCACGCCCACCTTTGAGCTGGCCGTCGCAAAGGGGTCGAACAAGGAGAAGGTCGCGGCCGGTCAGCCCAACTAACAGTACTCGTTGGACTTAGGCTCTTTCGTCCGGCACGCCTCCCGACATGCGGAGGGTGCCGGCGACCTCGGAGCAGCACCCACCGATGTGAGGAGCATCACCGACCTGCTCCCAACACACCGCCAGCTTCAGGTCGGACTCGTCTGCAGACGCGCCCACATCCCTCCCGTTCGTGCCGGCGAGAGCCCCGCGCGGCGGCGGTCGGGTAACAGGAGACTCAGTATGGGTGGTCGGCGGTTTCGCATACTCCATCGCAGCTGGCTCCCGCTCGCGCTCTGCGCCCTCCTTGGGTGCGACCGTGACGCGCGGGAACAGATGCAGCTCCAATTGCAGCAAGTCGAAACGATCTCCGCCGAGAAGGACAGCCTGCTCGAACGTGTGGCGGAGAACGCCCGTCTCATGAGCGAGATCAGTGCGGAGCTCGCGAAGGTGCAAGAAGGTGGTCAAGGAATGGTAGTCTCGCCCGAGTCGCCCATCCAGATGCAGCGAGACAGCATCCTGAACGCGATCCGGGAGGTCACCGAGCGGGTCACCGAAAGCGAGCAACGGCTGCTCGCCAGCCAGCGACGGATCCGGGCGCTTACCGGGCAGAACGACAGCCTGCGCAAGAGCATCGCCACGTTCGAGGAGACGATCGCCAACTTCCAGTCGGTCATCGAGAACCAGAAGGTGACCATCGGCTCGCTCGCCAATCAGGTCAACGCGCTGATGGCCCAAAACGTCCGGCTCGCGGCCGAGAAGGCAGCACTCAAGGACACCGTGGCAAACCTCGAGGAGCGGGACAACACGGTGTTCTACGTGATCGGCACGAAGAAGGAGCTGATCGAGAAGGGGGTCGTCGTCGAAGAGGGGGGGAGCAGGGTCCTGTTCATCTTCGGGAAGCGCGGGAAGACGCTAACGCCAGCCCGCGACCTGGACGAGAGCTTATTCACCGCGATCAACAAGCATGAGGTCACGGAGATCGAGTTCCCCAATCCCGACAAGCCATACCGGATTGCGTCGAGACAGAACCTGGAGGCACTCGTCGAACCACCGGATGATGACGGCAAGATTCGGGGAGCCATTCAGATCGAATCACCCAGAGAATTCTGGGAAGCTTCGCGCTTTCTGATCATCGTGGAGAGTTGACGATCGACATTCGGTGAGTGGTGAGTAGTGATGCGCCCGGAGCCCTCGGCCGGTGCCATGGACTGCTCACCCTCACCACTCCCCTCCTCCGCCCCACCAACGAAGCAGTGCGGAGGTTGTTGGTTTCCCAAGCCCTGCCATTCCACCCGCCACCCGTACCCTTAATCCGTACTCCTCACTCGACACTGCCTCTCAACGGTTCATTTTGACATTATACAAAAAATTTTGTACAATGGCCCATGCCGCAAGACGTTTTGTATATCGAGTCGGTCCAGCGGGCAGGTGTTATGCTCAAGCCGCTCCGGATCGAGCTACTCCGGCTGATGGATCGTCCGCGCACGTGCCCTGAGTTGGCGGAGCTGTGTGGCGAGACGCCGCAGAAGATCTACTACCATGTGAAGGAGCTCGAGCGGGCCGGGTTGGTCGAGCGCTGCGGCGAGCGGCAGGTGCGCGGCGCCCTGGAGGGGTTTTACCAGGCCCGGGCGCGATCGTACTGGTTGGCACCAACGTTGGTGCGCCGGCTCGGTGGCGTGCGCGCAGTACGGGACCAGACGAGCCTAGCGGTGTTGTGCCAGCATGCTGAGCGAATGCTGGAGGATGCCGGTCGGCTGAGCGCGGCGGCGACGGACGCGCACGTGCCCTCGCTGTCGCTAGCCGCAGAGATCGAACTACCGAGCCCGGCGCGGCGCGGCGCTTTCCTCAAAGAGCTCGGGGAGACCTTCGAGCGGTTGGCCCGCAAGTATGGCGCGAGCGAGCAGTCCGCCCCCAGGACATCACCCGACACGTTTCGACTCACGCTCGCTTGTTATCCCCGACCATTACAGGAGGTCGCGTGACCAAGGTTCTCCACCTCCAACAGACCCTCGAGGTTCCAATCGCCCGCGTGTATCGGGCGCTCACGGAGGCGGCCGAGCTGGAGAAGTGGTTTGCCGAGCACGCCGATGTCTCGCTCACGGATGGCCGCTACGACTTTTGGGGACGCTTCACACCCGAGACTCCCGGGAAGCGCGCCGGGCATCACCCCGTCAAAGTGCTCGAGCCCGGGAAGCGCTTTCAGTACCAATGGACCCTTCGCGGCGGCGACACGACCGTCGATGTCCAGCTTGCCAAGCGAGGCTCACGAACTGTCGTGGTGGTGCGGCATCACGATATACCCAAGAGCACCGAGCCTGGGATGGCGGGCTACGCGTTCGAAGATGTGTGGTTCTTGGCGTTGGAAAACCTCAAGCGTCATCTCACGGGGCACGACGTGGTGCGGTGTGACTTCTCGGCCGTGCGACCCGGCGACATTCGTCACACAATCGCAATCAAGGGCACGCCGCACGATGTCTGGCAGGCACTGGTGTCACCCGACCAACTCAACCGGTGGATCGCCAGCAATGCTTCGGTGGATCTCAAGCCGGGCGGCCTCTACGACCTCGGTTGGGGACCAGACGGTGGAATCCTGCAAATCCTTTCAATCGACCCGGAACGTGAGTTCGCTCTCCGGTGGGATTTCGGTGATCAGCAGACCTTCCTCACGTGGACGCTGGAGGGATCGGGAGGTAAAACACGACTCACCATCGTACACAGCGGGTTCGGTTCAGACGAACGGGTGGACGGCCTCAACGTCGGGTGGCTGCATTTTCTCCTTTGGGTCAAGTCGCTCGTGGAAGTGGGTGCCGACTGGATGCCGGCGATCAAGGCGTTGAGCCGCGACGTCGCCCTGCTCTACGCGGCCTCGATCTGGGCCGCGCAGGACGACCTCATCGACGAAAATGGGTGGGACGCCGAGATCCAATAACACCTCCGAACCTCGCGGCAAGCCTACGGCGCGCCCTCCCTGAGCGGCGTCGCCCCCGGAGGCGTCAGCGCGCCGCGCGCTTGAACGCCTCCGCGCAGGTGCCGACCCCCTAGCTCCCGCCACCGATTCACTTCGACCGCGGCCTCACGCGGGTCCCCAAGGACAATGAGGCGAGCCAGGAGACATTACGAGGCGTCGTTCCCGCGACGTCAGGAACTGTTTGTCGGGTCGAATCATTAGAGCACGAGCCTCGTCGAAAGTTCTGATGACGAGCGCTCGACATCTGGCGGATCGGGGACCACACCGCGCCAAGCGACCAAACCAAGGCGCTCACGACGTCACCGGTCCGCCCAACCCATGAATGGAGTTACTACAATGCGGAAGCAGATGCTCGCTGTTGTATTTGCGACCTTGTTCCTCTCGGCGACGGCCGACGCACAGGTCTCGAATAAGAAGACGCTAACGCTCGACGGTGCCAAGCGCGCTGCCGCAGCTGCCGTGGCCGAGGCCACAAAGTTGAGCGCGCCGGGTGGCGCGATCGCCGTCGTTGACGACGGTGGACACATCCTCTACCTCGAGCGGCTGGACAACACCTTCCCGGCGGCTGCCAACATCTCGATCGAGAAGGCTCGGACGGCGGCGCTCTTCCGTCGTCCAAGCAAGGTGCTGGAAGACGCGATCGTCAGCGGTCGCACGACGCTGCTCGCGGTAGCCGACGCACCACTCCAGGGTGGCGTGCCCATCGTCGTGGACGGTGTCGTGGTTGGTGCCATCGGGGTAAGCGGTGCCGCGAGCGCTGAGCAGGATACGCAGATCGCGGTGGCTGGTGCCGCGGCATTTGGTGGTGGCCGCGCTACGGGCATGTGATAACGGGGCCAACCGATTACCAGGCTTGATTGAAAACGAAGGAGTCCTGTATGCGAGCGTTGACATTCATGGCGACGTTCGTCGTCGCCGCGCTGACGGCCACTGCCGCTCAGGCGCAGTCCAATGGCAAGGTAACCTACATCCAGAACGACAAGGTCTCCGCGGCATTTGTCAAAGGTGCGCCGTTACTGGAAGTGGGCGAGTACAAGATTCACGCAAGCCGGCGCGAGCAGCCCGGTCAGGCAGAAGTGCACGAGCGTGACACGGACATCATTTACGTCCTCGATGGCAGCGCCACGTTCGTCACAGGCGGAACAATGGTGGAGGGAAAAACGATCGCTCCCGAAGAGATCCGCGGCTCCGCGATCCAAGGTGGCGAGACCCGTCGTCTGGTGAAGGGTGATGTGATGGTGGTACCACAGGGAACACCGCACTGGTTCAAAGAGGTAAGCGGTCCGTTCCTCTATTACGTCGTCAAAGTCAGCAAGGTAGGCTAACGATGCGCACACCGACCCGAACGCTCGTTGTGGTGGCCGCGGTGATGTTCGCAGCCACGCAGAACGCGGGAGCACAAGTGACGACGGACGTGCCCGGGGTGCGCCCGGCCGCCATCATCGATTTGGCCACGCGGGAGGGCGTGAACCTCGTGCACGGCATGTGGCGGTACCACGACGCCAAGATCATCGAAGTCGATCACCGCGCGCCGGGGCCGGACCTCCGGCCATCGGGTGCACCCAACCGTACTTATGATATCACGCCACACGCCGGTGAAGCAGACTTTGACGACTCAACCTGGGAGGTCATCGAACCCACGACACTCGATGCCCGCCGCGCGAACGGGAAGGTTTCATTCAACTGGTATCGGATCGGGATCACGATCCCGGATCGCATCGGGGACTTCGATCCCACAGGGTCGACCGCGGTGTTCGAGGTCGTGGTTGATGACTACGCCGAAATCTGGGTGAACGGAGAATTACCGCTCGTGCTCGGACAGACGGGTGGATCCGTGGCGAAAGGATTCAATGCACCAAACCGCGTGATCGTAGCGCGGAACGTTCGCCCCGGTGAGCACATCCAGCTCGCGGTGTTTGGCATCAATGGGCCCATTTCCGTATCGCCCGGCAACTTTATCTGGATCCGGTCCGCCACACTCGATTTCTATGCGGCCGACGAAATCCCGGCGACCGCGGCGACCAGCGCACAGGTGCTCCGCCAACATTCCAGTCTCGACGCGATCGTGCCCAACGGTGCCACCATCGAGAAACTCGCAAGCGGCTTCCTGTTCACCGAAGGGCCAGTTTGGGTGCAAGACGGAGGCTACCTCCTGTTCAGCGATCCCAACGCCAACGCGATCTATCGGTGGACGCCCGACGGATCCGTGTCCGTCTTTCGCACGAAAAGCGGATATTCCGGTTTCGACGTGAGATCCTACGGACAACCCGGATCGAACGGCCTCGCGCTCGATCGCGAGCGCAGACTCACGATCGCCGAGCACGGGCGACGGCGCATCGTGCGGCTCGAACGCAACGGCGTGATCACCGTGCTCGCCGACCGCTACGAGGGGAAACGGTTGAACAGCCCGAACGACCTCGTCTACCGGTCAGACGGTACGCTGTACTTCACCGATCCGCCATTCGGGCTTCCCGAGTTCGAGGACGATCCGCGTAAAGAGCTGCCGTTCAGCGGTGTCTTTATGCTGCGAGACGGGGCACTGCGGCTGCTCACGACCGAGCTAAAGGGCCCGAACGGGCTCGCTTTCTCCCCGGACGAACGGTACCTGTACGTCGGTAATTGGGACCCGGAACGAAAGATCGTAATGCGTTACGAGGTCACCTCTGATGGAGGTCTCGCTGGCGGTCGCGTGTTCTTCGACATGACCTCGGCACCGGGCGAGGATGCAATCGACGGTGTGAAAGTCGATACGCAGGGCAACGTGTACGTCTCAGGACCGGGAGGCGTGTGGATTCTTTCCGCGGGAGGCGACCACCTCGGGACCATCAGCGGGCCGGAACATCCCCACAACATGGCCTGGGGTGACGACGACAACCGTACACTGTATCTCACCGCGCAGACGGGCGTCTACCGTTTGCGTCTCAAGATTCCTGGCGCCGGAGCGTTCCTGGGACCGCGCACCGCGGGAGCGGGGCAGTAGTACGGGACGTCGAAGGTGGCGGGGGTGGTGGCGCCTACGCACCACTCCCACTCCCTACTCCCCGTTCGCCGTATGTCGTACGTTGGAAGCCTCTGATCTGCGAGGCTCCGTGCTGCTCTTGATCGTCGAAGACGACCGCAATCTCCGCGGGTTTCTGAAGAACGCGTTTCGTGAGGAGGGATACGCAGTCGACGACGCCGACACGGGCGACGATGCGCTGGACCGAGCGCTCGCTCGTGAGTACGACTGCATCGTGCTGGACCTGATGCTCCCGGGACGGGATGGCTTTGCCGTCCTCGAGGAGCTGCGGCGGAGATCGGTCACCACGCCGGTGCTGATGCTGACCGCACGCGACGAGCTGCCGGCTCGCGTGCGTGGTCTCGAGACCGGAGCAGACGACTATCTCACAAAACCGTTCGATCTCCCCGAGTTGATCGCCCGGGTCCACGCGCTGGTCCGGCGTGCGCGGCTGCGCCACGAGGATGCGAAGCTCGAGGTTGGCGACATCGTGCTCGATCCGCTGGCACGCGTCGTGACCCGCGGGGACCGAGTCATCGAGCTGAGCCCGCGCGAGTTTACCCTACTCGAGTTTCTCATGCGCAACGCGGGGCGCAGCGTGTCTCGTTCCCGCATTGCCGAGGCGGTGTGGAACTACAAGTTCGACACGGAAACCAACGTGGTGGATGTCTATATCAACTACTTACGGAAAAAGCTCAGCACCTCCGGTACCCCCGCGCCCATTACCACCGTACGAGGTGTCGGATATCGGTTAGAAGACGAGTGAGACCTGAGCGGCTAGGCGCTGATCTCGTCGAGCGCTTTAGCCGAATCGCATGGTGGACAGCAGGCGGATACGCGATCCTCGTGGTCGCCGTGTTCGTGCTGTTGAGCGAGCTCGAGATGCGACGGGCGCTCGAACGCTCCGCTGACGTACTCGAATCGGTCGTCGTGCTGTACGACGACCCCGGCCGGACAACACCCACCGTTGCCCTCGATGCCCTTGCCGAGCGCCTACTAGAAATGGGACAGCAGTTCGCGATCACCCGGACCGTAGACACAACCGGTACCTTCTTTCTCTCACCGACTATGCCCGCCGAGCGGCTGGACGCGATGATAGTCGAAGGGGGCCCTGCCGAAGTACGAGAGGCGGTGTTGGAAGCGATCGCCGAGCGTGCCCGCTGGCGTTACCGCATCGTCCATCGCGCTATGGGCGAGTTCGACATTTACGTTGTCGCCAGCCGCGTACCGTTCCTCACCGCGCTTGGTGGGCTCGCCGGTGCAGCGCTCGTAGTCCTTCCCCTCACCTTGTTGGTGGCCCGCCGTCGTGTCCAACAATCGGTGGAGCAAGCGCTCGCGCCGCTCGAGCGGGTCGCGTCGCAGACCCGATCCATTGGGCCGGATGATCTCGACCGCCGGATCGACGCACCGGACGGTCCCGTCGAGGTCCGAGAGCTTGGTGAAAGCATCAACCGGATGTTGGATCGCGTCGACCGGGCGAACCGCGCGCTCCGATCGTTCACCGCCGATGCGAGTCACGAGCTGCGCACGCCGTTGACGTTAATTCGTGCCCAGGTGCAGTGGGCACAGTCGGCCGGTCGCACCCCAGGGCAGATGCATGACACACTGGTCTCCGTTGAGCGCGAGCTGGATCGGACGACCAAGATGGTGGAAGATCTCCTTCTCATTGCGCGCGGTGAGAATCGTCAGTTGTTGCTCACACGCCAGACATTCGATCTGGCCGAAGTCGTTCGGGAGGTCCACGAGATTGGCGAAGCGATGGTCCAGTCCAAAGACATCCGGATGCACGCCAAAATATCAGATGCGGTACTCGTGCGCGGTGATCCCGACAGAACCCGACACATTCTCCTCAACCTCATCTCCAACGCAGTGCGTTACACGCGAGTAGGTTCGGTGATGTTGCTTGTCGAGTATCGTGGTGAAATGGGCGTCGTCGATGTGCGGGACACGGGTCCGGGCATCGCTCCTGAGCACCGCGACAAGATCTTCGATCGATTCTACCGTGTCGATCCATCCCGCTCTCGCGCACACGGCGGGGCCGGGCTCGGTCTCACCATCGCCCGAGTTCTCAGCGAGCTCCAGGACGGCCGAATTGTGGTCGATACGGAGGTGCAGCGCGGCAGCACCTTCACTCTCATGCTTCCCCGGGCAGGGAATTAGAAGGACATGAGAATCCTCTAAGAAACCGCACCTCAGAGCGAAAACCCGGAACCAGCAACCGTGCATACTGCTTCTCCGCATGGGAATTCACGCGGAGGCATAGGTGTCATGCGCACGGTGGAAGA
>JBFGJG010000051.1:0-29184 GCA_041577295.1 Gemmatimonadales bacterium
GTACCGATCAGATTTTCTCCGGCTGATGGATGCACGCTTAGCACAATTCGAGGCGAAGCTCGATCAACGTTTGGCGGAGCTACGCGTCGAAAGCGCAAAGCAAAAGGCTGAACTCATCAAGTGGATGTTCGCCTTCTGGGCACCGACCGCAGTGGGAGTGATCGCGCTCTTGTTCAAGTGAACGCGGGGCGGCACCATCCGACCACTCAACAATCCCCAATCCGCAATAGGCAGTTCTCAGTTCTCAATCAGCAATCCGCAATCGCTTATCACCCTCGCCAAACTTTCCGCTGCCAGCTCCGCCTCTCCCATCTGTTGATAGATCTCGGCCGTCCGCATGTGTCCCGCCGCTTGATAGATAAGATCGTGCACCGAGAACCCTGCGAAGCTGCCGTACTGTCTGAGCGCTTCTTCTGTTCTTCCGGCCTGCTCGAGCAGTCGGCCGCGTAGATATCGCTCGTGCGGCTGCGAGAAAAACGGCGAGAACGATGCAAGCTGCCACCATGCCCGATGCGGCGCGGCTTCGAGCGCGGCGAGTGCCCGTGCCGAGTCACCGCGCGCCAACGCAATGCGCGCACCGACACCCGCCGCCAGATCCTCCGCCAACGTTCCCGCTTCGTCAGACGTGGAGACGGTGCCGAGCTCATTGAGATGGCGCGTCGCCGCTGTGATGTCACCACGCACTGCGGCTAGTGAGCCCAACAGATACGCACGCAGATGCGGATAGACACCGGCATGCGCCGCAAACCACGCAGCATTGTTAGCGGGCGCTCGAGCCGAGCGGGCATCCCACCGCTCCAGCTCCTGACGGGCTGCATCCAGCTCGGCGTCAGACGCCGATACGAACGGCACTAATAAAAGAAAAGCACGCGCCAGCAGGCCCTGCACCGGATCGGCGCGACTGGCCTGCGCCAGCTCCGCCCGCGCATCATCCCAATCACACGCGGCGAGCTTCAAATGCGCGAGCAACACGTGGCCGAGTGCTCGAGCTTCACCCGGCCGTCCGGGTTGTGTCAGCAGCTGCGCGATCCGACCCGCGCCGTCCAGATCGCCCGCAAACGCGCCGACGTAAAACAGCGCGACCACCAGCTCCCGATCGCTCCCACGCCCAAGATCGGCGAGCACCGCATCACGGGCTGTCCGATCGCCCGTCGCAAACGCACGGAGCGCCCGCATGTCCGACGCACGCGCCCCCTCGGGATCGAGCTGCTCGAACGCACGTACGAGCGTGTCGAGCGCCACCCGGTTCCCCTCGAGCACGGCGATGCGCGCGAGATGCAAGAAAGCGGTCCCCTGCCCCGGCTCGTACCGAATCACACGCTCCCACGCCTCACGTGCCTCGGCCGGTGAGCGGCCCTGGAGCGGTCCATAATGAAAGAGCACTTCAGCGAGCTGCTGCCACGCCTCGACATCGTCCGGATACGCTTCGATCACCGCGCGATATCTGACCTCCGCCTGCTGCGCATCCCCCCGACGCTCGGCCTGCATCCCCGTGAGCACCGCACGGTCACGCTCCGACAACCGGCCGCTGTAACGCACCGCCTGCTCCGCTGCCTGCTGCGTGAGCGCCGGCCACGCGAGAAACTGTGCTGCCGTGCTCAGCCGAAACCACGCAAGCGCAAACGACGAGTCGAGCTCCACGGCGCGCTGTAACACCTCCACCGCATCGCTGAACTGCGCGCGGCGAAACGCCTGCTCGCCCTCGAGGTAGGCCTTGAGTGCCGCGAGGTTGTCCGTGGTCAGCGCCGCGATGCGTGCCGAACGATCGCCTGGTCCCGTGCGCCGGCCCACCAGCAACTCAGCCGCCACCTCGTCGACGAGGTCGAAGATGCGGGCGGCATCTCCCTCGGCAGATGCCTGTGCCACGACATTCGCATCGTCCTCCGCCCCGTACATCGCCGCGTCGATCCGCAGACGCCCGCGTACCTCTACCACGTTCCCGAGCACGTAGAAGCCCGCGTTCAGGTTGCGGGCGACACGGCGGCCCATCTCGGGTGCCGGCGCCGCGGGATTCTCACGCGCCACGACGCTCAGCACCGCGCGAGGGTCGGCGCTTCTCAGATCGCCCACACCGCTGAGCTTGGTGCTCAACAGATCCACCATGCCCTCGCCCAGGTAGGCGAACTCACCGCTGCCGCGGACCGAGAACGGGAGGACCGCCACGCGGGATGCCGCAGCCGACGCGGGCCCACTCCCCGCACTGCGCAGCACCACACCGCCAACCACCGCGAGCGCGAGCACCCCTGCGACCGCGATGGCCACGACACCGCGCCGTCTGTGCAGCAATCCACGTTTGGCTTTTGGTCGCTCCATGAGCGCTCGGCGAAACGCACCGCCATTAACCCATCGATCGCGTGGCACCTTTTCGAGCGCGCGACGCAGCACTTCGGTGAGGTCCCGCGGGATGCCGGACCAATCGATCTCGCCGGTGGCGAGCGCCCGGTTCCAATTCCGGCCGGTGAGCAGCTCGTACAGCACGGCACCGAGCGAGTAGACATCGGTGGCGGGTGTGATCTCGGCACTCACCGCCTGCTCCGGTGCCATGTAGTCCGGTGTGCCGAGGATCATGCCCGTCGTCTTCATCCCCTGGCTTCCGCCGGCGGCGGCGTCCAGCGCGCGGGCGATCCCAAAGTCGGCAACCAGGGCGTGCCCGCGGCTGAGCAGGATGTTCTCAAGTTTGATGTCGCGATGCACCACGCCCTGCTCGTGCGCTGCATCGAGCGCGTCCGCGACCTCGCCGGCAAGGTGCGTTGCTTCCTCGACGGAGAGCCCGCCCTCACGGTTCAATCGCTCGCGCAACGACTCGCCTTCGATGTACGGGGTAACGTAGTAGAGGAAGTCACCAGCGCGCCCCGAGTCGAGCAGTGGGAGAATCAGCGGGTGGTTGAGCTGTGCGGTGAGCTTGATCTCACGCAGGAACCTTTCGGTGCCGATGGCGCCGGCAAGCTCCGGCCGGAGCAGCTTGATGGCCACCTGGCGCTCGTGCCGCACATCTTCCGCGAGGAATACGATCGCCATCCCGCCGCGGGCGAGCTCCACCTGGACGTTATACCGGTCGGCGAGCAGCTCGCGTACCTGCTTGAGCAGATACGCCTCCCACCCCGGCAGTGTCGTGACAAACCCACCGCGCTCGTGCGAATTGACCAACGCTTCCACTTCGCTCCGCACTTCGGCATCGTCGCACGCCTCGTCGAGAAACTCGGGGCGCTCGTGGGTCGGGCGCGAGATGGCCTCGTGAAACAGCTCCTGGATCCGTGTCCAGCGCGAACCGTTGGTCACGGGTTGGCGGGTCGTGGCATACACGGAGTGAGGGGTCGTGGCATAGTCACAGAAAAGTGGAGCCGTTTCGTGGTGGGAGGCAACTGGGACCGAATGCAGAGAAAGAGTGCAGAGTGCAGAGTGCAGATCGCCGATTGTGGCGGAATGTGATCAAATCACTCTGCACTCTGCACTCTGCACTCCTACTCCGCTCGTAGCGCCTGTATCGGATCGGCCCGCATGGCGCGGCGGGCGGGCACGTAGCTCGCCAAGAGCGCGACCGCTGTCAGCACTGCGATCGCGATTGCCATGGTCGTGGGATCCACAACGCTCAGCTCGGGCACGGCGCTACGTAGTACGCGAATCATGGAAAACGCACCGAGGATTCCCAGGACGAGCCCAACGGCCACGAGCGTTGAGCCGTACCGCAACACTGTGCGCAGAATCGCGCCGGGGCTTGCACCCAACGCGAGCTGCACACCAATCTCGCGCGTACGCCGAGCGACCGTGTACGCCAATACCCCGTAGATACCGATCGCCGCCATGAGCAGGCCGGCAAGCGCAAACGCCCCGATGAGTCGTGTCGTAAATCGCTCACCGGCTATCGACTCGGCGTGCACCAACGTCGCCGGGAACACATCGCCGACCGCCAGCGTCGGGTCGACCGACGCGACCGTTCGACGTACCCGATCCTCGGTGACGCCATCCCCCCGCACGCGGGCCACGAACACGAGGTTTCCCGCCAGGGCACCAGCGGCATCCTGCGCGTAGGGGACATACCACGTCTCGTACGGATCCTCTGCCTCGTGCACGTCTCCCACAACGCCGATGACGGTGCGCCAGGGATCCGGTCCGCTGCTGCCGAGCGATCGTACACGCCTGCCGATCGCATCTTCATTGGGCCAATAGCGCGCCGCCATGCGCTGGCTGATTACCGCAACGGGGATACCGCTCTCAACGTCACGGCTGTCGATTTGCCGGCCCCGAATGAGTGGAACACCGAGCG
Organism: Gemmatimonadales bacterium; assembly: GCA_041577295.1. Classification (GTDB taxonomy): domain Bacteria; phylum Gemmatimonadota; class Gemmatimonadetes; order Gemmatimonadales; family GWC2-71-9; genus JBDHDH01. The sequence continues at coordinate 4,265 of JBFGJG010000051.1, forward strand.
TCTCGAGAAACGCGGGTGTGACCGCACGGTGGTTTACGATGGGTTGTTCGCTCTCGGTGAGCTGGCGTCCTTCGATCTCGATGCGTGCAAGCGTGTTCGAACGGCTCCATGGAAACATGGTCGAGGTGCCTGCACTCGATACGTCCGCTAACTGGCGAAGCGCTTCCTGCACGCGGTCCACGTACACGAGGCGCCGCTCGGGATCGTCGTAGTCCGGACGATCCACTGCGGTCGTCAAGATCCAGAGACGTTTCGGGTCGTATCCCAGTTCCACCTGTTGTAGAGATTGGAGATTGCGCACCAGCAGACCCGCGGCGGCCAGGAGCACGAACGCCAGGGCTACCTCACTCACCACGAGCGCGTCCGCGGACAACGTGCGCCGGCGCGTGACCGAGCGTGTACCGCCCTGGAGCAGCTGTGCTGGATCGGTCCCGGTCGTGCGCCACGCCGGCACGATCCCGAACGCGAGCGCAGTGGCCACCGCCGCGGCCATGCTGAACGTGAATGCGGTCGCGTCGATCGGCACGTCCGTGACGACGAAGCTCAGATGGTTGGGGAACAAGGTCACCAGGAACTGCGCGGTCCCCAGTGCGGCGGCAAACCCTAGCAGTCCGCCAAGCAACGCGACCACCAGACTCTCGGCGAACATCTCTCGCACCAGCCGTGTGCGGCTCGCACCCAGCGCCGCTCGCATGGCGAACTGCCGTTGCCGATCGAGCCCGCGGGCGAGGAACAGGTTTGCCATGTTCGCACAGACGATCAGCAGCACGAACACCACGGCGCCAAACAGCATGAGCGCGAGCCGATCCTGCTCACCCACCATCGTGTCGCGAAGCGGGTATGCCCTGAGCATCGCGCCGCGGTGACGATCCGGATGGTCGAGTACGAGCCGTTGGTTGATGGCCCGCAGATCCTGGGCGGCCTGGTCGGTGGTGACGCCGGGGCGAAGCCGCGCCTGCACGTTGAGCCCCCATGTATTGTCACCGAGCGGATCCACCCGCATCGGGAGCCACGCGTCCGCATGGTACGGGTACCGAAAGCCCGGTGGCATGACGCCCACGACGGTGCGCGTGCGATTGTCGATGGTGACGGTGCGTCCGAGCACGTCGGCCGCTCCGCCGAAGTGACGCTGCCACAGCAAGTGACTGATCACCGTGACGGACGCGTCACGGCCTAGTTCGCTTTCGTCTGGGGTAAATCCCCGCCCCTGTAGCGGCTGCACACCGAGCGTGCCAAGCCAGTCGCGGCTGACCGAGATGGTGACGATACGCTCGGCGAATCCCTCGTTGCCAAGCAGCGTGGAGGCGGAGTAGCGCTGCGCGACCATCGAGCTGAACGAGCGTTGCTGCTCCTCGATCCCCCCGTAGGTGACCGGTCGCAAGCTGATGAGGTTGGTCGTGCCCTCCGGGACCTGAAAAATGCGCACCAGATTTGCTTCGTCCTCGAACGGCAACGGACGAAGCAACAGCGCGCGTACCAGACCGAACACGGCCGTGGTGGCGCCGATACCGATGATCAGACTGAGGAGCGCTGCGCCCATGAACGCTGGGGCGCGGCGCAGCTCGCGAACCGTAAAGCGGATGCCGTGGAGGAGGTCAGTGAACACGAAAAAGCGAGTGCAGAGTGCAGATCGAGGCAGAATGTGACTAAATCAATCTACAATCTGCACTCTGCAATCTCTACATTCCGTCTCGCGTGGTCGGTGTCCAGATCGCGTCGTCGTGCGCCCGGAACATCTCGTTGACCCGCACCCACTGCTCCGGATGTTTTTCCGACATGGTCCCGATGAGCTTGGCAAACAGGTCATCCATGTCGTCCCAGCTGTCGAAGAAGTAAAGCACCTTGAAGTTGTGTGGACCGCCGGTGTTATGACTCAATCTCACCCACCCCCCCAACGTGCCTTCGGCCATCGCCTCGTTCATGATCGGCTCCGCAACCTCGTTCCACATGCGATTCCACTCCGCCATATCCGCGAAGCTCACGAGAAATGAAGAGGCGTACACGTGTGCGGTCTCGGCACCCTCGCGAAAGTTCAGCTCGCTGATATCCCAGATCTCGTCCCGGTGCGCCATGACCATCCGAGAGCTGGCGGTCCACTCATCCTGAGGCACCGCTGCTTGAAGCCGTGACAGGTATTCACTCCAAAACGTGCCAAGACTTGCCCAGTCGTACGTCCGAGCGTTGAAATAAACATTGTAATCCCCTCCCCCCGTCTCGTGTTGCCACTGAGTGTATCCCTCGATCACTCCCTCCTCTTCGAGCTTGTCGAGAATGGGTACCGAGTAAGTCCAGTACTGGCGATTCCAATCGGCCAGGTCGGCGAAGCTGATCTGATAGAAAGCCTCGTACACGTGTGCCGGCTGACGTGCTTCCTGACCCATGAGAAGGGGAGTGCCGAGCAACATGAGGCCGGCGAGGCCAAGTACTACTCGCTGCATAACTGCCTCCTTGAGGAGAACGACGGGAAGCCCAGAATATCAATTGCGCGAACTTGTCACCGGTGCACAGGGAGTGCAAGGTGGAGAGTGCAGAGTTGAATGAGATCAGCATTCCGCTGCACTCTGCATTCTTATCTCGCCTAAAAGAGTACTACCTGGCATGCCGACCTATCAGTCACTGACTGGCCAACTGAACGGCCTGGCCAAGATTCCAGGACCGCGCACGCGCCAACTGCACTGGCCCACGGTGGCCAACGCCGCCCTCGCGACGATCATGAAGGGGATGTATCAACAAAAGAGCAGCACGCTCGAGATCCTTGCGCTCGAGCGGCGCTATGCCGACGAGTTCAAACGAACGGTCTCACCCAAGCTCTTTCATGAATCGGCACAGTGGGGATACGCGGTGGCAACGGCCATTTGCCAATGGTCAAAAACCGACGGCTTCGACAAATACCACAATTGTGAGTACACACCGCCCGTGGGTGTGGGACTGTGGGTACCGACACCTCCGGCATACGCGGCGCCGCTCGAGCCTTGCTGGGGTCGCATGCGGACCTTTGCCGTGACTAGCGCAAGCGTGTGTGATCCCGGACCGCATCCCGCTTACTCCGAGTCACCGGGGTCCGCCTTCCATGCCGAGGGCAAGGAAGTGTACGAAACGGTCCTGAACATCACAAGCGAGCAGCTGACCATTGCGCGATTCTGGTCGGACGATCCGGGTGCAACCGGAACCCCGCCCGGACATTCAATGTCGATCGCGGGTCAGCCCCACCGTTCTAATATCCAAAGCCGAAGTCGAGGCAATCGCTCGAAAGACAGATCACATAGGCCGCGAACCCAATGACGTCGAGCGCACCGCCAACCATCGTACCGATCTTCTTGCCGTTGGCCGGCTGTTTGATCTCGAGGATACGGTCCAGCGGTATCAGCTCCTGGTGTCCTCGCCTCACATCGAGCGCGACCGCGGAACGTACCGGCAGAAGACCAGACCACAGATACGCCATGAGCGCTCTGCCTGTAACGGTGTGACCGTAACCGTCTGCGACTCGTGAGACGGTCCCCACACGGACATCAGATGGCCCCGTTGCGGACTCGAGAACGACCCGCTCGTTGTCAAAGCCGAGCAGTCTACCAGTTACCGTGTCTCCTGAGTCCATGACGATGACCACCTCCTCGCCGAGACAGGGGAGGGTCGCATCGTTCCCCAGATCCGCTCGGGCCCGGTCGTAGCTTACCGCATACGCCTCGGGAGGCACAGCCACGACACCGCGAAACGTCCCCGACACCTTGGAGTCATCCCGGAGCGTGAGGGTGATCCGTTTTCCAGGTTTGACTTCGCCGGTGTTCAGGGCCTGAGGGACAAGTGGTTTCCCTTTACCGGCGTCGAGTGCCGCACCGACACCGAGACCGACCACGGTGCAGCCGCTCACGGCGGGGGACAGCAGGAGAAGGGCGAGTATCCGGTACGTAAGATTTTGTGTTGACATGTGACGTCTCCTTGCGATGGGACCAAAGGTCCGGTCCCGCCGTCAGGTAGACGTCAAGCAGGGGAGTGGGGGGTCAGATTGCAGATTGCAGATTGTAGCGGAGTGCTCATTCGTCTCGTCACCTTCAATCTGCAATCTGCAATCTGCGTTCTCTACATTCCGGCTTGGCTCGTCGGCGCCCAGATCGCGTCGTCGTGTGCTTGGAACAGCTGGTTGATCTGCGCCCACTGGTCCGGATGTTTCTCCGCCATGGTGCTGAGGAGCTTGCCAAAGAAGTCGTCGATGGTGTCCCAGCTCTCGAACATGTAGAGGACCTTGGAGTTGTGCGGGCCCCCGGTGTTGTGACCGAGTCTCACCCAGCCACCCAGGGTTCCGTCGCTCATCGCTTGCGTGAGCAACGGACCAGCTACGTCCTTCCACATGCGGTTCCATTCAGCCATGTCCGCAAAGTTGACCAGAAACGTAGACGCGTACATGTAACCGGTCTGCAGATCGTCGGGGACGTTGACCTCGACAATGTCCCAGATCTCGTCACGGTGCTCCACGACCATCCGGGAGGAGGCGGTCCACTCAGCCGGCGGCACCGCCGCTTGCAGTCGTGACAGGTACTCACTCCAAAACTCTCCGAGACTCGCCCAATCGTACGTGCGAGCGACGAAGCGGATGTTGTAGTCACCACCACCCGTCTCGTGTTGCCACTGTCCAAAACCCTGGATCACCCCCTCCTCTCGCAGCTTCTGCAAAATGGGCACGGCGTAGGTCCAGTACTGCTGATTCCACTTCGAAAGATCCGAGAAGCTGACTCGATAGTACGCCTCGTAGACGTGCGCCGGTTGGCGGGCTTCCTGACCGACCAGGACAGGAGCACCGAGTAACATCAGACCGACAACGCCGAGCACGATTCGTTGCATGACCGCCTCCTTGAGGAGGACTACAGAAACCTCGGAAAGATCGACAGCGCGAACTTGTCCCCCGTGCACAAAGACTGCAAGAGTGCAGCGCTCTCGCCTAAAACAACACCAAAAACACTCGCGCCTGTGGATTCCTGCGATGCACATTCGGGAAATCCCGGTACACACTGTTCCGCGCCGCGTAAACCAGCTCGGCACCGATGCCCGGTCGCCAGCCGCGACCGGGGAGCTGGGCCTTGAGCGTCGTGAAGTGGACGAAGTGATCGCCAGCAGCACCGTTCAGAGAATGGCTCCAGATCATGACATACATGAACGACCCAAGTTCATCTCGCCCATGGCGCAGCGACGCAAACGTGCGGATCCCTGCCCCGCTGCCAAAGTCGTAGCTCCGGCCCGTGGCCTGGGCAAACTCCGAGCTGATGGCCGAGATCACGGCGGCGGTGGGTTGAAATTTCGTGATCAGTGACACGCGGTTCGACAGTTGGTAGCGCGACAGGAACGTTAGGCTCACGCTCTGACCGCCGACCTCGTACGACTCGGTGTCGATGTAGTCGTAGTGCTGACTGATCCCAAACAGGTGCTGTTCCTTCTCCGAGTTTTCGAGCCAGGTGTCAAACAGCCGTCCTTCCACGGAGAGGCGGCCAATGATCCGTGACTTGCGCGTGTTGAGCTGGAGTTGGAGCGAGAACGCATCGAACGCGTGATCGGTGACGGCAAACTGGTTGCCGTAGCCGAGGTTGAGCTCGAAGAACATGCTCGATCTACCGTCATTCCTCAGGTTGCCATCACCGACGATGCGCACCCCGCCGCGACCGGAGAGGGAAACCACGTCCGGGTAGCGATCGTGTTCCGACGGGTTTGAGCCTACACGCGTCATTTCGCCGCGAAAGAGCCGGTTGCCTCCACCGATAGGGTTCACGAAGAACGCGGCCAGCTCGCGCATGGTCCGTCCCAGACCCGTGGCCGTGTTGTCGAGAATGGCCTTGGACGCGCGGTACAGCCCCTCGCCCATCACGATCCCGCCGAGGCTGGTGTTCACCCAGTCGTTGACGGCACCGCGGTTGTTCTCGCCAAAGAACTCCCAGATGAAGCTGCCGAACCACGCGACCGCCGCCGACTCCCAGAACGTGTACCCGTTGGTGCGTGCCGCGTTGAAGTACACGTTCCCGTGGTACGGATGCATGAACATGTTGGTATTGAAATTGTTGGGATCCCACTCGAATCCCTCCTCAATATTCCGCTTCCACGCGTCGAACGTGAGCACGGCCGTCGAGTCGTCACCCACATGCCGGTTGAAGTACCACGGTACCACCTCGAGAATGCCGAGCTCGAGCACGGTGACGCCAAAGTGCTTGTGGCTGCAACAGAACTCCTGCTGGGCTCGCCGCGGTGGGGCCGGCGGTAGAAGAGCGATGGAGTCGGCAAGCACGTGGTCGAGCGACGGCACGTACACACCTGCCGTGCGCCACGGTGCTTGCGCCAGGCTTGGCGGCGCAGACGCGAGCGTCGCTGCAAGGACGAGCTTAAGGATTCGCACGGCCCAAGGGGAGCGCAAAGCTAAACAGAAAGGTGAACAGGCTGTTGCGGGCGGAGCCGCCTGCCGCGTCGAGCACGGTGGTGAGACCGAGTGCGTAGCGCGCCTCGAAGGCCAGGCGCGAGCCACCGGGGTGAACCCGTCTCAAGGCCACGCCAAGGGGAATGCCGAACTCGAAGGTCGTCGCAGTACCACCGAGGGTGGTGTCCGTGCACTCTTCGTATTCGGATTCGCCCTCTGACCTGATGTCGCACCCGCGATTGATCCCGGCGGCGACGCCGAGATAGGGACTGACGTACCAACCACTGCGGCGAATGGGAATCACCCGATTGAGCGTGACGGGCATCTCGAGATACGTCTGACGAAAGTCGATCCGATCGAAACCCTCGGGCACGTTGCTCACGCCCTTTTGCGTGAACAGGAACTCACCATCGATCATCCAATCCTGCCACGGTTGCCATTCGAAGTTGGCACCCACCGCGGCACCAAAGGCTACGTCCGCTCGCTCGATCAACCCGCCGGTCATCGCGGCCACGGTGGCTCCAGCGGTCAGGCCGATGTATGTCTGCGCGTAGGCATCTGTCGCGCGCACACACCAGAGCGTGAGCGCGCCTGCGAGCAACAGCTTGCCGAGCGGTCTCATCGATTGAACACCACGCCAAGGAACCATCCTTGCGCCTGGCCACCGTCCCACACGTAGGCTTCGCTCCCCGATTTGCCGTTGTCGTATTGGGTCTCCATATAGCGGTAGCGAAAGGTGAGATCGACCGGAGGCGACAGGCGGAAGCCGAGCTCGCCGTCGAGCACCCAGGTGAAGTCCGAGCCGATGCTGAGCCCGCCCACATCAATGAGCATCGAGAACCAAAACCGGCGTCCCACCTCGGCGAAGTACCGACTGCCGAATATCGGTTCGGTCCAGGACTCGGTCACGGACTCATCCACAACCGGTGCGGTGAGACGCAGGTCCTGTTGCTGGCGCACGTGCCGGACACCGCCATAGACTTCGACGGCCTGACGCGAGGAGAAGCTTCCGATCTGTGCGGCCCCGCGGAACTCGAAGGTCGTCATGGAGAAGTCGTAGAACCCGCTGAGGCCGCCGGAGCTGCTTGGCAAGAGAGAGTTTGCGAGGGCGGCGCGGCTCAGGTCAACGATCGCCCGCAGTCGCCACTTCCCCACCTCGAGCCGCATGGCCCAACTGGCCTCGAGCACCGAGTCCGTGACCGGTACGTCGATGTTAGCCGCGGTATTTGAGCCGTCGATGTTGGAGAGCCAGAGATACCCACCCACCCGCACGAACCAGTTGGGGTTCCCCCGTTCCTGACCGTACGCCGGCACGGCGGCCGTGGCGAGAAGCGATGCGACCAGGAGGGCGAGCAAGGTCGTTACCCGGCATCGCTGCGACATGGACTACATATGTAGGAAAAGTGGCGCTGGCGCGCCAGATGTCAGATAGAGTGCCGAGTGCAGAGTGTAGCGGAATACTGATAAACTCAATCTGCGATCTGCATTCTGCATTCTGCATTCTGTACTCTGCCCTCCCTCGCCCCCCATTGCCCTCCCAGGTATCTTCCTGTCCGAATGAACGACGATCCACGTAGCCGTCTCGAATCCCTGCTGGGAGAACGTTATAAAGTCGAGCGTGAGGTCGGGCGCGGGGGGATGGCTACCGTCTACCTCGCGCAGGACCTGCGTCATCGCCGTCCGGTGGCCGTGAAGGTACTCCATCCGCACCTGGCCGTGAGCATCGGGCCGGAGCGGTTTCTGCGCGAGATCCAGATCGCGGCCCGGCTGCAACATCCACACATCGTGCCACTGTACGACTCCGGGCAGGCCGGCGATCTCCTGTATTACGTGATGCCCTACATCGAGGGTGAATCGCTGCGGCAGCGTCTCAACCGCGAAACGCGTCTGCCGCCGGAAGAGGCTGTGGCAATCGCGCGGGCGGTGGGGTCGGCTTTGGATTACGCGCACCGCCAAAAAATTGTCCATCGGGATATCAAGCCCGAGAACGTGATGCTCCACGAGGCGACGGCGATGGTGACCGACTTTGGCATTGCCAAAGCGGTGACGGCGGCTGCTGCCGATAGCCTGACCCAAACCGGGACCGCCGTGGGGACACCGGCGTACATGAGCCCGGAGCAGGCGGGCGGTGAAGCCGAGCTGGATGGGCGGAGTGATATCTACTCGCTCGGCATCATGCTGTACGAGATGCTGGCGGGTGAGGCGCCGTTTACCGGGACCACGGTGCAGTCGATCATGGCCAAGCTGTTTGCGGATCCGGTTCCACCGCTGCGCAACTCGCGTGACGACATCCCGGATTGGCTCGACAGTGCCGTCCAAAAGGCGCTCGCGAAGCGTCCAGACGACCGGTACGCGACGGCACCGCAGTTCGTCCAGGCGCTCACGTGGCCCGCGGGATCGACGCCGCCTGGTGTTGCGGCTGGCACCGCACCCAAATCGATCGCCGTGCTGCCATTCGTCAACATGAGCGCCGATCCCGAAAACGAATACTTCACGGACGGGATCGCCGAGGAGATCATCAACGCGCTCACGAAGATTCAGGCGTTGCGCGTCGCGTCGCGAACTTCTGCATTTGCATTCAAGGGCAAGAACCTGGATATCCGCAAGGTGGGCGAGCAGCTAAGCGTGGGGACCGTGCTGGAGGGCAGCGTGCGCAAGGCGGGCAATCGTTTGCGGGTGACGGCGCAGCTGGTCAACGTCGCGGACGGCTATCACCTGTGGTCCGATCGGTACGACCGGCAGCTGGACGACGTATTTGCCATTCAGGACGAGATTGCCGACAACATCGTCAAGGCGCTGCGGGTGGTGCTCAGCGACGAGGAGCGGCGGGCGATCGAAAAGGCACCCACCGAGAACGTCGAGGCGTACGAGTACTATCTCCGCGGCCGCCAGTTCTTTCACCAGTTTCGCCGCACTGGGATTCAGTTTGCACGCCGCATGTTCGAGCGCGCGATCGAAAGGGATCCCAACTACGCCAAGGCGTACGCCGGTGTGGCTGACTGCTGTGCCTTCCTCTACATGTATTGGGACGGAAGCAAAGCCAACCTCGACGGGGCAGATGCGGCGAGTGCCAAAGCGCTGGAGATCGATCCAGATCTCGCCGAGGCGCATGCATCGCGCGGATTCGCGCTGTCGCTCAACCGGCGGTACGACGAAGCGCGCCAGGAGTTCGAGACAGCCATTCGCCTCAACCCCAAGCTGTATGAGGCGCACTACCTCTATGCGCGCACCTGCGTGCAAGAGAACCGGCTGGAGGACGCCGTCGCGCATTACAAAGAGGCCGCCCGTGTTCGGCCGGAAGACTATCAGGCGGTGATGCTGATGTCGGGGCCGCTCCACTCGTTGGGCCGGCACGACGAGGCAAAACAAGTGCTTCAGCGCGGCTTCGAAGTGGCGGCGAAACACCTCGAACTCAACCCTGACGACGCCCGTGCCCTTTACTTGGGCGCCAACGCACTGATCCAGCTGGACGAACGGCAGAAAGCGCTCGAGTGGGCCGAGCGCGCCTACGCTATCGATTCGACAGACTCAGGTGTGCTCTACAACGTTGCGTGTGTCTATGCGCTCGGTGGGATGACTGACAAGGCGCTCGACTGCCTCGACAAGGCGGTGGAGAACGGCTTTGGACACAGGGAATGGCTGGAACACGACTCGGATCTCGATTCGCTACGGGAGCATCCGCGGTTCGAGGCGCTGAGACAGAAGTTGTAGAGTGCAGAGTGCAGAGTGCAGAGTGCAGAATGAATTGATCAGCTGTCCTTTACAAATCTGCGATCTGCAATCTGCACTCTGTCACCTCCCCTCTCCGACCAATCCCGCCAATCTCTCTCTCGCCTCTTGCACCTGCGGCTGAAACTCAGGGTCCGCGTTCTCCCACAGCTCGATGAACTCATTGTAGAACTGGGCCGCTTTCTCGCGATCGCCGCGGGATTCGTACAGCTCACCCAACCGCTGGTACGCGGTAGCGAGGTTGGCCTCGATGGACGGGATGCCCTCTTTGTTGGATTGATACGCTTCCCAGTAGTGGAGCGACGAGTCTGCGTTGCCGGCGGCATCGTGCGCGCGAGCCATCAACAGGTGCCCGCAGCCCTGACACCCCCAACCGTCTATACCCGCCCGGAGTTTGGCGAGTCCACCCTGCACATCTCCTGATGCGATTGCGACCCACCCCGCCGCCCGATCGTACGAACGGGCGAAGTTCTGACCCAGCTCCGGCATGCCAGAGGCTTCCATGTCGCGGAGCAGCGCGCGGGCGCGGTCAAGGTCCACCGCAGCGTAGTATCCGATGAGCGTCTCGTACCAACGATCCGGCACCGGAATGTTGTTCATGACCTCAGGAGAGGCGACGCGCTCTAAGCGCTGCCGCCCCGCACCCGGCTGGCCGGACGCACCGTACGTACCGTACCACCACGACACGAGCCGCTGCTCGGCTGCATACCGGGTCCGTCGCTGTCCATGCGCCGCCAACGCGTCGTTCAGGTACGCCTCCCCTTCCCGGAAACGGCCCTGCATGGCAGCGAGAAATGCAAGCTGCTCGGTGGACTGCGCCTCCCAGCCGAGGTGTCCGCGTTGTGCGGCACGCAGATCGACAAAGTGTTGCTCCGCTGCGGGAAGGTCTCGCTGTGCCACGGCGAGGAACCCACGCGCTTCATGAGCGTCTGGATTCCCCGGAAAGCGGGCTTCCATCGCGTCCAGGGTGTTCTCGGCTTCGGCAAACTCTCCGAGCATCTTTTGCTCGTAGGCGAGGTTGGCAAAGCCAGGCGCCCAGGTCGAATCGTACTGCAACGCGCGCGCATAGAACTCTTTCGCTCGCGCGTCATCTCCCATCTGTGAATAGAGCACACCAGAGTTGTTGAGCGAACGATGGTCGGTGGGATACCGCTCCAGAATCGTGCGGTACGCGGCGAGTGCCTCTTCCCGTCGACCGGTGACTTCCACGTGGTACTGCGCGATCGCATATCCCCGCTCGAGCTCGGTGAGCCTATCGCGTAACTCGTACGCCTTGGAAACCGCCTCCCGTGCCCGTGACCGTTGCTCGAAGTTGTTGTTGAGGACGGTGCCGATTTTACGATAGGCCATCGCAAACGTGGAGTCCTCGAGCACCGCCTCTTCCAGCAGCGCCACAGCCCGATCGTCATCCCCGGCGATCTCGGCCTGGGTCGCCTGTGTGTACAGGCGAAGTGCGCGCAACGATCCCGTCGTCACCAGCTCGAGTGGGAGCGTTCGGCGGATCGACCGCAGCGACTCCCCCACGCGCTCGCGGAGCTTCGTCGAAAGCTCGTCGACGGCGCGAATCAACCCGCTGGCGTTCCCCGCAGATGCTTGCTGGGCCGTGAGCACCTCACCGCTCGCGGAGACGAGTCGTGCCGACACTAGATAGCCATCGCCCAAGGGGACCACCTCGCCCGCCAGGATGGCTTTCATGTTCTCCCGCTCGGCAATCTCGCGGGCCACCGTTTCCGTGATTGGTGCATCCGATGGCAGCTGCATGCGTGCCCTGCTCTCACCGAGCCGCGCGGGATCCGCCAACCGAATTACAGGAGATTCCGTGAGGCTCACGCGAAGCAGCTCAGTGACGGTCGATCCCAACGTCGAGTCCGCGGTGCGGTTTTCGAACTCCGAGAGAATGATCAACTCCCGTTCACCGAGGGCGCCTGTAGCCATGAGCGTCGCGGCCGGACCGATCCCCAGCGTCCGCGTGACCATGTATGCGACGGCGACCACCGAGAGTCCGGCGAACGCCAATCCACCCCCACCGATGGCCTTGCCCCAGGTGAAGTGCTTCTTGAGGCCGACCGGCGTCGTCGTAGCCATACCAGTTGCGTGCTGCACAGCGCGCCGGCGCTCCTGGTGGCCGGTCGTGAGGATGATCGGCAGGCCGATGGCGAGCAGCGCGATCGCGCCGGCGAAGACCCAGTCGGGAAGACCGAGCGCGATCATCAACCCGTAGACCACCATGAGCGTCAGCGCGGCCGCCAATCCGAACAACGCCGCCACGCGCACGGGGTGGTTCTTTGCGATCTCGCGGACGCCTGACGTGACGGGCGTGGTACCCGTTGGCGTCATGCCACCACTCGGCGTGATCATTCCTTCGAGCGGCGCGATCACCTCTTCGGCCGACTGCCAACGGTCGGCCGCTTTCTTTTCCAGACAGCGCAGCACGAACGCATTGAGCGCCGGTGGCACGGCACTGCGATGTGTGGTGACCGGGTCGGGCGCTTGCGTGACGTGGGCCGAGAGGATCGCCTGCGGGTTGCCGCCGGTGAACGGGGGCCTCCCGCAGAGCATCTCGTATGCGAGCGCGCCCAGCGCGTAGATGTCGGCGCGATGATCGACGTTGGGATCGCCGGCTGCCTGCTCGGGCGCCATGTACGCCGGTGTGCCCAGCGCCATACCGAGGGACGTCAGGCTATTCCCGCCCGTGGAGCTGGTCACCGCCTTGGCGACCCCGAAGTCGGTCACCACCGCGTGCTTGCCAGACAGCAATACGTTGTCCGGCTTGATATCGCGGTGGACCACGCCGTGTCCGTGCGCGTAGGAAAGTGCGTCCGCCACCTCACGGAGGATCCGCACGGCATCGCGCACTGGAAGCTCGCCTTCGCGGCTGAGCTTTACCCGGAGGGACTCCCCTTCAATGAACGGCATCACGTAATAGAGGATGTCGCCTGCCGAGCCGGCGGTGAGGAGGGGCACGATGTGCGGATGTTGCAGTGAGGCAGCGAGCTTGATCTCACGCTGGAACCGATCGACGTTGACACCGGCGCCCATCTCCGGTGGCAGCACCTTGATGACCACTTTGCGCCCCAGCTCCACCTCCTCCGCCAGAAACACCCGGCTCATCCCACCGCCACCGAGCTCCTGCTCGATCCGGTACGTGTCTCCGACGGCCTGTTGGACGCGATCCTCAAAGGTGGACAAACCAGTAATCCTCGGCGGCTCAGTAGTGGAACAAGGGACGTTCAAGAATAGAGGGAAGGACGGGTGGAGGGAAGATTGCAGAGTGCAGAGCGCAGAGTGCAGACTGAATTGATCAACATTCCTTTACACTCTGCACTCTGCACTCTGCAATCTTTTCATTCCGGTATTCTCAGCGCCACCAGCTCCGCTTTCTGCGACGCCCCGCCAATTGGGATCGCGATGTACTGCTGCCCGTCGGCCTGGTAGGTCATGGGCGATCCCGAGGCGTTGCCGGGAATCGGGATGCTGGCGATCGTGTTCCCTGTGGCCGGATCGAGCGCGAGGAGGGCGGGATCCTCGTTCGCCGTGGAGATCGTGAACGCGTTTTGCGCTGGGGCAACGCCGCGAATGGCCCACCGTCCTTCCTGTGCAGCGAGCAACAGTGAGGGCGTGCGGATGACGAACGTACGGAAGGGCGAGCCCAGCTCCGGCAGGTCGAGATCCGCGAGAGCTGGATGGTTCCGCGGGCCCTGCCCCATCGGCCGCATCCACAAATGATCACCGCTGTTCAAGTCGATGGCGGTGAGACGGCCGTACGGTGGTTTCGTAATCGGCAGACCGCGAGGGCCAACGACGGGCGCCAGCGTCCCGCCGCGGTAATCGCCCTGATACGGATGTGCGTCGTTTGGATTGGTGGCCTTGGCGAGCGCAAGCACCCACGGTTCCGTAATCGATGGAACATACAGCACCCGGTCTTGCGGATCGACCGCAGCACCAGCCCAGCTCGCGCCGCCGAGGACACCCGGAAGCGTCAGCGTGCCGCGTTCCGTGAACGGTGTGAACAGCGGACCGTAATCGTACCGCTCGAGAATCGCCATCGCCTCTGCACGAAGCTCCGGCGTGAAGTCGATGAGATTGTCGGGCGTCATCCCCTGCACATCGAACGCCGCGGGCTTCGTCGGAAACGGCTGCGTGGGCCACAGCCGCTCCGTTGGGACCGTGGGCTCCTGTGGCACCGGCCGCTCCTCGATGGGCCACACTGGCTCACCGGTTTCCCGATCGAGAACATAGACAAATGCTTGCTTGGAGACCTGCGCCAACGCCTTGATCTCTCGACCATCTACCGTGATGTCGATGAGAATGGGAGCGGCGGGAAAGTCGTAATCCCAGATGCCGTGGTGCACACCCTGAAAGTGCCACACGGGCTCGCCCGTTTCGACGTTCACGGCCACGACGCTCTCGGCGTACAGATTGTCACCCGGACGGTCCCCGCCGTAGTAGTCGTTGGTGGGAGTGCTGAACGGGAGATACACGTAGCCGAGATCTTCGTCGCAGCTCATGTACGTCCAGACGTTGGTGTTTCCCATAGTCTCCCAAGAGAAGTCCTCCCACGAGCGTCCACCAGCAATCTCCCCCTGCGGTATGGACTGAAAGAGCCAGTACAGCTCACCGGTCTCCATATCGAACGCCCGCACGTCACCGGGTGGCATCTCCGCTTCGAGTGGGATGTCGCCGATTGCGGCCCCAACCACGACCTTGTCACGGCAGATGACTGGCGGCGACGTCACACCGTAGTCACGCCTGTTAACCGAGCGGCGTAGGCCTCGGGTCAGATCGATGCGTCCGCCGTCACCGAAATTTTCCACGAGCGTTCCTGTGGCCGCGTCGAGGGCAATGAGATGGCCATCGCCGGTCCCGTACACGATGCGGTCTCCGTCACTATGGGCCCAATACGTGACACCCCGGTGAAGAAAGCCGAGGTTTGGCGGGTAGCCCGTTCGATAGCTTTCGGGGTTGTACGTCCACAGGGTCTCCCCGGTGGCACCGTCGATGGCCACCGCCTGGCTGAGCGACGTGCTGGTGTAGAGGATCCCGTCCACGGCGATGGGCGTCGCTTCGTAGCGGTGCGCCCAGATGCTGGTGTCGGCATCGAGAATGGGCTGATCGACGCTTTCCCAGCGCCACGCCACTTCGAGCTGCGCGACGTTGTCGGGCGTGATCTGATCGAGTGCCGAGTACTTGGTGTTTTGTTTGTCGGCACCGTAGACGGCCCAGTCGGCAGGTTCGGCGCCGCGGTCACAGGAAATGAGGAGTGTAAGTGAGCTGAGGAGCGCCAAGCGACACAACGCGGGGACGGCGTCACGCATTGAAATCTCCAGGGGGCGGGAAGGAGAATGGATTGAGGATCGCAGATTGATGATTTCAGACTGTAGAGGAATGCTGATTCATCAAATCGGTATTCACAATCTGCAACCTGCAATCCCCGATCGTCAATCTTCACACTTCAATGTCGCAATCGACTAACAAACGCTATCGAAACCGCGTCTTTCACCGACAGTTCACCACGCATTCACCACCTCGGCGTTAAGAGTTGCAGCTGGAGCGTAACCTGGACGGAAGCGCACCAGGCTGGTTCTCGCACCAGCGAGGCACCAGGAGGTGTCATTATGAAGAAATCGATCAAGTTAGCGGCACTCATCGGACTGCTGATGGGCGTCTGTGCCAGCCCGGTCCTAGGACAGACGGTGTGGCTCGGTGTGAAGGGCGGCTGGAACAACGCCACGGTGGCAGTCAATCAGGACTTCGGGTTCGATATCGACCATGTAAACTCGTATCACGTCGGTGCACTCTTGGGTGTTGACGTGCATCCGGCGCTCGCCATCGAGCTCGAAGCGTTGTACGGACGGAAGGGATATGGTGCTCGGGGACTCGGCTTTGAAGGGGAAGCCGTCGCCGGGTTCCTGCAGATCCCGCTCCTGCTCCGTCTCAAGATCCCGACTCGGGCGGGCATCGTGACCCCTCATCTATTTGCTGGTCCAGGTGTGGGGTTCGAACTGCACTGCCAGGTCACGGGAATGGAAGCCGGACTCTCATTCGATGAATCCTGCGATGACTTCGAACTCGATCGCAAGCAGGTCGATGTCGGCGTGCTCTTCGGCGGCGGCCTGATGGTCGCGGCCGGACCGGGCAACCTGCTGTTGGACGCTGCCTACGACCTGGGATTGCGGAACCTGGCAGACGATCCCGCAGGACTCGAGGAGGTTCGCAGTCGTACCTTCTGCCTATCAGTGGGATACATGATTCCCATCGGTGGCAGGCGGTAAACGCAGTTGATGTTGTAAGCGGAGCGCTTCCGTCCTCACTCCTCTCTTCTCGGCGCCCACGGTGTCAACGGCTTGTGAAACTCTTCCGCCGGTTGAAATCGCGGGTGCTTGTCCTTGCTCCATTGGACCTGCATCGCACCGGTCTTGTGAAACTCACGGTCTTCCGGTGGAGCGAACGTGGCCGCCGAGTAATAGAAACCGCCGAGTCCAATGCAGTGCACCAACACTGGCCCGGCGGGGAATGGTTCTTCTTTGCGGGTGACGCGAATTGGTCCGCAGTCGGGATCGGGTTCGTCGTGGTTGATGGTTGGTGGGTACGCGCCGCGTCGGATCGACAGACACGCGGTGACGGCTTGAAGGGCTGACGACCCGGCGCCGTGTTGGCCCAGCATGGACTTGATGGAGTGAACGGGAATGGACGGAAACGCATCGCCGAATATGCCGGCGAGCGCGTTCGCCTCCAGACGGTCGTAGATGACCGAAGATGATCCATTGGCGTTGACCAGCGCGATCTCTTCCGGTTCCCACCCACCCTCAGCGATGGCTCCGCGCATGGCACGCATCGCGGGCCTCAGATCGATCTCCGGGTTGTCATGGCTGTACTGGCGGTTCTGTCCGGCCGAGCAGATTTGGTAGCCTCCCACTCGCGCATACACCCGGGCCTTGCGGGCCCGAGCGTGCGCTTCCGACTCGAGCAGGAGCGCGGCTGCTCCTTCGCCGATCACATTGCCGTTCCTGAGACGATCAAACGGTCGTGAAGCGCGCCCCGGATCGTCGTTGAAGTTCGTGGCGAGCGAGTTCGAGGCGTTCAAGGCCGCGAGCACCTCGGGCACGACCTCACAGTCGGTGCCGACCACGAGCATGGCGTCCACCGATCCGGATTGAATCATGCGGAGTGACTGGCCGAGCGCATCGATCCCCGAATTGCAGCCCGATGTGCACGTGTGCACGGGCCCCCGAATGTTGAAAAACGAGGAGACGACACAAGCGGCGGAGTGATTGAACGCGTGGAACGCGGTATGCGCCGGCGCGACCTTGGTCTCCTTATACCGTTCGTTCAACCGGAGCACGGTCTCGAGGTTGCCGATCGACGTCCCGAGATGGACGCCCAGGCGGTCGGGGTCGCACGCGTCCAAGTCCAGCTCGGCGTCGTGCAAGGCGAGCACTGCCGCGGCGAGCGCGAGCTGCACCGGTCGCGGCGTGCGCCGTGCCATCAGCTCCCCATCGGTGACGAACCGCTCCAGCTGAAAGTCCGGAATCTCCGCGGCGATCTTTGATGGTGACTCGGATGCGTCGCACAACGTGATATGCCTGAACCCGTGCTTACCCGCCACCAAGGCATTCCAGAAGGCTTCTCGGCCGGTCCCGATGGCGCTGACCGGACCGACCCCCGTCACCACAACCCGGGGCGTGCTGTTGTCTTCGCGCTCCTGCATGTCCTACTCCTCGCGGCGAACCGTTCCCGACAATCCCGCTTTGGATCTACGAGTTCACGACCGCATTCACAAGGGGGGCACGACGGATTTAGGGTGTCACCACCCAGCGGATACCCTCGCCGCGACGGAGCCGATCGAATCCGTCGTTGATGTGATCCAGTGGGAGGCAGCCGGTGACGATGGGGTCCAGTTGCAGGCGACCGGCTCGGACGAGATCGATGATCTCTGGATACTCGCCTCCTCCGCACCCCAGGCTGCCCACGATCTCCAGCTCGTAGTACATCAGCCTGGCGGCGGAGAGGGTTGCGTTTTCGTGCGAGTACCCGATCACACACAACCGTCCCCCGCGTCGTAGCAGGCTGAACGCCGCTCGGATAGTGTCGGGCTTCCCGATGGCTTCGAACGCGACGTCCACCCCCCCACCGGTGAGCTTGCGGATGTGCTTGTCCAGCCGGTCGACCTCGTTGCCGTTCACGGTGTCAACCGCGCCGAGCGCGCGAGCCACCTCGAGTCGCGCGTCGTTGACGTCGATGGCAATCACGCGGGCGCCGGCAACCGTTGCGCACTGGACCACGTTGAGCCCTACGCCACCACAGCCCATCACCGCAACGGTGTCGCCGGTACGAACCTGGCCGCGACGCTTTACCGCGTGATACGGCGTCGACAGTGCATCCGCGATTACACAAGCGCGTTCGAGCGGCATATCGTCGGGGAGAGCAATGATCTCAGATGCGGGTACCTTCACAAACTCCGCGTACGCGCCGTCGATGTTGTTGCCGAGCATGACCATCTCGTCGCACAGGTTCTCACGTCCGTTGCGGCAGAATCCGCAACGTCCGCAGGAGAGCACGGCGGGAATCAGCACGTGGTCACCTTCAGCACTGGTCGTGACCCCGGCGCCCACGCGCGCGACGATTCCCGCGGCTTCGTGTCCGAGAATCAGCGGAGGGGTCTTGAAGGTCTTCACACCATGGTCGAGATAGTGCAGGTCCGTGTGGCAGAGTCCACACCCGGCGACCCGAACCACCACCTCGTTGCGCCCCGGCTCAGGCGTGGCCACCTCGGTGATTTCCAGCGGCCGGTTGGTTCCATGATACACCGCTGCCTTCATGACGACCTCCCAACGCGTTCGCTCTTCGGCGCGCGCTTGGACCTTCTCGTGTAGATGGTGACAAACCGGAGCTGTGTGGCGAGCCAGCAGTCGCTGCACGCCTCGGCTAGCTCTTGGGGGACGACGGGATCGGCGCACACCTCGTAGCCGAGCTCGCGATAGAGCGCGAGCGCTTCCTCCGCTCTGGCTGAGTCCGTGATGAAGCGTCGTTCCCATCCTGCCGAGACGCGCGCCGGATCGGGTGCGAGCTGGTCGGCGGTCAACAGTCTGTGAGCTTCCTGTTCCACCACATGGCTCAGCTGTTTTGCGAGGTTACCGCCCACCTGCTCATCCCTCCCCTGCTCGCGTGGGCGCATCCGTCCGCTACCCAACGAGCGATTTCGCATCGGATACCGTCTCAGCCAGCTTTGCCAGGCGGCGGTGCCCGAGCAACGCCGCCCCCAGCGCCGGGATGAATTGAACGAGGTCGCCGGACGGCACGTTGACTGACACGCCCAACTTTTCCTCGACGACTTGAACCATCCGCTCGAACTGAAGGATGCCACCGATCAGCGTGTACTCCGGCTCCATTCGCACGCGCTTCATGAGCTGTACCGACCGGCCAACGAGCGACACGATCGCACCGTGCATGATGTCCGCAGGCGACACCCCCTGTGACAGATGGTTGATCACTTCCGACTCGGCGAAGACCGCACACACCCCGGAGATGGGGATGGCGTCTTTCGACGTCGAAACAAGAGGGCCGATCTCCTCGGTGGTGTAGCCCATGTACCGGGCTGTCTTCTCGAGGAACGCCCCGGTGCCGGCCGCGCACTTGTCGTTCAATCGGAACGACTCGACCTTGGCGTCGGCGCCGATCCTGCTCGCCTTCATGGTCTGTCCGCCGACATCGAGGATGGTTCGCGTTCCGGGAAAGCAGAGCGTGGCACCGCGGGCGCTCGCGGTCAGGTCCGTGACATGGATGTCGCTGATCCGGGCCTGGTGCCGCCCAAACCCCGTTGCGACGACGTACGCCACGTCCGCGCGTCCAAGTCCGGCGCGCTCGAGAGCACGGTCAAAGCTGCGTTCGGCAACCTCAGCCAGGCGGAACCCCGTCGGCTCCATGGCACGACCGACAATCTCGTGATGGTCGTTCATGACGACGGCTTTGGTGTACGTCGAGCCGATATCGATTCCAGCCGTGTGCGTCATGTGGGCCCCCGCCCGGCGCGTGCCGGAGTTCGGCTAGTGACGATATGCTCGAGCGCAAAGAGCGCCGCACCGAGCGCACCCATGTAGTGGGACTCCTCGCTCACATTGACGTCGATACCAAGTCGTTCGTTCAACGTCGCGATCATCGCCGCGTTGCGGGCGACACCGCCGGTGAAGGTCACCTCCTCTTCGATACCCACCCGGCGAAGCAACCCAGCCGAGCGGGTCGCGATCGAGTGATGGACACCCAGTAGGATGTCCTCGATCTTCTTCCCCTTACCCAACCACGAGAGGACCTCGGACTCGGCGAAGACCGTGCACGTGGTGCTGATCTTGACCGGCCGCTCACCGCGCAGCGCGGTTGGTCCGAGCTGTTCCAGCGGAATCTCGAGCGCGTTGGCCGCCGCGCCGAGGAATCGTCCAGTCCCGGCCGCACACTTGTCGTTCATGCAGAAGTCCAAAATCTCGCCGGCGCTCGATACACGAATCGCCTTGGTATCCTGTCCTCCCATGTCGAGCACGGTGCGGGTGCCCGGGAACATTCGGACGGCTCCCCGACCGTGACAGCTGATCTCGGTAACCTGCGTATTGCCAAAGGTCACCTTATAGCGTCCATACCCCGTGCCCACGACGTATTCCACTTCTTCTTCCCGGAGATCGGTAGCGTGAAGCGCCTCTTGGAAGGCGCTTTCGGCAGCGCGAATGACATTTGCTCCCGTATCAGTCAACGCGCGGGCAACGATCACGCCGTCTTCTCCGACGATCACGGCCTTCGTCTGCGTGGATCCAACGTCCACCCCGGCTGCGTATGCCATGGTTACCTCACAGCCTCGTTGTCGCGGCGTCACGGGATGCCCGCGATGCGAGGCCTTCGAAGAACGCATCGATCCGGTTCTTGAGCTGTGCTTCAGAGACGACTCGTCGGTCCATCATGTCCGACTCGATGAAGAGGCTCGGGATATCGCGACGCTCCATGAGCGCTCGACGATTGTCGGCCAGCCCGGTCGAGACAGTGCGACAGCTCTTGATCGGATGGTAGACGACACCGTCGACGGCATAGGTGTCGATCATGTTCACGAGGATCTCCGTCTGGAAGAACATGGAGTCCATGGCATCCCGCACGCTGATGAGTGTCCCCTCGGCGAGGCTTGCGATCGGATCGTCGAGATCGTATTCGAACCCGACGTTGGATCCGCCAGAGGCAAACCACAGATACGTCGAGTTGACGAACGTGCCACCCCATTCCGTGAATAGCTCGTTGAAACGCCGGAAAATCGGATAGCAGGGAACACCGACGAAGACCAGTCGGAATTTTTCCTCGGTAAGCGTCCCGATGCCGTGGGACGCTTTGAACTCCATCTCTTTCACGAGGTCCTGGAAGTAGTCGGCGCCTTCTGGTAGACCACGAAATCCGTTGGCAACCCCCAGGTAGATGGTGCCTTCGGACAGTGCATTGAACACGGAGGGGCGACTCGCATTCAGCTCGAGGAGTCGCTTCCAGGCGTGGTTCATTTCGTTGGCCGCGGCCATGGTCTCGCGTAGGCGATCGACGTCGAACGCAACGCCGGAGACCTGCTCGCAGACGGGGATCAACTCACAGATCTGTGCTTCGACATAGCGTCGGTCGGCTTCGAACTCTGCTGTTCCACGCTGGTGCGGCAAGCCGGCGCCGCGTGTTCCCGGAACGTCGAGGGTGAAGATGGGAACATCGTACATTCGCTGCCAGATCTCTGCCCACTTGATGTAGGTGTTGCACGCGTTGGTGTAGACGGCGATGGCAGGCTTTGGAATACGTCCCATGGGATGCTCGCCACCGCGCAACTGTGTGGCGACGTCCGCTTTCACATAGCCACAGATGTCCGGCGAGTACCCGTAGTCTTCTGCCTCGTTGAGATATTCGTGGGCAACACGCCGCACTGCGGTCTGCAACGAGTTGATCTCGGGGAACACAATTGGCAGATCGAAGACCCGCAGAAGTTCCGCCATGCTTCCCATCACGAAAACATAAGCGGCGCCTCGTTGATCAGCAGCCGCTTGCGACAGATCGGCAAACCATTCCCGAAACAAGCGGGCGCCATCTCGGTTTCCCCGCCCCACCAAGTCCTCAGCCACGGTAGTCTGTTGCATACGGCTCACCACCTTCAGTCGAACAGCAAGTTCTCGACGAACGTCTCGAGCTGGATCTCGAGGTGATCGAAGCTGCTCATGTTCTCTTCGAACTCGCTCACGAAGTACGGAACGCCAGATCGATCCAGCGTGCGCGTATACACTACCTGCTCCTCGAGTCCTGGCTCGCACATCTTGGCCGCCGTCACGATGGCCGCCTGCGCGTCGGCACGTTCGATCCGTTCCAGCAGCATCCTTTCCTTGGGCTTGCGCAGGTCGTGTTGCACGGGGCTGTGCGAGGACCGTTCGATGTACGCTTCTGCCAGGTTATAGAGGGGATCCCCAGTGAGGGGAACGTCCTCCGTCAGCCACCGAAGTCCGATGAGCAGATCGTCGTCGACGACGTAGCACGACCGACCGATCGTCCGGATCAAATCCAATGGTGGCTGCTCACAAAACCCACCCTCGAACACCACCCGAATCTTGTCCTGCTGCTTGGCCGGACGCGCTTTGATCTCCGGCAGGACGGCGCGGAGCAGCGCGTTGTGCTCCTCGCGGGGAATGAGACCCCCAACCGCAACCAGCACGTACGCTTCGTCAATGGCCATGAGCCACGGCGCATCTCGCTTGATCGTATAAAGCTCGCGAAGCAGCTGCCGGTTCTCATTGAACACGGCGATCGAGGCGCGTAGGTCTTCATTGCCGATCGTCCGGCCTGCGAGCTCTTCGATTGCATGCTGCAGCCGCAGGTATTCATCACGGAGGTAGGTGATGGTGTGAGCGGAGTTTGCATTCTGGGGCAAGTAGAGAATCTGACACGGATAGGGGAAGTTGCGTCCCCACACTCCAGCCAAGTTGCGAGCGGCATCGCAAATGGGATGGGTCACGAACATGTCGAGCTCGACGCGGCCGCTCAGCGCGAGCTCGAGCGACGTCTTCAGGATGGAACAGAGGTACGAGCCAAACCTGGAGTCCGACTGTACGGGCTCGATGGGTGCCCCGCGAATCTTGAACGGGAGCATGCCCGCGGCATGTGCGATTTCTTCCGGGAAGTACACCTGGAAGTGCCCGACCACCTTGCCACCCCGCTCCCGCCAGCGCGCGACGGTTGGGAACTTTGTGTCCTCCAGCAGCTCCCGACAGTGATACAGCGCTTCGTCGAGCGATTGACCCCGCCACTCCGGGAAGGTCAAGACGTCGCTCATTGGTGACTCCACACGGGTTCCCGCTTCTCGAGAAAGGCGTGTAAGCCTTCTAATGCGTCTTCCGTATCCATCAACGACTCGACATACGCCGTCGTGGCCTCGTGGAACACGCTCACCCGCTCGGGTTCAGCATCGCGGAGCGTCTGCTTGGCGATGCGCAGGGCCGCGCCGCTGTTGCGCGCAATGCGATGGGCAAGCGTCAATGCGGCTTGCTCCAGCGCACCATCCTGCACGACCTCGGTGACGATCCCGGCTGCGCGTGCTTCTCGCGCGCCGAGAGCGTCACCGGTGTACACGAGGCGGGCGGCGTTTCCTCGGCTGGTCAAGATCGGAAGCAGTGCACAAGCGGCGGGTGGGAACACACCCAGGCGGATCTCCGGTTGACCAAACGAGGCACTCGCTTCAGCCACCACAATGTCGGCCGCAAGCACCATCTCGAGACCACCACCAAGGCAGCGTCCCTGCACGGCGGCGATCACAGGCAGTGGGAAGAAGTTGAGCGTCCTAACCGTCATCATGAATTCCGGTATGAGATCGCCCGCGTGCGGTGGTAAGTGCTCCTCAACGGAGGCACCGGC
Source organism: Gemmatimonadales bacterium (assembly GCA_041577295.1). GTDB lineage: Bacteria > Gemmatimonadota > Gemmatimonadetes > Gemmatimonadales > GWC2-71-9 > JBDHDH01. The sequence goes on from JBFGJG010000051.1 coordinate 28,284, forward strand.
CGAGAAGTGTTTGCCCTCACCGGAAACCACCAGGACGCGAAGTTCCGGATCGTGACTCAGCTCCTCGAGCGCGTTGCGGATCTCGCAGAGCAGATCCCGTGTCAGGACGTTCACCGGAGGGTTGCTCCAGATGATGCGACCTACTCCATCTGCTACGCTGGTGCGCAAAGGCATTATTTAGGCAACCTCCCCCAAGAGTTGACCCCCATCTACCGGTAAGACCGCCCCTGTGATGAACCCGGCTTCCGGGCTCACGAGGAAGCGAACGGCTGCCGCGACGTCAGCCGGAGTTCCCGCACGGCACAATGGAGTGCGAGCTACCGCCCGCTCTCTCAGCTCATTGGTCAAGGACTGCGTCATGGGGGTTTCGATGAAGCCGGGCGTGACGACATTCACAGTGACACGATCGCGGGCCAGCTCCAGCGCCAACGAGCGCGCCAGCCCAACGAGGCCCGCCTTCGAGGCGGCGTAGTTGGTTTGCCCAAACCGTCCACGCGTGCCGTTGATGGATCCGATGAACACGAGACGACCGACGGACGAGCGTCGCAGAAATGGGGTGGCGGCTCGGGCGGTGTTGAACACACCCGTGAGATTGACCGCAATGACGGATTGCCACTCGTCATCGGTCAACTTCCAACTCACACGATCGCGGATGATACCCGCAGCGCAGACGACCCAATCGAGCGCGCCGTGCTCGTTGGCGATCGCCGTCACCGCCTGACCAACCGCTGACGCGTTGGCGACATCCACGTCGATCAATCGCACACCACCCGGGAGCGCGTCCTGCGTGTCGCGGTCGAGGCCCACCACGGTTGCCACGCTCGACAGGGAGCCCACGATGGCCCGACCGATACCTCCGGCCGCACCGGTTACGACAGCAACTGGCCGCATGCGCCGCAGA
>JBFGJG010000052.1:0-27431 GCA_041577295.1 Gemmatimonadales bacterium
AGTATCGTTAGCCAGAATCGATCTTTGTGGTTCGTGATCAATCAAGCGATTATGCCAAGGATGGTAACCCGGCCCACTGGTGAGGATCAATGCACTTGATGCGGTGTGTGCCAGCATTGGCATCGATGATGCTGCTCCTGGCCGTAGGAAGTTGTGCCGTAGATGAATCGTTGTCACCGCGTCCTCCCGCACTGTCGGACGTGCGTGTCGAAGCCAACGAGCTCAACGCTCTCTCCGTTCATCTGCACTTCACCGTCAGCGACGCCGACTCCGCCCGAGTGATTATCTGGTCACGAGGTAATTCAAATCTTACCACGCCGTTCTCCCACGTAGGTGACGGGACTACAACCCTCACCGTCCTCGGCCTGCTACCAGAAACGCGCTACGAGTTCGTCATCGATGCCATCGGCAGCGGTGGCGCTGTCGCATCGCCAGTGATGATCTATGAGGTGGGCAGCCTCCCGGAGGCCCTACGCCAAGTGCGCATCGAGACAATGGGCCAGTCCCTCGGCGGCCTATCGCTACTCTCGCTCTTTATCGACCCCATAGCATACGCACTGGTGTTCGACGATAATGGTCGTATTCGGTGGTACCGCGAATTTTCTGGCACCGATGGCTCGGCCGAAACGAAACAGCACGAGAACGGAAATATCACGGTGTTCCTGGGGTCGACGCCGGGGTTCTTCCCACTACGTGGACGGTTCGTCGAGGTAGCGCCCGATGGGGAGTTGATTCGGACGATCGAGGCCCCGGAGCCCCTCTACACCGACAACCACGAACTGCTGCTTACCTTCGATGGCGGACGGTCACCTACGGCGCACTTCTTCAGCTATGATTTCCGCCAAACAGATTTGACCGCCATTGGTGGTGCTGCCGATGTGCAGCTCGCCGGGCATCAGATTCTGAGAGTCCTCGAAAGCAATGAAACGGAGCTCGTTTTCAACGGCTGGGACCACTTCGGACCGGAAGAGGCAATAGAGCTGCCGCAAACCGCCTGGCAACTCAGCAACATCGACTTTGATCACCCCAACTCGCTGGCCTTTGATCTCGACGGTCACTACATCGCGTCCTGGCGGCACCTCGCAGAGGTCACCAAGATCCATTACGAAACCGGAGAGATCATCTGGCGACTCGGCGGAGTGAACAACGAGTTTACCTTCGTGGCCGATCCGTTGGGTGGCTTTAGTGCGCAACACGCGGCAACGATCTTGGATAACGGAAACCTACTTCTCTATGACAACGGCAATCGGCATGATCCTCCCGAGTCCCGAGCGGTCGAATACCACCTCGATGTGGAAAACAAGGTCGCCACCTTGGTGTGGGAATACCGGCACGATCCGCCGATCTTCACGGGAACACGGGGATCGGTTCAACGGCTGCGCGATGGGAGTACGCTGGTTGGGTTTGCTGCAGCGGGAGTGATAGCCTACGTGGCGCCAGACGGTACCGTGCTCGGAGAGGGACGGCTGCAACTTGGCGAAAGCGCGGGTGCGTTCTACCGGGTGACTCGTATCGCCTCTCTCTACGAATTCGCGCGCCCGTAGGGCGATCCGGTTACCCGCCAACCTCCTCAACCTCTGGGGTAAAATCCTCCCCCGGATTGATGAACAAATCCTGCTCGATGTGATACTGCCGCTCATACAGCTCGCGATATCGGCCGCCCTTGGCCAGCAACTCCTCGTGCGTTCCCCGCTCCACAATCTCACCGGCCTCGAGCACCAGAATCTGATCCGCGCGCCGAATGGTCGAGAGCCGGTGAGCAATCACGAACGTCGTACGGCCTCGCTGCAGTGACTTCAAGCCGTCCTGGATCTGCGCCTCGATCTCGCTATCGAGACTCGACGTGGCTTCATCGAGGATCAAAATTTTGGGGTTGGCGAGGATCGCCCGGGCAATGGCAATACGCTGGCGCTGACCACCGGAAACCTTGATGCCACGCTCACCAACGACCGTGTCGTAGCCGTTTTCGAATCGATCGATGAACTCATCACAATGCGCGATAGCGGCGGCCCGCCGGACATCATCCATCGTCGCATGTGGCGCGCCGAATCGGATGTTGTCGGCCACAGTCCCGTCGAACAAGAAGTTCTCCTGCAATACGACACCGAGCCGACGGCGGTAGTCATGGGCACGTAGGGAGGCGAGATCCCGGCCATCCACGAGAATTCGCCCGGCCGTTGGCCGATTGAAGGCGGCAACCAAGCTAATCAGCGTGCTCTTGCCCCCACCGCTCGATCCCACGAGCGCGGTGGTCGTTCCCGCCGGCGCCTCAAAGCAGATGTCCCGGAGCACGCGCACGCCCTTCACATACTCGAACGACACGTCGTCGAACACGAAATGACCCTCGACACGCTCGACCGGCGCGCGCTGTCGATCCTCGTCCTGCTCCGTGACCATCCGCCGGATCTCGCGGATGCGGTCAAGACCAGCGAAGGCCTCGGCAATCTGGGTTCCAATAGATGCGATCTGGATGAGCGGTGACGCCACGAGCCCCGTGAAAAAGATGTACATGACGAGGTCACCCAGCGTCATAGAGCCGCTCAAAATCGCCCGGCCACCCACCAAGATCATGATGACGCCCACCACGCCAACGATCAGCGAAGCAAACGCCCCAACGCCCGCTACCCCAGTGACCGCTTTCGCCACGTTGCGAAACAACCGGTGTGCGCCCTTGGCGTAGACATGGGCTTCGCGGCGCTCTGCGGTGTACGCTTTGACCACCCGGATCCCACTCAGCGTCTCGGCCAAACGACCCGTGACCTCCGCGTTGATCTTGCCGCGTTCACGGAAGATTGGCCGCATCTTGCTGAAGGCGAACGCCATCACACCGCCGAACACTGCCATGACGAGCAGCACGACGGTCGTCAGTTGCCAATTGAGATAGAACAACACCGCCAATGCTAGGCCCGCCGTGATCAACCCACCCACGAGCTGGACGAGGCCCGTCCCCACGAGATTCCGGATGCCCTCAGCATCCGTCATGATGCGGGAAATCAACACGCCAGTCTTGGTGGAATCGAAGTACGTGACGGGAAGCCGCGCGACGTGCTGCTGTACGACCTTCCGCATCTCCGTGATCGCCCGTTGCGCCGCCACGCCGAGGAGCTGCGACAATGCAAAGGACATGGTGGCCTGGATCAGCGTGGCGATGCCAACAGCGAGTGCCAGCGGCAGCAGAAGCTCGGCCCGTCCCTTTCCGACCACGTCGTCGATGAGAAACTTGGACGAGGCCGGAAGCACGAGGCCCGCCAGCCGGCTGACGATCATGAGCGCGAAGCCAATGGCCAAGCGCCGCCGATAGGCCCACACGAGCTCCCGCGCCTCCTGCCATACCTGGGAGAGGCGAATCCGTCGGCGCTCCTCAGTCATGAACGCGGATGGTCGACGCGCGTGTCGGCAGTGTACACATGTGGGCCGGCAAGATCGGTGGGGAACCAGGCTGAGTCAAGCAGGACAGCCCGGACCGCTCCACGATCCGGTTGGGAGATAGTAAATTTAAAGAATACAAGGAACGGAGGAGTCTGTATTCGCTCCCGCATGATCGAGATCCAACCCCCGACGGAACGTGCGTTCCTGATCGGGTCGCCGCGCCGCAGTACTGCAGACGCGATTCACGCCGATGAGCATCTGAACGAATTGGCACGGTTAGCTGACACCGCTGGTGCGCAAGTAGTGGGCCGCGCCATACAGCGAGTCGAGGCGCCCACGCCGCAGTTCTACATCGGTGAAGGGAAAGTGGAGGAGGTGAAGCAGCTCGCCCGTGAGGCGGGGGCCACGTTGGTGGTGTTCGACGAAGAGCTGTCACCCGTTCAGGGCAAGAACCTGGAACGAGAGCTTGGCCTTCGAATCATGGATCGCTCGGAGCTGATTCTCGATATCTTCGCGACCCGCGCACGGAGCAACGAGGCACGGCTGGAGGTGGAGCTGGCCCAACTCGAGTACATGCTACCGCGCCTGGCCCGAATGTGGGTCCACCTTTCACGCATTCGCGGCGGCATCGGGTTGCGCGGACCGGGCGAAACCCAGATCGAGACCGACCGCCGGATCATTCGCCGGAAGATCAGCCGCCTCAAGCAAAAGCTCGACAAGGTAGAACGGCACCGGGCCGTTGTGCGCAGCGGCAGGCGGCATATCCCCACGGCCGCGCTCGTCGGCTACACCAACACCGGAAAATCGAGCCTGTTGCGTGCCCTCTCGGGCGCGGAAGCATTCGTGGAAGACCGGCTCTTTGCCACCCTCGACACGCTGACCCGTGAGATGAGTCTCGGCAATGGGCGACGCCTCCGGCTCATCGATACCGTGGGATTCATCCGCAAGCTGCCTCACCATCTGGTGGCCAGCTTTCGGGCTACGCTCACCGAGGCGGCAGATGCCGATTTCTTGCTGCACGTGATCGACGCCGCTCACCCCGATTGGGAGGAGCAGGTCGAGGTCGTCGAGGAGGTGCTCGCCAGCCTCTCGCTCAACGGGGCGACTGTCCTGCACGTCTTCAACAAGATGGATCGCGTACCCGAGCCTGAGGCCTTCCACGACCGGGTCGTCACCCGGTACGAAAACGCGGTGTGTGTGTCAGCGCTGTCTCGGGATGTTCGAGAACTGGTCGAGAGAATGGTGACCGTGGTTGGTGGGGAGTAGAGTGCAGAGTGCGGAGTGCAGGCGGGTCCCGTAGCGGGCGTCAGTGAGCGGTGCGCGGCATGAATGCGGGGATGCTCGCGCGAACTTTAGCGCGCTGAGGGACCCGCCTGCACTCTGCAATCACTCCCAGCTCCCTACTCCCTACTCACTCTCGTCAATACACCTGCCACATGCCGCGAGAACATACGCGCAGAGAAGTAGTCCTCCGACCGCTGCCGTCCTGACGCACCGATCGTCGCCAGTTCCTCGCGAGACATTTTGAACACGGTCCGGAGGATAGATGCCAGCGCGGCCGGTGCCCTAGGTTGGGCGAGCCAGCCCCCCTCCCGGAGCGGCGCGATACCCCCGCCCAAGATCTCGAGCGGGCCACCCTCCGCAGCGGCGACGACCGGGATTCCGCTTGCCATGGCCTCGAGCACGACTCGACCAAACGGCTCCGGGCGGGTCGAGTAATGGAGGGCAAGATCGAACTCCGGATAGACGCGCTCGATCGCCTCTTGGAAGGGCAACAGATGGATGCGTGTACCAGGGCGGATCGCTGCCCGCAGTTCCTTCTCGAACGACCGCTCCGCCACGGTGTCGTAAATGCTGCCACCGACGAACACGAGGTGGACGTCCGAAAAGTCGTTGGCCACCAGCCGAAACGCCTCGATGACTTCGAGCTGGCCCTTCCACCTGGCAAACACCGCTGGCATGCCCACCAACCGAGCCTCTCGTGGTAACTCGAGCTGCTGGTGGATCCACCCGGTGCGTTTGCGCGGGGTGAAGCGATCGAGGTTGACACCGTTTGGGATGACGGCGATCGGCGGACCACCGCTCCGCGCGATTGGTGGTCCGGCCCAATCCGCCCCCTCCACACTCCATTCACCGGTGACATAGGGCCGGGGCGCGTGCCCCTTACCCCATGCGCTGCCGACAGCGTGGCTGTTGGCGATGAGCGCGTCGGGTATTCTACCGGCAAAGAAGCGCCACAAGCGGCCGGTCCGTTCCGGCGGGAACTCGTGGAGATGCCACACCACGGGGATCTTTCGCATGGTATAAGTGGTGAGGTATGCCTTGAACGCCACCGAGTACAGCACCTCGGCATCCTCGCACCACGCATGCTTGGCAAGATCCTTTGCCCAGCGCCGGAGGCCAAATAGGGCAGGAGGGATCGATCGGAGGTGGCCGGCACGCTGGGACGCAGCGAGCAAGGAGGGGGGTGCCGGGACAACGTCTGCCGGAACGCCGAGATCGTTGAGCCGATCGACCAACGGCCCCGCTCGTGGGGCGAGGACGCGGAGGGCAATGCCGTATTCGAAGGCGTCGTTGGCGAAGTCGAGCAGCACGCGTTCGGTTCCGCCGAGCTGCGCGGCGGCGGTCAACGCTGTGACTTTACGTGCCGCGTCGGGACTAGCCAAGCCGGCGGTATACCTCGGCGGTCTTCCGCGCGGTCTCGATCCAGCGGAAACGACGGGCGCGTTCGAGACCCTTGTGCTTCAAGCTCTCGCGCCACCCGTCGTTGCCAATCAGACGCTTGACCGCCGCGACGTATGACGCGGGCTCACGTTGGCCAACCACTACGGCCGCATCACCCGCCACCTCGGCAAGGCCGCCCGCGCCAGAGGTGATCACCGGCAACCCGGACGCCATCGCCTCGAGTACCGGGAATCCGAACCCTTCGTAATGGGATGGGAACAGGAGCACATCGGCCACCCGATAGGCTTTTCGCAGCTCAATCTCCCGGACTTCACCCAAACGCGCAACACGCTCACCCAGCCGGTACCCGCGGATCTCCTGCTCCTGGCCCGGTGTCAGCGAGCCCCCAACCTGCAACAGCCAGGCATTGATCTTGGAACCTACGAGCTCGTGGACGACCCGAATGACCGCAGAGAGGTTCTTGCGAGGCCCCACACTCCCCACGTGCAGCACGACGAACGCGTTCTCCGGGATCCCCCATCGATGACGTGTCGTAATCGGATGCTCGCCGGGATGATCGAAGAACGCATCGTCCACACCGAATGGAATCACGTGTATACGATCGTCGTGTCCCAGCCACTGCGCGAGCTCGCCGCGTAACCACTCCGTGGCCACGATCCACGCGCTGGCGCGCCGCAGTCCCGCCAGCACTCGCCCGAGAAGCCAGTTGCGAATGCGGGCCCGGACGTCCGAATCACGACGTTGCACCGTGAGGATCGGAAGGAGATCGTGCACGGTGACGATGCTGGGTTGGAGCCGTCGTCCGCGCAGCATGTGGGCGTAGGAGTGGTCCAGCACGTGATAGACATCCGCGCGCACCTTGCGAACGCGGCGTGGGTAGAGCGCGTATCGGGCAACGTATCGTTCCAACTCCGCCCTCCCACTGGTCGGAAGCTCGGGTGGCCGGTCGGGACCCGGGCCGGCAGCTCGAGCACGCGCGTCTCCATTCTCGACTGTCAGATTGGCGATCTCTCCGGCGAGCGTGACGTTGAGGTCGGTCACATACTGTGCCAGCGCGCGCGACAGGCGGGACGCGTACCGGTCCATCGACGGCCAGTGTTCGATGGGGAGGTCGGGGATCAACAGGACGCTTCTCACTCCACCGCCACCAGTTCGAACTCCAGGTACCAGGCTGGAAAAAGCCAAGCGAGTCGGTGCTCGTACAAATCGGGCCAGCGGTTGGCGATGCGTCGAACCACCGTATCGATCGCCCCGCCGTGAAACCGTAGTGTTCGCTGGGCTACCTGAAAGCGCGCAGAAGAATAATAGTTCAGCTCGTGTCCATCGACGAAGTAGTCGAACGAACGCCATCCAAAATGATGACGGTGGGTCGGATCGGTGTACGAATTTGCGCAGGAAAAGTGCGGCGTGGTCACGAACAAGCGCCCACCAGGCTCGAGGACACGGTGAATCTCGGTGACGACCGCTACGAGGTCATCGACGTGTTCGAGTACATCGAAGCAATACACCTGAGTGAGGCTGCCGTCGGCAAAGGGCAGGGGGGCGGTGGCATCGAGGACGATATCAGGCGCGACATCGAGAGACCGGTCGGCGCGAAGGGCGCCGGGTGCCCGGACGACGGTGCCCGCACCAAGATCGAGCGAGCGCGGTGTCATGTTTGCACGACGTACACGTGGCCGATGACAATGAGATGAATGGGGCGAGCGGGCGCGAGGCCTGGCAGCGTAGATCACCCCGCGAACTTCTCGCTCGCGCCTCTGCCGTGGTCGGAATGCTCCATGGCGACTTTGAACAACGCCCCGGCGAGAAACCACCAGATGATGCCGTGCGGCGCGGTTGATAGCGGTGAGCCAATGAGGATGAGCACACCCGAACTGATGAGCAGCGGGCCGATACCCAAGGCGAGATCATCTGCCTTGGTGCGGATCAAAACGGAGGTGGCCCGCGCGATCGTGGGAACGATGCCAAAAACAATGGCGGCCAGAACGGCGAGGCCCACAATGCCCATCTCGACTGCCGCGCGCCCGATATCCCCGTCACTGAATACGAAGTATCCCTCGGGCATCGAGCTAACGATGAAAAAAGGCACACCGACACCAGTACGACCCAATCCCGTACCCACCGGGTTCTCCACCAGCGCGCGCGCGGCGATGATGGCTGGCTGACTGAGGTAAGACCACAGCTCCCCTTCGTGGAGTACGAGCGATGTGTAGCGCTCGACGATTTTCCCCGCGGTGAGCACGGTCGCAAAGTGAAATGCGATGAGCAGCAGCGGAACGATGGCGAGGTGCTTGACGCTGAGCCCGCGATACCACCCCAACACCATCAGGCCCAGTAGCACGACGATGAGGGCCGCGCGGGTGCCGGACACCGTCATCCCCAGGAAGAACAGCGGAATCAAAGCACCACACACGATACGGACCCTGCGGGAGCGCGCTGGGCTGAGCGCTGCGCCCGCAGCGATTAGAATGCCGAAGACCATCATCCCCGCAAACGGCGCCGGGAAGGTAAACGTCGAGAACGCCCGGAAGTCGACAACGCCATCACCCACGGAGTACAAAACGGTCGACCCGTGTCGCAACTGGGCGAGCTCGGTCACGAGCGCCATCTCGACCCCGCTCTGGTACTGCACGATTCCATACACGGCAGTGATGGCGCACAACGCGAGAATCAACCCGAGATAGGCGCGGAGCTGCCCATGAGAGCGAATGATTGTGAGCGCGAGCAGGGCGGCAACCGGGAACTCCGCCCACGCGCGCAGACCGGCAAGTTCGATCACAAGTGGCGTGCCCGGATGCAGGAGATAGAGAACGGGGATGACGATCACGACGAGCAATACCATCGGAACCAACCCGGGCCCCCGGATCGGTACTCGGCGGACCGATAGCGCTGCGAACCACAACGCGACAGCGCCAATGAACGCCACCTCGGAGAGCGCGTACGGGATGGGACCACCCATCCGGTCTTTGAGGTATCCCTGAAAGGTCGCCGCCGTGATGCTCGTCATCACGCCGAGGTGCACCAGGGTGTCGACCCGGAAGATGTCGGTCCAGCGGTCCTTGAGCTCGGTGACAGGGTGGTAGTGGGCGCTGATTGTGGTCACGGTGAGATGACCTTAAGTTCAAGTCTGGTAGATGGTTAGGGAAATGGGAAAAGGGAAAGGGAGAGACGCGGGTCACATTTTCCTGTTCTCTTCTCCCACTTCCCTCTGCAACATCTTTCCCAGGCGGGTCAACTGCTGTGCGGGAGCGCACAGTTGAAGCGCCCGTCGGCGCCCGGCCTCCCCCAGCCGTTTTCGCTGCCCGGCGTCGCGAATGAGCTTTTCGAGGTCGTCAGCCAATCGCTCCGGCCACCCCGGTGGGACGAGCACCCCGCATTCCTCGCTGACGATCTCGAGCGCGGCCCCCAACCGTGATGTGACAACCGGAAGTCCCGTGTGCATCGCCTCCACAACTGCAAGGCCAAACCCCTCGGGCTTGGTGTTGGGCTGCGCGAAGATGTCGCTCGCCATGAGCAGCTGTGGGATATCGTCTCGCATGCCGAGAAAGCGAACCCGGGCACCGAGATCCAGTTCGGCGGCCATCCCACGCAGCTCTTGCTCGTGTCGTCGCTCGCGCGGGCTGTTTCCTCCACCCACCAGCCAGGCGGTCCAGTCGAGGTCGTGCGGCAGCCGGGCGAGCGCGTAGAGCAACATATCGAATCCCTTTCCCAACTCGAGACGGCCCACCTGGATGATGACGACCGTCTCGTGCGAGACCTCGAGCATCGCGCGCAGGTTGCGGCGCACCACGTGCCGGTTTGCGTCTTCGCGAAACGGGATGGGGGGGTAGATCACCTCCGCGTCGATGGAGTAAAGCAGTGGCAACGTACTCTTCGTGAAGCGGCTATTGCAGATCACGGCGCTGGGCGTGACGGTTTTGGCCCAGCGCTCCAACCAGTGTTTGCCCGTGACGGCGCCGTGCTGCCAGTAGATGAGCGGGACGTTCAGCGCACGCACCGTGCTTCCAAACAATGCGAGGCTCCACGGTGAGTGGCAGATCGCCGCGTTGATCCGTTCCTCGCGTAGGACCGTGCTCAGCCTCCGACGAGCGCGGAACACGGTCCACGGTCTGCTGACTCGCGCGGGAAAAAGCTGGTGAACTGGTGCTCCGGCTTGGCGCCACGCGGTGGCGAGACGCTCGTCGAAACACACGGCGAGGTGATGCTCAATATCCGGCTCGAGATGGCGGTGGGTGGCGAGCGTGATCAGGATCGTCTCGATTCCGCCAAACAGATTCCCGCTGTGCACGTGTAAGAGTCGCAGCGGTGTCGTCATCCAACGACGCGTTCGTAGACGGCAAGAGTTTCGAGCGCTACGTCATCCCAGGTACGTCCCCCAGCTCGAACTCGCGCACCCTCGCTCAACTTTTGTCGCAGTGCGGAGTCGCCCATGAGTGCCTGAAGCCCAGCTGTCACGCCCGCAACCAGTTCGCTGGGTTCCACCAGCCACCCCGATACCCCATGCGTCAAGAGCTCCGAGATGCCTGCCCTTGTGGTAACGATCGCCGGAGTGCCACACGCCATCGCTTCTGCAACGACGAGACCAAACGAGTCGTAGATGGTGGGGTGCACCAGGACATCGGCAGCCGCGTAGACTGGTCCGGGATCGGTGAGCCCACCGATCCACAGTACTCGCTCGGACACACCAGACGCTCGGATCAGAGGATCGTACGGCTCGCGGGCTGAGCGGCTCACGACTGCCAGGTACACCCCTCGGGCGGCTGCGATGGCTTCCACCGCGGTCCGAAGCCCCTTGCGCGGATCGCCCACGTAGAGTGCTACGAAGGCATCCGGCGGAAGGCTGAACCTCCGGCGTGCGTCGGTGCGGGAGGGTATTGGGCGCCCGGTGGGAAACCCATGGGGCACGATCGTGACATGGTGCTCGCGTCCATAACAGTGCGCCAGTTCGGATTTGGCCTTGGCACTTGGGGCGATGACAGCGGATGCGGATCGGTACAATCGTTGCTCCCGCCGCTCGACAAAACTCCCGAACGTACGCTCCCCCCGAGGAGACCTAATGCCGGCCTGGCGGGCTGCCGCTCTCCAGGCACGCAGAATGATGTGCGCCGTCACGACGTTTGCGCTTCCAGTGACCCACCCCTGCGCGTGCACGATATCATGCGCGCGTCGTCGTCGCACGGCGGCGAACGCTGCCGGAAAGCTCAAGATGGTGGCGTAAGCCCGTCCGGTGAGGGCCGGAACTTTGATGACTCGTACGCCGTCGGGAATTGGGGCTCTCACCCCGGTGGCGTACAAGGTGACCTGGTGGTGGCGGGCGATGCGGGTCAGTAGCTCAACGGTGTAGCCGCCCGTACCCTCGCTGAGGTCGTAGTGGTGAACGACGAGCGCGACGTTCACGACAGCGGATCACGCTCGTCGCTGGGCGGTAAACCAAACCTGGCTGGCAAACAGCGGTGATAACCACCTGATGGGCGACGTGGCCGTTTCCAAGATCTCGAATCGGTCACGGAGTTCTTCACGGAGGACACGCCAGTTAAACCCCTTGTGATCGTGAAAAGAGGAGCCGTCGGCATTGAGGTGGATCGGCCGAACGATGTGCTGCCGTGAGCCCGCAAACAAGCCGGAGATCAGTTCAGGGGGGGTGTACGGTGTCGTTCCCGGATAGTCGCCAATGCCCCGCCACCCGGCAATGCGCCGCGCGAGCTGTTTGACCGGGAGGGGTGGGCCGATCTCGACCGGAACGCTCAGCAGCAGTAACCCCCCCGGCGTCAACAGATCCGCCATCCGGTGTAACACGGTCGTTCGTCCCACCACATGCTCGAGTACTTCCATGCAGATGATGCCATCGAACGAGCCCTGATAGCGTGGGTGGGCTAGCTGTTCCTTGCTCACAAACGACAGGCCCCGGATGCTCCCCAACCGCTCCTTACAGTCTCGAAGCAAATCCTCGGTGATCTCCATCCCAACGCCCTGGTCCGGGGCATGCTCACTCTCCATCAACATGGCGAGGAACGTCCCGTCGCCGCAGCCGAAGTCGAGCACGCGGAGCCCCTCGAACACCTTTGCGAACTCGAGCGCAGTTTCGAACCGTCGCCGATGCGTCCACGCGATCAGCCGACTCGGGCTCATCAGCTGCTTGAGGGCGTAGTGACCTCGGTGGGTTTCTAGGCGCATGCTAAGACCCGGGCAGCGGGAAAAGGGGAACGGGAAACGGGAAGCGGGAAATCAAAAATCACTTTTCCCTTTTTCCCTTGCCTGTTCGACGAGATCCTCGAGCTGATCGAACACCCGACCGCGCTCGTAGCGCTCGCAGACCATGGCGCGGCCAGCCATCGCCCGACGCTTACACTCCTCCGGGTCGTCGAGCGCTGCCGCGATGCAATCGGCCAGCGCCTCCACCTCTCCCACCGGGTAGCTCCAACCGGTCTCACCATCCCGAATCGTCTCTCGCAAGCCGCCGACCGCGGTCGCAACGACGGGCACCCCACAGGCAAGCGCCTCGAGCGGTGAGAATCCCAGTCCCTCTTCGCGGCTGGCCTGCACACAAAGATCGGACGCCTGGTAGTCGAGCGGCAGCTCATCGTGCGGGTGCACGGCATTCGTGGCGATAACGTGTGATGCGATGTCCAGCGATTGTGCCACAGCGGAGAACTGACGAAAGCCGCCGCTGCGATGCAACACGCGCACGTTGCGGTTCCGTTGCACGAGCGTGCGAATCGCGCGCAACAACGTCACCGCATCCTTCTCCGGCGCCACACGGCTGGAGAAGAAGACGAGGTCGCCGTCAACGGGAAGCAACCTCTGACGGCGTATCACTGCCTTCGGAAGGTGGCTCGGTGCGAAGCGCTGAGTGTCCACACCGTAGATCGGGATGACGTTGATGGGAAGGTGCCCACCGGGTTGACGCACGACCCGTGCGAGATGGTCACTGAGCACGATGTAGCCTTGTCCCAAACGCGCGTTGGCAGCGGCCAGCGACTGGAGACCCCAGAGCGCCGATCGACGGAACCTCTTGCCGTTGGATCGGTCGATCTTTCTGCACCGGTAGTACGCCTCGACGGGGCTACAGACCAGCATCCAGGTCGCGCGACTCGTACGTCGTCCAGCGAGGTTGGCAGCCAGCGCAGCGAGACCATACCCCTGTACGATCACGGTATCAAAGCGGTGTCCGGGCTCGGTGAGAAAGCGGTACACCTCTCTGGCGAAATGTGCACGATTGGGAGAGCCGACGGTCACCGCGTCCGCTGTCTCGGTGGGCTGGCTTACCTCGACGCCACCGGGGATGCGCCGCGCCAGGATGGTCAGCGTGAACTGTTCGGCAAGGCCCTCGACGAGACGAACGTCGGTGCCACTCTCCACCACGAAGCACACGCGCGATCGTGCCATTAGACGCGTGTCCCGACGACCGACGTGAAGACGTCTTCGAGCTCCTTCACGTGCCGATCGAGGTTGAACCGCTGTACCGTCTCGCGGGCTCCGCTGCGTAGTCGTTCATAGCCCACCGGGTCACCCAGCGCTTTGACGATTGCATGTGCCAGATCCTCGGCACGCGGCGGCGACGCCGAAGCGAGGTATCCGTTGACTCCGTTCAGCAACCACTCGGAGATTCCCCCAACATCGAACGCCACCGCCGGGACACCTCGCAACGCCGACTCGGGTCCGACCTGCCCAAACGGCTCTGGCCACAGACTCGGAACGACCAGGAGATGCGTCGTCAGAAGCAGCCGGTCGATGGCCTCAAATCCCAACCAGCCGAGGAAATCGACCACGATTGGGGGATCGGCAGCCTGGAAATGTTGTGCTTGCCGCTCCCACTGCTCGCGATCGGGCCCGTCACCAATCATGGTCAAATGCACCGGACGGCGAAGCGTGGTCGCCACCTGCGGCAGGGCGGAGAGCAAGACCCTTCCGCCCTTCAAAAAGTCCATCCGGCCCACGAACAGCAGTTGGAACGACAACCCCCCCGATTCCGAATCGGCCACACCCTGTACCGACGACCCTTCACCCCAGAGATCGCGCTCGGCACCGGCGGCGCGAACGTAATGGGTGAGTTTGTGCACGTCGCCGTCTCGCAAACCGTGCTTCATAAACTCGCGTCGCATGTGTTCCGAGGCCGTCACAATCGCCGCGTAGTGAGAGAGCAGCCGGTTCCGACCGCGTTGACGTCGGTACTCGCGCATCATCGAGACCGGGCTCCACCCTCCACAATGGTGCGGGTAGTAGTGAGCTAGGCACATCAGGCCAAACCGACGGCTGCAAGGCCTCACGCTCAAGCTCTTGAACGTCTTTGAGCCGCTGACGCAGGTACCGTGGTATCCGTGCGCAAACAACACCGCGGGAGCCAGTTCGAGGAGGTCCCGTTCGAGCGACGGATCCTCCAGTTGATGGACGTAGACGAGGTCGGGCGCCCAGTCGCCCGCGTTGCGGAGCGCGCCGGCGCGACCGATGCTATCGACGGCCCAGCGCGGCGCCCGTTCGGGCAGAGCGATGGGCGTTCGGTCGATCGGCGCGTCCAGCTCGCTGAGCAAGCCGAGCTCGTGACCTCTCGCGCCGAGACACGGCAACAAATCTCCAAGGTAGGTCTCCGCTCCGCCGACTTCGCGAGAGGACCAGTTGGCTACGAGGATGCGCACGTGTGTTGCCGTGGGATCGGCCGACGTCTCATGCGGGTTCGAGAGAGACCGCCCCGTACTCTCGAATGGGGTCGCCTTGTCCGGAAAGCGAGACAGGGCGACGACCCATGGCTTCGAGGAGCTGGTGGAAATCGCCGGCGTTCGAGCCGACACCGGACCAAATTGATGGATGCATCTCCACGACGACACCTGTGTCGTGCCGCGTGATGGTCTCGCGCGCTCCGTCCAGTGCCGCGTATTCAAAACCCTCGATGTCGATCACGATCCAGTCCGGGACGAGGTCCCGCTCCTTGCAAAATCGATCAATCGATGTGATCGGGACCGTGGTTCGCTTTGCCCTGTCGGCCACCAACGGATTGGGCTCGTGAAGCCGGCTCATGCCATCTGCGTCCGTTGCATAGAACGGTTGCTCGCCACACGCAGCGCCCACGGCCATCGGAACGATGTCGACGAGTTGCTGAAGCCGGTTGTAGCGCAGATGTCTCTCTAAGATCCGAGCGGCTGCCGGATTGGGCTCGAACGCGTAGACTCGTCCGGCCGGCTGCACCCAAAACGCCATTTGCAGCACGTACGCGCCAACGTTGGCGCCGACATCGAGGCACACGGCGTTGGGGTGAATACGATCCGCGAGGAAATCTGCGACAGCCGTCTCGTACACACGAGGGAGACGATGCCGCTGACGGGGATCGATGCGGCACGGCACACCGTTGATGGACCACCGAATCCCGCGGCCCGCACTCAACCACAGCAGGCCGGTCTCATATGCCGGACGCAACCAGCGAACGATGGGGGATTCGTGGCCAACCGTGCCGGCAAGCCGGCTCACCGCAGTCTGAACCGGCGTTATGCCCGGTAGATCTCGAGACATCGATCGACCACTGCGTTCCACGTAAACGTGCTCTCTACTCGCTCCCGCGCGGCGCCGCCCATCCGAGCCCACTCCTGCGGGTGATCTCGCAACCACGCGAGTTTGGCGCCGATCGCCTCACCATCGTTCGGTGGCACGACGAACCCGCTCACCTCGTGGTCCACGACTTCCGGCATGCTGGCCACATCGGTGCACAGCGCCGGTGTGCCGCAGGCCATTCCTTCAACGAGGGTCTGTCCCAACAGTTCGGGTACCTTGGTGCGGTCGCCGTACACGGTCTGGTAGACGCTCGACAACACGATGCACAGGGCCTCCCGGTACGCCGTAATGAGGTCAGCGTCATCCACGTTATGGCGGAATTCGACGCGCTTACCCTGCGCCAGCTGCTCGAGGTCCCGAGCGTACCGCTGGTCATAGGGGGCTCCGATCACGATGAGCTCCATGTCCACAGGGAGCCCCTCAATGAGGTAGTTGACGCCTTTGTGCGGGAGCAGGCGGCCCACATAAAGTGCGTATCCCTTGCGGGGGACGTTGCGGCTCGGGGAGAACTTCTGGGTATCCACACCCCCCAAAATGACGTGGGCACGCGGGTTATTACTGTGACCGAAGACGCGTTTGCTGTACTCGCTGATGTGAAGGTGACCGTGGTACCACCGGTCGGTCGACACGTAGGCCGACACGTCCCATCCGCCGCCACCCAGGTCGCTCACGAACACCCGCCGGCCGGTCAGCCGGCAGAAGAGCGCCGCCAGGCTGCTGGCAAGGATGTGCTGCTGGTGACAGTGGATGACCGTGGCCGGCCGGAGGCGGCTGAACAGGCGGGGGCTGAACGGGTTGGCGTGTTGCCCACGCACGTGGAGCGGGCGGCCGATGACGTCGATCTGTAAGTCGCCCTCGCCGGTGGTCCGGTCTTCGGGTCCGAACGTCACGAGCGACGTGGGGACGGCCGCCGCCATCGCCTTGGCCAGCTCCAGGACGTACCGCTCAGCTCCGCCTACGATTCCCTGAGGTCCAAAGAGAGCCGGTACCAGGTGGATTACTCGAAAATCACGTTTCGGCATCGGTGGTCGCGGCGGAGCGCAGCACGATCCGGCGAAGGTTGGCGAGGCGAGGGCGAACGTAGAGCCCGAGTGGGTCTCTCAGGGCCACGGGGAGCATGAGCGCCGTGTAGGCCGTCCCGGCTGCAAGCGTGGCAAGCACCAGGGTCGGGAGGGTTTTGGGCACCCAGGTCTGCGCGGCCGCGACGGCTACGACGACCAGTAGTGCGAAGCGCCAGACCCACGGCCACAGGCTCGTGATCAATCCGGCGAGGGAGACACCGAGCTCTTTCGCAAGGGCCGTGAGGTTAGCGGGAAGGCTGATGAAGACGGCCCCGAGGGTTGCACCGATCGCGGCACCGATCAATCCGTAGCGGCTTATGAGGAAAATCGAGAATCCAACCGTGACGGCGCCGTCGAACAGCGTGGTCAACGAGATGTGTCGATCGCGTCCAAACGCAAACAGCGAGTAGACGGCGGTGACGTTCCAGTGCCGGAGGAGCATGCCGGTCAAGAGAAGGATGGTGAGGAGCTCGCCACCGTACTGGTCCGCGCCTACCCACCACGTCACGAAACCCTCATTCACCACGAGCACCACGCAGACGATGCCACCGCTCATGATGAGGATCGCTTTCGTAAGCGCGGTGCACACCTGGGTCAATCGCTCCCGTGCGTCGCTCGTTCTCAGCTCACTGAGTGCCGGTTGCGCCGCTTCAGCCAGCATCTGCGGCTGATGACCGAGCACCGTGAGGACCTTGGCCGTGCAGAAGTACGGGACAACCGCCTGAGGCCCGAGGATCTTGCCGATGATGAGCAGGTCCGTACCGGTCATCAGCACTTGAGCGACCTGCTGGACGCTGATCCAGCCGCCGCGGGCAAAGCGATCGCGAAGCGTATCCCGTGAGAGTGAGGGCCACGTCCAGCGGGCGATTTGCGGGTACTGTCGGCGGAGCCTGATCCACCAGACCACGGCCGACACGAGCTGGCTGACGCCCCATCCAATGGCCAGGGCATACAGGCCGAAACCCGCGAAAACCAGCCCCACCGTGAGGGCCGTGCTGACCAGCCACGCCACGGTGTGTGCCCCTCCGAGGAACGCGAGGTCCTGGACGCCGGTCAACACCGCCTGGAGGATGCGCGCGGGGAAGGTGAGGACGAAGACGCCCATGACGATGGCCAGCGGGTACTCGAGCGGCGCCCATTCCGCTGGCAGTAGCGTCCAGACGGCAAACGCCACGATGGCGACGAGGGGCAGCTGCCAAACCACGATGCGGGTGGTGCGGCCCACGATCTCGGGCAAGTCCTGCGCGTGCTCCACCCCTCCTGCTCGTCCAACCGCAAAGGCCGCTTCGCGAGGAAGGAGACCAACCACGCCGAGGTCGAGGAGAAGCAGATAGCCGAGGATCCGCGTCGCAACCAACCACAGACCGTAGTCCGCTTGTCCCAGACGCGTCAGCAGGAACGCAGTGAGCCAGAGTCCGACGAGGGTGATCAGGGCCTGGTTGAAGTACCCGAAGGCCAGGCCGCCCAGGAAGCGTCGGGTACGCGTCACTGTGAGCCGTCCAGCAGTATCGCGAGCAGTGTGGCATCGAGTCGGTGGGTCTCGAGATGCTTGTCGTACCAGCGGCGCCGGGCTCGGCGCGCTTCCTCCGTGTCCGGTGTGATCCACAGTCGGCTCGCTATGGTCACGAACTCAGTTTCGCTGCTGGCGGCGTCGAGAGGACCCTCGACGAAGAAGGGATCCGCGAGGTGGCCGGTGCTCGAGACCAGTCGGGCGCCGGCGCCGAGTGCTGCGAGTGCGGAGGTGCGCCGTCCGGTGATACCGTCAACAAAGGGTGCCAACACCACCGAGGCACGACCCAGGTACTCGAGAACCCGTTTGGCCGGGAGCCGGCCGGTGCACTCCCACGATGCGTTCCAAAAACGGCCGGTCTGCTCGTGACGTCGTAGCTCGGATTGGGTGGCTCCGATTACGATGAGCTCACGCGTGGCACCGATGTGCCGAGAGGCGTGCGCCACCCATTCCCAACGGAACCCGGCGGCAAACGGTGAGAAAACCACCGGTCCATCGAGCGAGTCCAGCGTAGCGCTCTGGACCGGAGGCTCCCCAAGGGTGCTGCCGACATACAGGAGTTGGGTCTTACCGCCCAGGAGCTCGACCCATGCAGGTACCGGTGTCAGCACCGCGTGCGAGCATGCCATCAACCGCTTGAGCTGACGGCGCTGGAGCGGTGACAACGCGAGCCAGGGGAGCCGCGTCGGCGGGACCCACGGTTCGTGAACGAACGTGACAACGCGCAGCCCACGCTTTCGAGCAAGTTTCGCGACCTGCTTTGGGAAGCGGGACAAACCGCGCCGGCCATACAGGAAGGGCACGTACTGGATGAGGAGAGCGAGCGCGCCTCCGTCGGCAACCCGCGCAACGAACTCCGCGGGGTGAACACTCAGCGTTCCCAAGACACGCGGCTGGACATTCCGTTCGCCAAAATGCCGCACCAGACGAGCGGTGTGATCGGTCACGCCTCCCGGAACATTGGGGTACCCTGGAGAAAGGATGACGACTTCAGCCATCCCCTCTATCCTCTCTCGCCCCTCTCTTTGTTGACATCTGTCCCTTCACCGCCTGTTTTACATGCGACCGTACCCCCGGAGCCACAGAGACAGTGGGCTCGTACCTCCTCGCATTCATAGTCGCCGCCGCCGCCACCGCGCTCTTCATGCCGTTCATGTCCATGCTTGCGCGGATGGTTGGCGCGCTCGATGACACGCGTGATCCACCGATCCCGCGCGTCGGCGGCCCCGCCATTGCGCTCGCGTGTGTGCTTTCGCTGACGCTGGTCGCGATCGTGGTCACGCCGGCAGGCTACACGCTGTTGGGGACGTCGCGCACCATTGGTCCGGTGCTGGGCGGCGCGCTGGTGATTTTGGTGTTGGGCGTGCTGGATGACATCAAACCGCTTCCGGCTCTCCCCAAGCTCGCGATCCAGGTGGTCGTGGCGGTGGTCGTGTACTTCCTCGGTCTCCGAATCGAACTGTTGTCGCTTCCGGTTGGGAGCGTCGAGTTGGGCATGGTCGCGGGGCTCGCGCTGACGGTGCTGTGGCTGGTTGGCATCACGAACGCCTTCAACCTCCTCGATGGTGCCGATGGGGTTGCCGCCGGGTCGGCCTTCTTTTCGGCGGGGGCAATCTTCTTGACTTCAATCATTCTGGGACACCCCGCGGTCGGCCTGATCACGGCCGCGTTGGCGGGCGGCCTGCTCGGGTTTCTCCCTTTCAACTTTCCACCGGCTCGCGCCTTCCTAGGTGATTCTGGCAGCACGGTGACGGGGTTTCTCCTCGCCGGGGTGGCCGTGGAAGCCTCGACGAAGGGGGCGACCCTCGTGGCGATAGCGGTGCCGCTCGTGGCGTTCGCCGTGCCCGTGTTCGACACCACGATAACACTGCTCCGTCGAATGGTGCGAGGGAAACCGCTGTTCCAACCGGACCGAGATCACGTGCACCATCGGCTCGCTCACGCCGGGCTCTCCCCGCGTCAGGTGGCGGGCACGATCTACCTGGCGAGCGCTGCGTTTGCCCTCGGCGCGATGTTGTTCGTGAACCCCGGAGAACGCTCGATTGCCCTCGCCTTCGTCGTGATCGGTGCGGGGGTGTGGGTCGTTGCCCGGTATCTCCGTCTTCACGAGTTGAACGAGCTCGGCCGTCTTGCCAAGCGGGGCGCATTACAACCGAAAGCGATCGCGCTGAACGTGGGGCTGCGCCGCGCCAGCGAGCGGCTGGAACGTGCGACGAGCCTCGACGATCTGCAGGAAGCGCTCGCCATTCTGCTTAGCAAGTCGGAGTTTGACGACGTCGTGCTCATCGTTGCACCCGTGACGGACCGGCGGGGGAACGCCCGCTCGTGGCGTCTGGCCAATGGAGCGTTCGTGGAGGAATGGTGTCGTCGCGACCGTGATGAGTGGGAGGTTGTCTGCCCCTTCCAGGGGGACGGTTGGAACGGCGAGCTCCATCTTCGGCGGCGGCTCGGCAGGCGGTCGTTGCTACTCGATATCAATCTGTTGCTCGAGCTCGTGCAACCGGCGCTCACGCGGGCGGCCTCTGGCATCAAAGCGGGTTCGATCACGCGCTCGTGAGAATACTCCACCTCAGCAAGTTCTATCCACCCGACCCCGGCGGCCTCGAACAGGTCGTGGCGTGTCTCGCCGAGGGAGCTGCGGCTGCGGGACACGAAGTACGCGTGGTGGCCGCCACTGGATCCAGCTGGCTACGCGATCCCCGCAAGCGAGTCACCGAACCCCCGAGGGCCGGGGTGGCCGTGGTGCGTTTGCCGACCTACGGCATCTGGTGGTCGCAACCGGTGGCGCGCGGATACGTGGCGGCGTCGCGGTGGCCGGCCGACGTGGTCTATGTCCACCGTCCGCATCCGCTAGCAGATCTGGCAGCGTTCGTTGGGCCAAAGCGTCCCACCATCGTGTTTCACCATTCCGATGTGCAGCGGCAGCGGCTCGTGCGGCTCGCGTATCAACCGTTGGCGCATGCGGTGGCCCGGCGTTCGGCGGCGACCGTGGTCGCGACGGCTGCCCACCTGGATCACGCGGGCGACTTGGGGAGGAGCGGTCGAAAAAAGGCGGTGACCATTCCGTTTGGCGTGGACGCAACGCGGTTCGTGCCAACGGATACGCCCCTTCGGCCGGCTGTATTTCCCACCACCGCGCTCGGCCCGGTGGGGTTGTTCGTAGGCCGACTGGTGGGCTACAAAGGGCTCGACGTGCTCTTGCGTGCGGTGCAGCGGAGTCGACTGCACGTGGTGCTGGTGGGTGGTGGGCCGTTGCGGGAACACCTCGAGCGAGAGATCCAGCGCACCGGCCTCACGGAGCAGGTGCTACTGGTTGGTGCGGTCAAGGACGAAGAGCTAGCCGGCTACTATCAGGCAGCAGACTATTTCGTACTTCCCAGCACCAGCCCTGCTGAGATGTTTGGCATCTCATTGATCGAAGCGATGGCCTGTGGGAAACCGGTGATCTCGACCGCGCTGACGACCGGTGTGCGTGAGGTGAACGAGGCGGAGCTGACGGGATTGGTGGTTCCCCCTGGTGACGAGGTGGCACTGCGCACCGCGATGGAACGGCTGGTGGGAGACGAAGCCTTGCGAAAGCGCCTGGGTGAAGCCGCGCGGCAACGTGTGGAGGAGCGATTCACGTTGTCGCGGATGATCGAGGCGCATTTGGAGCTGTGTAGTCGAATTGCCAGGAAGAAGGCGGGATAGGCGGCATTCCGAGATCCGATCCTGCCACTCCCGATGATCCGGCCCATCCCGCCGTTTCTAGTAAAGCCCTAGCTTGACCTCCCCCTCCTGAATCCGAATCCCTGGAGCAGGGAAGTGGATCTGATCCAATAGTGTCGCGAACGTGCGCCACCAGTCGGCGTTGATGGGGATGCCGCGGAGGTTGAGGTCGAGTGTGACATACCACTGGTGTACCGGTAGCTGGACCAGCCAGTAGGGGACACTGTGGCCGAACGCGACGCCGAGCCAGTCGGGCCAGGGGCCTGCGCCACCGGGCATTAGCCCGGGGTCGATGGCGAGGAAGTAGCGCTGACCGGCGTAGTCGTTCTCGAGCTGCGGGAAGGGGAGCGGCGCCCGGAATTCCTCGGATGGCCAGTAGTTCACCTTTACCTGGAACATCCGTGTTGCTGGCCACTGGCGGTGGGCTGCTGGCAAGACGGCACCGCCGGCAGCGAACAGCATGTCGGGAGCGGAGAAGCCCTGCTCCGCGTGAAAGCCGTCGCCGATCTCCTTGGGTAGGCCAATGGCGATACCCATCGCGGCGCCCAACCAGCCTGCCAAGGGGCGGGAGAGACACGCCCAGTCCCAGGCGAGGGCGGCAATCTGCGAGGTCTGGTAGCCAATTGCCGCGTGGATGAGCCGATCCTGTCCGTTGCTCGGGCTCGTATCCCACACCACGTGGAATCCCTGGCGCGGCGGTTCCCACCAGGTACTGCCACGCACCGCGATCGCGGCCGCGGAGAAGCCGGCGTAACCACCCAGAATGAGGGCGACCCGGCCCGTTCGCACGCCCGTGCATTGCTGGGCCGCTGCGGGCTGGCTCGGCCAGGCGGTCAAAAACGCGAGCAGTAGGCCCAGCGCAATTCGGGATGTTCCTATGTATTTTCTCACAGCCATCCACCAGAGAGTATCGGTACGGTAGGTGGCAACCCTGAGTCTTTCATCGCCGTTACCCTTGATCCGAAAGGACCATTCATGCGAGCGACCCTTGGCGCCCTCGTGTTGATGCTCATGCTCTCGACCCCATCTCTCGCGCAAAACCCGAGCCTGACCATCGTGCCCTACGGGGGGTACAACGTGGACGCCGAAGAGATCTTCTTTGGCGGTGGCCTCGGCATTCCCATTCCGAGCGCGCGGATCGGGAACAGCGCGCTCATCATCCAGCCATCGTTCGAGATCTATCCCTTCATCGACGGTGGCTCGCTATGGGCGATCGTTGGGCACGTGTTGATCCCCATTCCCGTTCAGGCTGCGTCGGTCGTACCGTATGCGATGGGTGGGATCTCCATTTTTCGATTGTCGGTAGATCTGCCCACCGGAGGGAGTGCGGGTGACACGGAGGCCTTCTTCGACTTTGGGGGGGGCGTGGCGTTTGGCCGATCGATCTTCCGCACGCACCCATTTGCCGAGGTCGATATACGGGTCGGTGATGGATCGACCGTGCTGTTCAAGGGCGGAGTCCGGATCGCGACCAGCACCAACTAGCAGACCGTACAGGATTGCAACATCGAGCCGGCCGGGGCGTAGACGCCTCGGCCGGCTCAGGTTAGGATCAGGTGAACGTAACGCGCGGGATGTTTCGCCCAGGAGGAGAACGGGGTGTCCAAGGAGCGTGGTTCTGGTTCTGCAGGGCTGCTGGCCCTGTTTTCTCTGTTGCTGTTTTGCGCGTGGATGTTGCGCGATGCGCCTGAGGCGTCATCGAAGCGCGCACCTCACCGCGGTCAGCCCAGAAACGCAAACAAGGGCGCGCGGTAGCCACCCTCAATCCAACTCCTCCGCTGAGATCAGCACGGTCTCGTGCTCGTAATCAGGATCCGATCGGTACCACGTCTTGATCAGCCACTGTTGATCTTTTGACACCCACCAAATGGTACCGCTGTCATACGGACTCTCGAGACGCCAGCAATCGAACGTCCCTGCCGGCACGCTGACTTTGTCGTCGCCAACCACTCGGAGCGATGTCCGATACCACGGTTCCCCACGGGGATCCCACCCAAGTCGAAGGAGTGAACCCTCCCACCCCTGGCTGAGCGGTAATGCGACAAGTAGTTGATTGACGTGTGTACCACTGGCGATCGGCATCGTCGAATCCGGCAGGGCAACGGTGAAATCACGACGCCAATCCTTGAACGACGAGTGCACGGTGACGCTGTCCGCAGAGTAGGCCTTTCTCGTGTGGGATCGCTTGTTCGTACAGCACGTGACGTAATGCCAGTCCGTTGTGAGCGGTCTTAGAGTTTCTCGGTCGATGTACGTCGTGTCGAAATTTCTCCCAGCGCCAAACCGATGCTCCCTGACGGCGACCAAGCGCCAGGCGGGCATTTCCTTGAAGGTCGTTTCCTGTACGGTGAGCTCCTCTTCACTTCTGACGACCGTCACGATCCCGTCCGTAGTGGACCTGTCCTCGTAGCGCAGACGAACGGGCGAGAGTCGGCTGGGGTCGAGCACGGCGGCGGTCACGGGTTCGGAAGGCACCGGTTCGGTTGCCTGTTGCGCGCACGCGGTAGCAAGCAACAGCCCCGATGCGTTCAGGAGCTGGCGTAATGGTGAATTGGCCATACAGTCTGCTCCTTCCGCGGGCCCTGACGAATTGGCTGGGTGCGGCGACCAGCCGTTGATCACGAGACGGTCGAGGATTCCCGCCAGAATTACCAGCGCCAGCACGGCCGCGAGGACGGCGACTCGGCGGGGGCGCAGCTCACGACGCGCCGGCCCGGCGAGCGCTACGATCGTTCCGTGGCTGCTGGAACGTTCCGCGACTACCCGGCGAATGAGGTCCGTCGGCGGCTCGGGTGCAGAGAGCTGCGATGCTTCCCTGGCGAGCGAGCGCACGAACTCCACGTGATCGCGGCACGAGGAACACGCGAGCAAGTGGCTCTGGACGCGCTCGCCTTCACCATCCGGCGATTCGCCGTTCGCGTATCGCTCGAGCGTCACGGGGTCGGGGTGACGTCGCAGCCAGCTCACAGCTCGCTCCGTATGAGCTTTTGCAAACGCTTCACCGCCCGGTGAAACCGCACCTGCGACGTGCCCACACGAATCCCCAGCAACTCACCAATCTCCTGGTGCGTGTATCCCTCGATCTGCTTCAAGACGAACACGACACGGAGTGAATCCGGTAGCGTGCGCAGCGCTCGCGCCAAAACGATCCGCCGCGCGATGGCGGTTTCATCACTCGAGACGCTAGGCTCATCGTGTGGCGCAAAGGCGACCTCGCGCTTACGGTCACGGCTCCTGAGATGGGTGAGAGCCATTCGCGTCGTCACGCGTTTGAGCCATGCCTCGAGATTCCCACGTTCCTCGTACCGTTCTAGTGCCTCGGGCAAGCCCAGGAAGACATCGTGCAAGACGTCCTCGGCGTCCGCGGCCGAACCAACGGTGTGATACGCCAGCCGCATGAGGGTCCCTGCGAACCGCTCGTACAATGCTGCGAGCGCATCGGGGTCGCCCTCCCGCGTGCGCGCTGCCAGCTCGGCATCGGTGGAGTGAGCCCAGGCATCGGATAAACCGGCCATCACACCTCGCGACGTCTCAATCAAGGAACGTCGGGACATGCGAAAAGCTTACATCTCGAGGGGCAGGAGAG
Source organism: Gemmatimonadales bacterium (assembly GCA_041577295.1). Classification (GTDB taxonomy): domain Bacteria; phylum Gemmatimonadota; class Gemmatimonadetes; order Gemmatimonadales; family GWC2-71-9; genus JBDHDH01. The sequence goes on from JBFGJG010000052.1 coordinate 25,460, forward strand.
GCAGAAGAGGCAGGAGAGGCAGGGGATGATTCGGACCCCTGCCTCCGCTGCCTCTCGTGCCTCCTATTGTGCCCTGGCTCTAGGGCCGTCCGCCCCCCTCCTCAGCGGCGGCTTTCGCCTGCTCGCCACCCCACTGATCGTACCACTTCATCATGTAGAGCAGCGTTCGCATGTTGTTCGAGGGTTTGGATCCGGTCCCGTGGTATTCCTCCTGGAAGCGGAGCAGCTTGGTCGGCACCCCACGCATCTTGAGTGCCACGTAGAGCTCCTCGGACTGTGGCATAGGGGTCCGCAGATCCAGCTCGCCCGTCATGATGAGCGTGGGCGTCGTCACGTTTCCTACGTACATGAGGGATGACTGCTCGAGCCATGGCTGAGGATCTTCCCAAAACGGTTTGTGGAAGAAGCTGTGTGTAAAGAACGGGATGTCGGACTGGCCGGCCATGCTCATCCAGTTCATGACCGGACAACGCACCGCCGCTGCCGCGAAACGTGTGGTATGGCCGATCACCCAGCTCGACAGCACGCCACCACCCGAGCAGCCGCCGACGTACATGCGCGTCGTGTCCACGATCCCTTTCGCGATGGCGGCATCGACGCCGGCCATGAGGTCATCGTAATCGACGCCGGGGTAGCGAAAGTCGATCGCCTTGGAGAACATCTCGCCGTAGCCAGTGGAGCCGCGCGGGTTCGTGTACAGCAGAAGGTAGCCGTTCGCAGCGAACGTTTGGTATCTGAAGTCAAATGACACGGTGTACATGGAGAACGGCCCACCATGGATCTCCATGATCATGGGGTACTTTTGCGAGGGATCGAACCCAGGCGGACGGACGAGCCATCCCTGCACACGCGTCCCGTCGCTCGAGGTGTACCACAACTCCTCGACGTCACCGAGGCGCTTGTTCGCCAGCAAGTCTCCGTTCACGTCGGTCAGTTGCGTGGTCGCCCCGCCACGCCGGAGGCTGAGCCTTACGACATCGCCGGGTTCATCGAAATCGGTTCGCACGCCTACGGCGGTCAGATCGCGGTCGTTGGCGATCGATTCGAGCGAGAGCATTTGCACTTCGTCGGTGACCCTGCGTACGTCCCCTCGGAGCGGCACGAAGCGGATGTTTGCAGTGCCGTGGTGCCGCACGCTCGCGTAAACCCCGCTACCGTCTGGAGCCCAGTGCACGTCGCTGAGTGGTCGGTCGAGCGTCGGTGCCAGCTGCCGCATGCCGCTCCCGTCCATCCCGATCACCCACAGTCGCTCGAGCGCGTAGGTGTCCGAGGTCGTGGGGAAGCCAATGAAAGCGATACTGCGCCCGTCGGGAGAGACGGCGGGATCGGCCCAGAGCCCAGGCTCGCTCGTGATTTGCTGGATTGCTCCGGTCGCAACCGAGACGCGATACAGGTGCGAGCGATCGTACACGGCGTCCCACGACTCGTCCTTGACGCCCTCGAACACGAGCGCCGTACCGTCGGGTGTCCAATCGTAGGTCGCGTTGGCCGGCGGGCCCTCGAAGATCGAGCCCACCGTCCACTCGCCACTCGTGATCTGTCGCGGTGTCCCACCATCGGCCGTGACCACGAAGAGGTGAAGGAAGCCGTGCTCGGTGAAACCACGGCGGTCGAATCGATAGTGGAGATCCTCCACGACCCGTGGTTCTTTGGTCCACTTGGCGCCTTCCGGCGGCTCGGGCATGCCGATCTCCCACGTTCTCTCGTGGGGAACGAAGGCGACGAATGCGATGGAGCGGCCATCGGGCGACCACTGCGGGTTGGTTGGGCTCTTCAAAAGCCGCGTGATCTGCGACGTCGCGCCCTCGGCGTCCATCCACCGCACGAAGATCTGATTGTCCTTTGGTTCGCCCTCAGCGAGGTAGAGGATGCGGGTGCCGTCCGGTGACCACCGCGCACTCGATCCCTTCACCAGAAATCGGTTCTTCGATCCGTCGGCGTTCATGATCCACAGTGCTGATTCCCACTTGTC
>JBFGJG010000053.1:0-27137 GCA_041577295.1 Gemmatimonadales bacterium
CGCGCGGGCGAGTAAGCGACTCGCGATGCACGCCGAGCCGGTGTTTTCGCCAGAGCTGGTCGAGCGATTGCAGGCGGCAATTCGGTCCGGGACGAGTGTCCACAAGGCGAGGTTGCTCGTGCGGGAGGGGAGTGGTCACCGGCTGGTTTCCCTGAGCGACATTATTCGTATCACGTCCAAGGATGGGGCCCTGCGAGCACACGCGACCACCGGGACCTATTTTGCGGATTATACGCTCGCCGAACTGGAAGCGCGCGGTGGTGGAAGGTTCCTGCGACCCAACCGCTCGGAGTTGGTGAATGTGGCTCATATCGAGAGGATCGAGAGTACCGGCGACGGGTCCGCGACCCTCACGCTATCAGAAGGTACTTCGGTTCACGTAAGCCGCCGCCGGGCATCGGAAGTCCGAAGGCTACTCCAGGCCTGAACGCTCCGCCCGCCCAGGATCGCCGCTCACCCGCTACAGATGACCGTTCACTGACCACGGGCTGTCTCCTGGTCAATGAGTACCGAAATTGAGTGCCGACAGCTGGAGAGCTTGGTATGGATCGCAAGTCACGTTATACGCTACGCTGGTTTTTGCTCGGCACGCTGCTGCTCGGGGCGTGCGGGGTACGACCTCTGTCTTACGACCGACACGTGGGTCTCGAGACGTTCGACGCGGCCTGGAAGATGGTGTACGAGTCGCATTTCGACACGACGTTCAACGGGGTCGACTGGCCAGCCTTGCGCGACGAGTTACGGCCAACGGCTGAGCAAGCCAGCGACCGCGCCGAGCTCCGCGATGTGATCGAGCAGATGCTGGATCGCCTGGGCCAATCACACTTCAGCCTCATCCCGCAGGAGGTGGTCGACACACTCGATCCGGCCGACGGCGATGCCGTGGAGCACGTTGGCGATCTAGGGTTCGACGTGCGCCTCATCGGCGAGCAGGTCCTGGTTACCGAGGTCGATCCCGAGGGTCCCGCGTGGGCGTCCGGTGTTCGGACGGGATGGGTTGTTCGCCGCTTTAATACCGCGGATGTCGACTCCGTCCTCGGTGCGCTTGAGGGCTCGCAAGGCCTGTACTCGGTGTCGCTACGCATGTGGGCGCGGATGGTACGGCGCATGGTGGGGCGTGCCGGAACCACCACTGAGGTCGAGTTCCTCGACGCGGCCGACCAGCCGGTGACGCTGACGCTCACACGTCGGACGGAGCCAGGTCAGCCGGTCAAGCTGGGCAATCTCCCAACGTTCTTTGCGCGAATGGAGCACCGACGGGTCGATTCGGAGGAGAGAGGCGTCGCGGTTGGCGTGATCTGGTTCAATGTCTGGATGGCTCCCTTGGTGGTCCGCATCGATTCCGCCGTAGACGACTATCGCAATCTCGATGGCCTAGTGGTCGATTTGCGAGGAAACGGTGGTGGCTTGGGGGTCATGGTGAGCGGTGTCGCCGGTCACTTCTTTGACGAGCGCGTCGTGCTCGGAACGATGCGGACCCGAAATGCCCAATTGCGGCACATCGCCAACCCTCGGAGGGTATCGACGCGCGGCGAACGTGTGTCGCCGTTCGCCGGCCCGGTCGCGGTGCTGGTAGACGGCGTGACGGGGAGCGCGTCCGAACTATTCGCGGGTGGGATGCAGTCGGTCGGGCGGGTTCGTGTCTTTGGGGAGCCAACGATGGGCGCCGTGCTGCCGGCGCGGATGGACCGTTTGCCCAATGGTGACGTGCTCTACCATGCCTTCGCCGACTTCGTCACGTCGGACGGCATCACGCTCGAGGGACGTGGGGTGATTCCCGACGTCACGGTGCCCGCAACGCGCGACGATCTCATTGCTGGACGCGATGCGGTGTTAGAGGCGGCGCTGCACTGGATTGCTGAGGAGAGCGCCCACGAGAGAATGCAAGCACCTGCGGAAGGGGTCGGTAGATGATGAACGAAGCAGGTGACGGCTACCAAACGAGAAATGGAGGTTCTGTGATGTCGTTGAACATGAATGTCGTGCGGATATTGGGTCTGGTACTCGCATTGCCAACAGGCGCGCTCGCCCAGGCAGGGACGAGCGTCGCGCAGGGTCTTCCGACGGCTGCCGTGCTGCTCGAGCGTCACGTCGCTGCTGTTGGCGGCCGTCAGGCGCTCGAGCGTCCGCAGTCGAGCCAGGCGACCGGTCGGTTCGAGGTGCCAGCCCAAGGGATTGCGGGCTCGCTCGCCATCAACGCAGCGAGCCCGAGTCTCCTCTCGGTTACCATCGATATTCCCGGCATCGGCGTGATACGCAGCGGCTACAACGGTGAGGTGGGGTGGGCGATGCATCCGGCGATGGGTCCGATGGTAATGGAAGGACGACAGCTGGATCAGATGCGCCAGCAGGCGGATTTCCGGGATATTCTGAACAGCAGTAAATACATCGCATCGCGCGAGACCGTCGAAGAAACGAACTTCGAGGGACGTCCGAGCTACAAGGTCAAGGTCGTCACGAAGTGGGATGAGGAGTATTTCGAGTTCTTCGACAAGGAGACCGGCTTGCTCGCGGGCAATATCCGCCACCAGGAGAGTCCTATGGGGGCGGTCGAGGTGACCACGTTCACTCAGGACTATACGGAATTCGGTGGTATCAAAGTGCCGACGAAGATCGTGCAGCGGCTCATGGGTCAGGAACAGAGGTTTATGATCGAGAGCATCGAGTTCGATTCGGTCGATCCGTCGGTCTTTGCGCTTCCCGAGGCCATTCGGGTGTTGGTGGGGAGCCAATGAGCGCGCTCGCACAACGCTGGGCTGCGTTCTGTCGTACCCGCGAGGCCAAGTGGAAACCTCGGTCGCTTCTCGGTGGTGCGTTGGTCGGAGCGGCGGCAGTGGTGATCGGCGCGCTCGCGCGCACTCAACTCCCGGGACTGTGGGCGGAGACCGTAGCGGTGGCGTGCTTCGTGGCTGGCGCCGTTGGAGTGGCGCTGTTCGTGCGCCAGCCGACCGGTACCAGGGAGCCGATGCTGTTGGTCGTCGCACTGCTGTTCTGCGTGGCTCCATTCGTGGGGCTGTTGTGGACTCCGTGGGCCGTGTGGTCCGAAGACCAGCTCATGCAGACCATTGGTCTGGCACCGATGTACACGATCCTCATTCCGATCATCGCCCCATTCGGCGGTAGGGTTGCCATGATCGCGGCAATGATCATCGCGCTCGCAGTGGTGATCAGCCAGGTGTTCTAACGGTCGTGCGAGGGGGAGGGGAATAGGGAGCAGTCTATACAGTCCCCATTCCCCTATTCCCGACTTCCTACCTCACCTCCGACTCTCGGCACTTTGGGAACCGAGCTCACCTTCCGGCTGCTGGTCGCCGCGTTGATGACGGCGGCTATCGCCGTCTCGGGCTATCATCGGGCTCGAGCGGACCGAGACGCGAACGACCCGGTGACCGTACATGCGGGTGCCACGCGGCTCCTCATTGTGCTCCGACTGCTCGGGCTTCCGATCCTTCTCTGTTTGGTGGCGTACGTGATCAATCCGGTGTGGGTGGTGTGGGCGCGTGTCTCGTTGCCGTCCTGGGTGCGCTGGGTGGCCGTGGTAGTAGCGTTTGTTGCGCTCCTCTTGCTCGTCTGGGTGTTTCGGAGCCTCGGTCAGAACATTACGCCATCCGTGGAGACGAGACGGGCTCATCGTCTCGTCCGAACGGGTCCGTACAGATGGGTCCGGCACCCGCTCTACAGTATTGGTCTGGTCTTCTGGATCAGCTTAGCGGTCATCAGCGCGGTTTGGGTGGTCGTGATCGCTGCCATTCCCGCGCTGATCCTTCTTGCGCTCCGCACCCCTGTCGAGGAAGCGCAGTTGGTTGAGCGGTTTGGAGACGAGTATCGGGACTATCAACGAAAGACGGGGCGATACGTGCCCCGTCTTTGGAATCGCTGACCCGCGAGCAGGTTTATTTCTTTCGTCGCGAGCTCCCCGACCTGGTTCCACCGCTCGGGCGCCGTGCTGGTGTCCGCGAGCGCTGGACCGAAGAGGGTCCACGCACGCGTGACGGCGTGCTGGCCCGTGGGGTTGCACGCGGCGAGGATCGGACTGAGCGCGAGGGACGCGTCATGCTGCGCGTTGGCATGCGCGCATCGGAGGACCGAACCATGGGGCGCCGGTCACTGCCGCGACTGGGAGCAACGCTCCGCTGCGGGGACCGCGTTCCCCGATCGGAGTCCACCACTCGACTACGTCGCGCATCGGTCGGGGCCAGCGCACGGGACGTGCGGCGTGGTGTATCGTCTCGCGCGGCAGGGCTCTCGCGCCGACGATCCTCGGTCCGCACGGCGTCCCGGGACGGCGAGGTGGAGCGACTCCCGCCGCGAATGCGCACCGTGTAGTGCCGGCGCGATTGACCATCGATCTCCCGTTCCTCGACCCGCTGGATTCCCTGACCGGAGCGCTGCTCGATCTCGCGGCGCGACGGGACGCTGCGCCTCGGCTCGGCTGGCTCGCGGACGGTGCTCGGGACACGGGACCGGCGATCAGGCGTAATGCGATCCGTTGAGCCGCCCGGGGAAATGGAACTGCTTCCCTCGGTGGGGCGGCGTCGCGGCACCGCCTGGCTCGACGAGGGCGTCGATGGGGCGGGACGGCGCGCCGTCGGCGCTGCCGTGCTTGGACGCCGACGGGTCTGCACCGACTCGGTGTAGCCGCGGTCGGGCGACTTGAACGTGTACGGATTGGCGTAGTATCGAGGTTGATTCACGTATACCGTGCCACGGTGCCGCGGCCCGTGATGAAACCCGAAGCCAAACCCAAACCCGGCGTAGTAATAGGGGTCGTAGTAGTGGGGGTCGTAGTAGCCGAAGTAATATGGGTCGTAGTAGTACGGATCGTAGTAATAGGGATGGTAGTAGTAGCCCGGCGCGTAGTAATAGCTACCGAAGCCGATCGAGATCCCCAACCGGATCCCGCGACGGTGCCGGTAGCCCCGATAGTAAAATGGGCTACAGTAGAACACGTCGCAGTAGAAGGGGTCGTAGGAACTACCGTGATAGAATCCTCCGCCGTGACGGCGGGTGTACGCGATCGTTCCGTACACATCGTAGTACACGAAGTCGTAAACGAATCCAAGACCATCGGTCATGCTCTCAACGAGGCTCGTGAGCTCAGCCTCGCTATCATCGACGACTCGCCAGAGATCACGCAGAGTGTAGTCCCAGTGCCGGTTGCGGATGAGGCCGTCGAACCGGAACGGATCGCGAGCGTAGGCCGCGTAGACCGTGCCTAGGCCGCTCGACTCGTGTACGGTAAACGCATGCCGATCGCCACGGTTGCGCACCTCATAGTCGCGACCGCCGCGAATGAAGTGGTCGTCCGTTGGGTCGACCGGGAACAGCATCCGGATGCGTCCCTCTGGATCCGCGTGGAGCACCACGAGATAACCGTCTTCCGCGGTGCGTACCTGCACGCGGATGCGATCGCCTCGCTCCACTGCGTCTCGCTTGTTGAGCCACACACGGACTGGAGGATCCTGTACTACGGTTGCCGCGACGGCTGGGGTCGGAATCGCGAGCGTCAGCAAGATTGCGGTAAGCATGAGCCCTCCCAATGGCCTCATCTCTCGGGAACGGGCAAGCGGCAAACGGGTATACCGTCCACCGGTTTTCGCTCCTACCAATACTATACTAAAGGAATACACCAATTGTTCATGTGCGAAAGGCATGCCGTTCCGCAGGGTGTTCAGTTCAATGGACTTACCTAACCGCTTCCATGCAGAGACTGTCTCCTCATCGGGACGCTGTGTCCCCATTAAGTGAAACAGGCCCGGCATTGCCGGGCCTGTTGATTGTGCGTCCGCGTGGAGCTGCGCAGCAGGTCAGTTGGGATGCGTGCTCAAGAAGGGACCTGGCCCGTCTGGTGTAGGGACACCGGGAGGTAGCAAGCCGCTGGGCACCCGCTGCGGAACCGCCGTGAGATCGACTCCCAGGGGGCCCTGCTGCACGGGTCCGGTCGTCGTGCGCATGAAGGCGACGATCGCATCGATTTGCTGTGCGCTGAGACCCAACGGCTGAATCGAAGGATCGCGCCTGACACCGGCGGCCTGCAACGTGGCGTCGCTGATGTCGTTCGGTCCCAACCCGCCGCGATTGTAGAAATCCATCATGTCGTGAAGCGTGCCCGCACTGCCACTGTGGAAGAACGGCCCTGTCAGCTCGGCGTTGCGCACCGTGAGCACGCGGAAGGCAAACTTTCTGTTTGCAAACTCCACTGTATCCGCATGGAACCGCCCAAAGTCTCCGCCGAGGCCGTTCTTGCCAGCAAACCCGGGGAGGATCGACTCGTAATCGTCACCCACGCCTTGGATACGAAACGTGAAGTCAGCCAACATCGGTCCGCTGTGGCAGTCACCGCACAGACCCTGGCCAAAGAAGTCACGGAACCCCTGCTTCTCCTGCTCGGTGAACACGCTGAAGTCACCGGAAACGAACAGGTCGTAACGGGAGTTGGGTGTGATCAGCTCGCGCTCGAACGCCGCGATCGCTCGCGTGACATGGTCCAATGTGATGTCAGCCGCATCGTTGACCTCGCCGGCAAACGCCTGCCGGAACCGCATGACATACTCGGGGATCTCCCGAATGCGGTTCACCACACTATCCTGTGCCTCTTCGGGGGTGAACCCAATCCCGTAGGCGTCTCCCGCCATCTCGTCTCGCGACGTGATCGGCTTCCCAGCCTGTTCCTCGAGACCTTTCGTGACGCGGCCATCCATGAACTGGAAGCTCTCCGCAGTCGGGGCAATGGTGCCCTGTCCGTTGAACGCGGTGTTCAGGATGCTCGGCGTGTTTCGCGGCTCGGTGCCGACAGGGTCCCCCGTCACCAACGAGACGCCCGGAACTACTCGGGCCGGTCCCAAGTCCGTCGCGCGGAATTGGGCACCGGAAACGCCCGCGCCGAGTCGCCGCCCGTCGGCGAACGCCAACGTGGGAAAGTGACAGGTCGCGCACGCCATGTCGTTCCCGCGGAAGCGATATGGATCCTGGCCGGCTGCCTCCTTGACCCGGGGTGCGGACTCTCCTCCCATGATTGGGTCGAAGAACAAGAGCTGACCCAGGGCAATCCGTTCGGCGTTGAAACGGTTGTTGGCCGGGTACGGGATCGCGGGCAAAGCAGAGAGTCCAAAGTCATCGATGATTGTACGGAGCTCGGCCGCTTCATCTGGATCGGGCTCGGGTTCAGGAGTCAACACTTCATCGTCGCACGCGACGAACCCGATCAAAGCCAAAAGCACGATCGGGGCGCACAGCCCCCTACGCGTAGGCATCCTGACCTCCGTGACATGAGAGACGGCGGTTGACGGCGTTGTGGTGGGGGCCGGGCCCCCGTGGTCGGTTGTGGGAACGTCAGGCGTACGACACGCGCGGACGCTCTTCACCGACGTGGTTCAATTCCGCGAATATCGGAAGTGATTTCAATCGCGAATATTGGGGAGGTTGTCCGTAGGACTACGGACCAATCCTTCGGCGATCGCGAACTTGGTGAGCCCCGCAACGCTGCGGATGCCGAGTTTCTTGATGATCCGCGCGCGATGCGTCTCGACGGTACGTACACTGATGCCCAGGAAGCCAGCGATTTGCTTGCTCGATGCCCCATCGGCGATGTGCCCAAGGACCTCTCGCTCGCGCAGCGACAACCGTGGCGTCGGACGTCGCGGCGCGCGCGCCTCGCGGAGGTACTCGGTCACGAGCACTTGTGAGATGGAGGGACTGAAGAACGGGGCCCCCGACGCCACGATTTCGATCGCATGTCGCAACTCGGTCGGCGACGCGTCTTTGAGGACGTATCCTTTGGCTCCGGAGCGCAGCAACTGCACTACGTACTCCCGGGAGTCGTGCATGGTCAATACGAGCACCTTGGTATCCGGAGCCTTACAGCTGAGCTCGCTCGTGGCGCGGAGACCGGTCATACGCGGCATGGTGATGTCCATCAGGACCACATCTGGCGCCAACTGCTCGGCCATCCGCACGGCCTCCTCGCCGTTCGAGGCCTCGCCTACGATGTCGATGTGCGGGTAGTCCAAAAGCGCCGCACGCAGGCCCTCACGAACCACGGGATGGTCATCCGCCAAGAGAACCCGGATGGGGCCGCGATGCTTACGGACGGCTACGCTCGTCATCTGCCATACTCGGGCGCAGCGGGACCGAGACGAGGATTTCCGTTCCGCGGCCTGCCAGAGACTCGATCTGAAATGTCCCGCCCACGAACGCGGCGCGCTCCCTCATATCGAGCAACCCCAATCCGCGAGCCTCATTCGTCGCGGCACCGTCGCGCGGGTCGAAACCATTCCCGTCGTCTCGGATGCGGAGCTCGAGTTGAGCAACAGCGGAGGACAGCTGAACAGTGACCCGGCTCGCATTGGCATGACGCTCGATGTTCGACAGTGCCTCTTGGGTGATCCGATAAAGGGTGAGCTCCACGTCCGGATCGAGCCGCGACTCCGTGGAATCGAGTGCCCGGTCCACGTTCCATTCAGTTCGCGCGACAAAGTCGTCGAGCAGATGGCCAATCGCCGGACCCAAGCCGAGATCGTCTAGCTCGCTCGGACGGAGGTTGTGCGAGATCAGTCGCACCTCCTGAATCGCCCGATCGAGCAGTTCCTTGGCAGTTTGCGCCTGGCGACGAAAACCGTCCTCCGCCGAATCGCCGAGTCCCTCAGCGATGGCCTGAACGCGGAACTTCACCGATGAAAGCAATTGATTGACGCTGTCGTGAAGATCGCGAGCCACCCGCCGACGCTCGTCCTCCAGTGCGTGCACGACGAGGCGCGACAACCGGCGCAGCTCTTCCTCGACCCGTCTTCGGTCGGTCAGATCGCGTACCACCGCCAACATGCAGGGCCGACCACGCAGCTCGATTCGCGAAGCCGAGATCTCTGTCGGAAGCCGGTTACCGGTCTTGGTGAGACACTCGAACTCGTCGGACCAGCCGATTCCCTCATCGAGCACCGCCGCTACGAAGGCCTTGAAGCGATCGATACCATCTGGATGCAGCGTAGCCGGCGAAAGGGCCAGCAACTCGTCGTGGGAGTACTCCAGTTTGCGACACGCAACTGGATTCGCATCGATGATCCGCTCGTCGAGCGGATCGAGGATCAGGATCATGTCGTACGATTGGTTGAACACCTTGGCGAACTTCTCGTCAGGTGCGTCGGCAGGCGGCGCAAAATCACCCTCAGAACCACGGAATGAAGAAGCCGGTCGGTGGCCAGATACGTGGGACATGATGCCTTGTGTTCTTTTGAGACGGCGCGTTCGTTCAACAGCGCTTCCAGCGTCCCAGTGATGAGCTAGTGCTCTTCAACGTTCGTCATCTGTCAGGGCAGTGGCTCATGTGGTGGACGATGGAGTCGTGCTCGTCACGTCCCCAACGCTGCAGGACCCGCACCGCCACGCTGCCGGTGAAGCGCGCTGTGGTTGATTGACATAAGTTCTTGATATATCTGAGATTACGAATCATCGGCCGCGCTGCAAAGCGCCGGCGACGGCGAGTAATGTCATACGGAACCGTCGGGATTTCGCCACGGTTGAGGGTGGGTTCACCACACGCCGTAAACCGCAGCATCCCATTGGCCTACAACCGCGGTCACGCTAGTATGCCAGCTATGGCTGAGGAGAGACGGGTGGCGTCGGTGGAGCAGCTCCGCCAAGTGGCTCGAGACACGGGCGTGCCGGTGGCACGCCGTCACATCTTCCTCTGTTGCGACCAGACCAAACCCAAGTGCTGTGACCGGGAGCGGTCACTCGAGTCGTGGAGCTACCTCAAGCGGCGTCTCAAGGAGCTCGGGCTTTCCGAGGGCGGTGGGATCTATCGAACGAAGGCAAACTGCTTCCGCATCTGTGAGGGCGGTCCAATCGCGGTCGTCTATCCCGAGGGGGCGTGGTACCACCACTGCAGTCCACCGGTGTTGGAGCGGATCATCCAGGAACACTTGGTGGGGGGCCAGGTGGTGCAAGATCACCTGATCGTGCAGCGGCCCTTACCTCCAGAGTAGTCACCACAGGATGATCGACACAATCCCCGTCTGGTTGGTTGGGGTCGCCATCTTCGTGCTCCGGATCATCGACGTCTCGATGGGCACGGTGCGCACGATTTTCGTGGTCGAAGGCCGAACCAAGACCGCAATGGTGTTGGGTTTCTTCGAAGTGCTGATCTGGGTCACCGCGATCGCGCAGGTGGTGGGCCGCTTCGATGACACACCCTGGCTCGCCCCGTTCTACGCGGGCGGTTTCGCCACCGGGGTGGGGCTCGGCATGTTGATCGAGCGTCAGCTGGCGCTCAAGCTGTACGTGGTGCGTATCCTCTCTAGTACGCACGGCAGGCAAATCGCTGAGACGCTCCGCGGCGAGGGTCACGTGCTCGCGACGTTTGCAGGAGAGACCAACACCGGACCGGTGAACTTGATCTACGTTTCAGCCCGCGGCAAACGGATTCGTGATGTTGTCGACCGGGCGCGGGCGGTGGATCCGGACCTTTTCTATCTGGTGGAATCCGCGAGGCAGTGGAGCCCCAATGTGAACCCACCGGCCAGCGCAGGGTGGCGGTCGCTGTTCAGGAAGTAGTCGAAATCTGGCTCCCCCGCACAATCCGCCGTCGACCGTATTCGCGGTTGATGGTGTCCACCGCCCGCGCAATGGCGCGATCCCGCCGCGTCTCTAGACCGGTAATTTCAGCGGTATCAAACAGAGAGAGTTGCGTCTCTCCTGACCGTCGTAGCTGCGAGGCAGCGACACCGAGCAACCGCGCTGGCACGCGCCGTCGCGTCCGCAGCCGCTCGAGCAACGATCGGGCGGTGCGAGCCAGGGCGTCATCTGCACACACCGCCTCGGGCAGCGTGCGCGATGCCTGACGCGTGGTAAAGTCTCCGTCTCGTAGTTTCACAGTGAGCGTGCGCGCGCGAATTCCCTTGCTACGGAGGTCAGCGCCGACTGCGGCTACCAAGGAGACGAGAATCTGGTCCAGCTGTCCGTCGTCGTCGATATCCGCGGCGAAGGTAGTCTCGTGGCTCAGTGACTGTGACCGCACACGCGGAGTCACCGGCCTCGCGTCGAGGCCGCGAACTCGCCGATAGAGCCAGCGTCCACTGCCCTCACCGAACCAGCTCACGAGTGTGGCTTCGTCTAATGGCACCGCATCGCTGACGCGCCGCAGCCCACGCGCGGCAAGGCGCTCCTGAAAACGCGGACCGATCCCGGGAATCGCCGCGAGGTCGAGCTCGGCCATGAAGGCGGCCTCTTCCCCGGCGGGCACGATGTGCACACCGTGACTCCCCCTTCCGTGTGGCTTGGCCCAGCGCGAAGCGAGCTTGGCGATCAAGCGAGACGAACCACCGCCCACGGAGACCTCAATCCCCGTGGTGTCGAGGACAGCGTCCCGAATTTGTGTCGCAATCCGGTCGAGAGGCTCTCCACCGTAGAGCTGGTCCGTGCCCGATAGATCGAGATAGAACTCGTCGATGCTCGCAGCCTCGACGACCGGTGTGAACTGCTCCAGCACTCGGCGGATCTCTCGACTCTTGGTCACGCACGCATCGCGCGGCACCGGGACCGAAACGGCGGCCGGACACAACCGAAGGGCCTGAGCCGTCGGCATGCCGGAACGCACCCCAAACATGCGCGTCTCATAGGACGCGGAGGTGACCACACCTCGATGGTCCGACGATCCACCCACGAGGAGATACCGCGCCCGCCCAGCACCGTCGGGGTCCATCAGCCGAGCGACGGCTACGAAGAACGCATCGGCGTCGGCGTGGAGCACGCGGCGTGGTTCGCTCACGGTGCCCACCGCTCTCCCTGCCAACACATCTCCCAAAACTGCCACTCATAACGGCTCGAGATGAGAAACAGCTCGCGCAAGCGACTCCGCTTCGCGGAGGATATTCCAGTAGCCACCCGCTCGAGCTCCTCCTTCAGCCACTCGGCTGCTTCGGCAAACTCATCGGATGCGTACTGCCGGATCCAGTCGATGTAGAGTTGATCTTCGGGTAGGGCGCCAGCATACAGGTGTTGCCCGACGTAGACGTAGCCCCAGGCGCATGGGAGCAGCACCGCCAGCAGTTCTGCCATGTCGCCGTCCGCTGCCGTGCGAACCAGGAAATCGGTGTACGCACGGGTGGTCGGCCACGTGGTCTCCGCCTCGAGTGCCGGCTCCGAAATGTCGAACCGCGCTGCGTACTGGCGGTGGAGGGCCATCTCCGTATCGAGGGTGAGGTCCAAGAGCTTGGCATACCATCGCATGGACACGAGCCGATCGGCCTTGGCCACAGCCCACGCCAACACTCGCGCAAACTCCCGCAGGAAGAGGTAATCCTGGAGAACCCAACGCTTGAACCGGTCGACCTCGAGGGAGCCGTCCGCGATCCCACGGACGAACGGATGCACCAGCTGCGCATCCCAAAGTGGCTTGGCGGCGGCGAACAACTCATCGCAGAACGGCCTATCGCTGCTTCCCACCGCCAAGCTCTCGGAGTTCTCTACGAGTTTGCTCTTAGCCATCGCTGTTTCAGATTGAATCGGTGCTGGTCGCGGGACACCCGAAAGAATAGGATTAGCACGGAGAACCGGCAAGAAACCGAAGGTCCTGAAACCGCGTGGCCGACATTCGCGTAGAGTCCATTCGGTGGTTCCCTCAGCAATTACGTCCGATCATTCGGGGATATATGACGGCAACGCAAAAGATGGTCATTCTGGTGGGAGCTCCGCTGGTGCTACTCGGCGGAATCGCGGTCAACGCCGGCGTGCAAAAGGGATCGGCAGTTGCCGACTTGATCACGGGGTGGATGCACGAGCTCGAGCACAGTCCCGAACCCGTGGTCATGCATGTGGGATCGTTGCCAGTCATTTCCCAGATGCATGTGGATGGAGCCAAAATCGGCCACTTACAAACGGTGATGGTGCTCCGCGACCGGCCCGGCGCGGTGGACAGCCTGCGGCTGCTCGTCTCCTCCGCCCCCGCGCTCGCCGACGTCCCCTTGGATTGCCCACTGTTGTTCGACCCAGATGCCATGGACGAAACGTGGCCGCTCGATGGGATCAAACACGTCGTCACGTGTGGGGCCGATACCGCGGGCTACGTGCGATTTGGCAGCGTGGTGTTGAGCGACCTCGGCCAGACTCTCGCCCTCTACCTGGAAGAAGACGACCTTCCGTGCGACCACATGAGCGATCCAGATCCCACCATGTGTGACGACATTCGCACGAAGATGCGCCGCTTGCGTAAGGAGCTCCGTGAGGAGATCCGTATTGAGACCGAATCACGGGTCAGAGTGACCGTCGAGCCGTAAGAGACCACCGGCAGTAGCTCCGCCGATCAGCGTTATCCTGCCACCACCGGCGTTATCACGCCGATCCGCGTCCCTATCAGCGTCATCCGCGTGCGATTACTTTTTCGTCATGCCCCGCGTCGTGCATCGGACAACGTGTCCTATGGATTGTCCGGACAGCTGCGCGCTCGAGGTCACCGTGAACGACGGTCGGATCGAGCGCATAGCCGGAGGGTGGGATCATCCGGACACGGCGGGGTTCATTTGCACCAAGGTTTCCCGCTTCAACCGCCGGGTCACCCATCCCCGCCGCCTCGAGCACCCCATGCGACGCGTGGGACCCAAAGGCTCGGGCGCGTTCGAACGTTTGTCCTGGCCCGACGCGGTGCAAGAGATCTGCGGTCGGTTCCGAGCCGTGGTCCGGGAGTGGGGTGGGGAAGCCATCCTGCCCTATCGCTACGGTGGTTCCAACGGCTGGCTCACTGACGGACTCCTAGACGATCTCTTTTTCGCCAAACTCGGTGCGTCGCGCATCGCACGAACCCTGTGTGCCGCACCCACGACTGCTGTCGCGAAGGGGATGTACGGCAAGATGCCCGGCGTCGCCTTCGAGGACTACGTGCAGGCGCGGTGTATCGTCATCTGGGGGGCCAACCCGAAGGCATCGAACATCCACCTGATGCCGTACCTGCGTCAGGCCAAGCGGAACGGTGCGGTCATCGCGGTGGTCGATCCGCGCCGCAAGTTCTCGGCGAACGAAATCGACCTTCACCTGCCGGTCTATCCCGGCGCCGACCTTCCGGTGGCACTCGCCATGATACGCTACTGGCGGGAGCGAGGGCTGCTCGATGAGCGGTTCCTGAGCGAGCACTGCGTCGGTCTCGACCCGTTGCTCGTGGCCGCCGAGCAATGGACGCTTGAACGGGCAGCGGAAGCGGCCGGCGTCGTTGCGCGTGACATCGAGCGCTTGGCGAGTTTGTATGCGGGGCTCGACCCCGCGGTCATCCGCTGCGGTTGGGGCCTGGAACGAAACCGCAATGGTGGTCATGCGGTCGCGGCCATCCTGGCAATGCCAGCCCTCCTCGGGAAGTTTGGGGTTCGCGGCGGCGGTTACACGCTGAGCAACGGCGGCGCCGTGCCATCGCCGGCGCGGAAGGCGGTCGAGCTACCGGCGTGGGACAGCCGCGTGCTCAACATGACCGAGTTGGGTCGATTGCTCACCGATTCGCTCGATCCGCCCATCAAGGCCTTGTTCGTTTACAACTGCAATCCAGCCGCTACGGTGCCCGATCAGAACACGGTATTGCGTGGCCTCGAGCGAGAGGATCTCTACACGGTGGTACTCGATCAGGTCATGACGGACACGGCGGTATACGCGGACATCCTGCTACCGGCGACGACGTTTCTCGAGCATTGGGATGTGCGTGCAGGATATGGAAGCTATGTGGTGGGAGGCGTGCGGCCCGTGATCGACCCGGTGGGCGAGTCGAGATCGAACCACGATGTCTTCGCTGCGTTGGGCCGCGGCATGGGATGGAACGAACCAGCGATTGACTGGGATCAGCAGACTGCACTGGCCAAGGTAACCGAGGCGGTCGCGTCTCCTGGGGTCACCACGGCGCCCATCGCGAATGGAGAAGTGGCGTGGCTTCGTTTCAACGGCGCCAAAACCCCCATCATGTTCGGCAACGTCTTCCCCGCCACAGCTGATGGAAAAGTCCATCTGACGCCGAGCGACCTCGGGCCTGAACCATACGCGTACGAGCCCGTAGCTAGTGAGCGATACCCGTTTGCGCTCATCAGCCCAGCGACCTCGAAGTTGATCTCGAGTACGCTGGGCGAGTTCAACTTCACCGAGCTCTTCGTGGAACTCCACCCGAACGACGCCGCGCGGGTTGGCGTGGCGGACGGAGATCGTGTCAGGGTCTTCAACGATCTCGGGGAGGTGATCTGTCGCGCGCGGGTACGCGAAGCGGTTCGTCCCGGAGTCGTCTACATCCCCAAAGGTGCGTGGCGGCACTCCTCGGGCAACGGGCAGACCGCCACGGCATTGTGCCCGCCCACCGTGAGCGTGGTCGCCGGTGGCGCGTGCTTCAACGACGCTCGGGTGGCGGTGGAGCGGGCCTAGGCTCCAGCATCTCCTCGATCCGCTCCAACGCATCCTCGAGGTGAAGACGGGTGGGGCGGTGTGGTACGCGATTCACCGCTCGCCGGATGTCCCGCTGCAGAATCTGCAGCTCACCGCGCACAAATGGACGGATGTCGGATTGCGAGACGTCGACGTCCGTGCTAGAGGCCGCGGCAAACGATGACTGTGGCCGCTCGGGTTCCTCCACCATCAGCCACCGCAGGCGCTCGAGATACCCCCGCTGCAGGTTGCGCCGATACGTGTCAATAGGCTGGTTGCTCGACAGCTCACGCCAGATCGCGCCCCGAAGATCGGTGAGCATCTCGCCGAGACCGTATGCCTCCGCGCCGATGCGTGCCTCCGATTCGATGAGTCGCTGCATGCGGCCTGGATCGAGCACCAGGTTTACCACCCGGACCTGAACCTCACGCATCCGTTCCACGGTGCCCACGTTCTCGATTCGGCGGAGGAGGTCCTCTTCGATCATCCACGCTGGCGGTGTGAACGCCTCGCGGGCGAAGAACTCCATTGCGCGTCGCTGAACCGCCTCGGGAACGAACTCGTAGACCGGACCGTCCTGCCCGTAGGTCTTTCGTGTCTGAATCACGCCACCGATATTCGCGGCGACGTGGCCCATGTAGCGATTCCACTGCGATAACACCTGTCCGTAGAGCTCTTCGAGCTCCGAATAGTCCTCCCCATCCCGACGCGTCCATTCGATCAGATTCGGCACGATGCGCTTGAGATTGGCGATGCCGTACGTGCTCGCGCGCATCGCGTCATCTCCCAAGGCCTCTGTCATCGAGGTTGGGTCGATGCCGCTGGGGTCACCATAGTGGTACGTTCGATCGTTTGCCCGCTCCCGCACCCAACGATCCAGTACCGCACGCTCGGCCTGCGCGCTTGCCGCCTCGATGACCGGGCGATACCCCCACCGGATGGCCCACTTGTCGTACAAACCCACCTGTGGGAGAAAGCACACGCCCTCGTCTCCCGGCTGTGCAACGTAGTTGAAGCGCGCGTAGTCCATGATCGACGGAGCGGTTCCCATGGAACACGTGAAACTGGCGGACCGCAGTGAGTCCACCGGGTAGGACGCACTGGCCTTCATGTTGTGCGGCAGGCCGAGCGTGTGCCCCACCTCGTGTGCTGAGACGAATCGGATCAGCTCTCCCATCACCGAGTCTTCGAACGTCACACCTCGAGCTGAAGGGTTCGCGGCGGCCGTCTGAACGAAGTACCAATTGCGCAGGAGATTCATCACGTTGTGGAACCAGCCGATATCGCTCTCGAGGATCTCGCCGGTCCGCGGGTCGTGAACGTGGGGTCCAAAAGCGTTTTGAATGCGCGATGGATACCAGCGAATGACGGAGTATCGGATGTCCTCGGGGTTGAACTCGGGATCCTCTTCCGGCGTGGGAGGATCCTTGGCGATGATGGCATTACGGAACCCCGCTTCAGCGAATGCCACATTCCAATCTTCAACGCCCTGCTTCAAGTAACTACGCCACTTCATCGGCGTTGCCGGATCGATGTAGTACACGATGGGCTTGACTGGCTCGACTAACTCACCGCGCAGAAAGGCGGCTGTATCCTTGGGCTCGAGCCGCCACCGCGTGATGTAGCGTCTGGTGATGGTCTTCTGATCGCTTTGTCCGTAATCGACCTGTTGCACGCGAATGAACCCCACCCGCTCATCCCACCACCGCGGCCGCATCGGCCGGTCGGGGAGGAGAATCATCGAGTGGTGCATCTCCAGCGAGATGGTGCCGGTGGATCCGTTGGACGGTGGCTCCTGCGCGTTGTAGGTCAGGACATGGCGGACCTCGACATTCCGCGGGAAGCTTCTGGCGTAGACCACGTATGTTCGGTCGCTGTCGAGGTTGCGAACCTTGTATTCCTCTCGGGTGGAACGGCTGAGTCCTAAGACCGGCACGTCCTCTGTGAAGAGATCGGTCACGTCGATGACGGTCGCAGAACTGTCCTCGTTCCGCGCCGCGATATCGAACGCGTGCACGATGGGCTCGAAGTTCGCGTTTTGGACTGCCTGGTAGATGGGCAGCGAGTCGTCGGCCACGTTCTCGTACGACACGATGCGCAGATGGACCTTCTTGCCGTTGCGTTGCCAGCGCATGGTTTGCGTATTGTTCTTCATTCCTCCGTAGCCGATGTTGTTCGCGGTTCGCGCACGACGTGACACCACGAGAATCTCCCGGTCGAGTACGGAGTCGGGGATTTCGAACAGGAGCTTGTCCTCGATCCGGTGTACAACAAAGAGCCCGGAGTCCGTGACGGCGGCGTCCGTCACGACGTCCCGATAGGGCTTGATTGCTGGTCGGTCGGCGCCCCGATCCGGGCGCTCTCCCGCCGCGCGTGTTTGGGGGGTCGGGGCCGATTCCGGTTGGCGCGCACCGCAGGAGGCAAGCACTGCGATCAAGACGACGGCCGCGGCGGCGCGAACGAGCTGACGCGTCATGGGATCCTCGTGACTACGGGTTGTCGGTGAGAGGGTGCGAGTGGCAGAATCAGAAATGTAGCCGCGCGCACCGTATGGTCAAAACGCGGGCTCGCCACGCCCTCGTGACACGAGCCGAGTTCCCACCATCCGCCACAAGAGTAGGCCCATCACCGGTGCGTACTCCACCCAGGGCACCCACTTGGGCAACTGCCACACGCCGGCGGCATGCCACGCGGGTAGCACCGTGTAGCTCAAGACAACCGTCGCCGTCCACGCAAGTACCCACGGCTCCAGGCGCCAAGCGAGAAACGGGATGAGCCAAATCACGTACCACGGGTGGACGATTGGAGACATGAGGAGCACACCGGCGATCCACACGAACGTCGCTCGCTCGGTGTCGGCCCGCATCCACCACAGCAACCCCAGCAGCACCGCGAGGCATGCCGCCAGCAGCAACCGAGCAGTGCGCGGTTCGGCAATCGTCGTTGCAAGCGCGTAGATAGATCCATTGAATTCGAAAGTTGCGGCGAACGTCCGCAGGCTGCCGACCGGTGAAGCGCCGAGGTAGGGAGCGTAGAGCAGAATGAGCGTGAACGCGCCCACGACCAGGAACCCAATGCGCTCGTTCCGCGGGAGATGCCGCGCGGCAAACAGTGCCACGGGAGCGGCCAGGTACTTCGCGGCGATCGAGAAGGCGAGGGCGATCGCGCTGGTGAGGCGCCGCCGTTCCACCAAGAGCCCCACGGCGAGCACCAAGGTCGCGATCGCCACGGCGTCGACGTGCCCGTTCCCGGCGAACTCGATGACGGGTAAGGGGTGCAACAGGTAGACGGCAACGCGGCCGGGTGGCTTGCCCAAGGCACCCAGCACGAGCACGATGCCGGCAGCGAGCAGCAGTTCGAAAATCAGCAGGATCCCCTTCCACGCGAGCAGGCTGGGGCCTAGCACGGCGGCGGTGAAGAAGGTCACCTGTGCGGCGGGAGGATAGACAGTGGAGAGCTCTGGATGATTGATCAGGTCGTGCTCAGGACCCGCGTACTCGAGAGCCTCCGGCGCCGCGGGGGCGTACCGATACGGATTGACGCCAGCGATCTGTGCGCGCCCGTCGTGCAGGTAGCGCCAGACGTCGTCGGACAACGTCGGTGCGGCAGGCAACCACGGAATGCGCAGGAACAGCCCGGCGGCCACGACGAACCATACCGGTGGCGGTGCCCGAGAGATGACGAGCAGGACACCCCCGTAGGCTGCGAACGCGATGGTATACGCGACGAGCAGCTCGGGTATGGTGAAGTTGGCATCCAGCGCGAGGGTGGCGAGTGCGAGCAGTTCCACACCAGACAAGGCAACCAACCAGCCCAACGCACGCCGGTGATTGGTTCTCATGCTAGAGCGGGCCGGTGACGATTCACGTCGTGATCCCCGCGCGCAACGAGGAGGAAGCACTGCCACCGCTCCTCCGTGAGCTGGCCGCGGTGGGTCACCATCACGTGATCGTGGTGGACAACGGCTCGGCCGATCGCACCGCGGACGTTGCGCGGGCGGCGGGCGTCACGGTGCTTCACGAGCCACGGGTGGGGTATGGGTCGGCGTGTCTTGCCGCGCTCGCCTCACTGGCCGGCGCTCCGCCGGACGACATCATCATCTTTCTCGATGCCGACGGTAGCGACGATCCCGCGAGCTTGCCGCAACTCATCGGCCCACTCGAAACCGGGAAAGCGGATTTCGTGCTCGCCAGCCGCACGCTGACGCCCGGCGAACCAGGAGCCCTGACCACTGCGCAGCGGTTTGGAAATTGGCTGTCGTGTAAGCTGATCGCCGCGCTGTGGGGTTCCACCTACACCGACCTCGCCCCGCTTCGCGCGGCCCGACTCCGGACGCTCCGTGGCTTTCACATGCGCGCGCGGGACTACGGCTGGACCGTGGAGATGCAAATCCGTGCTGCTCGCCAGAAGCTGCGCGTTTGCGAGATACCTTCACGCTATCGCCGGCGTCGCTTGGGCCGGTCCAAGGTCAGCGGCACCGTGTTTGGGTCCCTACGCGCCGGGATCACCATCCTTGCAACGATCGGAGCGGAGCTGTTCCGCCCGGTTACATACAGGAAGGGGTGAGGGGTGAGGAGTTCTGCACTCTGCACTCCTCA
This sequence comes from Gemmatimonadales bacterium, assembly GCA_041577295.1. Lineage (GTDB taxonomy): Bacteria > Gemmatimonadota > Gemmatimonadetes > Gemmatimonadales > GWC2-71-9 > JBDHDH01. Next base: position 19,974 of record JBFGJG010000053.1, read on the forward strand.
ACAGCATCCCTCGCCTTGGGCACAGCAGGCGTAACTCGTTGCATCCGCTCCGGGTTCCAGGATGGCAAACATGTCTTCATACGGTGGCCGCGAGAGCTTTGCGACCGTATCCGTACACACTTCGTACGGCTCGTTGCGCGGAAAGAGATGTCCCTCTTCGTCCACGAAGGCCTTGCCCGGGCCGAGGTACACGGCGCGGTGTCCCTGAAAGACGCACCCCTCCTTCTTCTCGAACTTGTATCCGCGAACCGTAATCGAATAGAACGGGTAACCTTCCACTTCCTTCCAGTACGTGCGCCGCAGCACCGTCAGACCGTAGAACCCCGCGCGCTCGAGCCGAGAGAGAAACGCATGCTGGGTCAGTGCACCCACGAGGCATTCGCCCCAGAGCTGTGGGTTCACCTTGAGGTGCGGGGGAACCTCGGTCTCGCTGACGATGTCGGAGATGACGATCCGGCCATGGTCCTTGAGTATCCGCCAGATTTCCTCAAAAACACGCGGCTTGTCCGGCGAGAGGTTGATGACGCAGTTCGAGGTCACGACATCTACCGACGCCGTTTCCAGCGGAATGTCCTCGAGGAATCCTCTGCGAAACTCGACGACGTCGTATCCGAGCGCCTCCGCCACCTTGCGCCGATTCTCGTTGGCGACATTCAACATCTGGTCGGTCATGTCGATCCCGATGGCTTGACCAGTGGAACCGACGAGCTTCGCGGCGATAAACACATCGATGCCAGCCCCACTCCCGAGATCAACCATCCGCTCACCCGGCTGGATGGCGGCGCTAGTCACTGGCGACCCACATCCGTAAAACCGCTCGATCACATCGGTCGGGATGTGGGCCGTCGCGGACTCATCGTACTTCGTGGGACAACACAGATCGACTTTGGGTTCTTCGGCCGCAGCGCCGTAGTACTCGCGCACTTTGGCCCGGGGCTTGTCCACGTCAAACGAAAGCACACAATTCGAGTGCAGCGTGAGCACGGGTTGCTCGGCCGCAGCACCGTCGGCGGTTCCGCACGCGATCGCGCCCTCACCCATGGCGTGGAGGACCAGGGGTGCGTCATATCCGGATCGCGCATTACGCCGTGCGAGCTTCTCTCGGCCTAGGGTGGTCATCACGTGTCGCACGAGGGCGACTGCGATCGGGTAGTACGGGTCGTCTCCCAGCGGATCGCCGGTGGCCCACCACGCGTGCTCCCAGTCGCCACCGCCGGTCAGGAAACGAAACGGATCGCGTTCGATCGCCGGCTTGCGAGCAATGGTGGTTTCGCGCAACCACCGGACGACCGGGGACGCGCGAAAGATCTGCTCGAGATCCTCGGTACTGGTATCACCACACAGGAGACGACGATCGCCCACGAGGGCTGCGGTCGGATATACCTTTCCGTCCCAGAACAAACACAGTGAGTCCCACGCGCCGTTGCCCAGGTCATATTTCACGCCCGGCATTCCGTTCACCCGTCGCTTCACCGACTCGACGTTATCCAGCATGATGTTCTCCCGTTCCGCCGCCGCGATGGTGTCTAGCACCGCGCGCTGCAGTCGCGACACTTCAGGGAAGAACCCATTACCACTCACGGCTGCTCGGCCCCGCCGGTGTGACCACATCAGATGATGGCTCTTGGCACCGACGGATTTGGCAAGCAACGGCAGCTCCGGTAGCTCGGCGAGGTTCTCCTGCGTGGTCACCGTGGAGAGCGACACGTCGAAGCCGAGCTCCGCCAACTCCCGGGCGCCAGCCAGCGCGCTGGCAAACGTGCCCGGTCCGCGAACGGCGTCGCTCGTGGCGGCCCGTGCACCGTCAACCGACACCTGAAACCGCACCAGACCACGGTCCAACGATTGTACGCCCTGCCGGATGCGGCCCTGGATGACCGTGGCGTTCGTCAGCACGATGATCTCGATCCCAAAATCACCAGTTGCCCGGCCAACCAGGTCGGCGAAGTCCCGACGTAGTAGCGGTTCACCACCGGTGAGGTACATCCGCTCGAGCCCGAGGGCGGCGGCGCGCTGAATGATCCCATCGAGCCGCGCGTGGGGTAGCCCGTACGCCTCGCCCGGACCGGACGAAACCAGGCAGTGCGTGCACGAGAGATTGCAGGCATTGTTTACCTGAATCCACAACTCGCGCAATCCATCCGGTTGCGTCAGCTGCAAACGGCCGGGGTAGGGAGGCCGATCGATGGGGCCGTCGTGCAGGAGACCCGACCGCACCAACGCGTTCAGAAAGTCGTGTACGTGGACCCAAGCTTTGCCGGCCTCGATCTGGTACGTCGCGGCATACCGGGCAACCACGTCGTTCGAGGAGAGCCGACCACTCTCCGCCGCGATCCAGTCGACGAGCTCCCGGCCGCGCGCATCCAACGCGACCCAGTTGGGTCCCTCGGCATCGACCGCATACGAGATTTCGTCATGCCCGAAGAGGTGGAGCTCCGGGAGATAGAGATTGGTGCTAGGCTCGAGCGTGTGCGCCATAAGAATGGATACCGCTGTGAAGTGTTCCGGTGGCTACGACCGTGTACTCAACTCTCGAGAGCGCCCCGAGGTTCCCGCCGCCACCTCCGTTTCGCGGGCCTTGCCGACGGTTATCTTCTCAGGTGCTCAGATGGCCCCTTGGGTTCCCTGCACTCGAACCTGCCATGAACGAGGCGGATGGACAAGACGTCTAACGGCGCGATCCTCGAACTCACCAACGTCTCTAAGACGTTTGGGAGTGTGGTGGCGGTAGAGCACGTCAGCGAGCAGTTCCACGAAGGGGAGTACTTCTGCATTCTCGGTCCCTCGGGCTGTGGCAAGACGACGTTGCTCCGAATTATCGCTGGGTTCGAGACACCGTCGGGTGGTGAGGTTGTGCTGGGGAGCCAACGAATTACGGGACACCCCCCGGAACGGCGCGACGTCAACATGGTCTTTCAGAGCTATGCGCTGTTCCCGCACATGACGGTAGCCGACAACGTCGCGTTCGGACTTCGTATGCGGCGTTTCGCACGGCGCGAGATCGCCCAGCGTGTTGCGGAGATCCTCGCCATGGTCAGCTTGACGGGTGAATCTGGACGCTATCCCCGCGAGCTCTCCGGCGGGCAACAGCAGCGCGTGGCGCTGGCCAGGGCGCTGGTCAACCGGCCGCGGGTCCTACTGCTCGACGAACCGCTCAGCGCACTCGATCGTGGCCTCCGTGCGGCGATGCAAGAAGAGCTTCAGAGAATCCAGCGCGAGATCGGCATCACCTTCTTGCACGTGACACACGACCAAGCGGAGGCGCTGAGCCTTGCCGATCGGGTGGCGGTCATGGCGGAAGGACGATTTGCCCAGGTCGCGACTCCACGCCAGGCGTATCGGCAACCGGCAAACCGCCTCGTGGCGGAGTTCCTCGGTTCATCCAACGTTTTTGGGGTCGAGATCGCGCCCGACGCGCCGGATCGTGTGGTACATCCGGCTGGCTTCGCGCTTCGGCTCGAGCCCCCCACTCGGCCGAACAACGGCTCCGCCACCGTGCTCATCCGGCCGGAGTCGATCGACCTTCTCGAGGACGCTCCGTCAGGGCATGGTCGAACAAACGTGCTTCGTGGAACCGTGACAGCCGCGAGCTACCTCGGTGCGGTCGTCGAATACCGTATTGCAGTCGCGGGGGTCGAGTTTCTCGTCCACGTGCACGGTCGAGCACGCCAAGCGGATCTTGCGAAGGGGGCGAACGTCCACCTGGTGATCGCGCCGACGGATATCGTGGTGCTGCCCGACGAATGAAAGATTGGCGTGCCGTTGCCGCCACCGTCGGCCCCGCTACGGGTTATCTGGCGGTGTTCCTCCTCCTTCCGTTCATCATCGTCCTCCTTCTCGCGTTTTCCTCTGCGGAGGCGCCCGGCGAGGCTGGTGAATTTACGCTGCGGCATTTCCGGGAGATCGTGGACCCGGTGTACCTCACGGTGTTGTGGCGCTCTCTACGGTTGGCCCTTCTTACGACCGTCCTGTGCCTCGTGATCGGATACCCAGCTGCATGGGCCATCAGCAACCTCGAGAAGTCGCGGCAAGTTTTGGCGTTGATCATTCTCGTGATCCCGTCATGGATCAATCTCCTCATCAAGAATTACGCGTGGATTGTCATCTTGCGTCGCGAGGGCGTGGTGAACGTCATCTTGCAGGGCACGGGTCTCTCGAGCGAACCCCTGAACTTGCTGTTTACCGAGGGGGCGGTGCTGGTGGGTCTCGTGCACTCGTATCTGGCGTTCATGGTGCTTCCCATCTACGCCGCCCTCGAGCGCATCGATCGCCGCCTGGTTGAAGCCGGCAGAGATCTCGGTGCCAAGGGCTGGCGGCTGTTCCGCACCGTCATTCTCCCACAGAGTTTGGGTGGTGTGATCGTTGGATGTGTCTTTGTCTTCGTCCTGGCCCTTGGGTCGTTCGTGACCCCCGATCTGCTGGGTGGGGCGCGCGGCATGATGATAGGGAATCTCATTCAAAACCAACTGCTGCAGGTACGAAATTGGCCGTTTGGCGCCGCGCTCTCCGTGACGCTGGTTGCGGCGGTGCTCGCCGCGGTGGTCGTGTTCGTGCGGGTCGTTGGCCGCGCGGGTGGAGAGCGCGCGCTGTGAAACGTCAGTGGCGATTGGCCGGACTCGTCGGCGTCTTCCTGTTTGCCTATCTCCCGATACTGGTGGTGGTCGCCTACTCGTTCAACGATTCACGCTTTGCACTCACCTGGAACGGGTTCACTCTCCGTTGGTATCGAGTATTGCTGCAGAGCCCAGAATTCCTCGCGGCGCTCGAGAACACCGCAATCGTCGGTCTCACCTCGACGCTGATTGCCACCGTGTTGGGGACCCTGCTGGCAGTGGGTCTCTACCTTTACCGTTTTGCGGGAAGCTCGATCGTACGGGCACTACTCTACGTGACCGTCATCTTGCCCGACATCGTCATGGCCGTTGGGCTGCTCATGTTCTATGTGGCGGTCCAGTTTACGCTCGGCCGGACCTCGGTGATCCTCGCCCACGTCACGTTCCAGATCCCGTTTGTGGCGCTGGTGGTCGGTGGCCGGCTCCAGGCATTTCCACGGGTGCTGTTGGAAGCAGCCGGTGATCTTGGAGCCGGCCGAATCCAGCGAGCTCGGGTCATCATTCTGCCACTGATTCTCCCAGGGATCATCGCAGGTGCGGCGATCGCCTTCACGCTCTCGATCGACGATTTCTTGATCACGTATTTCACCGCCGGCGTGGGTGCATCGACCATCCCCGTTCGGATCTACTCGATGCTCAAGCGGGGTGTAACACCTGACGTGAATGCGCTCGCGACGCTGATGTTGGCAACGACATTTCTCTTGGGATGGCTCGGACTCAAGCTGAGCCGCGTCCGGGAGGAAAAGCTTGCGTAATTCTCGGGTGTGGATCCGGAGGTCGTGGGTAGTCGTCGCTGCAGCCTTCTATGCTTGTGGCGGTAGGGGAGTGGATAGGCCCCCCACCATCGAGGCCTACGGTCTCACGGTCGAGGGCGAACGGTTGGGCAACTCGCTCAACGTGCTGAATTATTCAGATTACATCGCGCCGGCGCTGGTCGAGCGGTTTGAGCAGGAGTACCACGTCGATGTGATCGTGGACTTCTTCGACCACAATGACGCCATGATCGCCAAACTGCTCGCCGGTGGCATCGGCCAGTACGATGTGGTCATTGCGGCGGATTATGCCGTCCAGATTTTGGCAGGACGGCAACTGCTCCAGCCGCTGGATCATTCCAACCTGCCCAATCTCGCCAACATCAACCCACGATTCCTCAATCTTCCCTTCGATCCGGGAAATACCTACTCCGCACCGTATCAGTGGGGGACCACGGGTTTGGGGATCCGCGTCGATCGGGTCGACACGACCCGGGCCCTCGACACCTGGGCGCTCGTATTCGATTCGGCGGCGAGCTTGGGGCCCTTCACCATGCTCGACGAACCGCGAGAGACCATTGGAGCAGCCCTCAAATACCTGGGGCACTCAGTGAACTCGAGGGATCCCAAAGAGCTTGAGGCAGCGCAAAACCTCCTCACCCAGCAACGACGTCGTGTGCTTGCCTACGCGTCAGCCACCGGTGGGCGAGACCTTCTCGCATCGGCGGATGCAGTTGTGGTGCACGGTTACAATGGGGACATCGTGCTTACGAAGGACGAGGTTCCCGACATCGTGTTCGTCGTACCGCGGGAGGGATCGATTGTGTGGACAGATAACATGACCGTTCCGGTGCGCGCGCCGAATCGGTACACGGCGGAAGTGTTCATCAACTTCGTGCTCGCGGCCGAGCATGGAGCCGCGCTCACCAACTACACGCGCTTTGCATCCCCGAACGCGGCAGCGCTGCCGCATATCGAGCCCGCTATCCGTCGCGACCCCGCGCTCTTTCCACCAGAAGAGGTGCTGGAACGGCTCGAGATTTTGGAGGAGTTGGGTGAAGCCAGAGCCCTGTACGACCGTGTGTGGACGCGCGTGGTGGCTGGCGGGCGCGGCAACTGACCACCCGACATCACGTCGCGGTCTTCGCGCCCCTCTTGACCCTCGCTCCCCCGCAAGCCGTCCGCACGATGTCCGTGAGCAGCGCGATGAGCAGGGGGTCGTCGTTGGGCATGAGTGTCCGTGTGACGGTAGCGCCGAGCTCCCGTCCCATCTGCGCGGCATCGACATCGAGGTCGTAGAGCACTTCGAGATGATCCATCACGAACCCCACGGGCACGACCAGTATCGAGGGATGACCCGTTCCAATCAACTCAGCGAGAACGTGTCCCAATGCCGGGCCGAGCCACATGGTCTTTCCACCGCCGGCGCTCTGATAAGCCGTGTACCACACGGTAAGCCCACAACGCTTGGCAAGCGCACCCGCCGTCGCCTCGAAATCCGTTGAGTAGGGGTCGGCGGGATCGAGCTCCTGCGCCGGCAGGCTGTGATTGGTAAACACGACCGCCGGTGGTTCCGGGCTTCCGAGCAGCGCATCCTCCAGACGCCGCTGCCACAACGCCAGGAAGATCGGATGCAGATGCCAGTCGCCGGCGTAACACCAGTGGATCGGCTCGGCCAGGCGGGCGTTGGCCTCCTTGACGACTCGATGATACGCGCCGGTGGCCAGCTGTGATCGGAACGGCGACAGCGGGATCGCCACCGCGCGTTCGAATCCCTCCTCGGCGATGCGCGCGACCCG
>JBFGJG010000054.1:0-26179 GCA_041577295.1 Gemmatimonadales bacterium
GGGATCGAACCAGGACTCTTCTGATCCAGAGTCAGACGTGTTGCCAATTACACCACGGGGCAGCGTACTGCAGTGACGAGTAAGGAGTGCAGCCTACTCACTCCTTACTCCGAACCGCCGACATGGAGCTGAGGGGGCTCGAACCCCTGACCTCCTGGGTGCGATCCAGGCGCTCTCCCAGCTGAGCTACAGCCCCGACACAAGTGTCCTGCCACCCTACCTGAGCGGGCTACGGAACTTAGGACCCCCTGCGCCGGGTGTAAACCCTGTACTACAGGCGCCCACCGCCTAGTGAGCAGTGAGCATTGAGCAGGATGCTATCTGTCACTCTCCAAACGCTTTAGCACGCCACGAAGCACGGCGCTGGGATCGTGTATTAGCTGGCCACATTCTCCCCGCTAATCGGTGCGTCGCAACCTGTGGACCCGCTTACTGTTCGCCGCTTACAGCTCACTGCGGTTCCTCGAAGTTCACGTCGATCGTCATTCCGTCTCGTGCCACCACCGTCTCTGCGAAGACCTCACGCGCTTCGGCCAGCAGAATATCACTCGCAACAGAGAACCGCGCGCTCAGGTGCGTCAACACCAACTGGCGTACTTTAGCCGCGAGGGCAACTTGCGCCGCTTCCTGTGCCGTGCAATGCGCGGTCTCACGGGCGCGATCCGCCTCCTCCTGACTGAAGGTGGCCTCGTGAATCAGGAGGTCGGCGCCATCGGCCACTTCAACAACCCGCTCGCACGGCCTCGTGTCCCCACTATATACGACAAGACGGCCGGGCCGTGGTGCGCCGACGATTTGCTCCGGTCCCACGCTGCGTCGTTCTCGTGTTCCATCATCCGTGGCAACGTCAATCTCGACGGTTTCACCACGGTGGATTCTCCCCCACAAGGGCCCTTCCGGAACGCCGAGCTCTCGAGCCTTCTCAGGATCGAATCGTCCGAGTCGCTGGTGCTCCCGAATCGCGAATCCCACCGCTCCTCTCCCGTGCTCCACGGGAAACACCTCGAGATCGTACTCGTTGCGTTTAAGGACATCGCCGGGGCGGATCTCGTGGATCTCGACCGGAAACGGCGCCCGTTCACTACCCAACTCGATGGCCGCTTGGAGAATTCGCGACGCACCTCGCGGTCCGTAGAGGTGCAGGACCTCCTCTCTCCCCTGCAGCCCCAACGTGCGGACGAGCCCTGTGATGCCAAGAAAGTGATCGGCGTGGAAGTGCGAGAAAAAGATTTCGCTGAGCGCGAAACTCGCCCCGTAGCGCATCATCTGCCGCTGTGTCCCTTCACCGCACTCGAACAGCAGGGTCTCGCCCTCTCGAACAACAGAGATGGCGGACACACCGCGCTCAACGGTGGGGCGAGCGGCCGAGGTGCCGAGGAACGTGACAGAGAGCATTGTCGGGCGAGAGAATATAATGGCGGGGCGAGCGCTTACCTTCCAGCCTTCGGGCCTTGCAACCCAATTCTCAAAACACTTTGAAATTCCGTGGCATGTAACGCCCGGGACGTTCGCGAAGATCCTCGAGCAGAAGCTTGAGCTCGGCGAGCACAGCACTGAGATCATCCGCGAGAGCGGGGTCGTTCACCATCCGCCCAAGGGTGCCCTCGTTGTTGTCGATCTTCTGGAGAATCTGCCCCATGCTCTGTGTGGTCATGGCCAAGCCGTCCGCCATCTCCTGCAAGCTCTCCGCAATCTCGTCCATTTGTGAGATAGACCGGTCGATGGCGGGGTTGGCGAGTGTCGAGTCAAGTCGTTCGCCAACGACTCGCATCTGGGCCAGCGTTGCGCGGAGATCGTTCACAACCGGGCCCTCCGCGAGCCGCGCAATGACGTCGAGCGACCGCTGTACCGAATGGAGCGTAGGGCGGACGTCCTCTACGAGCAGCTCCTGCGAGCGCAAAAGAAACTCCGACGCGCGGTCCCCGATCGCCGTGGCAGCGCCGGCAAAGTCTGTTTCGGGCTCGCCATCGATGAACTCTCCCTCCGCTAGGAAATCGTCAGATGTTCCCGGATTGTACTCGATGTACCGTGCGCCCAAGAAATCCAGCGACCTGACGGCTGCCGACGCGTCGGTGCGTGGGCGGTGCGTGTCCCTTACCGCCATCCGTACGAGCACGTTGCCCACACCCTCGAGCTCGACGCTGAGCACTCGACCGACTCTCACGCCTGAGATTTGAACGGGATCCCCTTCGGTCACACCCTTGACGCTCTCAAACCGAGCGACCGTACCGATTTCGCCCGACCCGAAGAGCGAACGGCTCGTGAGCCAGAGCAAGCCTCCCACGAAGATCACGATGGCGGCGAGAACAAGGACACCAACGCTGATTTCTTGTTTGTAATAGAGATCCATGAGTTGGCTCCAAGGTCTCCTAAGAGAGATCGCGCTCCAAAAACTGCTGGACTGCCGGATCAGTGCTCTGGCGAAGCTCGGCTGGCGGGGCCATCGCTCGGATCGACCCTTCCTGGAGAAGGGCGATCCGATCGGCCACCTTAAACGAGCCGCGTACGTCGTGCGTCACGACCACGCTGGTCACGCCAAGCTCGTGCTGCAACTTCTCCACGAGCCCGTCGATGATATCGGCGTTCACCGGGTCGAGGCCAGAGGTGGGTTCATCGTACAAGACATACGTTGGTCGCCCTGCAATCGCCCGAGCAATCCCTACACGTTTTTTCATGCCACCGGAGAGGTCGGCGGGAAACTTTGTCGCAGTTTCCAGCGGCAGGTTGACCAGTGAGAGACACTCGAGTACGCGCTGCTCACAGTAATCGTCGTCCTCCGCCAAATCGGGATCGGTGATTCCTAGCATGATGTTTTCGGACACGCTCATCGAATCGAAGAGCGCTCCGAACTGGAAGACGTAGCCTATACGGTTGCGTAATTTTGCGAGCTCTTTACGCTTGAGCGCCGGGACAAAGAGACCGTCAACCCACACTTCACCGGAATCCGGATGGATGAGTCCGTTGATATGCTTGAGCAAGACGCTCTTGCCAGTGCCCGACGGCCCCAGGAGGGCCACCGTCTCTCCCTGACGCACGTCGAAGTTCACCCCATCGAGGACGATGAGGTCGCCGAATCGTTTGCTCACGTGTTTGAGCTCGATCATACCAACCGATCTTGCACTATCTTTCCAGCTCCATGCCACGACGGTTGCCAACCAACGCACTCCGGTTCAAACGGCGTCTCCTTCGATGGTTCCGCGAGCACGGCCGGCGATTGCCGTGGCGCGAAACGCGCGATCCGTACGAGATCCTCGTCTCCGAGTTCATGCTCCAGCAGACACAGGTGACCAGGGTCCGCGAGTACTACACAACGTTTCTGACACGCTTCCCAACGCTGCGCGACGTCGCCGCCGCCTCACCGCGAGCGGTTCGCGAGGCGTGGGACGGCCTCGGATACTACCGGCGCGCTCACAACCTCCACCGCTTGGCGAAGACGGTGGTCAACCACCACGCCGGAATCCTCCCCCGTGATCCCCGAACGCTCGAGTCGTTGCCCGGCGTCGGACGCTACACCGCCGGAGCGGTATCCAGTTTTGCGTACGAGCACCGGGTCCCCGCCGTGGATACTAATGTCGCGCGCGTCTTGCGCCGCGCGTTTCGCCTCCCTGCCGGACAAACGGCGCCGAGCACGCGCCGTCTGTGGGGTCTCGCGCAGCGTTTGCTCCCCTCTCGTCGTCGGGCAGCTTGGGAATTCAACCAAGCCCTGATGGACCTCGGGAGCCTGTATTGTACAGCTCGACGACCGCGTTGCACTGCCTGTCCAGTACGACCCGCCTGTCGAACGGGAACCAGAGGGACGCGGTCACTGTAGCAGTATCCGCGCTAGCAAGGCATCCAAGAAGAGAATCATGACCGATGCGCTCACTACAGCTCCGGTCGTTGCCCGTCCCACTCCTTCCGCCCCCTTCTTGGTACTGAATCCCATGTAGCAGGGGATCACGGTGATAGCGAGCCCGAAAAAGAAACACTTGATCATCGAGTACCAGAGGTCGAACGCCTTGAAGAAGTAGCGGGCGCCGTAAACGAAATCAGCATTGCTAATCCCAAGTGCCCCACGCGCGCCAAGCCAGCCGGCCCAGATACCGATCACGTCGGCGAACACCACGAGCACAGGTACCATGAGCGTGCCCGCCACGACACGTGGGATGATGAGGTGTGACACCGAGGATCGGCCGAGGCTTTCGAGCGCGTCGATCTGCTCGGTGACGCGCATCGTCCCGAGCTCAGCGGCGTATCGTGCCCCGATCCGCCCAGCGAGGATCAGGGCGGTCAGGACGGGTCCAAGTTCGAGAATGATCGATTCGGTTATGACGCCGGCCGCGACATAGACCGGGATGTTGCCGGTGAACTGATAACCCGTCTGGAGCGCTGTCACTCCACCAGCGAAGGCGGCGGTGATCAAGACGATAAAGAGCGAGCCATACCCTACGTGAACGCCCTGCTCGAATGCCCGCGGGACCCAGATCTTGAGCTCCGCCATCCCGCGGATGACTTCCCACACGAGATAGGAGATGCGGCCGAGGTGACTGCCGGCTTGGAGAGTGATACGGCCTACGATACGCCGGATATCGAGCGCAGCCCCCGGCGTTGGGAAATCCATCTTCCCGGCGTACGTCAGCCGCCAGCGACCGGAGTCCCGATGTTCAACCATGAGGCCAAACCGTGATGTGAGCCATAGCCACTTGGACCACTATAGGCACCCCGCCCGCATGGTTCTGACCGGTTGTTACTCCGCCCGCCTTGAGTGTCTGCTTACAACAGCACGCTCGCAAACAGCGCAATCAGCGCGAGAACGCCGGCTACGGAGGACACCACAGCCTGACGTTTGCGATACCGCTCGAAGCTCTCCGACAGTGACCCGGCCGCGTCTGGCACTGCGAGCGCTCCCATCTTCACTGCGGTTGGCAAGCCGATGAGGAGCACGAGCAATCCCCCAAGAAGCCCGGCGCCCTGCATGACCCAGATGCGCGGGGCGGCCATCAACTCGGGCGCGCCCTCAGTCATGAAACGCATCGTCAGCAAGAGCCCCGAAGCCACGGCTAGCAGCGCACCAGGGCCGATCACCAACGTGTGCACCGGTGCGAGTAAGCGGAAGGCCCCCGCGCGCACGACACCGTCCTCGGCGCGGGCATTCAGCGCTACGACCATCGCGGCGATGGCGCCGCCGATCCACAGGGCTGACCCCAGGAGATGTACGAAAAGGAGCACGTTCACGTGTCGAACTGCCCATTCACCAGCTCGGGCACGAGCGTCTGCCGGCCCGCGAACCCCGTGTCGAACTCGTGCCAGTAACCGATGTCGTCCTCGCCCAGCTGCCAACAGAGAAAGATGTCGCGTCCGTTCAAGCGGCTATAAAAGTCCACTAGCCCCGGCTCGAACCCCTTGAAGATGCACCCCACCTTCGTCAGCTCGTCGATATATGCGTTGATGCGGCGGGCTATCTGATCGACCTTTTCACGTAAGGCAATCTGCTCGTCGGTTTCGCCGTCATCACTACGGCTCGCAGCCGCGATCAACTCGTACTGATGAATCGTGTCACGCCATGCTGCATAGGCCTCCACGATGTCCGTGACCACGCGCCGGACGTAGGGCAGCGTGCGATTCGCTTCGTCCAGGGTGAAGTACTTGATGGGAGTGTCGGACATGGGGCCTTAACTCTCTCTCATTGATTGCATTTCGCCGAGGCCGACGGCGTAGCCGTCAGGGAGATCGGCTCTTCGAATGGCTACACCGCGACCAGGCCAAGTGCAGACGGGTCGAAACCCCGCGCGGCTCTCGCAAGCACCGAAAAGTAACCACCCGGATCTGGGAACGACGATCAAGTTGTTGATGATGCAAGCGCCCCCCACGTACCCAACGCGCGCACCGCCGAGCGATACCCCTCTTCGACGAAGCCGATCGCCTGGTCGACAGCGAAGGTCGCTCCGTGCTCCAATCGCGGACGCACGAGCGCCAAGGGGACAGGAGCGTTGCTCCACCGTCGTAGCACGGCCTCGGTCTGTGACGCCATCAGGATCCGCATCGCGGTGTTGTGGACTCTGACCATAGCGGGGACGAGCGCACCGTTGGTAGGCATTGGCTCGAAAACCGATGGTCCCACCATGACCGCGAAAATCGAGTCAGGGTCGAACCCCGAGGCGACGTCCAGTGGTAACACCGCCCTGAGCCCGCCGTCGAAGTACCGGCGGTCGCCAACCACACCTGGAGGATAGTAGAGCGGCAGCGCACACGATGCGTAGAGGGCATCGATCAATGGCACACGCGAGCGTCCACCCGCCCCGAACAACACGAGCTGTCCATTGTCTGCATCTACCGCCGTGACGGTAAGCGGCACGGTCAGCTCTTCGAATCGTCGAGCGGGAACCAGCTTGGCAATCGTATCTCGCAACGGCTCTTCGCGAAGCAAGCTGTCCGCAAAAAGCCCCAACAGGGCGCCGGGCGACAGCGCGGCGACGTCACGCCTGGTAATCGACATGACGCGCTTGAGCGCTTGCGAGTACGACAGGCCGCTCGCAAAGCACGCCGCCATCACCGCTCCCATCGAGGTACCGACAAAATGGAACGGCCGCAGCTCACGCTCCTCGAGCGCACGAGCAGCGCCAACGTGGGCTGCCGCTTTCGCCCCACCGCCGCTAAAAACACAGATCAGACGCTCCGGCCTCACGTTGGCCCCCTGGCATTCATCTCCTGAAGCCGCAGGGCCCGCCGACGCTCCGCCGCCTTGAAGCGACGCACCTCCTCATCCGTGTCCGGCGCAAGCCGTGGCACGGCGACGGGCCGTCCAGCGGCGTCGATCGCCACGAAAGTCAGGTAGCAACTGTTGGTGTGGCGCACGATTCCCTTCACGATGTCCTCAGCCTCCACCCGAACACCCACATAGATCGAGGTGCGTCCGACGTAATTCACACTCGCGCGCGCTGTGACGAGCTCGCCCACGTGAATCGGCTCTCGAAAATCTACTCGGTCAACGGACACGGTCACACACGGCCCTTGGGCGTGGCGAATGGCCGACACGGCCGCGACCCGATCTACCAGCGACAGGAGAACACCCCCGAACACGTTTCCCAGACTGTTCGCCATGTTCGGCATCATCAGTTCTGTCATCGTCGCATGGGAGGCGCCGGGAGGTTTCGGATTCGCGTCCTTACCGGTCATCTCGAGCCTTTCAGGACTCTGCCCACAAACCGTGGTCGACGTTTTTGTTAGTAGTCGACCGGCCGCAGATAACTCTCGCCGATCGCGCTGCTGCTCACCATAGCAACGGTCGGCAGACGCCGCTTCCAATGCGTTGAACGGAGGCGTCTACTGACCGTCTCGACTTCCTCGTGCGTGAAGCCGAGACTCGTGATCTGATGCGGTCGAACCCCCTCGAGCAACCAATGCAAAATGTGATCGGCCTTGTCGTAGCTAATGCCGAGGTCCTCTTCATCCGTTTGGCCCCGAATCAGGTCAGCGGTGGCGGGCTTGGCGACCACGATCTCGGGGAGCCCCATGTGGCGTGCTAGCGCCCGCACTTGGGTCTTGAATAGATCACCGAGGGGGTTAACTGGGGGTGCGTCGTCGCCGTGCCAGGTGAAGTATCCCAAAAGACGTTCCGTCTTGTTCCCCGTGCCGAGCGGGAGTGCGTTGTGCTTGACGGATAGGTCGAACAACGTGACCATGCGCATCCGCGCCATCACGTTCCCTCGCCGCGCAGCGTCCGCCTGCGCATCCGCCGCGGTGACATACCCATCGACAGCGTCGGTGATGTCCACCGTCAGCATCTCGATTCCCAATTGCCCGGCCACGAGCGCGGCATGTTCCAGACTCTCGACGCTGGAGGTGCGGTAGGGCATTCGAACCCCGACGACGTTCTTCGGCCCGAGCGCCCGCGCCGCCAACGCGGCCGTGAGGGAGCTGTCCACTCCCCCCGACAACCCCACGATCCCCTTCGAGAAGTCTCTTCGCTCGATGAGCTCGTCGCGCAGGAACTGAACGAGCCACTGTTCCGTGAGGACAGGGTCGATCACCAACGGATCCGCTCGGTCACGTGTGCTGACAACCCTATGCCTGGATTCCGGTGCGGGACGGGGAGTGCGGGGGCATTCATCTTCGGGATCGAAATCCACTTCACGCACCGTGCTACCACCAAATGGTTCCAACAGATTCAACATCTGCGCCTCGAGATCGGCGAGGAGTGGGAAAGCAGCGCGCGCGCGCGTGATCTCATCGGTGTCGATCTCAACCGTGATCAAGGCCTCCTCGAAAAGCGGACCCCTGACGAGAACATCACCGCTCGGAGCGACTGCGAGCGACGCGCCGGAAAGACCCTTCCCCCCTTCGAACCCTACCAGCTGCGCCAAAAGCACGTACAGTCCGTGCTCCTCTGCGATCCGGCGCATAACACGCTCCCAGCGACGCACGCTGGCGGGCAACGCCTCTCCATCTTCGGACCGCGCGCTGCCCGGCCCGATACCACGGGCCGGTGAGGCGCTCGGGACGATCACGAGCTGCGCGCCGTCTAGTGCCGCGAGGGTCGGGACTAGTGAATGCCAAGCGTCCTCGCAGATCACCATCGCGGCCCTCCCCCAATCGGTCTCGAACGCCTGCACAAACTGCCCGCGGTCGACGAACCGTTCCTCGTCAAACACCCCGTACGTTGGGAGAAAGACCTTGCGATGGACGTGACGCACACCCGGTTGCGCGCCGCCAAGGGTCGCGTACATGGCGGAGTTGAAGTACCGGTTGCGGTACTCCTCGTAAAACCCGACGACCACATCGACCTGGGGACATCCCGAAAGTGAGTGCTGCGCAGCCAGATCGCGGAAGAGCGTCCCCGTCGAGACGGCGACATCCCGCACACCCCCCTCGAGGAAGTAGCCCGACATGACCGTTTCGGGAAACACGATGAGCCCAGGCGTCGTCTCGGATCCGGCGATTTGGGCGAACACCGATCCGACACGCCTGAGGTTCTCGCCGTAGTCGGCTTTGCGGGGCCGGATCTGGGCGATGGCCACGCGGAGCAAAGGCATGCTCGGGAAAATAGATGGATACGCCCCCTGGGTCACGGTCGCGGAAACCGAGTGACCGCCAGGGGGCGACTTATTACGAATGGGATGTGGGGAGCGGGGCGGGCCACCCGCTTATCGAGTTACGGCGTGAGTCCAGGAGCTGGTGCGGTCATCACCGCCTGTGAGGTGTCCAATGGGACCGGGATTGGCCGTCGTGGACGGACGTCCTCGTTCCGTCCTCCCCCGATGAGCATTCCCACGGTTGCTGCCGCGGCTACCAACGCAACGGGAATCGAGATCTTTACCAGGCGCCGCTTGAAGCTCGGCTTGAGACGAACCCGCAGCTCCGCGTTCTCGCGACGGAGTCGGCTCTTCTCGATCGCTTTCTCCACCGCCGCGGTGAGATGGGACATGTCGATGGGCTTCGTGAGAAAGCTCTCCGCGCCCATCTGCATAGCCTTAACCGCGAGGTCAACGTCACCGTGCCCGGTCAGCATGATGACCATCGCACGCTGGCGACGCAGGTCTTCTAAGACCTCCATACCGCTCATGTCCGGAAGGAACAGGTCGAGGATCGTGACGTCCGGCTCGTGCTGATGCCACAAGCCCAAACCCTCCTTACCGGAGGACGCCTGATAAACCTCGTAATCCATCCGCTCGAAGAACCGCCCCATCGTCCGCAGGACGTCCGGGTCGTCGTCGATCATGAGGATGCTATGTTCTGCCACAGCAACACCTTAGAGGAATAGAGTTATTGGGCCGGGCACACGAAACCCGACGCTTTCATCAGTATCGGCCCCGGGGCAGCGCTTCTTGAGCCCCGGCGACTCTAGCTGAATAGCTCGACTTGCTGGCGAAGTGCCTTGGGGTCCATCGGTGTTTGACCGACGGCTCGCTGGAGGGATCGAGCGCTTTGGGGGCTGTGACCCTGGAAGTGATTGTTGAAGTATCCGTACACGGTTCGCACTCGTTCGGCGAGCGCGCGGATCGCATCGCCCCACTGAGCCAGCTCACGGTCGCGATCGACCTGAACTCGTGAGTAATCGATGATGGAACGTGTTGGTCCCATCCATCGGATGTAGGCAAAGTCGGCGGTGGGCTGGCGGATGAGGTCGAGCACTGTTCGACGCCGGATCCACCGTCCGTCCACGAGTGCGAGGGCGATATTGTGTGACCGCAAGCGTTCCAGCATGGCGGTGGTGACCCAGCGAGGATCTCTGAACTCGACTGCCCATCGGAACTCGGCAGGGAGCTGCCCGATGAACTCGGCGAGGATCGACTCGTGCTCATCCGTGGCTCGGAAGGCCGGACTCAGCTGTACCAGCAACGGGCCCAGAGTATCACCGAGGAGCCGGGCGCGCTCCAAGAACTGGTTCAGGAGTTCCTGGACGTCCGTGAGTTGCCGGGTGTGCGTGATCTCCTGGGGAATTTTCAAGGCAAACACGAAGTCCTGGGGAACGCGTTCGCGCCACTCACGCACAACGGCTTCAGGTGGGGTTCCGTAAAACGTCGAATCGACCTCCACGGTACGAAAGGCGCGCGAATAGATCTGCAGCATCCCGGCTTGCTTCGTGCCGTGAGGGTAGAATGGTCCCACCCAAGCCGGATATCCCCAACCCTGTGTCCCGAGGAGCACCTCCGCCGTCATGACCGTGTCACCCTGCGGTTCGCTGCCAGTACATGCGCATCTCCGCTATCTTGTCATCGCTCGTCTCGCAGAAGAGCGCTCCCTTGATGTCGATCCGATCGCCGGAACGGCGCCGTCTGAAGGTGCAGCGAAACTCAGTGGCGAACCATGGACCGGCAACGTAAATCTCGCCGTATCGGAATGAGACCTCTGCTTGTTCAGAGGGGATGTCCTTCCAGTATTCGACGATCGCCGTCCGTCCGCGGAGGGGCGCGTCGAATGGTCCGGGGACAAAGACGGCGTCGTCGGTGAACACCTCCGCCATCTCTTCCGCGCGGCCATTCATCCAGCCGGCGCCGAAGTGCTCGATGAGCGCGCTGTACGTTGCGCGTTGCGCTTTCCAGTCCGCCGAGGGGGTGCCTATCACGTCGTGGAGCCTACAGGGGAATGCCAGGCGGCTGCAAGGGGAGCCGCAGGTTCACGCGGCCCCCGCCACGTCACCCGAGCGAGATATGGGATACGGGGAACGGTAGGTGCCGAGCTCCCCCCTACCAATCGTGATCGACACCGATCCCGGGATCGATGACGTCGTCGCCCTCGCCCTCGCGGTCTGCTCTCCGGAACTCGACATCCTCGCCATCACGACGTCATATGGGAACGCTCCACTCGCCGCAACGACACGCAACGTCCGGGAACTCTTGGGCATTCTGGGACGAGACGACATTCGTGTCGTGCCTGGTACCGATCGTCCCCTCGTCAGACCGTTGGTGACGGCTCCGGAGACGCACGGCAAATCGGGTGTAGGGTTTGCGCAGGTCTCCAAATCCACTCCAGCGGATGGTATTCCCAACCAGCGCGCCCTCGTTGAGGTGCTCGCGGCGGCGTCCAACCCCGTCACCTTGATAACACTCGGTCCGTTGACCAACCTCGCAGTGGCATGGGAACAGGACGAAGAACTGGTGGGGGAGAAGGTCGAGCGCCACCTGGGGATGTTCGGGAACATCGCCGAGCGCGGAAACACGAATCGATGGGCCGACTTCAATGCGTGGTGTGATCCGGAAGCCACGCAGAAGGTCCTCGAGTCCGGAATCGGCACGTCGATGGTAGGGCTGGATGTGACCCGACGCATGGCACTTTCCAGCGACGAGGTGGAGCGGCTGGCGACGTCCGACCGAGCGCTGATCCGGTGGCTGGAACGCGCCCTGGCATTCTATGTGCAATTCCACAGGTTCCAGGAACGCTTGGACGGTTGTGTGGTCAACGACGTGCTGCCGGTTGGTGTCCTACTCGACCCGGACCTGCTGACCTGGAAGGAGATTCCGTTGCGTGTGGTATTGGACAATGACGAGCACCGGGGGCATACCAAGGAGCACCCGGACGGCGCTAGCACCCCGGTCGCGATGGGCGTGGACATTGCCCGAATGCGGAGCCTGTTGCGGCGGGTGTTTGGTGACCTGTTGGACGACCAGTGAAGCCACACACCCCCAGGACGCGGTGGTCTAGGTGAACAAGGTCGATCGCACGAGCCGCGCGGCTTCCCGCCACCTCCGCGTTTCCGTGATCGGGACCGGCGATATCGGACGTGGCTGGGCCGCACTCTGCGTTGCTGCCGGCTGGCCGGTCTATCTGTACGATGCCCATACCGGCGCACTGCGCGACGCTCCAAAGGAGGTTGAAGCGCGGGCGAGGACCCTCGTGGAACTGGACCACGCGGTGGCACCTGCCCTGGAGCAAGGTCTGGAAAACCTCCGAGTGGGCCGAAGCCTTCTGGACGCCTGTGGCAATGCCCAGTGGATTATCGAGGCAGCCCAGGAAGATCTCGCCGTCAAACAAAAGCTGTTCGAGGCAATCGAGTCGGTTGCGCCAAAAGCACGCGCCGTGACTAGTTCATCGAGCGGTTTCCATCCCAAGGACATCGCTGCGCGCTGCGTTCGGCCCGATCGCTGCCTGGTGGCTCACCCGCTCAACCCTCCAGAGATCGTTCCGCTCGTCGAACTGGTGCCGAGCGCAGTCACCGACAGCGCGCTCCTGGAGGTGGTGAAGGGCTGGCTGCGGGCGCTGGGCCGCGTCCC
Organism: Gemmatimonadales bacterium; assembly: GCA_041577295.1. Classification (GTDB taxonomy): domain Bacteria; phylum Gemmatimonadota; class Gemmatimonadetes; order Gemmatimonadales; family GWC2-71-9; genus JBDHDH01. The sequence goes on from JBFGJG010000054.1 coordinate 12,690, forward strand.
GGTCGTCATTCGCAAACCTGTGCCAGGCAACGTCGCCGGTAGAATTGCCGCGGCCGTGTGGCGTGAGGCAATCGACCTCGTGCTAGAGGGCGTGATTGACGTCGCCGACCTCGACCGAGCGGTGTCCGTTGGGCCGGCTATTGGCTGGGCCGCCGCGGGACCGCATCTCACCTATCATCTCGCCGCTGGGGACCGCGGGGTCGGAGCGTTCCTGCAACATCTCTTGCACACGTTCGAGAACGCGTGGGGCAACCTGGCGAGCTGGTCGAAGCTCGAACCAGAGCAACAGCGGAAACTGATCAAAGCGATTGAACGGACGTATCAAGGCCGTATCGAGGAACTGCGGCTCGCCCGCGACCGGCGGCTCGCCGCGTTGCTACGGGGCCTGGAGCACTCAAAAACGAAAAGCTAGGACCGACGCCGCCCGGCTGGGTCACACCGCAACGAGCAAACCCGTCCCATACATGATCAGCAGTCCCGCCAGCACCCCACCAGCCGTCGCGGGACTCCACAGCCCGGCTTCCGAATCCTTTCCGATGAGCTTTGAGAGCGCGATCACCACCTGAAGGATCGCGCCGGCGCCCAGCCCAAGAAACAGTGTGGCGTACAGGGGTGAATAAGCGAGACCGCCAATCGCCGCTCCCACGATCGTCGGAACGCCGGCGAGGAGGCCGAGCCCGACGAGCGTTGTGATCTTCGGCCGGTCTTTGGCGATCGGCGCGACGATCCCCAGACCCTCGGTGGTGTTGTGCAACATGAAGCCGATGATTAGAAACGCTCCGAGGGCTGCCTCTCCGAGCGAATACGCCGCTCCAATTGCCAGCCCCTCGCCGAGGTTGTGCAGGCCGATTCCTAGAGCGATCAACACCGCAACGGTTTTGCGGCCCCGTTCGCCTCCCATGCTCGTCCGGGTACGCGACAGCATTTGCAAAAGTAGAAGGCTTCCGAGCGCTCCAATCGCCACGAGCGCCACACCCTGATATGCCCCGGCGACCTGCTCCGCGGCTTCCAGCGCCTCTTGAACAGCGTCAACTGCGAGGAAGATCAGAAGACCCGCCGTCAGGGCGAGCACGAAGTCGAACCACACCCTACGCAACTCCCGTAAGAGTGGGTACCACAGGAGCCCAATGGCCACCGGGATGACGCCGACATACAAGCCGATCAAGGTGAAAACACCGAACAGTCTGGGGCCGGCGGGTGGTGTGACGGTGGCGACTGCGATCTCGTGGGTAAACGTCAGCCCGGTGGACGAGAGCAGAACGATCTCGTGCGGCTCGCCCCGGACCCAGGGATACGGGATGTCAATGCGCGCACGTTTGAGGCGCCCTACGGTCGCCGACGGTGTTACGGTGAAATCCCAGAATGCGTCGTCGACGATTACCTGAGCTACCGTGACGGGGTCGGGACCCCCATTCACCACGTCCACACGAATCTTGCCGGGAGCGAGGGTGACGCGATCGAACGTCAACTCTTCAACTGGAGGGACGCCGCGACGCAGGAAATCCAGCAAGCCGGTGTTCGCGACGATCAATGAGAGCACGGCGAGGAGCGCCAGCGGCGCCAAACCCCACAGCCACAACTTCCCCCGTGCTTCGGTCATGCGACGGGATCGACCACGTCGAAGAGCCCCATCCAGCCCAACTCCGCAAACTCGGATTGATGCGCATGGAACATGAACTGCCCAACGTGATTGTAAGTGAACTCCAAGATGTGACGCTCACCCTGGCACATCATGAGCGTGTCGGTGAACTCGTGCGGCGTGGACGCCGTGCCCGTGCGAAAGACATTGAAGAAATTGGCGTGCAAGTGCATCGAGTTCAGGAGATCGAACTCGAGCACGTTGACCATGTATATCCGTTGCAGTTGCCCCTTCAGCACCTTGATGGGGTCGCGCTGGTAGGCGAAGGCAACCGTGTTGACCGCGTAGACTTCATTCTCGCTGTCGAAATTGGTGTCGAAACCATTCAGCACCATGACCATCTCACGGGCAGGCCGACGTGGCGTTTTGGGATCGATGATAAACGTGCCGTACAGCCCCTTTGCGATGTGCTTCTTCAGCGGCATTGTGTGACAGTGGTACAAATGCAAGCCGTAGGGCTCAGCGTCGAACTCGTAGACGAAGCTCTCACCGGGTGTCACCTGCTCAAACACGCCGTCCATGTTGGCAGGATGAAACCCGTGAAAGTGAATCGTATGGGGATGCGTACCGAGGTTGCGGAAGTTGACACGGATGCGATCGCCCTCAGTGACACGCAGGGTCGGTCCTGGTACCTGTCCGTTGTAGGTCCACGCAGGATAAGACACACCCGGGGCGACTTCGATCTCCTTGTCGATGGCGTCCAGGTTGAACTCCCGAAGTGTCTGCCCACTCGGAAGCCGGCTGACTTTTCCGTAATCGAAGTGCTCGAGAAACGCGAGCGGATCGATCGAGCCGTTGCGTACCATACCCACCGTTCCACCCATGTGACTGAGCCCGCTGTGACTCCCACTCTGTGTCAAGGCCTGCGCCGAAGCCGTCGCGGCATTTCCGGCAAACGCGAACCCCGCGGCACCGGCGACACCCTGCTTGAGGAGATCGCGGCGAGACAATCTGCGGCCGCTACCCATCATCCCACCTCCTTATCCAAAACGTCACACTGGAGTGCTTGAGCGAGCTCGTATCCAATCACCTGCTCCTTCTTGCCGGAATCGAGCAGGCGAATGGTTACGGGACCGCGAAACGGTTGGCGCCCCACCACCTCAAAGCCAACCCCGGGGCGGAGCCCAAGAGAAGCGATGAACCGGAGCAGCTCGGAATCCTTGTCGCTCACCATCCGCAGCTCCGCGGTGGCGCCAACCGGGACCTCGGTCAGGCTCAACAGATCAGGCTGCTCGATATCGCCATCCACCGTTGGGATCGGCGCGCCGTGGGGATCGTAGCGCGGATTCCCCAAGGCAAGGGCCATCCGCTCGATCAGTTCGTCGGACACGGCATGTTCCAACCGCTCGGCCTCCTCATGCACCGAGTCCCAGTCGTACCCGAGTTTCGAGGTCAGATAGGTCTCGAGGATGCGATGCCGGCGGACCATGCGTAGTGCTGCCCGGCGCCCCGCTCGTGTGAGCTGAACACCACGGTAGGGGACGTGTTCGAGAAGCCCGGACTCTGAGAGACGCTTCACCATGCCACTCACCGACGGTGGGGCAATGTCCAGCGCCTCCGCGATTGCGCTCGTCTGCGCCGGTCCCCCGTGGGACTCGAGCCGATAAATAGCCTTGAGATAGTCCTCCGTGGACTTGCTATAGCCCGTGCTGCTCGTATCGGCGATCACTGAGATCCCCCTTAAAATGAGGAGGCTACTAATCCAATTATTAAGCTAGACTAAATTATGAGTGATTGCGTCCCGAAAGGCAATACTGCAGCCGCCCTATAGCATCAACTCAATGAATGGCTTGAGGATACGCTGCGTCATACCCCAAACGACCTGCTCGCCCACTACATAGGATAACTCCCGCCGACGCACTCCCCGCACGTTGACCTCCACCTCTCGGTGGGCGTTCGGGAATGCCGTGAGCGGGACCCACACGTGGAGGGCAACCTCATCGTTCGCTCGAATCGAGGGCGCAGCGGTCAGGCCGAATACGAAGGGTCGAACGACGATGGGCGGCAGGACACGCGTCCGAGGATGGAGATCGTCCAGTTCCCCCAGCAGCAAGTCTGATGTGAGGCGGATCCCTGTTTCCTCGATCGTTTCCCGCGTGGCCGTTTCGAACAGGTCACGGTCGGTGGCATCGCGCCGCCCGCCAGGCAACGCCATCTGACCGGACCAGGGGTCTCCGCTGCGTTCCGCCCGTTTGATCAGCAATAGATCGAGATGCTTCTCGCCCGGCGTGAGGACGAGTGCGACCGCCGCCTGAATGGTTCCGGGCTCGACAATTCGTTGTGGGGCTCGCGTTGAAAGCCGGGCGCGAATCGTCTCGAAGTCGATCTGTGTCATGGCGAGCGCAAAGTTACTGGTTCGTTACGGAACTCGACGGAAACCTGTGCCATTATATGGGTAGGACATGGTGGGCATGGGTCTTGCGCCGCGTGCTATCTTGCGGTGCAGGTGTTGTGCAACGGTGATCGCATCTCTCACTCGTGAGGAGGGCACTATTCGCAGCTTCGGTGTTGGATTGCTTGCCCTGGCCACAGTAGCCGCTGCAGGTATCCTGCTTCGCTACCGACGGCCGGTCGTAGGCGCTAAGGCCGGTAGAGGATTCTCAACCGAGGTCGAAGCGCTCTACGCAGCTGGGTTGTAACCGACGCGCCGGACGACCCCGTGCGGTGGTCGTCCGGCCGTGTCGCTGACTCACAACAGGTGGCGTGAATACCACGCGACGCTCGCACTCATTGCCTCGTCTAGCTCCGGCGTCGTCCCCCCCCAGGGGTGGCGGGCGCCGAACGTATGGGTCCCCATCGGAATCAATTGCAACTTCACGGTACTGGTTCGTGCCGCTTCATGAAGCATAGTCGCCTCCGCCGGCGGAACCGACTCGTCCGCTTCGCCGTGAAGGATGAGCCAGGGTATGTCGAGGGTACTTGCGGCTCTGACCAAATTCAGGGCATCACCAGCATGCGCCTCGATCTCGTCCAGCAGGTCGGTGTACAGCGGGAGTACGTCGCCCGTCCGCGCGTTCACGATGTCCATCACGCCCTCGGTGCGCCACCGGCGGGTAGTGGCCGGGTCCCACCGGGCCACATTGGCCACGGCTGCCCACGTGATGAGGCAACGCACAGCCGGCGGTTGTTTGGCCGCGTACAGGACAGCCGTCGCGCCGCCGCGCGAGTGGCCAAAGAGACCCAACGCACCTGGCGGCGTGAGCCCGGCAACCAGTCCACCCTCCATGAGGCTGGTCACGACGCGCGTAAGGTCGTCGAGGTCACCAGTGTAGGTCGCGTGACCAAAACGCTCAGGCTCGGAAAACGATTCGCCGTCCGGCCCCACCCCGCTACCACTGAAGTTGAACGTTACCGCCATGATTCCGGCGCGTGCGATGCGATTCGCCAGGTGAGGGAAGAACCCCCAGTCCTTGAATCCCTTGAAGCCGTGGCAAATAATGACGGCCGGGCCGCCCCCGGAGAGCATGGCGCCAACACGCACCTCGCCGCGGAGCGGGCCGCCATCGCTCGCTTCGATTTCAAAGGGGATCGTTCGTACGGTCGCCATGATCGTTCTTTGACCTCCGGTTTTGCCGCGAATAACTTCCACGCTGCTTCAGTCTTCCGAACGGGGATCTCCGGATGGGTCTAGTCATACGACCATCCAACACGACGCTCTCGGAGGTCGGGCAGGCTCTCGCCGCCCAGAGGGATACGCTCATCGCGCAGTGGTTCCGCTGGATCAGCGAGCGCATGGCGCAGGCGCCTCACATCGATCGACCCACGGTCGAGCGCCATTTGGCCCTTCTCATCGACATTCTCATCGAGATGACCGGACCGCTCCGCCGCGTCATTTCCGACCTGTGGTTTAGCGCCTGTGATGCCTACGGTCGGACGGCGGCCGCGCGTGGGTTGGCCGCCGGTGAGGTGGTCGAAGAGATCCAGCACTTTCGGGAGCTCCTGATCCGGGCCTTGCCGCAGGTCATCGCCGGCATGGGCGAGCGGCAGGTGATGGCCACCGTTCTTCGTCTCAACGCTGTGCTGGACAAAGGAATTGCGCACGCCGTCGTCGGTTACACGGATGCACTGGTTGAGACCCTATTCAATCAGCAAGGCGTTCCGTTTGCCGCGCTAGAGCCCGAGGAAGACGAAGTCCGGCAGCGTCTCGAGGAAATCGAAGAGGAGTTCGCTCAGCTCCGCGCGACGAGATCCTGACGCCTGCGCGTATCCCCATCGGATTCAACCCGAAACCTCTTCGCCCCCGTCCACGTTGATCACGTTGCCGGTGATCCAGTCCGTCCCTGGATCGCACAGAGCGACGAGCGCGCGCGCCACATCTTCCGGTGTCGTCAAGCGACCGTGAGGATTGCGCTTGGCGGCAAACGCAAACAGGTCGCCGCTTCCGGGAATCTTTCGGGCGGCCGGCGTGTCCGTCACGCCACCGCGAAGCGCGTTGACCGTGATTCGGTAGGGAGCGAGCTCAACTGCCAATTGGCGCGTGTGCGATTCGAGTGCACATTTTGCAGCTGAAACAGCGCCATAGGCTTTGATGACCCGTGTCGAGCCGGAAGAGGTCATCGAGAAGATGCGGCCTCCTTCACGTATCAACTTCCGAGCGACGAGGTCTTGCGCCCAATAGACGAGCGAATGCGCCATCACATCGACCGTCATCTCAATGTTGCTCTTGGTGAGCGCATCGTTGGCAATGACTGGCTTGAGCGTCCCAAACGCGAGGGAATGCATGAGGACCGCCACCGTACCACCGTGCTCCGCCACGTCTGACTCCAGCGCGTTTAGCACCTCGTTTCGTTTGTCGTCGGCGGCCGCGTTGACGTTGAAAAAACGTGCCCGCCGTTTCATCCCCTGAATCTCGCTGACGATATCTTCGACGTGTTTGAGCCCGGCCTTGCGGTCGAGGTGCACTCCGGCTATGTCGTACCCGGCATGTGCCAATGCTTTTGCACACGCCTCACCGAAACCACTCGAAGCGCCTAGTACGAGTGCCCAACGCGGGGACATTTTCTGCGCGTGAGCCAACGACACCTCCGGTTGAGTTCGGCGGAAGTTAGCCCATGAAGATTCACGTCGCCATCGTGATAGGCCTCTTGGGGGGCCTCTTGTTTGGTCTACTCGCAGCGCTTACCGGGTCGCCGACGCTCCTCGGGCTCGCTGAGGGCGTCTCCCCCCTGGGAACCGCGTTCGTCAATCTCCTTCGAATGGTGGTCTTCCCGCTCGTCGCGAGCACGCTTTTCGTAGGCGTCGCCGGCATGAGCAACCTCAAGCAACTCGGCCGCCTCGGCACGCAAACCCTATTGTTCTTCTGGAGCACGACCATTGTCGCCATTCTCATTGGGATGGGCGCGATGAAGCTTCTCCTCCCAATGGCGGGCGCTGCGGCGCGGGACGCGACCGCCGAGGCCGGTGGCATCGAAGCCCCGGAGCTGCCAACTGCCCTCGACTTTCTCCTCGGGCTCATCCCCAGCAATCCGTTTCAGGCCGCCGCCGACGGTGCGCTACTTCCCTTCATTGTCTTTACGGTGATGTTTGCGGCCGCGACTGCGGCCCTCCCGACCGAACAGCGGCAACGCCTCATCGATCTCGCAAACCCGATCGCGGCCGCGTTGATCAAGCTGGTTCACTGGATTCTATGGACGGCACCCATTGGCGTCTTTGCGCTGGCGGCACCAGTCACTGCAAGATCTGGGTGGGCGATGTTGCAAAGCTTGGCCGTCTTTGTGCTCGCCGTCATCGGCGGGCTCGTACTGTTTGTCGCCGTGGTCTACGTTCCGCTCGTCGGTGCGTTTGGGAAGATGCGCCCGGGGCGATTCCTCAAAGGATCGATCGGCCCACAGGTCATCGCTTTCTCGAGCACGAGCTCGGCGGCGACCATTCCGGCGATGCTCGAGGCCGCGGACGAGCTCGAGCTCTCGCGCAGGGTGGCGAGCTTCGTCGTTCCACTGGGTGCCGCGTTGAACCGGTCGGGAAGCGCTCTCTTTCAAGGGGCGTCGGTCGTGTTTCTAGCGTGGCTTTATCAGGTTCCCCTCCCGATCGGCGCGCTCGCGGGCGTCGTGTTGGCCACCTTCCTGGTATCTCTCACCGTGGCGAGTGTGCCCTCCGCAAGTATTCTCACCCTGGCGCCGGCGCTGGGACACGTTGGCGTCCCGCTGGATGGCCTCGCGGTTCTCCTCGGGATCGATCGGATCCCGGACATGTTCAGAACCGCCGTTAACGTCACAGGTGATATGGCGGCGACGGCGGTGTTCGGCAGCGCATCGGAAACCACACACGCCGCACCACCCGGCCCCCCGGCGCGCCGCGGGCCGCGGAAGACCGAGCTCCGCAGCATGACAGGCATGTCGGAGGACCGATAATGGCTCACACGGCGCAACGCGGGTTCACAGACCCGATCGACATGGTCCACTGATGTTCGCTCGGATTGCCGCTGATGCCATGGTTGTCTTGCACGGGCTTTTCATTGTATTCGTTGTGGCCGGTGGCTTCCTTGCCTGGCGTTGGCGTCGCCTTGCTTGGGTGCACCTTCCTGCGGCGGGGTGGGGTGCGGCGATCGAGCTGATGGATTGGGTCTGCCCGTTGACCCCGTTGGAAAACGCGCTGCGACGCCGGGCGGGTGGTGCGGGATACGAAGGCGGGTTCATTGAGCACTATCTCATACCGCTCATCTATCCTCCCGGACTCACGACCGGGATGCGCATCGCTCTTGGCATCGGTGTTCTTCTATTAAATGGCGTCGCGTACGGGAGATACTTCACCCGCCGTGGCCAACAACGAAACCGATGAATCTGTGGCCGATACATCTCAACTGTCCTCGAGCTCGAAAGATGCTGTGATGTCTCACGGGTTGCCCTCTCTCATTCCTCGGTCGGTGTTATTCGGCAATCCCGAACGGGCATCACCGCAGCTCTCACCGGACGGCCAGCGGATGTCCTATCTGGCGCCGGTGGATGATGTCCTCAACGTCTGGGTCGGAACGGTGGACGGGCGCGACTTTCGCCCGGTCACCCACGACCGTGATCGCGGTGTGCGCATGTACGCATGGGCACACGACAATCGACACCTGATCTACCTTCAGGACAAAGGGGGAGACGAGAACTGGCAGCTCTACCGCGTGAACCCCGTGAGTGGCGAGGAGCACCTCCTTACTCCGTTTGACGATGTGCAGGTGCAGATCATCGCACACGACAAGCACCGTCCGCACGAATTGCTCATCGGAATGAACAAAGACGACCCACGAGCACATGACGTTTATCACCTCGATCTCCGCAGCGGTGAATTGGAGCGCAGAGCGCGAAATCCCGGTGAGATCATTCAGTGGGTTCCCGATGCGGACCTGCACGTCCGGGCGGCCGTCGCCAGCCGGGCCGATGGCGGTGCCGACCTGCTGTTGCGCAGTCCCGGGAGTGACGAATGGCAGACCACGATTCAGTGGGGCTCAGAGGACGCGATGACGAGTGGGCCGGTCACGTTCTCGCGCGATGGGCGATTCCTCTATTTACAGGATTCACGTGATGCCAACGCCGCCCGGTTGGTCAGGTGGGATCCCCAAAATGGCGAATCCGCCGTGGTCGCCGGCGACGAGCAGTACGACGTGAGCGGTGTGTTTGTGGACTCCGACACCTATGAGCCTCTCATGGTGTCGTACATGAAAGCGCGACGCGAGTGGCAGCTACTCGATCCGTCGCTCCAGCCTGATATCGACGCCATCCGCCAGCTACAGCACGGCGACTTTGCCATCACGAGTCGTACTGATCGGGATGACGGCTGGGTGGTGGTGTTCGATCAAGACACCGGGCCCGCCGCCTATTACGCCTTTGACCGATCGGCTCGGACTGGCCGGTTCCTGTTCCACACGCGTCCCGAGCTCGCGCAATACACGCTGGCCGCCATGGAGCCTTTCTCATTTGTCGCGCGCGATGGGCTCACAATTCACGGGTATCTCACGATCCCACCGGGCATCGGGCGGAAGTCGGTACCGATGGTGCTCAACGTGCACGGAGGGCCGTGGCATCGGGACACGTGGGGGTACGATCCGGAGGCTCAATGGCTCGCGAATCGCGGCTACGCGATAATGCAGGTGAATTTTCGTGGTTCGACGGGTTACGGGAAGCGATTTCTCAACGCCGGGAACCGCGAGTGGGGCGCCAAGATGCATCACGACTTGGAAGATGCGGTGCAATGGGCTGTCGCGCGGGGTATCGCTGACCCCAAGCGAGTCGCGATCTACGGTGGTTCCTATGGTGGCTATGCGGCGCTCGTGGGCGCCACGTTTACCCCAGATCTCTTTCGCTGCGCGGTTGACATCGTGGGGCCGAGCAACTTGATCACGTTCATCCAGTCCATACCGCCGTACTGGTCGGCGTTTCTCTCACTGCTGCATGAGCGTGTGGGCGATCCCGAGAAAGACGCCGAGTTTCTGAAATCACGCTCCCCGCTGTCGTACGTCGATCGCATCAAGATTCCAATGCTGATTGCTCAAGGGGCAAACGACCCGCGAGTGAAGCAGGCCGAATCGGAGCAGATCGTGGAAGCGATGCGCCGGAAGGGTATCGATCACGAGTATCTGTTGTTTCCGGACGAGGGGCATGGCTTTGCGAAGCCCGAGAACCGGCTCCGGTTCTACGCCGCGGCGGAGGAGTTTCTCGCCCGGCATCTCGGTGGGCGCTACGAGGAGGGATGAAGTAGATCCCGGCCGCCTGGTGACCGCGACCGGGACCACTCTAGGGAGTTCGAGCGCGGCTTAGCGAGCAGGACCTAGATAGAGCCGCACATCGATGCGCCGATTCTTGGCCCGCCCGTCCGCGGTCTCGTTGTTGGCAATGGGACGGGACTCACCAAACCCTACAGCCGAGATGCGACCTTCGGTAATGTTCATGTTCGCAATCAAATAATCCCGCACCGCGTCGGCTCGGCGCTGGCTCAGTGCCTGATTCACCTGATCATTCCCTTGCGAGTCCGTGTGACCCTCGATCCCAACCCGCGAATCGGGAAGCTCTCGGATCGCTCGCTGCACGCTCGTCAGGAGAGAGAAGTTGGACGGTCGGATCTCCGAGGATCCCACGGGGAAGCTCAGACCGTACAGGCGTATCACCAGCTCATCGCCGATCATGACCACTTCCGCCTCGTCCTGGGAGAACATGCCTTGGATGCGACGCAGGGTTTGCTCACGACGCTCGCGTTCGCGGAGCTCGGCCGCCACGCGCCGTTCCCGCTGCTCGATAACTGCTAGCTGGCCGCCGAGTGAATCGACCATACGTCTGAGTTTGGTTTGGAGCGAGTCGCCGCGCCGCTCCGCTCGTGCAAGTTCCTTGGTCCGCTCTTCCAGGTCATCACGCAGGTTGTTCCGATCTTCATAGAGTCCCTGAATGGCGTCCAAGATCTGATCCGCCACCGGAGTAATCCCGTCGGAGAATCTCGCCTCGAAGTTCAAGGCATCGACGATTCGTCCAAATTGAGCCTCGTGTTCTAGTTGGAACTTTTCGACCGCAGTCCGTTTGTCGCGATCGACCGCGTCCACGAGGTCCGCGATCAGTGTGGCGTGACGATATTCATCGGCCGACGCTTTGGCGAGCGATGCGGCCTCGCCTTTCGCATAGCGATCACCCTTCAGTTGCTGCTCAGCCTGCTGGAGATAGGACTCGGCCGTAGCGAACGTGTGCGCCGCCTTCTTGTGTGCCTCTTTTTGGAGCGCCTCCCTTCGCACTTCCTGCGCTTTCCCGAGCAAGTCGCGGCGAATGGCCTGAAACTCGGCCTCGCGGAACTCGCCGACTGCGCGGGCGGCCCGCTGCTGTGCCGCGCTCTGGTCGCCGGACTCCACTCTTCGGCCTGCGTCGATGACCGTGGACTCAGCCCGCTTCCACTCATCCAGTGCGTACTCAGGGGCGTTCGCAACGAGCGCCTCGTTTCGCGCGGCCAACGCCTCCCGCAAAAGCACCTTCCCGATTTCCTCGAACCCTCTGGCTTCACGAAGATGGGCGTCCGCTTCGCCAAGGACCTTGCGGATCTCATCGATCCTTCCACCGCGTTCGAACCGTTGCTTGGCGTCTGTGACCTTCTGCTCCGCCCGGGAGAACGCTCGGGGAGCGATGAGATCTAGCTGACTAGCGCGAGCTTCCTCGAGGCGTTGTATCGCCCGATCGAGTTCCGATTCTACTGATTGCGCTGCCAAGGATTGTCCTGAAAGAACTAGCGGGGCAATCAGGCAGAGCCCAACGAGGGTCGCCCGTACGGTTGCGTTCATGGATTCCTCCGGTCATTGAATACCCCAACCAGCACCCCGTGGATGCCGTTCGAAATATTAGACGTCAGCGGTGAACGACAAAGTCACAGACCGGCGGAGGACTACCAGGCGGATACTGACACCTCACCGCGCAGCCCGAGCACAAGGGCGTTCGAGATGGAGCGATCGGTGTCCGGGTGAATCACCCACTGCAGGTCCGGTTGAATAGCGAAGGCGGACAGCAGCTGCATGCGGTAGGTGAATTCGAAGACGGTCTCTGCCCGGTGAGGAACGATCCCCTCCGTCATCGAGGTGGCACGAATAAAGCGATCACCATTGCGCGCCATGGCGACGGCCACTCCTGCCTCGTCATCCGATCGCCCTGGAATCAGGCCAGAATAGACGGCCCCTGCGCCCAGGTACGTGCCGAACCGATTTACCTCAGCGTCGGCAAGCCCCACCCGCGCAAAGACGGTGAGGCCATCGTCACGTCCTCGCTCTCGGTAGACTGTGCGCTCCGCGAGCAGGTACACCCCGTAGCTGAATCCGCTGTCGGCAGTTGCGAGATGGGCGACCTTCGACGTATAGACCCAGGCACCCAGAGCCACTTTGGCCGTGTAGCGTGCCGCCGTGCCACCCCGGCCAATCTGACGGTTACGAGTCCGGGCCCCCGGACGGGCCGTGAGCGCTCGTTGCTGACGGGCGCCTGCAAAGACAGCGACTTCGGTGGCTAGGAGCGCTCCGTCCTGGCGATTGAGCGAAACGTGCACACCGGCCGGATCGGTTGGGTCACCGGGCACGCCGTCCAAGACTGCCGCGGCGATATAAAACTCAGGAACTGGTCGCACCTTGACGCGCAGACCCAGCGACGTGACGGGAAAGATCGAGGGGCCGTTGTGTCCGCTTTGGGAGTAGTCTGGACCGATCCCGAAGGAGCTGTTCAGAAATAATCCCGCACTCTGAACGGCATCGAATTCGGTATTGAGATCATAGAGACCGACTAGGAGCGACAGGCGATCCTGCAAGAGGTTCTGCTGTATCCACGCTTCGTACAACCGCCAACTACTTTCGGCCGCGATGTTGCTCACCCCCTGAGCATCTCCGATATAGGTGCTGGGGTTGGTGCCGCGGTTCGAAATCACATAAATGAGCGCCGAGGTACCGGCAGAGCCGACGAGGGGGCCTCCGCGGATTCGTAGCCGGACGTCGAGATTGTCGAGGTACACCCCCCGCGCCCTGAGTCCACCTTCGACGGCGGAGACACCCTCGCCAGTGTAAACGGCTTCGAGGGTAACGGGACGAGGTGGCGGCTCGGCACCTGGGGCCACCTGTGTGAGTCCATCATTAACGATAAGTGCGGCAAACGCGGCCGTGAACGAAAGCCGCGTCCAACACCGCATGAGCTCAAGGAGCATCGCGATCAGTTTCCTTCGCTGACAGTCAACGGTCCTGCCTATCTCCTCCTACCTTGGAGACCACGAACGGACATCCCAAAGTCACAAATCGACTTGACGGCCACTTTCCCAGGGGGATGCTTGTGCTCGCATCCTTCTTGACAGAAGTCGTCTCGGAAGTGTAAGCGAGTGTTCAGGAGCTAAGCCATGTGGGTCTTCATATTTAGCCCTTGCACGCCAGCGA
>JBFGJG010000055.1:0-25637 GCA_041577295.1 Gemmatimonadales bacterium
ATCCTGCTTCTCGTTCGGTCGAACGCTGGCGACGCTTCGGTCTTTCAGCAGCAGCTCATCGAACTGCGAGCACGGATGGACGCGCTGGTGGAAGCGCAGCGGGCCTTACCCGCCGCCGTCGGTGCTGGAACGTTGGAGCAGTCCCGCGCGATGGCCGACTTGCGGGAGCGCCTCGCCCACCTGACGGAGGCAACCCATCGGCTCGAAGTGCTCGGCCATTCGATCTCCGAGGTGCAAGATCTCCTGAAGGTTCCCAAGCTGCGTGGGACCCTGGGTGAAATTTGGCTCGAGGAGCTGCTTCGCCAAATCTTCCCGGCGAGTCTGTACCACACACAGTATGCCTTCCGTTCCGGTGAGCGCGTGGACGCGGTGCTCCGAATCGGCGCTCGTTTGGTGCCGATCGATTCGAAGTTTCCCCTCGAGGCCTGTCAGCGAATGGTCGCTGCCACCGCGAACGTCGAACGAGAGCGGAGCCTCTTTCGCCGAACCCTCAAGAATCGGATCGACGAGGTAGCGTCGAAATACATTCGCCCCGAGGAGGGGACCTACGATTTCGCGCTCATGTACGTGCCCGCAGAAAGCGTGTATTACGAAGCAGTGGTGCGGGGTGAAGACACGGAAGATCGGCCCAGTGTGGTGGCATATGCGCTCGACCGCAAAGTCATCCTCGTATCGCCCAACACGTTCTACGCCTATCTCGCGGCTCTGATCCACGGGTTGCGGGGTCTCGAGGTGGATCGGCGTGCCCGTGAGATCATCGACACGCTGTCCGGCCTCCGCCAGCAAGTGATTCAGTTTCAGCGGGTGTTTGACATCATGGGTCGTCACCTCGACAATGCTGGCAAGCAGTACGGGGAGGCGAGCCGTGAGCTCGCTCGAATCCAGGAAGGGTTAGAGGGTCTGATGAGGGTGGGGACGCCCACCACGACATCGGGGCAACACGCTCCGCCGCCCGCAATGGTCACTGAGGAGGGTAGGGAATGAGTCTCGTGCTTCAGGTGGCATTGGTGTTTGCGGGGGTGAGCCTCGTGTTTTTCATGCTCGGGGTCCTGGCGCTCAAGCGGCGTCGGTACCTGCTCGTCGGCATCTCCCTGATGGGGGCCGTGGTCGCACTGTCGGTGGCGGGGCTTTGCATGACCATCAGCGTGGCCACACGTGGCTACCGAGCGCTCACCCGTGAAGAGGTCGCCGCCGTCGTCGTCACCACGCCAACCGGCCCCCAACAATTCGACGCGGCGTTCCAGTTTCCCGATGGTCGCACCGCGTCTTTTACGCTTGCGGGAGACGAGTTATACGTCGACGCGCACATTTTGAAGTGGAAACCCATCGCCAACATTCTCGGTCTTCACACCGCCTATGAGTTGGACCGAGTGGCGGGACGGTACACGGCGCTGCAGGACGAGCAAACCCTTCCCCGATCGGTGTATTCGCTGGCACAGGAGAAACCGGTTGACATGTTCGATCTCCGGCGCCGACTGCTCCTGTTTCGGCCCCTGGTCGACGCCGAATACGGATCGGCAACGTTCATCCTCGTCAACCGGCCGACGAGCTGGGAGGTGCGCGTGAGCACCAGTGGGCTGCTCGTAAGAGAGGCGGTGAGCAGTGAGCAGTGAACAGGGACTCTCACCACTACTCACTACTCACCGCTCACTCCTCAACACTGACTACTCAACACTCACAGCCGGGCGGTGGAATGGGGGTGGGGACGTACCGCGTCGGTGCGAGGGATGGGCGACCGGCACAGGATGCAGGATCACATTTGCGCGAGACCGGTACGCCCTTCCCTCCCTGAACGGACCCCCTCAGCAACAAGGACATGCGCCTGGCGGGCAGTCCGGGCAACACTGCGTTGCGAACAGCATGGCATCCTCCTCTCTCGGTCAAGTTGTGCCTAACAACTAACAGATCAAAAAAAATATCTCGCCTAGCGTGGGTCGACGCGACAACAGCTGCCGCCCTCAGTGGTCACCCGTGCCGCAGCAGCTCGCGCGAGCCGGTCGATGAGGTGTGTCAGGGACTCGCGTACCTCGGGCGCGAAGTCGCCAAGCAGCGTCTTACAGTCCTGCAACAGATCGCTGCGGATGTCCTGACAGACAGCCTCACCCTCTGCCGTTGCCTCGAGAAGGAGCGCGCGACGGTCAACTGGATGTCGCCCGCGCCTGACCCAGCCTTTCCGCTCCAGACCGTCTACCACCCGGCTTGCCGTGCTCTTGTCCACATAGAGGACACCGGCGAGCTCGTTGAGAGGCATCGGACCGCGCGATACCAGCGCGTCCAGGGCGTGACACTGGGTCACCGAGATATCCCGATTGCAGAGGCAGTCTCTGTCTCGAAACTGGAGCACCCGGGTCAGCTCTGTCAGGGCATCCCGGAGCGAGCGTGCCGCCGCGTCGAGTTCGGAGCCTGACTCTGCTGCGGATGTGCTGACGGGCACGAGCCCTCCTGCGTTAGTTGGCTACGACAACTATAATCGTACCGCGGATTCTGTCAAGAGGCCCCAGAATCGATGCTCTGCCAGCCAGCTGACACCCTGTTCGATGAAAACCCGGGTGGTTATCACCCAAGCGCCCTGCGGCGTGGAAGTTGCAACTGCAGACTATGAAGGATTCTTCGCGTTGGCGGGCATGGACACTTGATCTTCCGTGCGCTAGCATTCTCGCCTGATATAGGTACTGAGCCCATGTCTAAATCATCCGCATCACCCCAAGAGGTCGAGCCGCCTGGCCCAACCGGTGTCTCGACCCCGCCGCTGCGAGCGGTTACCGAGGACCTCAACCCCTATCACATAGCACAGCAGCAGTTCGATCGTGCTGCGCGCTACATCCCGGGTCTCGAGAACGGGCTCGCTGACTTTCTCAAGCGCCCTGGTCGCACGATCACGGTGGAGTTCCCCATCGAGACCAGCGATGGGTCGGTGCGGATGTTCGTCGGTTATCGCGTTCTGCACAGCACCATTCGGGGTCCCGGCAAGGGTGGTATCCGCTATCACCCAGATGTGACCGAAGACGAGGTGCGCGCGCTCGCTTCGTGGATGACCTGGAAGTGCGCGCTGGTGGATGTGCCGTTTGGTGGGGCGAAGGGCGGCGTCGTGTGCAACCCGAAAGCGCTCACGACAAGTGACATCCGGAAGATCACCCGTCGCTTCATCGCGGCGTTGGGCGACACGATCGGCCCGCATACCGACATCCCGGCGCCGGATGTCAATACGGACTCCGGCACCATGGCCTACATCTACGACACGTATCAAATGATGCACCCCGGAGACAACAGTCTCCCGGTCGTGACGGGAAAGCCGCTCGATCTCGGAGGCTCGTTGGGTCGGCGGGAGGCCACCGCGCGTGGGTGTCTTTTCGCGACGCAGCGTGCGCTCGCCATCGGTCTCGTGCCCGGGCTCGATTCGGTGAACGGGGCTCGCGTGGTCATCCAGGGATACGGCAATGCTGGATCCATTGCGGCGGAGTTGTTTGCCCAGGCCGGTGCCAAGATCATCGCGGTGAGCGACTCGCAGGGGGCGATTTACCGCGAGGATGGGTTGGACCCCGCGGCGGTGTTCAAGCACAAGCGCCGGACGAAATCCGTTGCAGGATTCCCGGGTACGCAGGCGATGTCCAACGAGGACGTCTTATACCTCGACTGTGACATCCTCATTCCGGCGGCACTGGAGAACCAGATTCGGGCGGACAACGCCGACCGCATCCGCGCGCGGTTCGTGGCCGAGGCGGCGAACGGACCGACGACGCCCGCGGCCGATCGTATCCTGTTTTCACGGGGCATCCCCGTTTTGCCGGACATTCTGGCTAATGCGGGTGGTGTGACGGTCAGCTATTTCGAGTGGGTGCAGAACATCAATAACGAGCAGTGGGACGAGAACGAGGTCAATGAGAAGCTCCGTCGCAAGATGGAGCGCGCGACCGACGCGGTCGTCGAGACGCAGCGCGAGGTGAACGAACACCTCAGTGAGCTCGAAGCCGAGCGCCTGGAGCGCGGTGTGCTGGGTGAGCCCATCGAGCCCGTCGATCTCAGGGGGGCTGCGTTCATCGTGGCCGTCAAGCGGGTAGCGCGGGTAACGCTGGAGCGGGGGATTTGGCCGTAAGGAAGAGGGGGATAGAAGGGATACAGGGGACTCCTCCTCACTCGCCGTAGTACCTATTCATCTCTCCATAGAGGCGTTTCGCTTTGGCGCGGGCGGTGGTGTCACCGAAGATCTTTTCGCCGTCGAAGCGGCCGTTCTCGATGAACACGTTGGAGATGTCTCTGCCGCGCGTGATGCTTCCGGCCATGAAGATGCCCGGCAGATTGGTCTCCAGGGTTTCCGCATTCAGACAGGGGCGGTCTTGGGCGTCGAGTTCGATCCCAATCCGCCGAAACAGCGCGAAGTCGGGATGGAATCCGGTCAACGCGTACACCCGATCGGCCGTGACACATCGCTCGCTGTTGTCCGCCGACCGGATCCGGACGTGGCGGGGGTCGATCTCGAGCACTTGGGCGCCGAGGTAGGACCGAATCTCTCCCGCTTTGATCCGGTTCTCGATGTCCGGTTTGAGCCAGTACTTCACGCTTTTGGAAAACTCGGTCTTGCGATACACCAGCGTGACGTTGGCGCCGGCGCGAAACAAATCGAGGGCGGCTTCGACGGCGGAGTTCTTGCCACCGATCACGACCACGTTGAGTCCGTAATCGCTGTGCGCCTCGTGAAAGTAGTGGCTGACGTGGGGTAAATCTTCACCAGGAACGCCGAGCGGGTTTGGGTGATCGAAGTATCCGGTTGCCAACACGAGACGCCCACACCCAATGGTTTCCCGTCCGTGTCGCGTCTCCACCTCGCATCTCAACCCGTCGTGGTTCCGCGTGACATCAACCAGCTTTGTATAGGTGTGCGACCGAATTCCCTCGGTCCTCATCACGCCACGGTAGTACTTGAGCGCCTCTTCTCGAGTTGGCTTTGGGCCGGCGCACACCAGCGGGTGTCCCCCGATCTCGAGTCGCTCCGGGGTCGTGAAGAAGACCATGCCGGTGGGGTAGTGCACGATCGAGTTGCACACCGCTCCGGCATCGATCACGAGCGGATCGATGCCACGGCGCTTGGCGGAGATGGCGCACGCCAAGCCGATCGGGCCGGCTCCCGCAATCAGCACGGGTTCACTTGTCATTGGGGGGAATGTAATTAGAGGGCCCGAGCGCTCACGCGCCCGGGCCCTCGGGATGACGCGTGCTCAGCTCGCCTGCTTCAGCTTCTTGACCTTGGCGGTGTTGTCGAACTGCTCTTCTTCGGTCGATCCGGTCATCGCCAAGGTGGACGAGTTTCCACCCGTCACGACCTGTGTAATGGCGTCGAAGTACCGCGCGCCCACGAACTGCTGATGGCGGACGGCCTCGTATCCGTGCTGCTCTGAGGCAAACTCACGCTCCTGAAGCTCCGAGTAGGCGGCCATGCCACGCTTCCGGTAGTCGGAGGCGAGGGAATACATCGCATGGTTCATCGAGTGGAATGCCGAGAGGGTAACGAACTGGAACTTATAGCCCAGCTCGCCGAGCTCGTGCTGGAATCCCGCGATCTCGGTATCACTCAAGTGCATCTTCCAGTTGAATGACGGCGAACAGTTGTACGCGAGCAGCTTGCCTGGGTACTTGGCATGAATGGCTGCGGCGAATTGTCTTGCTTCCCCGATGTCCGGGGTCGAGGTTTCAAACCACAGGAGGTCCGCATATGGGGCGTACGCGAGCCCCCGTGCGATCGCGGCCTCGATACCACTGCGCACCCGCATGAATCCCTCTGGGGTCCGCTCGCCGACAGTAAACGGCCGATCGTATGGATCGACATCGTTTGCCAGAAGCGTCGCGCTCAGCGCGTCGGTGCGGGCAATGAGGATCGTGTCGACGCCGCTGATGTCGGCAGCGAACCGTGCCGCGACGAGCTTGTTGATGAACTCGCTGGTGGGCACGAGCACTTTCCCACCCAGGTGTCCGCACTTCTTGAGAGACGCGAGCTGGTCTTCGAAGTGGACGCCGGCCGCCCCTTGGCGGATCATGTTCTTCATCAGCTCGTACGCGTTGAGTACCCCGCCAAAACCCGCCTCGGCGTCGGCGACGATCGGGACCACCCAGTCCACGCTGTCATCGCCGCTCATGTGGTGGATTTGGTCGGCTCGCAGCAGGGCATTGTTCAGCCGCCCCACCAGGTTGGGCGCGCTGTCAGCCGGGTAGAGACTCTGGTCGGGGTACACCTCGCCGGCGTCGTTCATGTCGCCGGCCACCTGCCACCCGCTCAGGTAGATGGCCTTGAGGCCTGCCTTCACTTCCTGCACGGCTTGTCCACCGGTCATGGCGCTGAGCACCGCAACGTGGTGTTCCGAGTGGAGCAGATCCCATAACCGCGCGGCACCCCGTCTCGCGAGCGTGTGCTCGAGCCGCACGGTTCCCGCAAGTCGGCAAACATCCTCTGCGGTATACGGACGTCGAATACCTCGCCAGCGGGGATCTTGCTGCCAGCGGTGTTCGAGCGCGCGAATGAGATTGGTCTGATGCATGGTGGTCTCGTCGATCGGTATTAGTCGATATGGTCGTACGCGGCAATAGTCAGCCACTCGGTGAAGTCGGGGCTCGTCATCATCTCTTCGAAGATCTTCGCGGCAAGCTGAAGCTCGTTACTGGGCGTCGACTTCCAGCGGTGGTTGTCAGTGAGCTTACGCAACTCCTCGAGGATCGTGTTTCGCACGAGAAGCGGTGTCACTGTCCGTCCGTCGTCCAGCATCGCGCCGTGCCTGACCCACTGCCAAACCTGCGATCGCGAGATCTCCGCCGTCGCCGCGTCCTCCATGAGGTTGTAGATCGGGACGCACCCAGTGCCGCGCAGCCACGCCTCGAGGTATTGGATGCCGACGTCGATGTTGTGCCGCAGCCCCTTCTCCGTAACGGTACCGGTGGGGAGCCGCAGGAGGTCACCGCCCGTCACAAACACGTCCTTCCGCTTGCGATCGATTTGATTGACCGTCGGCATGTAGAGGTCGAACACTTCCTTCGCGATTGGGACGAGTGCCGGATGTGCGACCCATGTACCATCGTGCCCGGCCGTGACCTCACGCAGCTTGTCCTGCCGCACCTTCTCGAGTCCACGACGGTTCACCGCCGGATTGTCCTTGACCGGGATCTGCGCGGCCATGCCACCCATGGCGTGAATCCCACGACGGTGGCAGGTGCGAATCAGCAGTTCGACATACGAATTCAGGAAATGCCGATCCATCGTGACTTGTGATCGATCGGGGAGCAGGAAGCCGGCGTTTCCACGGAATTTCTTGATCACCGAGAAGATGTAATCCCAACGGCCGCAGTTCAGGCCCGCGGAGTGATCACGCAGCTCCCACAGGATCTCGTCCATCTCGAACGCGGCGAGAATATTCTCGATCAGCACCGTGGCGCGTATCGTTCCCTGGCGAATACCCAGGAAGTCCTGCGCAAACGTGAACACGTCGTTCCACAGCCTCGCCTCCAAGTGATTCTCCAGCTTGGGGAGATAGAAATACGGACGAGTGCCCCGCTCGAGTTGAACCGAAGCGTTGTGGAAGAAGAACAGCGCAAAATCGAAGAGCGACCCCGAAACCGGTTCACCGTCCACAAGGAGGTGCCGTTCGGGAAGGTGCCAGCCCCGGGGTCGCACGAAGAGGACAGCCGGCTTCTCCTTCAGCGCATAGTGTTTTCCGGCGGCGTTGGTGAATGTGATAGTCCCACGTACGGCGTCGCGAAGATTCAGCTGACCCTGGACCGTGTTGTCCCACGTCGGCGCGTGTGAATCCTCGAAGTCGGCCATGTAGACATTCGCCCCGGAGTTCAGGGCGTTGATGATCATCTTGCGTTCGACCGGACCGGTGATCTCAACTCGTCGGTCCTCGATCTCCGGTGGGATGGGAGCGACCTTCCACTCGGCCTCGCGGATCTCGCGGGTGTCTTCGAGGAAATCAGGCACCACTCCCGCATCGAGTTGCTGCTGGACCTCGACACGCCGCGCAAGCAGCTCCTGGCGGCGCGGCTCGAATCGACGGTGCAGCTCAGCAAGAAAGGCGAGGGCCTCGGGTGTGAGAATTTCTCCGTAGTCGTCGGATACTGGCGCGACAATGGCGACACCCATCCGGCCGGCCTGTGCCGGATCGTATCGCCGGACCGATCGCCAGCTCCTACGTGTTTGCTTCACGCCAGGCTCAGTGTACATCAGCTCTCCAAACCATGTTGGGCGGTCTCGCTCCGCGCTCCACCGCGCGAGCGAGGCTTACGCCGCCACTCAACAAGGCAAATGGCATGCCGAGGAATTGAAGCGTCCACAGTCGAGACGAGGTTCCCGACTGTTGCAGCATGGCCACGTTTTCTTGGTAGTGGGGGATCGGGTGAGGGGTCGCACCCGCACCGCTATCTACCGCTCGCGGTGCGGGTTACGGCAGGCAGGGGGTGGCGCGGCGGTGGGGTCTACAACCCTACGGCCGCACAAAGCTCCTCAGATCAGACGACGTTCTGGACGGAGAACTCGAGCACGCGGGGCTCGACCAGTCGGGCGAAGTCGGTGTAGGTGAGCTTGATCAGCTCGGTGTGCGTCCCCGCGTTGAACGCAATCTCCTCGTCTTCCGTGAGCGACTCCGCGACGTACGTGTCCATCCCGTACAACCGGCCAAAGGGTGGCATGGCGCCGAGCTCGCACTCGGGGAACAGATTTTGGAACTCTCGTTCCGTGGCGAGCTCCACCTTTTTGGCGCCCAAGGCCTCCTTCAGTAGATCGAAGTCCACGTGGAAAGATGCTGGAAGCACGGCCATGGCCATCTTGCCGTCCACCTTGACCATTACTGCTTTGGCGAGCTCCCGACCCGACACGTGTGCGGACGCGGCGATCTCCTGTGCCGTAAACGCGGGCGAATGACGGATGGTGACGTACTTGATATGGTGCTCGTCCAGGAACTTCTTGAGCTTTTGCACGGGCATAGACGCCTCCTTTGCGGCACGGTGCCAGGCAGTCCCCGCCGTACGACTCGCGGTCTCCCAGAAGCCTAATCCGTAGGCCGGTGAGCGCTAGAGCAACCGAGGGTGGCGGTACTGCTAGCCTACCTCGTCGTGCGTGAACGAATGCTGAAAACCCCTGGAAGGCTAGCGCAGCGCGTGCCGAAACGCGGTGACTGCCCGTGCCGCTGCCGTCGCGCGGCTCGCCCAATGCGCGGTGATGGGAGCGAGCACCGGATCCATTCGTTCATGTCGAACGCGCCATGCGTTCGCTTCACGCTCGAGCCAGGGCAGGACTTCAGGGTGACCCAAGACGAGCTGGGTGAGGGTGAAGAGCCGTTCCCCCGCGCGGAGACCGATACCATGGGTCTGGGAGGCGCGGCGCAAATCGGCTCGGGTAAAGATCAACCCACTCTGCACGGGGATGAGGAGGCTGGCCAACAGCTCGCGGAGATCGTCACCCGCCGCGGGCATCGGCGGCGCGCTCCGGAGGTGCAAAGGAAGACCTGTCGGCGGCCCCAGCGTGCGGGCTTCGCGCAGCAGGGCGGTCTGCAGTAGGCAAGCCCATGCGGCATATGGTCGAGAGGCGATGTCGCGCACCTTGGTGAGGTAGGCGGGCAGCCAGCTCACCATGTGTTCCCACAGGAACGCACTCCGTGCCCTGTGTGCGGCCGCCCGCGCACGCGGTCCCCTCGCCGCGTCGTCCTGCTCGGCAAGGTGCGCGTACACCGCGAGGATAACCGCCAGATGATCCGGTTCGGTGGGCGCCGTCTCCCCGAGGGCGCGCCAGAAGCCGGCGATGCGATCACGCGCCTCCCCACCCAACATCCCTTCGGCGCCGAGATACACCGACGCATAGGGTGGGAGTTGCAGCACGAACAGATCAGTGTAGTCCGCCCGTGTGATCACCCCATCGACTCCCAAGAGGGCGAGCAGACGCATCGTCTCGTGCTGTGGTGGTTCCGCCGCGATTGCCAGCGCTCGGAAGAGCTCCACGTCAGCTCGGCCCGCCGCCCACCGGCTCTGGCAGCTGGAAAAACTCTTTGGGGGGCTTGAGTGGCCGCAGCAGCCAGAACGGTCGCCGCGTCTGGTCGGGGGAGTGCTCGTACGCGGAGCGGGTCTTACGCAACCACTCCCGGTAGACGGCCCGTGCCCGTTCCGTGTCGACCGAGATGTCTCCGTATCCGTCCCCGAGATCAGCGCGTCGAACCCGTACCGCCTGGTGCCAGCAGTGTTGTCCGGAAACCGGGTCGGGGTGCACGGCAAACGTCATGTTTTGGTGAACGCCCGCATCGGTCCACCAGATGCGCCGGGTGTCGGGATCGCCAGACGAGTACGGCTCGACGCCTCGTTTCCTGGCCAAGCGCCAACGCGACCCCTGTTGTGCGAGCGCAGCCGTGGTCATGAGCTGGCGTTGGCCGACATCGGTGATCTTCCAGCGCCCCATGTGGTGGCTACACGCGACGACACCTGGTTTGATGCCTTCGGTAACCCACGCCTTGACCACGAAGTAACCGATTTCGGTTTCCACCCGGACCAATTCGCCGGTCTCAACTCCGATTCGGTTCGCGTCGATCGGGTGCATCCAGAGAGGGTTTGTATGGGCGATCTCATCCAACCACTTGGCGTTAGCGCTCCGGGTGTGGATATGGACAGGGAGACGAAAGGTCGAGATGAGTGGCATCTGTCCGTCCGCAAGGTTCTCGGGGTGCACGTGGCTGCGGAGATACCACGGAATGGCCCGGTCCCCCCACCCCCATGCGGCAAGTGTGCTCGAGTAGAACTCGAGCCGCCCACTGGGAGTCGGAAAGCCACGCAGAATCTCACCATCGACCCGGACCCCGATGGGACGCCGCCCCTCGGCATCCGGCTCGGGACTTGGTTGAGGGACGATGTTGGGAGAGGGTGCCCGCGGGGCTCGGGTGTAGATCCGTCCGAATCGATCTTCTCCGATATCTTGGAGATCGTCCCGCGGCACCTCCTGCGCGTAGATCGGCCCGATCGTTTGGTGAACCTCGAACGCGCCGTATTTCCTCATGAACTCGAGTGCGGTCAGTCCCTCGGCGGCAGCGCGCTCGGGCAGCCCCGGCACCGAGTGCTCGAAGGCATAGGCGTAATATTCGTCGACTCCGAGCTTCGTGTCCGGATGCTCCTTTGATTCGACGTACTGCCGGATGCCGAGAGTGCCCAGCGGATCGATTCGCCACGAGAGCTCGATCCAAAACTCGTTCTCCTCCCACACTTCGCCGGGGTTGACCTGCCTCGTGTCCTCCACCGTGTCACCTGCGCGGTTGCGCATGGCACGGAGCACCGGTTGCCGGAAGCCAATCCACTGCGCGTCGTGGGTCTCGTACGAGTGCAGGTCGTGCCGTTCGGCGCTATGGCCCATCGGTAGGACGTAGTCCGCGAAGTACGCGGTCTCGTTCCACGTGGGGGTGAGCGCGACGTGCAGTCCGACGAGCGCCTCATCCGTCAACACTTCGATCCACGAGAAGCCGTCGGGGTTGGTCCACACGGGGTTGTAGACCCGGGTGAAATACACGTCGACCCGGCCGCGGCCATCCCGCAAGAAATGCGGGAGCAAGAACGAGAGCTCATTCATGGCGAGTGGGAACTCGACTGGCCACGTGAGCTCGTTCCAGCGGGGTGGATGCGGTGGTGTGTAGATCGGTTTGGGGACGAACTTGTTCCAGGCGTTGGGATAGGTCCCGCCGGGAGTGGCGACCGCACCCAGCAAGGCGTTGAGGAGGAACAGCGTTCTCGAGACCTGCCAACCTCCCTCATTGCCCGCGGCGGCACTGCGCCAATTGTGCGTTGAGAGGCGGGTTCCCGCGGTGGCGACGACGTCCGCGATCGCGGCGATCGTCCGCGCGTCGATGCCGGCCTCCTCGGCGGCGAATTCGAACGTGAACGACTGATAGACGTCCTTGAGCGTCCGCTCGAAATTGGCGAACGTCGGGGCCGTGTCCGGGTGCTCCACCTCCATGTATTCCCGCCAGTTCCACCATTGACGGACGAACTCACGGTTGTAGAGGTCGTTCTGAATGAGGTGGTTGGCAACGGCCAGGAGTATGGCCGGCTCGGATCCAGGGTAGGAGGCCACCCAAAAATCGGCGTGGGTTGCCGTGTTCGACAGGCGAGTGTCGAACACGATCACTCTGGCTCCCCGCTGACGCGCTTCGATGATGCGTTGTGCGTGCGGGTTGAAGTAGTGACCAGTTTCGAGGTGGGCCGATACGAGGAGGATTACCTCGGCATTCGCGTGGTCGGGGCTCGGGCGATCGAACCCCATCCAATACTGGTAACCAGCGCGCGCACCGGAGGAACACACGTTCGTGTGCGAGTTGTGCCCGTCCACGCCCCAGGCGGCAAGGATACGCTCCGTGAAGCCGTCCTCTCCTGGTCGACCGACGTGGTACATGATCTCGTTGTGCCGTTGCTCCTGGAGAGCGGTCCGGATACGGTCGGCGAGATCGTCCAGGACCTCGTCCCAAGTGACCTGTATCCACTTGCCCTCGCCACGGGCACCGGCTCGCTTGAGGGGATAGAGAATGCGGTCTGGATCCGTTACCTGGTTGATCGTGGCCGGGCCTTTGGCGCAGTTGCGCCCACGCGAGCCAGGGTGTTCTGGGTTTCCCTCGAACTTCCGCACCTGTTGGGTGTCCCGGTCCACGTACGCGAGGAGCCCGCAGGCGGACTCGCAGTTGAAGCAAGTGGTGGGAACGAGCATGTACCGGCGCTCGGTGCGCTCGGGCCACGAGCGCGAGTCCAGCTCGACCCAGTCATCCCACCGCTCCTTGGGAGGAAAGGAGGCGAGATGAATCCGGCTGGGCCCGGGGTAGAACGTCTCCCCCCGCGCTTCAACCGCTTTCCGCGCGGCACTCAGGCGTTTGGTGAGCTCATCCAAAGTCATCGTCCGCCGCCTTAGGCCAGTGGTACCGACTGCCCGGCCTGGACGTACGCGTGCTCGTAGGCCAGAAGACCGATCAACGCCAACGGAGCAGCAACCACCCCGATCCATGGTGCCGCGACGCCCGCGAGCGCCAACAGCACGCCGGCCCAGAAAAACAGCCGGTAACGGCCTCGCACCATCTCCCAGGTTGCAAGTCGCGCATGGGCCGTCGGATGCGGCATAGTCACTTCGCCGGACACGAGCGACAAATGCGCAGCGCTGCCGGCCGCGAGCATCCACTGCAACGCCTGGATGGCGGACGGCGGGGCTAGCAACACGAGCGCGGCGGAACCCGCGAGCACAGCTTGCACGAGGAAGTGGGGTGGCAACAGCGGATTCTGCCACAGATCTCGAGCCTTGGCCTGCGCAAAGAGATAAGCCGTGTAAATCGCGGTGAGCACTGCTAGCGGGAGGCCTAGCACGGCCAACCAACGTTGCAGCCCGCTGTTGCCAACAACGCTGGCGACGAAGTGAAGCGCGAGCACGCCGGCATACGCGGTGATGATGTAGCCACCTCGTACGAGCCAGCTTTTCGAGTGGGCACGCGTCAGGACATAGAGGAACCGCTCGGGGTGTTCGAGATCCCAGATCAACAACAAGCCCGTGGCGGCGAGGAACGCACCTGCCACGGCGGGAGCCACCCACTGCCACAGGGCGCTCTGAGCACCCACCACGCCCAATCCAACGAGGAGCAGGGCGACGAGATACACGCCTGACGCGATACCCTTGGTCCACGTATACAGGCTCACGCGCCAGTCCCACGGGGCTGTGTGGGTGACATCGTATGATAGAAGGGCCGCCGCGGATGAGTTCCCATGGAGCGGGTGTCCGGACACGACGTGCTTACCGTCTCGCTGTTGCTCGCTCCACATGAAGATCCCGCCGGGCGGACGGCGCGCGGCGAGGGGATCGAGGGTCGCTTGGTGGGCGCCTTTGTAAAAGAGCTTTGGTTTGGTCTCCTTCTCAGGACGGCGCACGGAAACCACATCGCGGTTCACGTATTGTGATATAGCGGACGTGGGGTCGTTCAGGTCGCCCACCAGAATCGCCTCGGTGGGGCAGACGACCACGCATGCCGGTTCCAGACCCATGTCCAGCCGATGCGCGCAGAAGTTGCACTTCTCGGCTGAGTGATCGTCCGGATTGATGAAGATCGCGTCATACGGGCACGCCGCGATGCAGGCTTTGCATCCGATGCAAAGGGCCTTGTTGAAGTCGACGATGCCGTCTTCCCGCTGGTACATCGCCGTCGTGGGGCAGGCGGTCACGCACGGCGCGTCGTCACACTGATTGCACCGCGTGACCTGGTACGCACGGCGCACGTCGGGGAACGTACCAACATCGACGTATTTGACATAAGTCCGCGTGACGCCCAGAGGAACTTCGTTTTCCGACTTACAGGCGGTGGTACAAGCGTGGCAACCGATGCAGCGGGTGTGGTCGACGACCTTCGCCCATTTGACGGGGACGGACCGCGTTCCGCGTTCAGTGAGAACTTGCATTGGTGCTTTTCAAGACCGGGGGGACGTATCCTCTCTGACGTCCGCCGTCAAGCAGTGCGGCAACGTGGCCGATCAGGACGGCAGGTCGCAGTCACGAATGCAGCGCAGAATGTGTGATACCTTGGGTTCGGTTATCCAGTAGTACACGCTGGTGCCATCCCGCCGGAAGTCCACGATGTCCCGTCCCTTCAGCACCCCGAGCTGTTGAGACACGGATGCCTGCGTGGCCCGACACAACGTCTGGAGTTCGGAAACGCTCTTCTCTCCGCTCTCCAGCGCGTCGAGGATCCGCAGGCGGAGCGGATGCCCGAGGCACTTGATGACCGCCGCGGCGCGATCGAGGATCGACGGATCGAGAGCGTCTAACGTCGTGGACATGACGATCCCTACGCCGTCTCTTTGGCCGTTTTTTGTACGGGAAAGCCTCGCTCGAGCCAATCCACCATGCCGCCAAAGACGAGACGGGCGTCCTTGCCCGCCCGACGCATGACCGACGCGACATAACAGCTTCGTACCTGATCTCCGCACACGATGGCGAGCGGCGGGTTGTCCTCTACGGCTTCCAGCGTGCTCCACGGTTCAGTCCAGACGATGGATTGCGAGCCGGGGATGTGGCCGTAGCGATACTCAAAACCTTCACGAGTGTCGACGACGCGGTGCTGATCGAGGTCGGCGTGGAGCTCGTCGACCGTCATGAGCCCAAGCTCCGCTGTGGGGAAGCCTGCCTCCTTCCACTGTTTGAGCCCACCCTCGAGCCAGCCAAGCACGCGAAACCCAGCCTTGGTCATGATCTCCACCGCGACCTTGGCGATGGGAGCCGGCTCGGCGTGTATCACGTATTGCACGTCGGTCGGCAGCGCCATCTCGGCTCGATCGGCCAGATCCGCGCGATTGAACTGAAAGTTGACCGCTCCGGGGATGTGCTCGGTGGCGAACGGTTTGGGGGGCCGCATGTCGAGCACCACGGCACCTGCAGCAACCGCTGTCTGGACTTCTTCGGGAGTCATACGGTAGCCCCCTTGAGCTCCTCTTTTGTGATCATGCCGAGATTGTACGACTTGATCCGTTCGTAGTTCTGAGGGAACGGCTTGGCGGTTTCACGTACGAACGCCGCGAAAGCTCGCGCATCTGGCTGACGCAACGCGAGGTTGAACTGCTTCTCGAACGCAATCGTGGAGACGGCCTTGCCGCTCATGTTCACCCCACCGCAGGTCGATCCCCCGTAGTGACCCGGGTACACCTCGACGTAGTCGGGCAGGGTGAACAGCTTCTCGGTGACGCTGCGGTACAGCGTCTCCGCCCGCGCCGATTCATCCATCACGTCCATCGATTCATCACCGAGCAGTAGATCGGGCCGTCCTACATCACCAACGAACAGCGCATCCCCCGTGAGGACGAACCACGGGTCTGGCGATCGGGCCGTGTCGGTCACGAGAAACGCCGTGTGCTCGGGCGTGTGTCCGGGCGTGTGCAGTGCCGTGAGACGCACTCCCCCCATGGTGAACGACTCGCCGTCGCGGAACGCCGTGAACGGATACCGTACGAGCGCTTTTGCCGATTCGTGCAGGTGGTGTGGCACGCCGTTCATTTCCGCGAGCTCTCGAGCGCAGGAGACGAAGTCGGCGTGGATATGGGTCTCGACCACGCCCACGATGGTCAGCCCGAGGTCTGCCGCCTCCAGGACGTAAAAGTCGCTGCCGAGGTTGTCGATCGGATCGACGATCATGGCCTCCTTCGCGCGGGGGCACCCGACGAGGTAGGACGCCTGCGCGAGGGGCTCGTAGCGGAACTGCTTGAAGATCATGAGTCAGTCCTCCTCGACCTTGCGCACGTAAAACACGAGCGTCCCATCGTCTTCCTCATGCCACTCTAGCAGCTCGTTGCCGGTGTCGTCCGCCCAGGCAGGGAAGTCGGCGATGGCGCCGCGATCGGTCGCCAAGATCTTCAGCACGTCGCCGTCCCCTAGTGATTTGATCTCTTTGGCGGCCTTGACGATCGGCATCGGGCACAGCAGCCCGCGCGCGTCGAGGATCTTGGTTTCTTGCACGTCTGGCATGGCGTGGCTCCGCAGGTTCCTGGTGTCAGTTAGATGAACAACGTCAGATGGGATTTGCGTGCTTCCGAAAGAAATGCCGCCGCCCCAGCGAACTCGACACCCTCGATGAAGTCGTCTTGCTCGTAGCCAAACACGTCCATCGTCATCTGGCATGCGATGAGCCGAACGTCCGACTCCCGAGCCACGTCGAGCAGCTCGCGGATGGACGCAACGTTCTTCTTGCGGAACTTGGCCTTCATCATACCAGTGGCCATACCGGTCATCCCGGGAAGGGCAGTGACGATGTCGGGCATGGGAATGGGCATCGGCATCCCCGGGTTACCGACCGGCGAGACCCGGAGCAATTTCTCGTAGTCCTTATGAATGACGTTCAATCCGTAGAATGTGAAAAACACCGCGGCGTCCATCCCGGCAGCCGCGGCGGCCGTCGAGAGGATGAGTGGAGGATATGCCCAGTCCAGCGTACCCTTCGACGCGATGATTCTCGCGTGCTTGGCGGCTGGGTCTTTCTTGAGCGCCCGCTGGATCTCTTCCCGCACGATGGTGCGGACGGTTTCCTCGGTGAGACTGGATTGATTCGTTTGGAGCATGACCCCTCGCTGCGTGACGGTCGGACGGGCACGGGGGCGGTCCCGGCCCACGGGAAGGTACCTACATCTAATAATAGCTATTCTGCTATGTCTTGGCTTCGTTGTCAACGGGTGACGTGAGCGGCCCGCCGGTCGGGAGGGAGCGCCGCGCGCGTTTCGGTCCGGCAGACGTGCTAGCGGGCCTCAGCGTGGCGCTCGTGTTGATCCCGCAATCCTTAGCGTACGCGGAACTGGCGGGGCTGCCCGCGTATCACGGGCTCTACGCGGCAGCCCTCCCCCCGCTGGTCGCCGCGGCGTTTGCTTCGTCGCCCTACCTGCAGACGGGCCCGGTTGCGATGACGAGCCTACTCACCTTCGGCGCCCTCTCGACGTTGGCGCCGGTGGCGAGCCCTCAGTACGTGGCGTTGGCCGCGCTCCTCGCTCTGGTCGTTGGCGTTGCGCGCGTGGGGCTCGGGATGATCCGCCTGGGGTGGGTGGCGTATCTGATGTCGCAACCGATCCTCACCGGGTTCACCACTGGGGCGGCGATCCTGATCATTGCCTCGCAGCTTCCGACGGTGCTGGGGGTCGACGCACCCTCGGGGAGATTGCTCGTGCGTGCATGGTGGGCCGTGTCCCATATGGGGGTGTGGGAGCCGCCCGCGATTGCTCTCGCTGTGCTGACGGGGGGCTTGGTGTTTGGCGGACGGAAACTTCACGCGCTCTTCCCGGGTGTGCTCGTGGCATTGGCGGTCGGTTTGGCTTTCAGCATCATCACGGGGTATGGCGGATCGGTGGTGGGGGAAGTGCCGAGCGGCTTCCCAACGCTGAGCCTCGCGCTCCCTTGGGGCGAGCTACCTCGTCTGCTCGTACCTGGTGTCGTGATTGCGCTGGTGGGGTTCGCCGAGCCCGCCGCGATCGCCCGCCACTTCGCAACACAAGACCGGCGTCCCTGGAGCCCCGATCGTGAGTTCGTGAGCCAGGGTGCTGCGAACCTGGCGGCTGGCCTGTCCGGCGGTTTTCCGGTCGGCGGCTCGTTCAGCCGAACCTCCATCAATCGTCTGGCCGGTGGCAGGACACGGTGGAGTGGCGCTGTCACGGGCGCGGCGGTGCTCGCGTTTCTTGCGATCGCTAGTGTGTTGGCGCCGCTCCCGCGCACGATCCTCGGTGCCATTGTAATCGTGGCGGTCATCAAGCTCGTGCAGTTTGGGCCGTTGGTGCGTCTGAACCGCGTTTCCCGACCACAGGCACTGGTGGCGTGGACGACGTTCACCGCCACGCTGACTCTGGCACCGCGCATTGAACGGGCGGTGCTAGTGGGTGTGGCGCTCGCGGTGTTCATTCACCTTTGGCGTGAGCTGCGGCTTCATGTCTCAACGAGGTTCGAAGGCACTACCCTCCGCCTCGCCCCCAAAGGGGTCCTGTTCTTCGCGTCGGCCCCCAATCTCGATGAGGCGCTCTTGCGCGAGCTGGGGATCCATCCGGATACGGAGCGTGTCGTGGTGGATCTCTCGGGGCTCGGGCGCATCGATTATACCGGTGCGATCGCGCTCAAGGAGATGGCGGATGACCTGCGCGACGCCGGGATCAAGATCGAGCTGAGCGGCGTTCCTCCCCAGGCCCGGCGCGTCTTATTGCGTGTCCTCGGGCCCGATTGGCCGTTGCTTCGTCGGCGTTGGAAGACCGCGGACATGCGCGCGGGTGCCGCGGAAGATGGTGAGGGCACCCAGTCGTCGCCGTCGCCCCCTGACTCCTAACGCTCGCCACCGATAGCTTTGGGCATGAATCGACGCGAAGGGCTCGCCAAACTGACCGGTCGCGAACGATACGTCGATGACCTCGCGTTTGACGGGTGCTGGGGGATGACGGTCCGCAGTCCCGCGCCCCGGGGGCGTATCAAGGAGATTCGGTTTGGCACGGCGGTGAATTGGTCCGAGATGATCGTGGTCGATCACCGCGACCTTCCCGGACCCAACGAAGTGCTGCTGATCGAGCGAGACCAGCCCGTGCTTGCGGCGGGATACGTGCGCCATGTGCATGAACCCGTGCTGTTGCTCGCGCACGCCTCCCGGGAGACCGTGCGCCGCGCCGTGAGGGACGTCGAAATCGTGATCGATCCGGAGCCACCGCTCCTCGACTACCGCATGCTCCCGAGTTCTCAACAGATCCAGTACGGTGACGACAATGTGTTCAAGCACCTCCGCATCGAGAAGGGTGACGTCGAGCGCGCGCTGCGTGACGCTCCCATCGTCGTGGAGGGCGTGTACGAGACAGGAGCACAGGAACACGTCTATCTCGAGAACCAGGGCATGATCGCATTCACCGACGATGATGTTGTGGTCATCAAGGGATCGATGCAGTGTCCGTACTACGTGCTGAAGGCCGTCACGCACGCGCTCGCGCGGGACGCGGAGCAGGTTCGCATTGTGCAGACGCCGACGGGTGGTGGGTTTGGGGGGAAGGAAGAATACCCTTCGACGGTCGCGCTCCACGCGGCCCTGTTGGCGCTCAAAGCGGGTCGCCCGGTCAAGATCGTGTACGATCGCGGCGAAGACATGGCGGCGACCACCAAGCGACACCCCTCGTGGGTGCGGCACCGCACTGGGCTCGATTCCGCAGGACGGCTGCTCGCCCAGCACATCGAAGTGGTGATCGACGGCGGGGCCTACGTGACCCTCTCGCCCGTCGTCCTCAGCCGTGCGGTGATCCACGCTGCCGGTCCGTACTTCTGTGAGCACGTGCGCATCGACGGGAGAGCGGTCTTTTCGAACGCGGTGCCGTTCGGGGCGTTTCGCGGGTTTGGCGCACCGCAAACCCAGTTTGCCAACGAGCGGCATATGGACGTGATCGCTCGGACGCTCGACGTCGACCCGGTAACCCTGCGGCGCATCAATCTGATTCGCGACGGGCAGACAACGTCGACGGGCCAAGTCATTGCCGACGGGACGGATCGGGTTGCCCTGATGGAGCAAGCGCTCGAGCTCGCGAGGTACGAGGAGAAACAGGGCCATCACAGAGGATTCAATGCGGTCCACCCCACACTGCGGCGTGGGATGGGGTTCGCCACGTTCTATCACGGCGCGGGGTTTACGGGCAGTGGCGAGGTCATGTTGCGCTCAGTCGTTTACGTCGCCGGCCGTGCAGACGGTCGCGTGGAGGTGTTGAGCGCCAATATCGAGATGGGACAAGGGACGCTGACCATCTTTACCCAACTGGCCGCTGAGCGGCTCGGCTACGATCCCGACGACATCGTCATTGCAGAGGCCGACACGGCGCGCGTTCCCAACAGTGGTCCGACCGTGGCATCGCGCACGTCCATGATCGTCGGACGGCTGGTGGAGCAGGCCTGTGACGATCTCCGCGACAAACTCGGCCTAGAACAGTCGGTACGCGGCCCGGCGGTGCGAAAGGCTATCATCGCCTGGTGCAAGGCACACGAGGGTGAAACACCGCGAGGAAGCGCGCAGTACCAGAAGCCCAGGGAGGTAACGTGGGATGAGGAGTCCTATCGTGGAGATGCGTACGGCACCTTTGCCTGGGCCACGTACGTGGCCGAAGTCGAAGTCGATCTCCGAACCTACGGAGTACGGGTGCTCGATTTCGTGGCGGTGCAGGAAATCGGGAAAGTCCTGAACGAGACACTCGCCCGTGGCCAAGTGCAGGGTGGCGTGGTGCAGGGCATCGGATGGGCGATCATGGAAGAATGCAAGTGGCACGATGGCGCGATGACGAACCACCAACTCACCAACTACATCATCCCCACGAGTGACGACGTTCCACCAATCCGGGTCCATTTTTTGGAGAACCCGTACCGACACGGCGCGCAGGGCGCGAAGGGGTTGGGTGAGCTGCCCATCGACGGACCAGCTCCCGCAATCGTCAACGCGATTGCAGCTGCCACGGGGGCAGATCCGCGCGTGATCCCCGTGACACCGGAGCGGCTGATGACGCTGAGCGACGCGCGGCCGGCCTCGACGGCAAGTGCGGGCGGAGTGAAGCATGAGTGATACGGTGCCGATCACGTTTACGCTCAACGGGTCGTCCGTCTCGATCGCGGTATCCGCGCGCGAACGGTTACTGGACGTCCTGCGGTACCGCATGGGTTTCACGGGAACGAAAGAAGGGTGTGGCGAGGGGGAGTGTGGGGCTTGCACGGTCTGGCTCGACGGCATCCCCGTGAACTCGTGTTTGGTTCCTGCGTATCAGGTTCGCGGCTCGAACGTGCAAACCGTCGAAGGGTTGAGGGTGGACGATTTGGACCCGCTGCTCCGCTCGGGTGCCACCCAGTGTGGGGCGTGCACGCCGGGCGTCGTCATGACGGCACGCTGGATTCAGGACCACCCGGATCTCTTGCGCACTCACACGATCCGGGAACTCATGGCCGGGAACCTCTGTCGGTGTACCGGCTACGATGGGATCGTCGAGGGTGTGGAAGGACTGCTCAGCGGCGACGGTGGGGCATCGTGAGTGTGTTGTTTCCCGCGGATGTGGCGACCGCCTGCGAGATGCTGGCGGATCACGGCGATGCTGTGCCGATGGCCGGAGGCACCGATCTCCTAGTCAACTGGCCCGAGCGCATCGAGCAACGCACGGTGACGTTCGTGGATCTCTGGAAACTCGACGCTCTTCGCACCATGCGTTGGTCGGAGGGCGAGTTGGTGCTCGGTGCGCTCGCCACCTATTGGGATGTCGTCATGGACCGGCGAGCATGGGCGGAGTTTCCCCTTCTCATCCAGGCCGCCCGTCAGGTTGGCGCAATCCAGATACAGGCGAGAGGGACATGGGCGGGAAACATCGTGAATGCGTCACCCGCCGCCGACGGTGTCCCAGTGCTCATGGCGTACGACGCGATCGTCGTGCTCCAAGGTCAGGAGGGAACTCGTGAAGTTCCCCTCGCCGATTTTTACTTGGGTTACAAGGAGCTACGCCGTCGACGCGATGAGCTCGTGACCGCCATTCGACTGCCGCGACGATCGTATGACTACCAAATATTTGAAAAGGTGGGCTCGCGCCGCGCGCAGGCGATTACCAAGGTTGGGGTGGCCATCACCCGGTCGGATGGTGACTGGCGGGTGGTTGCGAACAGCGTGGCACCCACCGTCCATCGGTGTGCAGCGATCGAGAAGCTCTTGGCCGAACGACGTGCCGTGTCGGGCCCCGACGATCTCATCCCGGCGATACGCGCGGATGTGTCGCCTATCGACGACATCCGATCGACGGCCGCGTACCGCGAGCAGGTGATGGCTCGCCTGCTGTATTACGATCTCAAAGAGGTTTGCGACTTTGAAAGCGAGCAGTGAGCAGTGAGGCGGAGCGACCCCAAGTTCCTCGAGTTCTTTCAGCTCCTGATTTTCCAACCTCCGCCGACACCGCGTGGAGGGTAGGTAAGGCACGGAGATGAAAACCACCTTGTCGGCGGCGGCAACTCGCTCGGTCACGCAGGCGCTGCGGAAGGGCGTGGCGGATTTCGGTGCTCGCTTTCCGGGGGAGTCTGGGGCACGGCAGGCCGTCCACACCGTGTACGGCGGTGCTCATCTGTTTCGGGCGGATACCGCGAGAAAGCTGGGTGAAGTGGCCGAGCGGTTCCTCGCGGAGTACGCCGGGAACCTCGCGCAGTTCGCCCGCGCACTCGAGTTGCCAGAGCATGCGTCGCTGCCTGAGGTGCCAACCGCGCTCGAAGCGGCCTACGAGAAGAGCTCGGTGGAGCTGCGGAAGACCCGTCCTCACGCGTGGCTTGCGTGCGCGGTTTACGACCGCGTCCTCCAGAAGCTGCGCCGCGAGCCAGTTGAGGATTTTCGGCTGGATTTCGAGGATGGATATGGGAATCGGCCGAACGACGAGGAGGACGCCTGTGCGGTGAGTGCCGCGGGTGAGGTGGCGCGGGGAATGCAGCTGGGCTCGCTTCCTCCATTCATCGGCATACGTATCAAGCCGTTCAGTCGCGAGCTGACGGATCGCGGCATCCGGACACTCGACCTCTTCCTCACGTCGTTGATCGAGCGCACGCGGGGCGAATTGCCATCCAACTTCGTCGTCACGCTGCCAAAAGTCGTCATCCCCGAGCAGGTGGCTACGCTGACGGAAGTGTTGGGAATGCTCGAGGCGAAGCTCGGCATCACTGAACAGGTCGAGCTCGAGATCATGGTCGAAACGCCGCAGGCCATCATCGGTCCGGAGGGGCGATCCCCGCTTCCCAGGTTGGTCGAGGCGGCTGGTGGGCGGTGTGTCGCCGCCCATTTTGGGGTTTATGACTATACCGCTAGTCTCTCCATTACGGCCGAGCAACAGACGATGCGACACCGAGCCTGCGATCACGCGAGACACGTCATGCAGGTCGCGCTGGCGGGCACCGGTGTCTGGCTCTCAGATGGCGCTACCAACGTGCTGCCGGTCCCCGTGCATCGACCATCGGAGAAAGAGCCGCTGACCCCGGCACAGCGGGATGAGAATCGCGCCGCGGTGTACCGAGCGTGGCGCCTCCACTTCACCGATGTGCAGCACTCACTCGAGCACGCCTACTACCAGGGATGGGATCTTCACCCTGCACAGCTTCCCACCCGCTACGCGGCGCTGTACGCGTTTTTCCTTCGGGGTCTCGACAAGGCATCGGAGCGACTCCGAGCGTTCGTCGACAAGGCGGGGCAGGCGACGCTAGTTGGTGACGTATTCGACGACGCCGCGACGGGACAAGGCCTGTTGAACTTCTTTCTGCGCGGGCTCAACTGTGGTGCTATTAGGGAGGAGGAGGCGATGGCGACTGGCCTCTCGCTCGAGGAGCTCCGGAGCCGGTCGTTCCTTCGGATCATCGAGGGAAGGAGAAAGGTGAGCATAGGGAGTGGGGAGTAGGTCCGGTACCCCCTTTCTCCTCACCCCTTACTCCTTCCTGCATCTGAGGAGCATCAATGGACTCAGGAACTACGGCAACGGCACGTAGGACCGCTGCTGCCTGGTGTCTCTACGACTGGGCGAACTCCCCGTTCACCACCCTGGTGGTGACGTTTATCTACGGGACCTACTTCACACAAGCCATTGCACCAAACGAGATCTCGGGGACGGCATCCTGGTCGCTTGGCATCACGGTGTCGGCGCTGGCCGTCGCGCTGTTGTCACCGGCCCTCGGCGCCGCGGCCGATCGTACGGGATCCCGGGTCCGATACCTCCTCTGGGCGACGCTGGTCTGCGTGATCGCAACGACGGTACTCACGTTCGTTGCACCGGGATCCAAGAACGCGGTCATGACGGCACTGGTCGTGTTCGTCGTGGCGAACATCGCGTTCGAGATGGGAATGGTGTTCTATAACGCGCTGCTCCCAAGCATTGCGACACCCGAGAAGATCGGGCGACTGTCTGGGTACGGGTGGGGGTTGGGGTACGTTGGTGGGCTCGCCGCCTTGGTGGTTGCATTGATCGGGTTTGTCCAGCCGGAGGTTCCATGGTTCGGCTTGTCTCGAGACGAGGGATTCAACATCCGCGCAACCAACCTGTTGGTTGCGGTATGGCTGCTCGTGTTCAGCGCTCCGGTCTTTTTTTTCCTGCGAGAAGAGCGGACCGCCGCACCGGCGAGCCACGGCGGGACGCTGCGGGAGCTCTGGCGCACGTTTCACGAGGTCCGCCGATTTCGTGAGGCGGCGAAGTTCTTGCTCGCCCGATTGATCTACAACGACGGGCTCGTGACCATCTTTGCATTCGGGGGGATCTACGCAGCGGGCACCTTTGGGTTCACGTTTACCGAGATCCTCATTTTCGGAATCGTGATCAACGTTGCGGCGGGGTTGGGCGCCCTCTCGTTTGGCTTCGTGGACGATCTCATCGGCGGCAAAAGGACGGTCATGGTGAGTGTCGTCGCCTTGGGGATTGCCACAGCCATTGCGGCGTGGTCACCGAGCCGCGAGTGGTTCTGGGTCGCCGGCGTGTTGATCGGCATCTTTGCTGGTCCCAACCAGGCGGCGAGCCGATCGCTCATGGGACGATTCGTCCCCGAGGGCCGGCAGGCGGAGTTCTTTGGATTCTTCGCGTTCTCTGGGAAGTTCACCGCGTTCCTCGGTCCACTCCTGTTGGGGCGTGCCACCGAGTTGTTCCAGAGCCAGCGTGTTGGAGTCTCCACGCTGTTGGTGTTCTTCGTCGTGGGGGGCATCCTGCTGGCGACGGTCAGCGAACCGCGAGGCATCGCGGCGGCGCGGGAGGCTTGATCAGGGGACGCGGTCGAATCGGCCTGAGCTACGCCATGACGGCCGCAGCGTAGGAGACGACGTCATCGTCATCTCCGGTGACCATGCCGCTGTGCCGATAGTCGATCACCGTAGCAGCCCGGCCGCCGAGCTGCTTGATGGTCTCCATGATAGTCGCCACGGCGGCGCGCCCGCACATGGTGATCTTCTTCCGACGGCACGCCACCAGCAGTCCTCGTCCGTCCAACCGCTCAATCGCTTCGAGGGCAATCTCGTCTTTGCGGCGCGCCGACGTGGCGGACTCGTAGTGAGTCATGTCCGACGACGCGAGCAGGAGTACGTCCGGCCGCTTTGCCACCAGCTCGGCCAACGCACCTCCTAGCTCACGACAGCGCGCCCAATCGTCCCATGCGA
>JBFGJG010000056.1:0-24781 GCA_041577295.1 Gemmatimonadales bacterium
AGTTATTGTACAAAAGTACCTTAGCGAATTGGCAAGATCCTGGGGGCAGGTCGCTCTCAAACGGCGGATGGAGCGAGACGAAAAGCTCCTGGCCATCAGCGTCGCCGACTTCGAAAGCGGCATGGAGTGGAAGCAGCCTGGTCTCGAAGTCGAGACTCGGCACCGCCACCGTTGCGAAGTCAGCCTTCGGCGTTTCGGAAAAGCGGCCCCCTGACAGGCCGTTCTTCTCATCACTCGTGGCTCCCGTTACACTCTCATGACCGCTATACTCGCAGCAACGGACGGGCAGTCCTGGATAGTCGAGGTATCTGAGGTGCCGCAATGATCAAGATAATGACCGCACCCGAACTCAGATCGTTAATGGATCGCGGTGAGGACTTCGTTCTCGTAAACGTCCTTGACGAGGAGTCCTTTGCGAAGGAGCGCATTCATGGCTCATACAACGTGCGGCAGAGTCGGGATGACTTTGTAAATGCGGTAGAAGAGATCGCAGGTGGAAAAAATCGGCCAGTCGTGGTCTACTGTGCGAACAAGATCTGTCAGGCGTCGCCAAAGGCCGCGATAAACCTCGAGCGGGCCGGCTTTACCGACGTCACGGACTTCGAGGGGGGGATGGCTGAGTGGAAGGAGGCAGGCTACGAAGTGGAGACCGGGAACCCATCTTCCATTTCTTAGCGAGCTCGATGACACGATCCACATCGGCATCGTTGTTGTACAAGTGGAGTGAAAATCTGAGCACGCCCCGGCGAATCGAAAGCTGCACCTGATGTTCAGTTAAGTGCTGATACAGATCGTTCATAGCCGGGTCCTCCGCTGTGTAATGCCTTCCACCGCCGGACGTGCCAACCGCGACCATGTGAGCGAGATCGGAGCCAGGCCCACCGCCACCTACGGGCATGCCTTCGGAGAGTAGACCCTCCGCAAGGCGGCGTGCCAACCCACGTACATACCGCTCGATCTCGCGGGTTCCGATTCCCACGAGGATCTCGAGCGACGCGTCGATAGCCGTGGCCGCCAGGTAGTTGTAATTGCCGAGATCGAAGCGCCGTGCTCCGGGCCGCAGCCGCAGCCGATCCGGATTCATTGCCGTCTCATGAGCGTCGGCACCGAGGTCCACACTGAAGCGGGCGAGGTAGGTAGGACTGAGCCGTTCGGCCCAATCACGTCTGCAGTAGAGAAATCCCATTCCGTAGAAGCCCAAGAGTCCCTTCTGTGTCGCGACAGCCAGTGCGTCTGCGCCAATCGCCTCTACGTCAGTGTGCATGACGCCGATCGACTGAGCCGCATCTACGAGCAAGAACACACCACGCGTTCGGCACGCGTCCGCCAGCGGCCGAATGGGTGTCAAAAAGCCAGGGGAGAACGAGACCGAGGGGACCGTGACCAACCGAGTACGCGCATCGATTGTGTCGATCATGCGGTCGATGGGTATCCGCCCCTCACGAGAGGGAATGGCGCGCAATTCCACGCCGTATCTGCGACGCACGTTGAGCCAGGGATACACGTTGTTCGGATGCTCGAGCTCGGGGCAGTAGACGAGGTTATCGCCCGGTGACCAGGATAGTCCGGCCGCCACGATGTTGAGTCCCTCGGACGTGTTCTTCGTAATCGCAATCTCATCAGGGTGAGCCCCCACAAAAGCTGCGAAGCGCTCCCGCACTCGCTCGACCGTGAGTAGCATGTCACCCTTGCTGTCGAGCCCTGCCAAATGCGCATCGAGATAGCGCTCGACCGCCTCCCGGACCTGCGTGGCCAACAGGCCACGAACTCCCACGTTCATGTACGTGCACTGAGACGCGCCCGGGAACAAGCGGCGGGCGTTACCAACCGTGGCTCCAGGTTTGGGCTCCGCGGGGAACTGGCTATCGTGCTCCACGCCGAGCCTCTCCGCGGGCCACGATAGCGGTCCCGACCAGATCACCCATGACGTTCACCGTCGTATTACCCATGTCGATCAATCGATAAATCCCACCCACGATCACAGCGATCTCGAGCGGTAACTGGAAAGCCTCCACGAATATCAGCGCGATCACGAGCCCACCCCCCGGTATCCCTCCCGATCCGGCGGACAAGAGCAAGCCCATCAGCACAACGGTGACGAACGCACTACCGGTCACGCTCACGCCCGCGGCCTGTGCGGTGATCAGCAGGACCCCAACGAGCATGATCGCCGTTCCATCTTTGTTGATCTGTGCGCCAAGCGGAAGCGTGAACGCGTAGATGCTCTTCGGGATACGCAGACGCTCTTCCGCAAGCTCGAACGCAACTACCATGCTTGCCAGGCTGCTACACGTCGCCGTGGTCGTGGCGTAAAGAGGCCCCGTGAGCTTGAGGAAACGCAAGGGTGAAGAACGCGCAGCGGTCGACAGCAAGATCATGTACACGAGAACCATGGCCACCTGCGCACCCCACACACCCACGACGAAAACCGCCAGCGGCCCAAAGAGCGCCGAGCCGTAACGGCCAACTGTTGTGGCGGCGAGGGCCCCGATCCCAAACGGTGCCACGAAGAGGATCATGTCGACGAGCTTGCGCAGTACAGCAGCAAGGTCGTCAAATGTCGTCCGCAGTGGAGCACGGCGCTCAGCGGGGAGTGCAACCGTTGCGACGCCGAGCAGTACCGAGAAGACAACGATCTGCACGAGATCGCCGGCTGCAAGGGCACGGACGACGTTGTCCGGTATGAGGCTGAGGAACACCTGCACCATCGAGGGGGCCTCGACCAGCGTTGTGTCAACGTCTTCGGACAGCTGGAGACCTACTCCTGGCTTGAGTAGGGACATCGTTACGATGCCAAGTGTGAGCGCGACGATGGTGGTCCCGATGAAGTACGCGAGGATCTTGCCGCCGACTCGACCGAGGGCGCGCACATCCTCGAGGCTCGCGATGCCAGCCAAGAGGTTGAACAGCACCAAGGGAATGGCCGCCATTATCAGGAGCTGGATGAACAGGTCACCCAGCGGTTCGACGACCGTAGCGCGTTCGCCCAGCAGCAGTCCAGCCACCGCGCCTATCACCATGAAAATCAAGATCTTGGTGCCGAGGGACATGCGCCGGAGTCGAACGGGTGGCGTCATGGCGAGAATGTAAGCCTGGCGGAAGCGACCGACAGCAATTTCTCGTTCCCCGTCAGAAAATGGATCTTTGGCGCGTTAGAGATCCGGGGTCGACAACGGGTCGGCCTGGCAATCAGCGTCATGAGGTGACTATGAAAACCGTTTCAGTTCTATACATGTCGGCAGCAATCGTGCTTCTCAGTGGCACTTCGCCGGAAGCCGCGGTTGGTCAAGCCGCCGTTCCCGGTACACGAGGCACCGCGATCACTGCGGGATTCGGCGACGCTTACGGAGGCTTTGGCGTCGGTCTCGAGCAGTACTTCCTCGGAAGTCGAGTATCCGGTGTAGTCGGCGGAGGGTTTGTCCCCGCGACTACCGACGGCAATCCGCAGACGGGGGCGCTCGCAGCAGCGGTGCGGGGCTATGCAGGTGGGAGCCGACACCGGGGATTTGTGGAGGCATCGGTTTCTCTGGTGGCCGTCAGTTGGACGAGAGCCGGGGGGCAATTACTCGACTTTCAGCGACACTATGGCCCTGGCCTTTCGTTCGGTTATCAATACACGGCAATGGGCGGGTTCTCGGTGGTTGCGGGTGCAGGCGCCGGTTGGGCATTTGGAGCGAATCGACTCGAGCCCATCGGAAGCCTGGGCTTCGGCTACACGTGGCGACGGTAGCGTTCGCCAATGCGAAAGGCATACATCGATCTCATCGACCACCAGAGCCCGCCGTGATGCTCACAGCATACCTCTCAGCACGTGGACGACGCGGTCGACTTCTTCCAGTGTGTTATAGATGTGAGGGCTCAATCGGACGCCCTCGAACTCGCCGCTCATCGGTGCGCCTGCGATTCCGTGCTCGTGGTACAGCACGTCGAACAGCTCTCGTGGATCTCCACGCGGTGGCCGAAAAACGACCACGCCGGCAGTCAGCTCACGAGCGTGCGGAGTGTAAAAGACAACGTTCGGGATGTGGCGCGACAATTGTTCCTTGATAGCCGTCGCGAGCTGATGGACTCTGGCCTCGATCCGCTCGGGGCCGATGCTTACGTGCATGGCGGTTGCCGCACTCACCGCGGCGACCGTTGCATCGTTCCGTTGGCCGAGGTTCTCGAACTTCTCTGCTCCACGCTGTAGCGCGCGCTCCCAACCCACACCCACGTCGCTGGCCCACAACTCACCAACGCGCTCCTTTCGGACGTAGAGAACACCGGCTTCCTTCGGGCCGACGAACCACTTGTGAGTGCTCGCCGTGTAGAAATCACAACCGAGATTGGCGAGATCGAGCCGTAATGCCCCGAAAGCCTGCGCGCCATCGACGAGCGTCAATGCACGGCGCTCGCGGGCGAGCGCACACAGCTCATCCACCGGGAGGGCCACGCCCGATACATTCGAAACGTGGCTGAACGCCAGCACTCGGGTCCGGCTGGTCAACGCCTTCCGGAAGGGTACGATGAGATCGTTTTTGCTCGTCACCGTGTGCGGCGTCGAGACCCGACGTACGGTGAAACCAGCACGCTGGGCACGAACATCCCATGCAATGTTGGTCGTCGGATGGTTCTGATCCCATAGCACCACCTCGTCGCCCGGTCTCAGGTCGATCCCGTTCACCACAGTGTTGTTGCCCTCGCTCGTGTTCCGAGTGATCGCGATTTCCTGCGGCTCGACTCCTAGGTAGCGCGCGAGACCCGTGCGTGCCTCCTCACGCAAGCGGTCGAACTTTGCGCGGTTTTGAAAGGATGCGTCCGCATCGATGTCCCGCGTGTAACGCGCCACGGCGTCGAGGACGACGTACGGCGCTGGACACAAGTTCGCAGCATTCATCAGTACGAGGTCTGAGCGAATTGGGAACTGACTCTTCACCATGACCCAAAACGCTTCGTCTCCGGTGTTCTGCGGTTCGAGCTGCCCCAGCACATCGTCGAGGGACGAAACCGCCCGCAACGGTCTCGGGGATATCAAGGGCCAGGCTGCGACCCCGGCCAAACCCCCAAAGGCGCGGTGGATGAACTTGCGGCGATCGGAGGAGATCATGTGACGCTCGCTCTTGGAGGGAACTCTGTTGGAAGAGCTTGCCTAGGGAGCCTGAGACGCTAAGATGAGGTTCGCCGACGATTCGCGCCAGGCGAGAGCTCGATTTTTTGATGCAACGTGG
Source organism: Gemmatimonadales bacterium (assembly GCA_041577295.1). Classification (GTDB taxonomy): domain Bacteria; phylum Gemmatimonadota; class Gemmatimonadetes; order Gemmatimonadales; family GWC2-71-9; genus JBDHDH01. The sequence goes on from JBFGJG010000056.1 coordinate 5,208, forward strand.
ATAGGGAGGATCTTGGTACCATGGAAGGTTATCAGATCCAGTCCATCATCGAGATGCTCATTGTGACCGGTGGCACCCTCACCGGCCTCTGGATCGTCGCTCGAGCATGGTCGCATCGGCGCTCTCCCATCGCGCAAAAAGAGGTGGGACGGCTCACGGAGTCCGTGGAGAAAATGCAAGAGAGCGTGGATCACATGCGCGAGGACCTCATGGACGTGTCCGAGCGGCTCGAGTTCACCGAACGCATGCTCGCGAGGCTAGGGGAGGAAGGGAAACCCCGCCAGCAACTCAACCCGTGATTCACTTCGAGATCGAAAGACCGGGCGAGGGGACCCTTCTACGCGGCGTGCGGAGTCTCCAGCAGCGCTTCGATCTCCTGAATCGCCTCGGCGTGGGCCCGCGACGACTCGTCGATGCTCGTGACCAACCCCTCGATGAGCGCTCTAGCTGGATCGCTACGACTGGTTTCCGTCCGTAATCGCTGCAAGACCGCTATTCCGTGGAGAAACTTCTGCACGAGCCCGTCGCGAAGGCGTTCGGCGCGGATCAGACCATCCATCCAACGGACATCGGCTACATGCGTCTCGATGAGTGGAGAATCTTCGAGAAGTCCCAGGTGATCGTCTAGATCGGCGACATCCCTGGCGGCCTGACAACCGTGAAGCAATAAGGCGTCGATCTGCTCAGTTGGCACCGGCGGATAGCGGGTTGCCTCGAGCGAGCGATAAGTGGGCACGGCGGCCCGCACGAGAGCCCCCAGGAGTCTGCGTGCCAAACCTGGTCTCATCTCGGCGAACGTTACCGCGATGCGTTGTTCGACCTCCGCAGGAAAGATCGGGTGCCGCCGAGGTGGCACGACGACCGGCTCCTGCAGCTTCTTTTGCGCTAGCAGGAGCAAGAGCACGGCAATGGGAGGACTCGTCCACAGGAGCAAAGGTGCTGTGCTACTCGCCATGGCACCAACCACCACCGTGGCCATCGCCAGCGCGAACACCGGCAGTGGTGCAGAAGCCCAGGTCCAATTGGCGGCTGTGGCCTTGACCGGAATGCCCTGGCGCTCGAGCGTTGCCGCCACTCGCTGCGCCACCACGAGTGGTAGCCGCAGCAGTGCGCGGTGCCCGCCCGCAACTAACCTGCGCTCCGATGAGTGGACTCGACCGTGGAACATTGGCCCGAGCGCCGCTTCGATCTGCGATCTGTCATCGCGTGTGGCATTCGGCCTGACGAACAGGAGCGTGTCACTGCTATCGTGGGAAGTACCGCCGCAGCCGGGGCACAAGCCCACGCCAAACGGTTCCGGCTCGTCACAAATCAGGCATCGTTCGGCCGGTGCGTCGGTTGAGCGGCGAGCATTAGCCCTCTTGCTCAGCACATCGCTCAAGCTCTCGCCGGTCGGAAAGCGATTCTCGGGGTCCGCCCGGGTCGCTTCGGCGACGGCCACATCGAGCCATTCCGGCACGTCAGTGCAGACATCTCTCGGGCGAAAGCCGTCTGCCCGTGGTTGCGGTGCGGAGTAGGTGCTCGCGCCCTCTGGCAGTCGGCCCGTAAGCGCAAAGAACAAGGTGACTCCCAATGCATAGACGTCGCTGCGCGGATCGGCCCTGACGCCCCGGAGGATCTCTGGAGCGGTGTATTGAATGGTTCCGATGAGCCCAGTCGAGCGGGTCAAGGTATGGCCATCGATCCGTGCGGAACCGAAGTCGACTAACCGAGGGGTCCCACCACTGTCGAGTAAGATGTTTTGCGGTTTGACATCGCGATGCAGAATTCCCAGCGCGTGAGCGGCACCCAATGCGGCGGCTACACCGGCCCCGATCGTCGCGACCTCATCGGCGGGGACGGGTCCGTTGCCCGCCACCCGTTGGGCCAGGTTCTGTCCGTCGATCCGCTCCATGACGATGTAGGTCCACGGCTCATTCACCCGAAAATCGAAGAGACGGACGATGTTGGGATGTGATACCCGACGCACCGCCCGGAACTCCCGCTCCATGCGAGCGCGGGCGATGTGCGCCGACGCTGGCGGTGGAACGAGAAGTTTGACCGCGATGTCGGCGTCGAGTGTCCGGTCCCGGCCTGCGTACACGACCGAGAAGCCTCCACGGCCAATCTCCGCGATCAGCTCATACCTGTCGTCGAGGACGGTTCCAACGGTTGGGAAGACGCCTGTTGGCATGGTAGTCATGAACCGTCCATCTGGTCGAGCATGGACCGGGCGCTTCGCGTGAACCCGTCGTTGGTGTCGTAGAGGCGAAGGAACTCATAAAGGTACTCCTTGGCGGCACCATACCTCCCCAATTCGAACGCAGAAGCTCCAGCGTGGTAGAGAGCCTGATAGTGATTGGGCCAGAACTCGACGACGAGCTCCATGATCGGTCCGGCCGAGCGATCGTCTCCCATGTCGGCGATGGGGTGTCCGACGTCAAAGACGATGCCCGCAGCCTTCCACCGGTCATCTCCCGAAAGGTTTGCGATGATACTCCGTGCATGCCTGATATCGGCTGCGAGGGCGTAACACGCGGCGCTAAAGCCGGCACCCTCAAATGTCTCTGGCGGTGGAGCGCGACGGTGAGCGGTCTCGACCTCAAGCGTGTTGCAGTACGGTTTGATCGCCCTGAACCACTCCCAGGCGCTCGATCCTGGCCGCACGATCGTTGGAGCTGCGGTGTAGGATGCGTGAGTCGATGCCGGCCCGCGCCACCAAGCGTAACCGCACACGGCGAGATACAGGAAACCGATGAGGTAGACCGATCGCACTGCTGCTGCTCCTGGGGGCGCAAACGGCGTGAATGGACACTCCGCACATCCGGTATGACGAAACTCAGGAGGCGTTGAACACACGGCCGCTGGGCGGCCCATCGGAAACAAGCAAGAGGCGTGCCGTAACCTACTCTCGTGTAAGCAGTTGTCCGGCCATCAGTTCAGCGCTTGCTTCGTGTCGATCCCCGATGACAGCATTCGGAAAACGCGAGTTGGCGGGCGGAGTGCGGGCGAAGCCTTTTGCAGTGGGGCAGCCTCCTGAGCGATCTTTGCGATGACAACGCGACCGTCAAACCTTTTGCGGGGTGGCCCCGGAGGTAATGACAGTGACGTCTTCCAAGGGAACAATCGGAATCCTCACAGGTGGCGGTGATGTCCCCGGTCTCAACCCGGCCATTCGCGCAATCACCGTACGAGCAGTCCGGGAAGGATACCGCGTGATAGGAATTCGGCATGGGTGGGCCGGTTTGGTCGACCTGGTGCCTGATACGAATGCCGACAACAGCGCTCACGTGCAGGTCCTCACCGAGGAAGTGGTCAATCGCGCCGCGCGGACGGGCGGGACGTTTCTCCACACGTCGCGCACACTTCCCAGCAAGCTCCCACGCAACGCGGTCCCCCTCTATGTGAAGGATCGATATACAGAGGAGCGCAACGACGTCACAGCCACCGTACTGAGCAACATCGAGTTTCTCGGTCTCGACTACCTGATCCCCATAGGTGGGGACGATACACTGAGCTACGCGGTTCGCCTCCACGAGGAGGGCGTCAAGCTCGTAGCGATCCCAAAGACGATGGACAATGACGTGCCAGGAACGGACTACTGCATTGGGTTCAGCACGTGCGTAGCCCGCACGATCGAGTTCACCCATATGCTCCGTACCACGGCCGGCTCGCACGAGCGTTTTTTGGTGATCGAGGTGTTTGGGCGCTATGCGGGGTTCACCGCGCTATTGCCTACGATGGCTGGGGCCGCGGATCGCTGTGTGATTCCCGAGTATCCCTTCGATGTGGAACAACTCACGGAGCTTCTCTCGGAAGACCGCAAGCGCAACCCGAGCCGTTACTCGGTGGTTTTAGTCTCAGAAGGCGCGCGGATCAAGGGCGATACCGACATGTCGTTTACGGGAACAGAGAAGGACCAATACGGTCACCGTAAGCTCGGCGGCATCGGCGACCGCGTCGCGGCGAGACTCAAGGAGCTGTCTCCTTCGTACAATCAGGGACGCCGCGTCGACATCGTCAAACAAACCCTTGGATATCTCGTCCGTTGCGGCGCGCCCGATGCCCTCGACGCCATTGTCCCGATGGCTTATGGCAATTTGGCGCTCGACCTGATTCTCTCGGGAACCACGGCGCGTCTGGTCTGCGTGCGAAACGGTGTTTACGACAGTGTGCCAATCGACGTCGTGACAGGTCGAAAGAAAGTGGTCGACGTGCACAAGCACTACAACGTCGATCGGCTACGCCCCGCATATAAGACGCTGATTCGCCAACCGCTCTTCATCATGACCAGTAACGTCTGAGATAGTGCGTGTACCAGTAGCCTTTGAGAGCGGTGGTTGGGAGCCTTGGGGAACGAATTAAACCGTACGGCGTTTCACAGGTGATGCAATCAAACTCGGCCGGTCTACGGACAGTCATTTTCGTCCTGTCGCTAGCGGGCACGATGGAGTCAGCTGTGGTTGGCGGGTTGCGCGCCCAGCACGTGGACGCCACGTCCCTGGCGCCGGGACAGCACATCGTGATGTACACCCTGCTCGAAAAGACAATCTTCAAGGTCGACGTCCTCACGCTCGAGGTCCGTTTTGGTGAACCGGCGGCCCAACGTCTTGCAGCGCTCGCCAGAAACCGCCAGCTCACTAAGGGTCTCGCTGATTCGATTGCCAGCGCCGCTCTCGAAGCCGATGACGTCCTTGCGCATATCCGATTCGAACGGAACGTGAGCCTCGAGCAATTCGTGAACGCAGTGCGGAACAATGCGGCTGCTGCACGAGATGCTGGAATCATCAGCGAGATCGAGTTTGCCGAGATCGCTCGCGGACTGCCGGTGTGGTATCGCTTTCTCGCCGATACCGGAATCAAAGATGGGGACGAGATGCTCTACAGGATCCGTGGAGATACGTTGCGCACTGTCTACCGGACGGCGGATGGCGACGTCAAACTGGATCAGACTGACGTGGGCGCGTCCCGACGCCTCTCGGTCATGGGTGGGTACTTCGCACCAAAATCGGATTTCCGCAAAGGGCTGATCGCGTCGCTCTTCAGGAGGATCGACTCCTAGTACGCTGGCAGAGTTACGCAAAAAGTGATAAAACTGCCGGCACACCGCCAACGGAGTCTGATCGATGTTGTACCGGTTCGGTCCGCTCGTTTTTGTCGCCTTCCTCATGGTTCCTCCAGCGGTGGCACAGCGACCCCGACCACAGGGTCCCGCTGATGCTATCGCTCGCCGTGCTTCGTGGGAGCGTCACCGCACCCTCGAGCAGTCGACTATCTTCTCAGGCCTTGCATGGCGCAACGTAGGCCCAGCCGTACAGGGTGGTCGCTTGGTGGATATCGAAGGCGTGCCGGGCGAGCCATATAGCTTCTACGTTGCCTACGCTTCGGGCGGCGTCTGGAAGACCACCAACAACGGAGTGTCGTTCGAGCCGCTGTTCGACGAGCAGCCCACCAGCATCATCGGCGACATCGCGCTCGATCCTTCAAACCCGCAAACCATCTATGTCGGCACGGGCGAGAATAACTCCTCGAGGTCGTCGTATGGCGGGGCAGGCGTGTTTCGATCGGATGACGGCGGAGCGACATGGCGACCCATCGGTCTCGACGATTCCGATCGGATAGGACGCGTCCTGGTCGATCCCGAAAACCCGCGAAGGCTGTTCGTCGCGGCACTCGGTAAGCTCTATAGCCCCGGGGGCCAGCGGGGGGTGTTTCGCAGTCTCGACGCTGGCGAAACGTGGACACAGGTCCTCCGCGGTGATTCGACCACTGGCTTCGCGGATCTGACGTTCGAGCCGGGTAACTCACGCGTGATCTATGCCGCTGCCTGGGAGCGGTCGCGCCGGCCGTGGAACTTCGTCGAGGGTGGACTCGGCAGCGGTATTTACAAGTCGGTGGATGGTGGGACCAGCTGGCAACGACTTGCCGGCGGGTTCCCGCGAGGCGAGCATGTCGGCCGAATTGGTCTGACGGTTTCGCTTTCCAATCCACGCGTCATCTACGCATCGGTAGACAACCAGGCACCGCTGCCCGAGGACGAGTGGGATCTCGGAGATGGAGCCATAACGGCCAAGCGACTCCGCGGTATGAGCAAGGAGGACTTTCTCTTGCAGGATCCTGAGGAAATCGAGGACTTTCTTCGTGAGTACGACCTCGATCCGCGGCTGGATGCACCGACACTCCTCGCTGCCGTCAGCGCCGATTCCATCACCGTGCAGGATTTGCTCACAGCGCTCGAGAATGCCAACCGGCAGCTCTTCGAAACGGACATCCGTGGGATAGAGGTCTGGCGGTCAAATGATGCCGGCGCATCCTGGCGTCGTACGAACCCGGAACCGATACGCGACGTCGTGTACACGTATGGCTATTACTTTGGACAGATTCGCGTCGCACCGGACGATCCCGAACGTATCTACATCTTGGGTGTGCCGCTGATCGAATCACGCGATGGAGGTGCCACCTTTCGGCAGATCGCGGGCCGCCGCGTTCACGCCGATCACCAGGCGTTCTGGATCGATCCAATGTTCCCGCAGCGCATCATCATCGGAAACGACGGCGGTCTCGACATGAGCTTCGATGGTGGTGAGTCGTGGCTCAGTCTCAACTCGACAGCAGTGGGACAGTTCTATACGGTCGCCGTGGACATGGCCGAGCCGTACAACATCTACGGTGGGCTACAAGACAATGGGGTCTTGAAAGGGTCCAGTCGCACGCGACTCGGCATCACCAACGACTGGGAAAGGGTTGGCGGGGGTGACGGGATGTACGTGCAGATCGATCCACGTGATAACAGGACCGTCTACTGGGGGTTTCAGTTCGGCAATTACTTTCGTCAGGGACCCGATGGACGGGGGCGCGTGAAACCGCGAAACGGGATCAAAGAGACGCCGCTGCGTTACAACTGGTCTTCTCCCATTGTACTGTCGACCCACAACCACGATGTGCTCTACTTTGGTGCCAACCGTGTGTACCGATCGATGGACAAGGGCGAGACGTGGACTGCCATCAGTGATGATCTCACGCGCAGTCCGAACCGCGGCGACGTTCCCTTCGCTACGATCACGACGTTGGCCGAGTCACCGCAAGCCTTTGGACTGCTGTGGGCAGGGACTGATGATGGCTACGTGCACGTGACACGTGGTGGCTTCTCGTGGACGGATGTATCGAGGGGCCTTCCATCGGACCGCTGGGTCTCACGCGTCGAACCATCGAACCACGTTGAGAATCGTGCCTATGTGAGTCTCAATGGATATCGTGACGATGATATCACTCCCTACCTGTTCCGAACGGACGATCTTGGCGCAACGTGGCGTAGCATCGCATCGGGATTGCCGGCCGAGCCGATCAATGTGGTGCGAGAGGACCCCGGCAATGCGGCAGTCCTTTACGTTGGCACCGATCGTGGTGCGTATGTGTCGTTGGACACGGGTACGACTTGGCAAGTCGCCGGCAGCGGCCTACCGCACGTTGCGGTCCACGATCTCGTGATCCATCCGCGGGATCGGGAATTGGTGGCGGGAACGCACGGAAGGAGTGTATGGGTATTGGATGTTCTGCCGGTGCAGGAATTGTCTTCTGACGTTCGCCAATCAGCCATCCATGTGTTTCCCATCGAGCCGCTCACGTTTGAGCGCAGCTGGCGATCCCGTCGATCGCGATGGTTTTTCCGCGAAGAAGATGCGCCGTATCGGGACATTCCGTTTTGGGTGCGTGAAGCCAGCGACGTCGAGTGGAGCATTTTGGATTCGGAAGGGAGACCGCTGCGCCGGGGTCACCTGGTGGCCCCGACGGGTGTGAACACCCTGCGCTGGGATCTGTTGTTGGACTCGGATCTGGCCCTCGAAGCGGAACGACAGCGCGTCGGCGATGCGGCGGATACGAGCAAGGCGAGCATTCCATGGGCGGAGACGGTGCGACTAGAGCGTCCGCTGTACGTGACCCCGGGTACCTATAGGGTTCAGGTGTCCAGCGGTGCGGCGTCTGCTGAGGCAGAGTTTGAGATCAAATCACCCAAGGTACGAGAGCCGAGGGTCAATCCACCACCGCGGCGTCGCGGCGAGCAGGAAAAGAAAAAGGGGCGTCCTTAGCGCTCGAGGGTTTCGAGCAGCTGTTCAACCTCGGCACGCGTTGGAAGTGAAGGTTGCGCACCCGGCCGTGTCACGGCTGCCGCGCCCGCGGTCGTTGCAAAGCGGACAGCATCGATGTGCGGCATGCCACTCGCAAGGCCCACAGCGAGCGCTCCGTTGAATGCATCACCAGCGCCCGTGCTGTCCACTGGAATCACCGCGGGCCCATGCACGTGCTTGCAACCGGCTTCGGTGGCGAGGAGCGCTCCATCTGCAGCCAGAGTGATCACCACAGTAGGCACCCCACGTCTGCGCAGTGCTTCGGCGGCTCGTCGCGCCGAGAGGTCGTCTCCCACGGTCATCGCAGTGAGCAAGCCCGCCTCGGATTGGTTGGGGGTAAGCACTGACACTGATCTGAGCAGGGCGCGCTCGAATATCCGGGCCGGTGCAGGGTTGAGTATGACCGGTGTTGCTGCGGCACGAGCGATCTCGAGGGCGCGCTTCACCGCCTCGAGTGGGATTTCGAGCTGAAGCAAGACCACGTCGGCCGCCTGTATGTGCCCATCGATACCATCGAGATCCTCGGGACACAGGCGCCCGTTGGCGCCTGGTGCAACCGCGATCGCGTTCTCGCCGTCCGAGCCCACAACGATCAGCGCGACGCCGGAGGGGGCATCGTCGTCTCTGACCACACGGCTCACGTCGATCCCCTCCCGCTCGAGCCCCTGGAGAGCCGCTTCGCCAAATGCGTCGGTCCCAACCCGGCCAACGAAGCTGACATCGGCGCCGAGGCGTGCGGCCGCCACTGCCTGGTTGGCGCCCTTACCTCCGGCCGCAGTAAGGAACGACCCGCCCAAGACGGTTTCGCCTGGTGCGGGAATGTGGTCTGCACGGATCACGAGATCCGTATTTGAGCTACCGATGACCACTATGCGGGGGCGGCTCATTCCATCGTGCCGGTTTCGGCCACCTTTGCCACGTCCCGCAGCGAGTCGTACAACAACGCCTTCCAACGTCGCACGTCAATCTCCCAGCACACAGTGGCATTCGGCGGGCCACGCCTGAACGCGTGCCAGGTCGGGTTTCTGACATCGTGCGTCACGCCCAGAGCGTCCACGACTGACATGCCGCGGGTGAGCTCGCTCGTCGTCTCGATGTCCACGTAATGATCACTCTTCCTCGTGCAAATGGTGGGGTCCAGCGCCACCGCCATTGCGACCGGATCCGGTAGGCCGAGCCCCGGATCGCTCGATTGTCGCTTTGTCGCTTCGAGCGCGGTTTTGTTGCAGTCGAGCGCGAAGTGTGCCAATGGCGTATCGAACCCTCGGATCATCTCCATCTCGGTGGACAGGAGATTTGCTTCGTGTCTGCACAGCTCCCAGCCGACCATTTCGATGGGGAGGCCCGAGTGGAAGACGACCCGTGCAGCTTCGGGGTCTACCCACAGATTGAACTCTGCCGCTGGAGTCACGTTGCCGACGGTGCAGGCGGCGCCACCCATCAGCACGCATCGATTTACACGGTCGATGATATCCGGCGCTCGTTCGACAGCGAGCGCGATGTTCGTGAGCGGACCCAAGGTGACGAGCTCGATGCCTGGGTGCTTGCGAATCGTCGCGATGAGCGCATCCACCGCGTCTCCAGCCGCGGGTTTGCGCTGTGGGGGCGGGAAGTCCTGATCACCCAGGCCGTCCTGGCCATGGAAGAAGTGGGCGTACGAGGGAGGACGGCGCAACGGACGTTCGGCGCCCCTAAACACCGGGGTATCGGCACCGCACAACTCGACGGTGTAGAGCGCGTTTCGCAGCCCTTGGTCAACGGGCACATTGCCGGACACGACGGTGATCGCTGCTACTGTTACGTCGGGTGAGCGCAGCGCCATGATCAAGGCCACGGCATCGTCCGAGGCGGTGTCGGTATCGATCAAGAAGACGCGCGACATGCGCTACGCCGAGCGCTGTACGCCCAGTCGTTTCATGCGGCTCTGTAGCGTTGAGGGTGGCAGGTCGAGCACGGCGGCTGCGCCGTCCGGCCCGTAAATTTTGCCCGCGGTTTTTTCGAGCACCCGCTCGATATACTCGCGCTCGTGCTCGCGCAGCGTTGGCAGATCCTTTGCCTTTGGCCGCTGCCCTTTGCGACCTCGCTCGGGCGCTTCGGGATCGACGGTCAATTCGCCGCCGGGTGGGCTGAACACACGAGCGCGCTCCAGGGTGTTGACCAGTTCGCGAACGTTGCCAGGCCAAGCGTAGCGCCGCATCCGGTCGAGCGACTTTGCGGCGATGGTCCACGGCCCTCTACCTGTGCGGTGACGAATCTCCTCCAGAATGTGCTCCACTAGAATTGGCAGGTCCTCGGGGCGTTCCCGCAACGGCGGCAAGTGAATCGGAAAGACATGCAGCCGATAGTACAAGTCCTCGCGAAAGGCGCCGTCCTCGATGGCCGCTTCGAGATCGACGTTGGTCGCCGCAAGGAGCCGCACGTCGACGTTGACCGTCTCATCGCTCCCCACTGGCTCGAACGCGCCCTCTTCGAGAACTCGTAGCAGCTTGACCTGTGTGGCGGCGGGGAGGTCGCCGATCTCGTCCAAAAAAAGCGTCCCACCGTCGGCCAGCCTAAACCGACCGGGGCGATCACGCACAGCTCCGGAAAAGGCTCCCCGGCGATGCCCAAAGAGCTCGCTCTCGATCAGGCTTTCCGGTAACGCGGCGCAATTGATCTTGATGAAGGGTTGTCCGGCCCGGTTGCTCCACCCATGAATTGCGCGGGCGAGGACCTCCTTTCCCGTTCCGGTCTCGCCCGTGATGAGCACCGGAGCGTCGGTGATCGCGACTTGCTTTGCCATCCGGACCAGGCGTCGCATGGCGCGGCTCTGGGACTTGTCCAACGCTGCACAAGCATCTGCGTGTGCGGACGTCTCCTCGACGAGGAGGCGGTTTTCCTCTTCGAGCCGTTCGCGCAGTTTCTCCAGTTGCTCCGCTTTGCGAACGGCCTCGAGGCCGAGACCTATGAGCACGCCGTAGACGGTAGCGATCTCGACAATCTCGGGCCGATAAACGTGTGGCTCCGCGGCAGTGAAGACCAACACGCCGAGTGGATCGTCACCGATCACAACCGGCACCATGAGACACGGATGATCGTGAGGAAGCTCGACGATCCCATTGAGCGGGTGGTCCTCTCGAGCAGTGTCGCCATCCGTATCCAGCAAGGCTGGGCGCGCCGTCTCCAGCACCCGCCGCAACGTCGGGTGCCGCTCGAGGGCAACCGTCGGATGAGGCCCATCCTGCAGCGCTCCTTCTCCGCGAGTGGTGCGCACCTCCAGCGTTTCCCCATCGAGCGTCAGGAATGCGGCGACGTGATACGGGATCGAGTCCTTCAAGGCCTCCAGCGCCTTGGCGATGAGCTGATCGATCTCCCCCGGTTGCCCGGCCAACTTCGCCAGCTGGCGCACGACAGGAGGTGCTGGAGCACTCGCGGCGATTTGGTTTGTCCGCTCAGTCATCACCTATATATCGGTGTTATCACCGTTATTTCAGTATCCGAGAGATTGGTGTTTTCTGTAAGTCTTTATATGTCAATTAACTGCGAGCATGGCATGTCCTATGCTACTACTGAGAGTACACGCAAAGTTATCTGTTTACTGAAGTAGGCACAATCGTGATTTCGGTGTCGCGCAGTGTGGCTCTGACACCAGATCGAATAGGAGGTTTTATGGCAACACGACACACCGAGCAACAGCAACGGCTGGCGGCGGGACTGGCCGGGCTGCTTGCGGACACCTATGTGGTTTACAATTCGACGCAGTGTGGTCACTGGAACATCGAGGGCCCGCAGTTTCAACCATTACACGAGTTGTTCGAAAACCAGTACGGCGAGCTCGCCGAGGCAATCGACGTCATCGCGGAACGGATCCGCGCGCTCGGGTTCTACGCACCTGGCACGCTGCCGGAGTTGCTCGAGATGAGTAGGGTTCAGCAACGTCCCGGTCAAAGAGACGCCGATTCCATCTTGCTGCATCTCATTGAATCGCATCAACAGGTGGCGCATCGGCTGCGCGAGTTGCAGGGGCTTGCAGAGGCCGAGATGGACGAGGCGACGCTGGACGTGCTGGTTGAACGCCTACGCAGTCATGAAAAGACCGTCTGGATGCTGAAGAGTCAGGCGGGTGTGGCTTCGGAGGTGCTGAGTGGGCGGCCGCCCCTACGCGCCGCGGCGTCGTAAACCGGCCAAACATCAACGACCAAACCTATTGATTGATACGAAAGGATCAGCACGATGGATATCAGCCATTATTGGAGCATCCTGGTAGAGAAATTGACTACGTGGACGGAAGCGGCGGTCGCAGGTTTACCGAACCTCGTGGTTGCGATCGCTATCCTCGCAGTATTCCTCGTCGCCGCGCAGCTGATGAAGCAGGTCGTACGCAAGGTCGCGCGTAAGGTGAGCGAGGCAGAGGCGATCGCACGCCTGATGACGACCATCGCGAAGTATGCCGTGATCATCATCGGGGTTGTCATTGCACTCGGCGTCTTGGGTCTGCAAAAGACCGTCTTCTCACTGCTGGCGGGTGCTGGTATCCTCGGTCTGGCCCTTGGCTTCGCATTTCAGGACCTGGCGGCGAACTTCATCGCCGGCATCGCCATGGGTCTCCGGAAGCCGTTCGACGTGGGTGATGTTGTGAAGACCAACGATGAGATGGGCAAGGTCAAGGAGATCAACCTCCGCAACACCGTGATCGAGTCGTTTTCGGGTCAGCTCGTCATCGTGCCCAACAGAGAGGTGTTTGAGAACGTGTTGATCAACTACAGTGCCAAAGGACAAAGGCGCGTCGAGTTGGCGGTTGGCGTGTCGTATGACACTGATCTCGAGATGGCGACACGCGTGGCCAAGGAGGCCATTAACTCGCTCGACGTGCTAGCCAAGGACAAGAGCGTCGATGTGTTTGCCCAAGAGTTTGGCGGCAGCTCGATAGACTTCTCCGTGCGGTATTGGATCGACTACCCCGAACAGGCCAGTTACCCTGCGGCGGTGCACGCGGGTGTGGTCGCGATCAAAAAGGCGTTCGACGAGCACGGCATCGATATTCCGTTCCCGATTCGCACGCTAGACTTCAGCTTAACGGAGCAATCGGCTGGCCGTATGGTGGTCGAGCAGAAGCTCGAGGAGGTTGGTGCGGCGGCGTAAGAGGACGAAGCCAGTGAATTTGGCGCGGCCGGTGGATTCCACCGGCCGCGTTCTCGTAGGCGCAAATCGCTCGTCGCGGTGAGGCATTCGCTGATATCTTTGTGCCCATGATGAGGTCAAGCGGCTCTTCGGCCCGTGAAACGGTGATCCTGGTGGACTCCAACGACCAACAGGTCGGGGTGGAAGAGAAGCTCGCCGCTCACCGCCGAGGCGTGCTCCACCGCGCAGTGTCTGTGTTTGTGTTCGACCAGAACCGTCGCCTGTTGTTGCAGCGACGGGCTCCCGGCAAGTATCACTCACCGGAGCTGTGGTCGAACACCTGTTGTGGGCATCCGCGTCCCGGGGAAACTTCCCTGGCAGCAGCAGAGCGACGGCTGCGCGAGGAGATGGGAATCGGGTGCGCGCTCGAACCGGCGTTCTCTTTCATCTACCGCGCCGATCTCGGCGGCGGCCTGATCGAGCACGAACTGGATCATGTGTTCGTCGGGCGCTACGAGGGCGAGCCGATGCCGGATCCGCGAGAAGTGGGTGAGTGGCGTTGGGTGGATCTTGAGGAAGTGTCAACCGATGTCGTCGACTGTCCCGAGGCCTACACGGTTTGGTTCCGGCTCCTGATGCGGGAGCATCTGCAACAACTCAATCCACCGCACGTCAGCCCCTCCTGAAACAGGTCAGACAGTGCGGACCTCGCCCATTAGTGGCTCGGGTTGGGGCGCCTTCGTAACCTGGTCGCGCAACGTATCCGGAATGCGAATCTCCAGTTCCTTTTCGCGCGGCTCCTCATCGAGCTCTGGTTCAGGCGCTCGCTCGAGAGCCATGTCGACGATGCGAGACAAAGTCTCGCCGAACGTCATCCCACCCGCCTCGGCAGATTCCATGTAGGAGACACCTTCGGTGAGATCAGGGTTGGGGTTCACCTCGAGCACAAATGGCTGATTCCGCGCGGCAAGACGGATATCGAGTCGCGCGTAGTCCCGGCAGCCCGTGAGCGCGTATGCTCGCAGGGCTACGTCCTCGATCTTTTTGAGAGCACGCCGGGACAGCTCAGCGGGGCAGATGGTGTGCACTTGGTGATAGACCTCGTTGAGCGGGTTCCATTTTGCATCGTAACTGATGATCGATGGATGCTCCTCCGGAAGCTCGGAAAAATCGAACTCGATTGCCGGTAAAATCACCGGTGGATCGTTACCCAAGATTCCAAGGTGCAGCTCCCGACCCTCGATGAACTCTTCCACGAGGATGGGTGGATCGAACTCTTCGAAAACTCTCTGAAGCTGCTTGACGAGCTGCTCGTGATCGTGAACGACCGAGGCAGCCTCCACGCCCATGCTGGCATCGGAGCGTGATGGTTTGACGATCAGGGGGTAGTGCAGACCGTGTCGGGTCGGAATGCGAGGCTCCTTGAGCAGTCGAAACCGGGGAGTCGGCACGCCGTTCGCCAAAAGGACCTGCTTGGCAAGCCCCTTCTTGTGACACAGCGAGAGCGCGAACGGAGGCGCGCCGGTGTACGGGATCCCGTGAAGATCGAAGAACGCCGCGACCGCCGGTTCGAGCTCGGAGTCATCATGAAAGTGCTCGACGAGGTTGAAGATCACATCAGGCGCATTGCGGCCCACGAGTTGGCGCAGCCGCTTGATATCCTCCTTGATATTGAAGGTGCGCGCCTTGTACCCCTCGCGCCGCAGTGCCTTGACGAGTGCTTTGTACTCCTCTTCGACCGTGGCGACATGAATGTCGTACTCGGGCTCAAAGCCCAGCATCGCGGGATCCACCCGTCGGATCTTCTCGTACACGTCTTCGTCGGTATGGTTGTAGACCACAGCGACCGAAATCTTTTCGTCGATATTCGACATAGCGCTCCGTCGGCAGCCGCCGAACCCAATGTCGTTGTAGGCCGCAACTATGTATAATGCGCCTACAGGAGTCGAGTATGGGAATTTACCCACAACCCAATGCGTGGGAGTGCGGGCCCTTTGCCCTGAAGTACGCCCTGATACTGCTGGGCATTCCGTCCAGCGAGCGCGACATTGCTCGGATCGCCGGGACCGACGAGAGCGGGACGGACGAGCACGAACTGGCCAGGGCAGCCCGGCAGTTCGGCTGCGACCTAGGGCTTATCCGGCGCGGCGAGGCCGACAGCGCGCGCGAGGATCTGCGCGAGGTTTTAGAGCGCCAAATCCCGGCACTGCTCTGCGTACATGGCTGGGAGCACTGGGTGACCGTTGCGGCTGTTGAGGATGATGATTTCGTGATCCTGGACAGCCGGGATCCCTCGGTGCTGACGGTGGCGCCCTGGACCCGCCTGCGAGACATGTGGGTGTATCGCGAACGAGCGTCCTCCGGCGGTGTTCGCCAGCTGTACGACCTGCACCCAGTAATGCCCACCGGCCCCACCCGGATGCGGGCGCGGCTCTCGGTCACCCGGGCTCGGCGGCTGCGCGAACCCGAGAGCCGGAGCCTCGCAATGGCGTGGGACCGTTACCTCGAAGATCTCCTTTCAGTGAGTGACCCACCCACTTCCCAGTGCGCGCTCACGGTCTCACTGGGTGAGCTGCTCACGGAGTGTGAAGCCGACGTTCTGCAGGAAGCCGACCGCCTGGTCGGGACGCTCGATCCCGCGGCACGGCGGAGAATCCTGGGAAATGTCCGGTTCGTGGCGGAGACGTACGACCTCCAGGTCCTTGTTGGCGACGAGGCTCGCGCGATCGAGGCAGTGGGGGCGATCCTGGGCCGCCGGGCCTCCGCTGCTCTGGTGTAACCGCGCAACCCTTCCATCGGTGGAGGTGTCCGAAGCATAGGCATCGGGAGTAACCCCAAACCGCACGCGCTATGCTCTCCACCGTCACCCAAGATCTCCGCCTCATCCTTCGCGGGTTCGGCCGTCGTCCGGTCTACGCCACGGTGACGATCCTGACCCTGGCACTCGGGATCGGCTGTGGCACGGCTGTATTCGGCCTCGTCGATGCAGTCCTCTGGCGCCCGCTTGCCTTTACGAATCCCGCACAGCTCGTGTCGGTGTGGCCAGACCGACTCCTGTCGAATCGAGAAGTGAAGGCCCTGCGGGAACGAATGCAGAGCTTTGCTGCCGTGGCGACGTTGAGTCCCGGCTGGGGCGTGGCCCTCACCGACGTTGACGAACCCACACAACTGCTCGGCGCACGTACGTCCGCAAACCTCTTCGAAGTGCTCGGTGTCGCTCCCGAACTCGGGCGCACGTTCGTGCCTTCCGATGGCGTCCCGGGCGCTGAGGATGTCGTTCTCCTAAACAGTAAGCTGTGGCGCACAACATTCGGCGAGCGACGCGACATTGTTGGATCTCGCCTCGTTCTCGATGGGACTCCTCACACGGTCGTTGGCGTGCTGCCGCCGGAGTTTGAGCTCTTCCAACCTGACACCGATCTCTGGCAACCGATCCCAGAAGACCCCACAGCCTGGTACCATCGCTCGGGAATCTTTCTAGCCGTCGCGCGCCTCACTCTCGAGTCGACGATTGCAGTGGCAAGTGCCGAGCTCCGGAGCGTCCTCCCGGGCATTCGCGAGGAGCTTGCCCTCCCCGATGACTACGGTCGTGATGCGGTGGTAATGGACCTGAGGCAGAACATCGTGGGCGACGCAAAAACGACTCTGTTGATCGTTGCCATTGCGGTGGCCTGCATGCTCCTTCTTGCCAGCGCCAACATCGGGAGTCTCCAACTTGTGCGGGCAATCGGTCGTGCTCGTGAAATGGCTGTCCGGCGAGCTCTCGGGGCTCCGACGGGCCGACTGGTTCGGTTGCTTCTCACCGAAAGCGTGCTGCTGACCGCCGCGGGCGGCGCGCTCGGCTGGCTGATCGCCATGGCGTTGCTGCGGTTCGCGGCGCACCGGCTGCCACTGGAGTTCCCGCGGGTAGGAGAGCTCGTAGTGGATGGCCGCCTTCTGCTTGGTGGCCTAATCGTCACAGCGGTCGTAGGAGCGATGTGCGGCATCCTGCCAGCGTTGGCAGCGGTCAGTCGTTCCGCTAACGCCGCCACGTTGAGAATGTCGCCGACGTCTGACTGGCGGTTGGCGCTACGGACCCGCGGCTTCGTCGTGGTCGTGCAAATGGCGTTTGCGCTCGTGCTGGTCATCGGCGCCGGACTCATGGTCCAGACACTTGCAACTCTCCAGGCGGTGGATGCAGGATTCACTCGCACAGCGTTGACAATGCGTGTGCAGCCGACCGGGAGCCGCTACCGGACGGCCGACCAGCGGTTGGCGTACTATAGAGACCTGTTTTCGTCGATTGCCGCCGTCCCCCACGTGGAGGCGGTCGGCGCAATCCAGCATCTCCCGCTTTCCGGTGTCAGCTGGGGCGCCGACCTCGAGATCGAGGGAACACCACTCGTGCTGGGTGAAACCCCGCCGCGGGCGGGTTGGCGAGTCGTGAATACAGGTTACTTCGACGCAATGGGAATTCGACTTCTGACGGGCCGCGTGTTCACGGATGCTGACCATCGAGACGCCTCCCCGGTTGTCGTGGTCTCAAACCGGCTCGCAGAACGGCACTGGCCCGGGGGCGAAGCTCTTGGCCGGCGGGTTCGTGCAGGAAATGCAACGGGTAACGAGTGGGCGACCGTCATCGGTGTGGTGTCTGACGTACGGCACGCGGGCCTAGATGCGGAGTGGACGGAAGACCTGTATCGGCCAGTTACCCAGTATCCACACGGCTCACTGGCGCTCGTCGTTCGCACGTCGGTCGATCCGCTCTCGCTTGGTTTCGCAATCCGGGAAGCGGTCTGGTCGGTGGATGGCGGTGTGCCGATCTCAGAGGTCCGCACGCTGGAGAACGTCATCGGCGCTTCGATGGGGCGTCGCCGATTGCTCATGGTTGTGCTTTTGGCGTTTGCGGGGATAACGCTGATCATGGGTGGCCTGGGTGTTTACGGGGTCGTGACGTCGGCTGTCACCCAGCGCAGTCGCGAAATCGGGGTTCGGATGGCGCTCGGTGCAGACCGCATCCGGGTCATGATCATGGTGTTGAAGCAGGGTCTCGTCTTTGGGGCGCTGGGAGTCGCGACGGGCACTCTCGGCGCAATCGCCCTCACACGGGTCCTGCACACGTTCCTCTTTGGGGTAAAGCCAACCCATCCGCCCACCTTCGTTGTGCTGGGTTTCGCGCTGCTGGTCCTGACGTTGTTGGCGAGTTACTTACCTGCCCGGCGCGCTGCCTCTGTCGACCCCGTCATCGCGTTGACTGCCGACTAGCGGGATTGTTGTAACGCGGTCACTCTTCATGCCGTGACCGTAACGCTCGACACGACCCAGCTTCTCGAACGGCTCGTCGCATTCGACTCGACGAGCCGGAATAGCAATCTGCCGATCGCAGACTTCATTGCGGACTACGTATCCCGCCCAGGGGTGGCTGTGCACCGGAACGAGTCACCGGACGGTACCAAGACGAATCTGGTGATCGTCGCCGGCCCTGCGGACGCCGCCCGCGATGGCTTGGCGCTTTCGGGACACATGGATGTCGTACCTGCCGACGAGCCTGAGTGGCGCAGCGATCCGTTTACGCTCACCCGGGTAGGCGACACGCTCGTTGGACGGGGCACAGCGGACATGAAGGGCTTCCTTGCTGTGGCGATGCACCTGATGGCGTCGTTCGACATCCAACGCGCACGCCGTCCCCTCGTGCTCATTCTCACGTACGATGAGGAGCTCGGAACTCTCGGGGCGAAGCACTTCGTCGAGAGTTGGGCGGCCCCCCAGCAGCTCCCGGGGTCCGTCATCATCGGAGAACCGACCTCGCTCGAGGTGGTCCGGATGCACAAGGGTTATATCAAGCTGCGCCTGGAGTTCTCGGGCATCGCCGCCCATAGCGGTTATCCTCACCTCGGCCGCAGTGCCATCGAACCAGCAGCCCGCGCTGTGGTGGCGCTGACCGAGTTGCGACGAGCCATGGAGCAGGAGCGTCCCGCGCATAGCAGAGAGTTCCCCGAGGTACCCTTTGCCGCACTCAACATCGGTACGATACGGGGAGGCTCGGCGATCAACGTCATTCCGGACCGATGCCGCGTGGAGCTCGGTGTGCGCCTGCTACCGGGAATGGCGAGTGCGGAGGTCGTCGACCGGATCCGCGGGGCGGTGAAGCAATCGGTAGGTGAAAACCAGGTGACCCTCGAAGTCCTTGGCGAGAGTCCACCGATGATTCTGAGACGGGACGCGCCCGTGTATCGCTGGTTGTGTAATGCCGTGGACCAGGACGGGTCACGGAGCGTCAACTTTGCCACGGATGCCGGTTGGCTGCAGACGCTGGGGCTCGACTGCGTGATCTTCGGCCCCGGCTCGATCGGCGTCGCGCACAAGCCCAATGAATCCCTCCCGATCGCG
>JBFGJG010000057.1:0-24472 GCA_041577295.1 Gemmatimonadales bacterium
AGCACCGTCGCCACGACGGGGGCGTGCGTGCCCGTCGCCTTCGCTTCCGCGACGAGAGTCGTGAGCATCCGCCGCGCCTCGTCTTCCCGACCGGCAAGGGCCAACGCTCGCGCGAGCGCTGCCCGTGGCTTGGCGCCCGCATTCGAGTGGGTGACGGCGCTTTCGTACGCGGCGATGGCCGCGTGCAGTTCGCCCGCCGCCTCCCGCACTTGACCGAGATGGATCTGCGCCATCCAGTTCGTCGAGTCGAGCTCGAGCGCATGTTCGATATGCTCCAGCCCGCGCGTGGGATGACCGGCCAGGAAGAGTGCGAATCCCAACGCCGAGTGTGCCGATGCGGCGAGCGGATCCAGCTCCGTCGAGGTTCTGATCTCGGCGACGGCGTTATCGAAGCGACCCATGGACTCGAGGAGAAATCCGTACCAGATGCGCGCGATCGGATAGTTGGGGTCGAGCGCAATGGCCTGGCTCGAGAACGCCTACCGTGAGCGACAACCCGACCTGCAGCGCATCACCGCCGACCCGAGATTCGCCGGTCTGCGAGACGACGTGCGCTTTGTGGATTTGCTCGATCGGATTGGACTGCCATGATTGAGTGCAGAATGCAGAGTGCAGATTGCAGAACTAGTGCAGAGTGAACAAGCCCGTTCTGCACTCTGCATTTCTGCACTCTGCACTCAGATAGCGGCGGAGGGACTCGAACCCCCGACACGCGGATTATGATTCCGCTGCTCTAACCAGCTGAGCTACGCCGCCAAGGGAATCAAAGATACCCACACCCCCACCCCCGACCAACCGCCCTCCCCACACTCCTCCCTCCAAACGTCTCACCCTATCGAACAACTTCCACCTGATAGAGAATCTCCCCCGCCCTCACCATCCCGAACTTCTCGCGCGCCACCTGTTCTTGGATCGCCGGGTCCTTCTCCAGTCCCTCGGCTATCGGTGTCAAACTGTCGATCTCCCGCTCGAGCTGCACGACCGCACGTTGCTCGCTCGCCACCTGGCGCTTGAGCGTCCACCAATCCCACGTCGAGTACTCCCCACCCCACAACCCAAATGCCACGCCACCGACAATCGCACCCCATTTGATCACGCGGAGCACCCCGCCTTGCGTGGAACCGCGACGCCGCTTCCGGGGGGTCATAACCGGTAGAGCTCCTTCCCGGGATATACCGCCAGGTCCTCGAGCTCTTCCGCGATGCGGAGCAACTGATTGTACTTCGCAGTGCGATCGGTCCGCGACGCGCTCCCGGTCTTGATCTGCCCGGCACCCGTGGCCACGGCGAGATCCGCGATGAAGGTGTCTTCGGTCTCGCCCGAGCGATGCGAGATCACCGCACCATACATGTTGCTCTTGGCGAGATCGATGCACTGCAACGTCTCGGTGAGTGTGCCGATCTGGTTGAGCTTGACGAGGATGGCGTTGGCTATACCGCGCTCGATCCCTTCCGCCAGCCGATCGGCGCTGGTGACAAATAGGTCGTCCCCCACCAGCTGCACGGTATCCCCCAGCGCCTCGGTGAGTGCGAGCCAGCCATCCCAATCGTCTTCTGCCAAGCCGTCCTCGATCGACACGATGGGATACTTCTCGATCCAGCCACGGTAGAGATCGACCATCTGCGCCGCGGTGCGGCGGGAACCATCCCCTTTCTTGAAGACGTACTCGCCGTCCTCAAACAGCTCACTCGCCGCCACGTCCAGCGCGATGGCCATGTCATCGCCCGGCTTATACCCGGCCGCCTCGACCGCCGAGAGCACCGCCTCGAGCGCCGCTTCATTGGACGGCAGCATCGGAGCAAACCCTCCCTCGTCACCGACCGCGGTCGACAGACCCTTGGATGCGAGCACACCCTTGAGCGAGTGGAAGACCTCCACACCCATCCGAAGCCCATCGGCAAAGCTCTCTGCCCCCACCGGCACCACCATGAACTCTTGCGCATCCACGTTGTTCGACGCGTGAGCGCCGCCGTTCAGGATGTTCATCATGGGCACCGGCAGCACCTGTACCATCGGCCCGCCGAGATAGCGGTAGAGTGGCAGCCCGATATGCGCGGCCGCGGCCCGCGCAACCGCCAGCGAGACCGACAGGATCGCGTTCGCGCCGAGGTTGCTCTTGTTTGGGGTGCCATCCGTTTCGAGCATTTCGGCGTCCACGGACATCTGATCCAGCGCATCGAAACCCTCGAGCCGTGGTCCGATCACCTCGTTCACATTGCGAATGGCTTCTTGCACGCCCTTGCCGTGGTAGCGCCCGGCGTCCCCGTCACGCAACTCCACCGCCTCATGTTCCCCGGTCGAGGCTCCGCTGGGTACCGCCGCACGCCCAATGAAGCCACTCGACAGCCGCACGTCCGCCTCCACCGTGGGATTGCCACGTGAATCGAGAATCTCTCGGGCGGTTACCTCGATGATCTTGCTCATAGCGGCGCCAAGCTACCCGGAGGCCTGCTTCGCGTCAACGGCAAAACCGTGGATCACGCGCCAGGTTTCATCTCGCAGACGCTCGCGGTCCTCGTAGGAAAGCCCCTCAGTAGTGATCGGTTTGCCAAAGAAGACCGTGACTGGCCTCGGACGTACGCGAAAGGTCCCCTTGGGGAGAATATCGAAGGTGTTGGCACAATACACCGGTATGAGCGGAACCTTGGCCGCAATCGCCAACACGAACGGCCCCTTCTTGAATGGCTGTAGGTCCCCTGTTCTGCTGCGCGTCCCCTCGGCGAAGACAACCGCATTCAAGCCGTTCCGGATTCCTTTGGCTGCCGCCTCGTACGCCTCGAAGGCTGCCGGGAGATTCTGGCGATCGATGATGACATGCCCCGCACTCACCATCGCCGGCCCAAAGAGCGGCACCTTGACCAGCTCCTTCTTGGCCACGAAGCGCACACCGTCCGGCAGCACTGAGACAATGGCCAAGATATCAAAGAAAGACTGATGGTTGGAGATGAAGACGACCGAACGATCGCGTGGAACGTGCTCGAGGCCCACCGTCTTCACCTTCACGCCGCTCGTCCACAGAACCACCTTCGCCCAGCGCCGCTGCCACACCTCATACGGTCCACCCCGACGGGACGGGATCCCCAACAGCCCTGCCACAATCGCTTTGGTGCCGTACCAGAGGGTGGCAAACGTGATGCCGATGAGATAGGTGAGGGTTCTCATGGTTGACGGCGCAGGAGAGACAGCAGAGGCGGGAGAGACAGAGGAGTCAGGATACGCCGGATCAGCGGGATGGGTGGGGGTGACATTCTAGAAATGTCGAAAACCATGTGGGAGGTCCAGTGGCGCCCCGTCGCGCACCAGGCGGACACCTGTGCCTGCGTCGAGTTGCCCCACGCTCGTGAGACCGAGCTGAAACGCGTTCTCGAACTCACGCGCCGCATCGTGCCCAAAGTCCGGTGGCAAGGCGACCAGCAGCTCGTACTCTTCACCGCTCACGAGCGCTTGCTCGGGTGAGTCTGCGGCCGGGTGGACGGGAACACGATCGGCGTCGATGACGCATTGGACGCCGGATGCGGCGGCGAGGTGCCCGGCGTCGTTGACGAGCCCATCGCTGATGTCGAGCATCGCACGAGCCCCGTGCTCGGCCAGCCACACCGCCTCCTGCACACGGGGGATCGGGTGCGCAAACCGCTCACGCGCCGCGCGGTCCGGCTCGACACACCGGTTCCACGCCGCGAGCGCAGCCGCGGGGGCTCCCAATGCGCCGGTGACCCACACGCCATCCCCCGCCCGCCCGCCGCGTCGGCGTAGCGGGCGCTTCGCCCGGCCCACCACTACCATGTCGATGATCAAGACCTCGCTCCGAACGAGATCTCCTCCCCACAGGGTGGCCCCCACCCTCGCGGCCGCATCGGCGATGCCTTCAATAAGCTGCGTCACCATCTCCTCCGGCCACTCTGCCGACAGACCCACACTCGTCAGCACGCCGAGCGGCTCGGCTGCCATCGCGGCGAGGTCCGACAGCGCCGCAAACGCCGCCCGTCGACCGATCTCGACCGGCTCGAGCCATCCCATGCGGAAATGCACATCCTCCACCGCCATGTCGGTCCCAACTGCCAGGAGCTCATCTCCCACCCGCACAATCGCACAGTCATCCCCCGAGGGTGCCGCACGATCCCCCAACCGCTCCCAGATGGCACGGATGCGATCGAACTCTCCGCCTTGCCCCAGACTCGTGTGGTCAAGACCATCACCTGGTGAGGTCATTGCTCTCCCTGCACGGCTGTATTAGCGGGATTGGCGGGAACGGCCAGCCACGCAACCCCCGCTTACTCTTCACTCGTCACTCTACACTCTGCACTCTGCACTCTGCACTCTGCACTCTGCATTCTGCACTCTGCATTCTGCACTCTGCACTCTTACCCGACCGCCGGCATCGGCAAGCGCAGCAACACCGGTGGCTCGACGAGCGGTGGCTCGTTGAGCGAGCGCCAGAGCGACGGCAGTGCGGCGAGCACGTCGGCTGGTCGTGTTGCCCGGACACCGTGTTCGGCTGCCGCGAGCTCTGCGGCTCGGCCAAGCGTGTGCGCGCCGAGCGCCGCCGCGACGTGTGGCTCCAGACCTCGCGCTAGGAACGCGCCGATGAATCCGGCGAGGAGATCGCCGCTGCCACCCGTGGCGAGTGCCGGATTGCCGGCCGGCACGACGGTCACCGCTGCGCCGTCGGGGCGCGCAATGATGGTGGGTACGCCCTTGAGCAGCACCGTGGCGTGCGACCGAGCCCCGGCTTCGGCGGCGGCAGCGAATCGGTCCCCTTCTGCACGATCGGCGAGGTCCGGGAACGCGGCACGAAACTCACCTGGATGGGGCGTCAACACGCGAGGAGCCGATCCCGCCATGATAGCGTTGCCAGCGTGGAGCGCGTCGGCGTCGATGACCACCGGGTCGGCGCAGCTCGCCATCACGGCGGAGACATACGCCTCTCGTTCGCGTCCGCGACCGAGTCCGGGTCCGAGCACCAATGCGTCGGCCCACTCAATTGCTTGGACCAACTCGGCTTCGAGTTTTGGTCCAAGCTCCGTGACCAGCGTGAGGGCATCGGGTAGCGATGCTTGGGCTGCCCGCACGGTGGGCTCACTGCCCGCGATGCGCACCAGACCTGCACCGGCCCCAAACGCGGCCGACGCCGCATGGAGTGCGGCCCCGGCCATCGTGCGATCCCCACCGATGATCAACACGCGGCCGCGATCCCCTTTGTGCATTGGCACGTCAATCGACGGCAGCGACACCCGGGCGGTCCCGTCGTGAAAAAGCACGGGCCAGCGGGGATCGGGAGCCGGAAAGCCGATGTCGACGATGACGATCTCGCCGCACCACTCGCGCGCCAAGAGGTGACCGCGGCGTGCGCCGCCAAACGTCAGCGTGAGAATGGCGCGGACCGGCCCGTGTGGTTGCCCGGTCGACAGATCCAGACCGGTCGGTCCATCGATTGCGACGACGGCTCCGCCGTGGCGTGAGATCTTGGTGGCGAGCTCGGCGATGACACCGCGCGGCGCTCCCGCGGCGCCAGTGCCCAGCAGGCCGTCGATGAGGACACCGGCGGGCGGCCATTCGACCTTGGCGCTCAGGAGCTCCACACCGGCATCGAGCGCCAGGTGCCGGTTCGCGTCGCAGTCCGGCGACCGCGCCTTATCAGTTTCCACAGCCCACACGGTCGCACCGGCGGCCCGCAGGGCGCGGCCCGCCACCCAGGCGTCACCACCGTTGTTGCCGTGACCCGCCACCACGAGCACACCACGACCCAACGCTCGCGGCAACGTTTGCCCAATGACGGCCGCGGTCGCACGGCCCGCAGCTTCCATGAGGACGCGGCTGGGAATCTGTGCCGTGGAGGCCCGTTCGTCCCACGACGCCGCTTCGCCGGCATCGAGAACGGGTATGGGGTGCGGCTGGGGGGTCACTCGAGAGGAGGTGTCAGGTGTCGGGGCGCCAGGTGTGCAATGTCACGTCTCGGGACCGGGACCGCGCGGAGCGCCTGACATCGTGAACCCGGCGCCTAACACTTACTTGAAGCTCTGCCCGATGGCTCGCCCGAGGGAAATCTCGCCGTTATCGATTCGCAGATTGAAGCCGCAGTCGGGATTCGTACAGGCCCACGCCTTGTACCGGATCGGTGCTCCATCCCGCCCGTAGTCGGACAACGGCACGAGGACGGCCGTGCCACACTTCTGACACTTGGGCCACTGGATCTCGTCCATGGCTACGCCTCCCTTCCCCTGTGCTGAGCCATGTACTGCTTTTTGTGCGGGGAGTGCGGTGTCAACCCGTTCGAGCCACCCCCGCCCACGGATAGTTGCCTTCGAAGGCCTCTTCGAAGTCGAACACCGCGTTGAAATCTTCGATCCGATCGGATGTGTTCCTGATCAGCAGGCCGACGTCGATGAGCGTGAAGACGATCCGGCCGATGTCCTCGGTAGTTTCGATGCCCCAATGGGAGAGAACGGTGCGAGCAGTCAGGCCAAACTGGTCGATGCCGAAGTCGCGGCACGACTTGGCCAACTCTTGCCCCGAGATGTGCCCCCGCGTCGGACGCCGCCGCTGACAGTACTCCAATGCCGCCAACACGAACAGGTACGCCCGCTCATGATAGCGGCCGTCCCGCGCGCGAATGCGGTTCATGATCTCGTCAGCTAAGTGTAGTTCTAGCACGTCACAAAGGTGAAGGCGTGGCACCGAAGCGGCAAGGGGACCCCTAGCTCGCCGCCGGTGCCGCCGCGCTGTAGAGGGGGAAACCCATTGTGAGTTCACGCACCTCCTCGACAACATCCTCCGATGGCTCACCCTCCGCATGCTGCAACACCGCATCAATCAAGCCAGCGACCCGCCTCATCTCATCCTCCCGCATGCCGCGAGTGGTGAGTGCGGGCGTCCCGAGCCGGATGCCGCTGGTCACGAACGGCGACCGTGGGTCGCCGGGCACCGTGTTCTTGTTGACGTGGATGCCAACCCGGTCGAGCGCTGCCTCAGCCACCTTGCCGGTGAGCCCCTTGTTCCGGAGATCCACCAGCACCAGATGGGTGTCGGTCCCACCCGAGACGAGACGGTAGCCGCGCTCCATCAATGCGTCACCCAACGCCACCGCGTTGCGGACGATCTGGGCCGCATACGCCTTGAACGATGGGTGTAGGGCCTCTCCGAAACCGACAGCCTTCGCAGCGATCACGTGCTCGAGTGGTCCGCCTTGCGTTCCGGGAAACACCTGTTTGTCGATCGCCTTGGCCAAGCTCGCACGGCACAAGATGAGCCCGCCGCGGGGGCCACGAAGGGTCTTGTGGGTCGTGCTGGTGACGATGTCGGCGTGCGGGATGGGCGACGGATGCACGCCGCCGGCCACCAGCCCCGCGAAGTGTGCCATGTCCACCAGTAACGTCGCCTCCACCTCCCCGGCAATCGCGGCGAACGCCGCAAAGTCGATGATGCGAGAGTATGCGCTCCCCCCCGCGATGATGAGTTTGGGCCGCTCCACCGTTGCCACGTCCCGAACGCGATCCATGTCAATGAGACCGGTTGCCTCATTCACTTGATACTGCACGGCGCGGAATAGCCGACCGCTCACGTTCACCGGCGAGCCATGGGTGAGGTGTCCGCCGTGCTGCAATTCCAGACCCATGAGGGTGTCCCCAGGGTCGAGGACCGCAAGATAGGCCGCAATGTTGGCTTGCGTCCCGCTGTGCGGTTGCACGTTCGCGTGCTCGGCGCCGAACAGCTCTTTGGCACGGTCGATGGCCAGTTGCTCGATCTCGTCCACCACCTCGCAGCCGCCGTAGTAGCGCCGCCCGGGGTAGCCTTCCGCGTACTTATTGGTGAGCTCCGACCCCAGTGCCTCGATCACCGCACGGGACGCGAAGTTCTCGCTGGCAATGAGCTCGAGCCCTTCCTCCTGGCGCGCCACCTCGCGCTGAACGAGGGCGGCAACCGTTGGATCGGCCGTTTCGAGGGAGCGTGTGAGGTCAGGTACCACTAAGCTACTCTCTTTCTCTCAGGTCGCCGCCTGCTCGGCGGCGAGTTGCTTGGCGGCGATTGCTTCTTGGATACGGCGTTCCGCGAGCCGGTCGGCGGCTCGATACGACGGGATGCCCTCGTCACGAGCAATCTCGAGCACCCCAAGGATGGTGTCATAGATCTCCGCGGCCTTGCGGCGAGACCGTTCCAGGTCCCACCCCTCCACTTCCGCGTTAACGTTGATGAGCCCGCCGCTGTTGATGACGTAGTCCGGTGCATAGACAATGCCACGTTCGTCGAGCACGTCGCCGTGGCGTTCTTCATCTAATTGGTTGTTCGCCGCTCCCGCCACGATGTCCACCTTCAACACGTCGATTGTCTGGTCGTTCACCACCGCACCGAGCGCGCACGGGGCAAAGATGTCCGCTTGCACCCGGTAGATGTCGTCGGGCTCCACGGCTTTTGCCTTGAAGTCCTCGACAACGGTCTGTACGCGCCGTAGATCGATGTCGGTGACGATCAGCTTGGCCCCTTCCTCCGCCAAGTGCTTGCACAGATAGTATCCGACGTTCCCACACCCCTGGACCTTGACGGTTTTGCCAGCAAGCGAATCGTTCCCGTAGACGAACTTTGCGCACGCCTTCATGCCGCGGTAGACACCAAACGCGGTGACGGGTGAGGGATCACCGGATCGCCCGGCCAGCCCCACGACATGCCGCGTCTCCATCCGGATGAAGTCCATGTCGTGGATGTTGGTGCCCACGTCTTCCGCAGTGATGTAGCGCCCGCCCAGATACTCCACGTGGCGACCGTGCGCGCGAAAGACCGGCTCGCGATCGGTGATTCTGTTGTTGCCGATGATGACGCTCTTGCCACCTCCCAGATTCAACCCCGCCACCGCCGCCTTATATGTCATGCCACGAGACAGCCGCAGCACGTCGTTCAATGCTTCGGCATCGTTCTCATAGTTCCAGAATCGCGTACCGCCCAACGACGGGCCCAACACCGTATTGTGCACGGCAATGATACCACGGTACCCCGAGGCCGGATCGGTGGCGAAGCTCACTTGCTCGTGGTTGTGCTCCCCGATGAGTTGGAACAGCCCTTCGTCGAGAGACTCCGGGACGTCCGGCTTACTCGGGGTGGAGCCCCCGTGCAATAACGATTCGCTGGATTTCAGATGTGCCTTCATAGATCTCGGTTACCTTTGCATCTCGAAACAGGCGCTCAACTGGATAGTCGCGCATGTAGCCGTACCCGCCGAAGACTTGGACCGCCTGCGTGGTGACCCACATGGCAGTTTCCGAAGCGAACAGCTTTGCCATACTCGCCATCGTCTTGACCGGCTCTCCGCGGTTCTTGGTACGCGCCGCCTCATGAAGCAACGCCCGCGCTGCCGCCACCCGCGTCGCCATGTCCGCGAGCTTGAACTGAAGCGCCTGGAACTCCTTGATGGGCTTCTCGAACTGCCGCCGCTCCTGCGCATAGCGCACGGAGTGTTCAAACGCCGCACGCGCGATGCCGATGGCTTGTGCCGCTACCCCCATCCGCCCCTGATCCAAGGCCGCCATCGCGTACACGAACCCCTGGCCCGGCTCGCCCAGTAGATGCTCCCCCGACAACCGGACATCACGTAGAGACACCGTGGTCGTTCGCGACGACCGCAACCCCAGTTTGTCTTCCGGCTTGCCCGGCTCCACGCCGCGGGTTTCCCGCGGGATGAGGAAGGCCGAAATCCCGCGCGTGCCCTTGCGCGCCTCAGGCTTGTCGGTACGGACGAGCACCAACAGCAGATCGGCCGTGTCGCCGTTGGTGACCCACGCCTTGGTCCCGTTCAGCACCCACTCGTTTCCCACGCGCTCCGCCTGGGCGCGCAGCGCGCCGGCGTCTGACCCGCTATCCGCCTCCGACAGCGAAAACGCCGCCAGCACCTTTCCCTGCGCCATCGGCGTCAGCCAGCGCGACTTCTGCTCATCGGTCCCAAACCGGAGGATCATGCTCGCCGGAAGTGAGTTGTGCACCGAGAGCGAGATTGAGACGGAGGCATCGGCCGCCGCGATTTCCTCGATCACCATGAGATAGGTCAGCGTGTCGAGGCCGAGACCCTCGTACTCTTCGGGGATGAGCATCCCGAAGAAGCCCAACTCCCCGAGCTTTGCCATCACCTCTTTGGGATACGTCTTCGTCCGGTCCCACTCAGCTGCGTGAGGCGCGATCTCGTTCCGCGCAAACTCACGCGCCATTTCCACCACCGCGCGCCGGTGTTGCTCGACTTCATGAAGCAGCTCAGTGGTAGTCATAGAAACCCCGTCCGCTCTTTCGCCCCAGGCGCCCCGCCGCCACCATCTTCCGAAGCAGCGGGCAGGGCCGGTACTTGTCGTCGCCCAGCCCCTGGTGCAACACCTCCATGATGGACAGGCACACGTCCAGGCCGATGAGGTCGGCGAGGGCCAGGGGTCCCATCGGGTGGTTCATGCCGAGCTTCATAACTGTGTCCACGGCCTCGGGCGTCGCTACGTCTTCCATCACACAGTAGACCGCTTCGTTGATCATCGGCATCAAGACGCGGTTCGAGACGAAGCCTGGGTAATCGTTCACCTCGACCGGTGTCTTGCCCAGCTGGCGCGCCGCCTCCATCACCGTGGCGGTTGTCTCATCTGATGTCCCCAGTCCACGGATAACCTCGACCAGCTGCATCACCGGCACGGGGTTCATGAAGTGCATCCCGATGACCTTGTCCGGGCGGTCGGTTTGCGCCGCGATCTCGGTGATCGAGATGGACGACGTGTTCGTCGCAAGGATCGCCGTGCCTCCGACCGTGCGGTCCAACTGTTGAAACAGTCGAAACTTGACGTCTGGCGCCTCAGTGGCCGCTTCGATCACGAGCTGCGCGGGAGACGCTGCCTCGAGCTCGGTGGCCTCTACGATCCGGCCGAGTGCGGCCTCGCGATCCTGCGCTGACAGCGAACCCTTCTTGACCTGACGATCGAGGTTTCGCCCGATGGTCTCGATCGCCGACCGAAGCGCCTTTTGCGAGACGTCGATCAACGTGACGCTCGCACCGTGTTGGGCGAACACGTGTGCGATCCCATTGCCCATAGTGCCGGCGCCCACGACCGCAACCTGTTTCACGCTGCCACATCCCGCGGAACGTCGGCCGGCGGCGTGCGGTCCCCTCTCACCACCTGCCGAATCAACACGATCAAGGCACCGCCCATCACCAGCGTCGCCACCAACCCACCCTCCGGCCCGAACGGGCCACCCGTCAGCCAAGTGGGCCCACCGCTTACAAAATCGAGGACGGGAATGCCGAAATCGAGACCGCTCACCGGTGCGTCGGCACCGAGGCTGAGTCCGCCGTTCCACCCAAAGTGCACGCCCCATGCCATCGGTAGGCCCCCTGGAGTAAAGAAGGCGGCGCTGAGAACGAGCGACGCGAGGCCGATGTTGGCGAGCCCGAGGTTGGAAACGTTCGGGTTCCAGCTGTGCAGCAGAACAAACGGCACCGCCAACGCCACACTAGCGCCGACCCGTCCAAAGGCTTGCGTGAGCCGGGCAAGGGGATATCCGCGAAACACCAACTCCTCGGCCAAGGCCGCAATCCCGAGTATGCCACCGATCTGGATGACGGTGGCGACGTACTGCGCGACCGATCCTCCCGTCACCTCGATACGCGCGGTGCCGGCGGCCACGGCAATGGCGAGCGCGGCACCAGCCATTACGAATCCGAGCCCCGTGCCACGCACGAACGACCGAACTCCAGGTTTCGCCCCGCGCCAACCGAGCATTCGCCATGAGTGGCGCTTGGTTGCGACCAGAAACCAGTTCACGGCAAGTGCGACCAGCACCGTAGGCACGGAGGTCGCGGCCAGCCCCGTCGCACCGCGAGTCAGAAAGCTGGGAATCAGCAATTGTATGGCGAGCCACCCCACCACCAGCACCACGGCATAGAACGTCGTGACGGCAGCGACCGCTCCGAGCGACCGCTTGATCCCCCCCAAAAGCGTCACGCGCGCCCTTTAGAGGAGCGCGCGTGTGTTCGCCGCAAAGCGCCAGGCCACCAGGCCCGCGAGGAGGATCTTGACGATGTCTCCCAGCAGGAACGGAAGCGACCCCAGGCGGAGGGCAACCCCGACGTCACCTCCCAACACCGCGAGCTGCGCCACGCCACCGGCGTGGATCACGAGCACCCCGGCAACGAGACCGAGGATCAAGCGGAACCAGGCGCGGGCATCGACGGCGAGGAGACCCACCACCGCAGCGGCCGCCGGATACGCCAAGAGGTATCCACCGGTTGGACCGATCAGCCGTGCGAATCCTGGGGGGCCAACGGGTGCAAACACGGGAACCCCCACCGCGCCGAGCGCCAAGTACACCACCATGCTTGCTGCCCCCAGCCGTGGGCCGAGCAGCGCTCCGACGATGAGGACGGCCGGCACCTGAAACGTCATCGGAACGGGAGTACCGGGAACCGGAACCGCGATTTGCGCGCCGAGTGCCACGAGCAGGGCGCCAGCAAGCAACGCCAGCGACCGCCGCACGACGGCGGTTGGTGTTAGAGGCAGATGTTGTTCGACACGTGCTTCGTTCATGAGCCACGCTCCACACTGAGAGCCACCGCGTTGCCACCGCCGAGGCAGAGGGTTGCCAACCCCGTTGCCACATCGCGGTCACGCATCGCGTACAGTAACGTCGTGAGTACTCGCGCACCGCTCGCGCCGATCGGATGACCGAGCGCGATCGCGCCACCGTTGACGTTGACCCGTTCCCAATCCCACCCCAACGCCTGCCCGTCGGCAAGCGTCTGGACCGCGAAGGCCTCGTTTACCTCTATCAAGTCAAACGCGTTGATGTCCGTCTTGGTACGCTGCAACAGGTTCTTGACCGCTTGAATGGGTGCGAAGAAGAGGTCTTTCGGCTCTCCCCCGCCCGTGGCGTATCCGGTGATCTTGCCCATCACGGACAGGCCGTTTGCCTCAGCAAACGCAGCCGAGGTCACCACGAGCGCGCTCCCGCCGTCGTTGAGCCCCGGTGCGTTTCCCGCGGTCACCGTTCCGTCTTTCTGGAACGCGGGTCGCAGGGCAGCGAGGGCCTCGTACGACGTGTCTTTGCGCGGGCCCTCGTCTTTGTCAATCACCGTGACTGCGCCTTTCCGACCAGGCACCTCGACCGGAACGATCTCCGCGGAAAACTTGCAGCCTTCGATCGCCGCCACCGCCTTTCGGTGACTCTCGAGCGCATAGCGATCCTGCTCTTTCCGTCCGATCTTCGCCTTCTCTGCCGTGTACTCGGCGTAGCTTCCCATCACCGAGTCACCAAACGAGCACCACAGCCCGTCAAACTGCAGCCCGTCGACGAGTTGCTGGTTCCCGTATTTGACGCCGCTGCGCATCCCGTAGACATAGTGCGGCGCGTTGGACATCGACTCCATGCCACCGGCCACGATACACCGCGCATCCCCCGCCTTGATAGCCTGCGCGGCGAGCATGACGGACTTGAGGCCGGACCCGCACACCTTGTTGATGGTCACAGCGGGTACCTCGCCGGGGATGCCCCCGCGAATCGCTGCCTGCCGCGCGGGGGCTTGACCGGCACCACCCTGCAGCACCATCCCCATGATGACTTCATCGACCGTCTGAACATCGATTCCCGCCCTGGTCACGGCCTGGCGGACGGCCAAAGCCCCGAGATCCGTACCCTTCACTGGGCTGAGACCTCCGAGGTAGCGTCCCACCGGCGTGCGGGCGGCAGCGACAATGACAGGTGTTGTGTCTTTATTCGCCACGGAGTGCTTCCTTCGCAGATTGGTCTGATCAGGCTGGGCCCCACCCTGGTCCCACGGGTCCATGCCCATCGAAATGTACAACGTGGGGTCGCCTGGGAGGCGTTCCCGGGGGGCAACTTAATGTCGGAAGACGGTGAACGGCAGGGAGGGAAAGTCCTACGGCTTCAACGCCCTCGTCCCAACCTCCTCTTGGATCCGCTCGAGGAACGCTTCGACTGAAAGGATCTCCTGTTTCTTCCCGGCCCCGCGGACTCTAATAGCGAGAGTTCCCGCCTCCACTTCACGGGCGCCGAGGACGGCCATGTAGGGCACCTTCATCAGCTCTCCATCGCGAATCCGGTAGTTCAGGGTCTCACTGCGATCGTCGAGACCCGCGCGGATCCCGAGCGCGCGGAACCGCTGGTGGAGCGTTTGCGCCGCCGTCGCCTGTTCGTCGGTAATGGGGATCAGGCGTACCTGCTCTGGGGCGAGCCACACGGGAAACGCCCCCGCGAAGTGCTCGATCAAACAACCAACGAACCGCTCCATCGTGCCAAAGATCGCGCGGTGGATCATCACCGGCCGGTGAGGACGGTTGTCCGCCCCGGTGTACTCGAGAGCAAACCGCTCCGGGAGCTGGTAGTCGAGCTGAATTGTCGAGACCTGCCACTCCCGCCCAATCGCATCTTCCAGCTTGATGTCGATCTTGGGACCGTAGAATGCACCACCGCCCTCATCCAGACCGTAGGTCACGCCCCGGCGATCGAGTGCGCCTTTCAGTGCTCGCTCCGCGACATCCCACGCTTCGTCACTCCCGATCTTCTCAGCCGGCCGTGTTGAAAAATCGAGCCGGTACGGAAAACCGAACGTCCGGTTGAGCACGAGATCGACCAGGTCCAGCATGTCGAAGATCTCGTCTTCGATCTGATCGTCGCGACAGAAGATGTGCGCGTCGTCCATGGTCAACCCGCGCACCCGCAGCAGCCCATGCAGCGTACCCGAGAGCTCGTTGCGGTACACGTGGGCCACCTCGGCCAGCCGAATGGGAAGGTCGCGGTAGGAACGCTGTCGCGATGCGTAAACCAACGTGTGCATGGGACAGTTCATCGGCTTGACGCGGTAACGCACCTCCTCCGACTCGCCCTCGCCCGCGCCCATGCCGGGGAACTGGTTTTTCCCGTACAACGGTAGGTGGCCGGACCGGTAGAACAACTCCTCCCTGGTCACGTGGGGCGTGTAGACCAGCTCGTAGCCCCGCCGCAGCACCTCGTCCTCGATGAACCGCCGCAGCTCGAACTGCAGCGTGGCTCCCCGCGGATGCCACAACACGAGCCCCGGGCCCACGTCCTCCTGAATGCTGAACAGATCGAGCTGCTTGCCAAGTAGCCGGTGATCGCGTTTTTCAGCTTCCTCCAGCCGACGGAGGTAGGCATCCAGGTCCGCCTTCTTGAACCAAGCGGTCCCGTAGATGCGTTGCAGCATCTGACGGTTGGAGTCGCCCCGCCAGTAGGCTCCCGCCGCGTGCAGCAGCTTGAAGTGCTTGATACAACCGGTGCTGGGGACGTGTGGTCCGCGACACAGGTCCACAAAGGGCCCGTCGGTGTAGATCGAGATGATCTCGTCGTCGCCCAGCTCCTCGAGGCGCTCGAGTTTGAGCGGGTCATCCTTGAACCGCTGCCGGGCGCGTTGCCGGTCGACTTCCTCTCGCACGAACGGGTAGTCCGCTGCGACCACGTCGTGCATGCGGCGCTCGATCCGCTCGAGGTCCTCCGGGGTGAAGGGTCGCGGCACCTCGAAGTCGTAATAGAAGCCGTCTTCGATCGGCGGACCAAAACCGATCTTCGCCTCGGGATACAGTTCCCGAACGGCCGTCGCCAACACGTGCGCCGTGGAGTGTCGCAGCACGGGAAGCGCATCGGCATCTCGATCGGTGAGCAGCTTGAGCGTCGTGTCACCGACGAGGGGCCGGTCGAGATCCCACACCTGCCCGTTCACCTGCGCCGCGACCGCGTTGCGCGCGAGTCCGCGGCTGATCTCTTCGGCGACCGCACGAGACGTCGTTCCGGCGGGGACGCTCTTGACCGACCCGTCGGGTAAAGAGAGACGGATCATGGCACTCATGAGAACGTGATCGCGGTCGTTGCGCTCAGGAGAGGTTCCGCCCGATGCCCGAACGCGAAGAACAGCACGATCCCGACGATCACGATCACGGCGATCACCGCCGTGAGCACCAGGGTGCGTTTTGCGGTCCTTCGGTCGGCATTGCTCATGGACATCGCGTGGCGATGGAGGTTTAGAGATGCTATACCTATAATTGTAGCACGGGCTCAGAACCGATGCCACGGGAGGACGTTCTGATTCACATCCGACGGGAACGTGACGATCGACTCGGCCTCGCCATCGCCGCAACCATCGGCCTCGGCGCGGGGGTTTTTGCCGGTATGGTGCTCGGGGAGATGCTGGGCAAGGTCAACTCCGAACGGGTGCTCGGCGCGGTCGGCAAACTTCGCCCGCGATCTCGCCGTCCGGTCGACCCCCACGTTCTCGAGCGCACCGTCCTGGACGCCTTGCGCGCCACCGCTGCCACACGGGATCTGGAGCTGAAAGTCCACGCCCTCGGCGATGGCCTGGTAGAGATCACCGGCACGGCACCCGACGCCGCTGCTCGCACGGCCGCTGGGGTCACGGCACGGACGGTTCCAGGGGCGGATGTGGTCGTGAATCGCATCCTCGTCGAAGGGAACGACATTCCGGCTCGGAAGTCCGTACCGCCGAACGCCTGATTGGCTCCGTCCCAGCAGTCACACGCAATGCCCGCGACCACGCTCGCCCCACGGTTTGATCCATCGGCGATCGAGACCAGCCTCTACGAACGCTGGCTGAAAGCCGGCGTCTTCACCGCGGACGCCCGGGACGGGGATGCGCCGTACGTCATCGTCATCCCTCCACCCAACGTTACCGCGGTGCTCCACATGGGGCACGGCCTGAACAATACGATTCAAGACGTACTCATTCGGTTCGAACGGATGCGTGGACGGGAAGCCCTGTGGCTCCCGGGAACCGATCATGCCGGCATCGCGACGCAGAACGTCGTCGAGCGACTCATCGCAAGCGAAGAGGGCACGCAACGTCGGGATCTCGGACGCGAGCGATTCGTCGACCGGGTCTGGACCTACGTGCGCGAGACCGGCAACACCATTCTGGAGCAGCTCAAGGCCATCGGATGTTCCTGCGACTGGTCGCGAACCCGCTTCACGCTGTCCGAGGAGTACTCGCGCGCGGTGCTCACGGTGTTCGTCGACCTCTTTCATCAAGGACTGATCTACCGTGGCCACCGGGTCATTCACTGGTGTCCCCGATGTCTCACCGCGTTATCAGATGAGGAAGCGGAGTTTCGGGACCGCGATGATCACCTGTACTACATCCGGTATCCCTTGGTGGACGCTGGGGATGCGGAGGAATCGGTTGTCGTCGCAACCACCCGGCCCGAGACGATGTTTGGCGACGTCGCCTTGGTTTTCCATCCGGACGACGATCGCTACCAGCATCTCCTTGGACGCTCGGTGCGGATTCCCCTCACGGATGTGCTCATTCCAATTGCCGTGAGCCCGCGGGTCGAGCGCGAGTTTGGCACAGCGATGTTGAAGGTGACCCCCGCGCACGACGCCAACGACTTCGAGATCGCCAATGAGCTCGAGGGGGAGTACGAGACGCCGGTCATCATCGATGCCGAAGGGAAGATGGTGCCCGATCCCGCTCGCGTTCCCAGCGTGATCCACGGGTTGGAACGCTACGCGGCGCGCAAGCGAATCGTCGAGATGCTCGAGTCGGAACACCTGCTGGACAAAACCGAGCCATACCGACACGCGGTACGACACTGCTATCGCTGCGACACGGTGGTCGAGCCGCGGTTGTCCGATCAGTGGTTCGTTCGCATGAAACCGTTGGCCGAACCGGCGCTCGAGG
Organism: Gemmatimonadales bacterium; assembly: GCA_041577295.1. GTDB lineage: Bacteria > Gemmatimonadota > Gemmatimonadetes > Gemmatimonadales > GWC2-71-9 > JBDHDH01. The sequence goes on from JBFGJG010000057.1 coordinate 17,675, forward strand.
CGTATCAGCGAGGACGACTGACGTTCGTGCCGGAGCGTTGGGGCGGGGTGTACGAGAACTGGTTAACCGAGATCCGCGATTGGAACATCTCGCGGCAGCTGTGGTGGGGGCACCGAATCCCCGCATGGTACTGCGAGAACGAGGGGTGCGGACACATCACGGTCGCGCTGGACACGCCAACAGCCTGCGAGCGATGTGACGGTTCCCTCCGGCAGGATGAAGATGTGTTGGACACATGGTTCTCATCCTGGCTGTGGCCGTTCGCCACCATGGGATGGCCGGCACAGACGGAAGACCTGGCGAGGTTCTACCCCGGGCACACCCTAGCCACCGCCGCGGAAATCATCTTCTTCTGGGTCGCGCGCATGGTGATGGCCGGCTTCCACTTCATGGGGAAGCAGCCATTTGACACCGTGTACATCCACGGCACCGTGCGCGATACGCTGCACCGCAAGATGTCCAAGTCGCTGGGAAACGGCATCGACCCAATCGAGGTGGTGCATCGGTATGGGGCAGACGCCTTACGGTTCACCGTGATCGCTGGTGCCCCGGTTGGTACGGACGTGATCCTCGATCCCAACGACCTGGAGACCACGTTCTCACCCGGGCGCAACTTCGCAAACAAGCTGTGGAACGTCGGGCGCTTCATCCTGAGCAACCTCGACGGTCCAATCGTACCCGCGGATCGATGGGATCCCACACAGTTTGAACTCGCCGATCGCTGGATCTTGTCGCGCGCCCAGCGTGCCATCGCTGACACCACGGAGGCGCTGGAGCGATTCCGGCTGAACGATGCCGCGAACATCGCCTACCACTTCGTGTGGGACGACCTGGCCGACTGGTACGTCGAGCAGGTGAAGCCACGGCTGTACGGGACCGCTGCCGGTGGTGAGGTGGCTCGCGCGGTGTTGAGCAACGTCTTCGAGACTGCGCTCCGCTTGCTACACCCCATCATGCCCTTCATCACGGAGGAGCTGTGGCAACACCTGCCGGGCGCGCGCGAAGCAATGTTGGTGACGGCGCAGTGGCCTTCACCGCGGGCCGACCTCACCGATGAGGAGGCCGAGGATCGCTTTGCCCGCGTACAGGCCCTCGTGTCGGCGGTGCGGTCAGTGCGCGCCGATTACAGCGTACCACCGGCCACCGCTGTACCGGCGGTCGTCCAGCCGTCCAGCCGAGAGGCGTTGGAGGCTTTTCACGCGGAACAACGTACCATCGAGCGACTTGCCAAGCTCACGAAACTGACGACCGACGGCGGTGGGGACGGGGTGGGAGCGCACCACGTACTCCCAGATGGCTCTGCCGTCTTCGTACCCTTAGGCGATGCGATCGACGTCACCAAGGAATGCGACCGCCTGCAGGGTGACATGGAGCGGATCGGCGATCAACTCGCGGCCGTCCAGAAGAAGCTGGCGAACCAGCAGTTCATCGCCAAAGCACCGAGCGACGTGGTCGAGCGCGAACGAGACAAGGAGCGGTCGTGGCGCGAGCAGCGCGAGATTCTCTCCAGCAAGCTGCGCGCGCTGGGTTGTTAGCGGCGCTGGCCACGGCCTGCGCCACCGTTCAGGATCCCCCCGGGGGGCCGCCCGATTTCGAGCCTCCGACTCTGACAAGCGTGCGTCCCGACTCGGGGGCGGTGCTCGATCGGTTCGATGGTAGGGTCGAGTATCAGTTCAGCGAGGTCATTACCGAGCCGACCGGACAGGCAGCCGCCCGTCTCTTCGTCGTGTCCCCCCGTCCCCGCGAGCTCGACGTCGATTGGAGCCGCACCAAGCTCGCGGTGAAACCGAAGGACGGTTGGCGCCAAGGCGCCGTGTACCGACTCACCTTGCTCCCACAAGTCACCGACCTCCGGAATAACCGGCTCGAGTCCAGTCGCGTGATCGTCTTTGCGATCGGGGCTCCCATTCCGGACACGCGCATCACGGGGACCGTGGTCGACTGGGAGGCCGGGCGGACGGTCCGGCAAGCCCTCGTCGAGGCCGTCGCACTGCCGGACTCGCTGGTGTATTTCACCCTTGCGGACTCGACTGGCACGTTCTTGTTGGAGGCCGTCCCACCAGGACGGTACACGCTTTATGGCTCGGCGGATGCCAACAACAACCGCATCCGAGACCGTGGCGAGCTGTTCGACTCCACGACCGTAGTGCTGGACACCGCACTGTCACAGACCTTCTGGGCCTTCCGCCAGGACACCACGGGACCGCAGATCCAAAATACGGAACGGCTCGATACCCTCACGATTCGCGTGGTTTTCACACAGCCACTCGCACCGGCCCCGGTGGATCCGGCCGTGCTGAGCGTGTTTGCGCTTCCAGACACTACACCGGTGGCCGTCGATACCATTCTGCGTCCTGCGGAGTACGACTCGTTGCGAGCTGCAGAGCGAGCGCGGGCACGCGCCGCGGCGGATTCCGCGCGACTCGCGGCGGACACCACCGCGCAAGACACGTTGCCACGGCCGGCCGTCCCACCGGCCCCCGTGCCGGCCCCGGATACCGTGCCGCAGCCAGTGGATAGTGCGCAGATCGCCATCAACGAGCTACTCGGTGAACGTCCCCCCCTCATCTCCCAGCTGGTGATCCGGTTAGCGAGCCCCATGACACCTGGCGCGCGATTTTTGATCACGTCGCGCGCCACCAACCCATTGGGTATCGTCGCGGAGTCCCGGTCTGTTGTCATCGTGCCATCGGGAGGCGACCGGCAATGAGCGATCGGCGCCGGGCACTTCCCGCCGTCAACACGCTGCTGGGCGAAGCAAAGCGAGCGGGCCTTACTGATCGAGCATCACGCGGCGTGGTGCTTGCGGCCATTCGATCCGTCCTTCAGGATGCCCGCCGTGCGGGCGGGGAGGCGCCGGCGGAGGGTTGGCTCCCCCGTGTCGAGCAGCGTGTTGAGGACGAGTCGCGGCACACGCTCGTGCGCGTGGTCAATGCGACAGGCGTCGTACTCCACACCAACCTCGGTCGCGCGCCGCTGGCCCAGAGCGCACGGCGCGCGATGCAGGAGATCTCGCGGTACAGCACTCTCGAGTTCGACGCCGAGACCGGCGAGCGCGGATCGCGTCAAGATCACACGCGGAGGCTGCTGCGAGAACTCACTGGCGCTGAGGATGCCATCGCGGTGAACAACGCGGCCTCTGCACTATTGCTGTTGCTCAGTGCCACGGCGGCCGGTGGCGAAACCGTGGTGTCGCGTGGAGAGCTCGTGGAGATTGGCGGCTCGTTTCGCATTCCCGACATCCTCGCGCAAAGTGGCAGCGTGCTGATCGAGGTGGGCACCACGAACCGGACTCGGGTACGCGATTACGCGTTAGCGGTGAGCCCACGCACCCGGCTGTTTCTCAAGATTCATCGATCGAACTTCGTGCTTTCAGGATTCGTGTCCGAAGCTGGCGTCGAGGAGCTCGTGGCGTTGGGGAAGGCACGGAACATCCCGGTCGCGCACGACGTCGGCAGCGGATTGCTCCTGCCACTCGATGCATTTGGTTTGCGGGGAGAGCCACTAGTGCAGGAAAGCGTCCGCGCCCAGGCCGTGACGATCTTCTCCGGAGACAAACTCCTGGGTGGGCCCCAGGCCGGTATCATTGTGGGACCTGGGGCAACCATTCGGCTCATCGCGACCCATCCACTCGCCAGAGCGCTACGACCCGACAAAACGACTCTCGCGGCCCTCGAGGCGACTCTGATGCTGTACCGCGATCCCGACCACGCCATTCGGGAGATCCCCACCTTGGCGATGCTCACCGCATCAGCAAAGGATTTGAAGCGGCGCGCACGACGGCTCGCACGTCAGTTGCCCGGAGCGCACACCGAGGAGGGTGTTTCTAGCGTCGGTGGCGGATCCTTCCCCGATGCCGAACTCTCGACCACGCTGGTCGCGCTCGAGCCACCCTCGTGTGAGGCGTTCCTCGCCGCCCTTCGTGCACATCACACGCCGGTCATCGCCCGAGCCCACGAGGGCAAGGTAGTGTTCGACGTTCGGACGATCGCCGATGACGAATTCACGGTGGTCGCCAAGGCGGTTCGAAGCCTCCAGGAGGGGATGGATTGAACGACAAAATGGGTGGGGGGAAACCCCGGCGGGTGTTGTGCGAACTCCGCTCCCTGATCAGATTCCGCGATGACTGATGGGCTGCCGCCTGCGCCGTCCCACTTCCTTCACGACAATCGTTGAGTCCGATGCGTGATCTGGTCGTTCGCGCATGATCCATGGTCGCCGTGATCGCCAGTTGTCACCGATGCGCGTCGCGGTGTTGGCATCCGGATCGGGAACCAATCTTCAGGTGCTGTTGGATCGGTGTCGCGGCGAAGAGCCCGCTCGGGTGACGTTGGTCCTCAGTAACAATCCAGCAGCTGGTGCGCTGGAGCGTGCGCGCCGCGCCAAGGTTCCTACGGCGGTGCTCGACGACCCCGCGGACGCGGACGCCATGAACGCCGTGCTACGCGATCACGAAACGCAGTTCGTCGTCCTCGCGGGCTACATGAAGCTCGTCCCGGCCGGTGTGGTGGAAGTTTTTGGGGACGTCATGATCAATCTTCACCCCGCACTGCTGCCAGCATTTGGTGGCAAGGGGATGTATGGGCCCCATGTCCATCGTGCCGTGCTCGCTTCCGGTGCCACTGTCACAGGTGTAACGGTTCATCGGGTGACACACGAATACGATCGCGGCCCGATCATCGCGCAGTGGCCGATACCCGTTGCGCACGAGGACACTGCCGAGTCCTTGGCGGCGAAGGTGCGGGTCGTTGAGCATCAGATTCTGCCGGCCGTTGTGCTCGCGTGCGCCCGTGCTGGCCGGGTAGTACGGCTCACGCCACGGGAGCATGCGTTCGCTATCGCACAGCGCTCGGAAGACCTGTCCCAAATGCTAGAAACAGAGAAAGGTGGTGAGCGGTGAGAAGGCCGCGTTGCCCCGCCACTTTGGATATTTGACTCCTGACTCCTAACTGGGTTAGCGAATGCCTCGAGCGTTGATTTCGGTTTCTGACAAGCGTGGAATTGTCGAGTTTGGTGAGGGGCTCGTGGATGTTGGCTGGGAGATCGTCTCGACGGGCGGTACCGCCGAGGTGTTGGAGCAGGAGGGCATTCCCGTCGTCCGGATCGAGGACGTCACGGGTTTCCCCGAAATGATGAACGGCCGTGTGAAGACGCTACACCCCGCGATTCACGCTGCCCTCCTCGCGCGTCGAGATGAGCCTGGGCACATGGAGGCACTCGCCGAGCATGGGTTCACCCCGATCGACATGGTAGCGGTAAACCTCTACCCGTTTCGGGAAACGGTTCTCAAGCCCAAGACCACGTTGGCAGACGCGTTAGAGCAGATCGACATTGGTGGACCCACGATGCTGCGATCGGCGGCCAAGAATCATAGCGCCGTTCTCGCCGTGGTCGACCCGACTGACTATCGCCGCGTGCTCGCAGCCCTCAAGGCCGGCTCCGTGTCTCAGGATTTCCGCCGAGAGTTGGCGACAAAAGTGTTCAACCATACTGCCGCGTACGATTCGGCGATCGCGCAATACCTGACTCAGAGCGATGACACCTTGCCCTCGGTGATGACCCTGGTGCTGCAACGCGTGCAGTCGCTCCGGTACGGCGAAAACCCCTATCAGCGCGCGGCACTCTACTCCACTCGGGAAGGTCGCGGGATCGATGCGATGATCCAACTCAACGGCAAAGACCTTTCCTTCAACAACCTGCTGGATATCGACGGCGCGACCGCGGCCATCACCCCATGGCCCGACCGACCCGCATGCGCCATCATCAAGCACACCACGCCGTGCGGGATCGCGCTCGGCATGACGCCGATGGAGGCCTATCAGAAAGCGCTGAGCACCGATCCGGTCTCGGCCTTTGGGTCCGTCGTGGCATTCAACACGGTGGTGGACGTCGAGACGGCCGAGACGATGAGCGAGCTGTTTGTTGAGGTCGTCGTGGCGCCACGGTTCCACGATGACGCGCTCGAAGTGTTTCGCCGGAAAAAGAATCTCCGCGTGATCGAGCTCCCGCTGGCGGATGGCCGTCAGGCGTTCGATTACAAGCGTGTGCGCGGTGGCATCCTCGTGCAAGACCGATTCAAGTTCTCAGCGGACGAACCCTACTGGCAGGTGGTCACCAGCCGCGAGCCCACCGAGGCGCAGCGCCGGGATCTCCGGTTTGCCTGGGGCGCCGTAGCGAGTGTGAAGTCCAACGCGATTGTGCTGGCAGCGGACGAGCGAGCCGTTGGGATCGGCGCTGGCCAAATGAGCAGGGTGGACGCGGTATTTCTGGCGGTGCACAAGGCTCGCGAGGCGAACAACCCGCTCCAAGGGTGTGTGCTCGCATCGGATGCGTTCTTTCCCTTCCCCGACGGCGTCGAGCAGGGGGCGGAGGCAGGGATAAGCGCCATCATCCAACCGGGTGGAGCCAAACGCGATGACGAGGTCGTGGCGGCGGCAAATCGGTTGGGAATCGCTATGGTGTTCACGAATCGTCGTCAATTCCGTCATTGATCGCGTGGGAATCTGCCTAGATCGGAGGTGACAACGCACGACGGGTCGCCCATGTCCGACGCACCGGCCATCCCGACCCACAAGCCTCCGTACGGAACGGCCCTGGCCGTCAGCCTCGCCGTTCTGGCGATCTACGTCATAACGCTCGCCCCGACCACACAGTTTTGGGATGCTTCCGAGTACATCGCGGCCGCGAAGGTCTTGGGGATTCCACATCCACCCGGAAATCCCCTGTTCGTACTGCTGGCACACGTGTGGGGCCTGGTCCCCTGGGCATCGGGGTACGCCTTACGCATCAACCTGTTTG
>JBFGJG010000058.1:0-23533 GCA_041577295.1 Gemmatimonadales bacterium
GCGGGCGGGCCGCCCGGCCTCCGCGTGCTCGATCTCGCGACGAATCAAACCGAGAAACCGTGCCAACGCGTTGGTCGGAGCGACGATGAGACGTTTGAACTCGGCCTGTGGGGGCCGTGAGGATCCGGTGAGCTCATTGAACAACGCCTGCAGGTCGGCACCAATCTCGTCGTGCGAGGTGAACAGGCCGAGATCGGTGTACACCTTTGCCGTGGTCCGGTTGTAATTACCGCTCCCGATGTGCGAGTAGCGCTTGACACCCTGTTCGCCTCGCCGGATGACGAGCGCGATCTTGGCGTGCGTCTTGTACCGCACGAGCCCGGTGACCACGTGAATGCCGGCCCGCTCGAGCTTCCGCGCCCACACGATGTTCTGCTGCTCGTCGAAGCGCGCCTTGAGCTCGACGAATACCGACACTTGTTTGCCAGCGGCTGCCGCACGATGCAACGCGTCGCTGATCACCGACGGCCGGCCGGGTCGGTATAAGGTGAGCTTGATCGCCACCACATCCGGGTCATCGGCCGCCTCCTCGAGCAGCCGCTCGAAGGTCGTGTCGAACGCGTCGTACGGATGGTGGACGAGCACGTCTTTTTCGTCGAGCACGTCGAAGATCGATCGCTCCGCCGGGATTGGATTACGCGGTGTAAACGGGGAATAGTCCAACTCTGGGGCGTCGACGCTGATGTCTTTGAGCGAGCCGAGGTTCACCAGTCCGTCGCACTCGTGCATCTCTGGGGTCCCGAGAATACTGTGCTCGGCGGTATCCTCGGCTCGCAGCTCACGGTCGAGCCGGTCGCGAATCGCCTGCGGCATGCTCCGCTCCAACTCGACCCGCACCACCGGGGCCCGCCCGCGGCGATTGACCTCTTCCTCGATCGCCTGGGTCAAGTCCGCGGTTTGCGTCTCATCGAGCGCCAGATCTCCCAACCGTGTTACCCGGAACGAGTGTGCACACTCGACCCGCCGCCCCGGGTGGATCATGGCGGCGTTCGCACGCACGACTTCCTCGAGCGGCACGAATTGGCGGGTCTGTCCCACGCGCACGAGTTGTGGCACGTGGCTCGGCAAGGTGAGATCCACGAAGTGCGACCGCTTGGTCTGCGGGTCCTTCACCATGACGGCCATCGAAAGCGAGAGGCTGTCGATCAGTGGAAACGGATGACCCGGAGCCAGCGTGATGGCCTTGGGGGTGAGGAGCGGCAGCAGCTCGACCTCGAAGTAGTCCTGCAGCTCGGTCTGTTCCTCAGGTTGCAGATCTCCCCATTTGCGAAGGGCGATCCCCGCGCGCGGCAGGTCGTTCGCCACCAGGTTGTTGAAACAGCGACGCTGCCGATCGAGCAACGCCTGGATGCGGATGGTGATAGCGTGCAGCTGTTCCTCGGGTGAGAGGCCGTCGAGTGATGCTTTCTCTTTTCCCACGGCGACCGCGCGCTTCAGGCCGCCAACCCGGATCATGAAGAACTCGTCGAGGTTGGAGCTGAAGATCGAGAGGAAGCGTAGCCGCGCGATCAGCGGAATCCCTGGATCCTCGGCAAGCGCGAGCACCCGTGCGTTGAACTCCAGTTGACCGAGCTGGATGTTGAGGAACTGATCGGGCGTCCCGTGTTCTGCCTTGCGAGCGCCCTTTGGGAGCTTGACCGCGGCCAGCGAAATGAAGCTCATCCGTTGGGCTGTGACGTCAGGCGGGGGGGCCGCGACATCGCTCGCCGGCGCCGCTGCCGTCCACTCGGGCAAGGCCTCCGAGCGTCCTGCCACGGCGAGCGCGGCGAGGGTGCGCGGATCTCTGAGCACGGGTGAACCCGCGCGAGCCACCACCTCGCTCGGGGCGAACCACTCGAGACGCCTGTTGGACGACCCCTGCCGCACGCGACGCGCCACCCACACCTCGAGCGGAGGCCGCGTCCCCGTCGGGCGCACCAGGCCGAGCTGCGCGAGCTTGCCTTCTGGGCTCCCTATGGCGTCGCGTAAAAGTTCACGGCACGCAGATTCACCGCTGCCCTTGCGGATGGGCAGCCGGAAGTCGGCGTCCTCACGCTCCAGTGCGACGCGGTCATCGTCCACGATGAGAATCGCCACCTCGCGATCCTGTTGCACCGTTTCCGCCAGCCGCTTGGTCTCGAGCGTATCCATGATGCGCTCCGCCCGCGTGAGGCGGTCGTCCAGCAGAGATCGTAACCCGAGTTCCTGGGTCAGCGCGTCGCCGATCTTTTCGAGGGGCATGAGCGCGGCGGGTCGCGGCCTGAGCACGATCTCGTGCAGGAAATGCGACGTGCCTTCACTGCGAACGGTGACCACATCTGCTATCACATCGAGCCGCGCCCACGGCAACCACCGCCGAGACGCGTGCCGGGTCCTGCGATGCACCTCGAGCTCTAGTCGCGGCGTAAGGCGCGTCGGATCCGTGAGCGCCTGCAGCTGCCTGGCGGGTGCTGAGTCGCCGGCAAGAGCCGGTTCACGATCCTCGTTGCCCACCTCGGCCTCTACACGTCGTCCGTCGCGGTAGGTCAGCGTGACAAACCGCTGACCGTCAGTGCTGATGCGGAAACGGCAAGTCACACCGCGCGTTCGCAGTGCCTGATCCGCCGTATCGAGGTAGATGTCGCGATAGAAGTGCTCGCGCACGGGCCCACAGCGGAGACCGAGCGGGAGTGGGCCGTTACAGAGTCGATCGAGCGTCTCCTTATCGGAGGCGGCGAAGCGAAGCTCGGAGGGCGGCACCCTAGCTCAGGCCCTCAACGAGGGGGCCATGCGTTTGCCTCATTGTCTGCGGCACTCGTCGAGAATCTCCCGCTTGAATTTCTTGTCGTCTTCCATGATCTCGTAGAAATCATCGAAGTATTCGATTGTCTTCTCCAGCACCTTGGGATCGAGACCCTCGAGATTGCGGTACAGAGCGTAGATCTCCTCCTTGTGCTCGATCAAGTCCTGGCGAGCTTGCTGGAAGAACTCCTCGGGTCGGCAGAATCCCCGGAAGAGCCGTTCCCGTACCGAGCGAATGTTCAGCTTCGCATCTGGCCGTGCGTATCGAGTGGAGATTGCCCCCGCCCAATCGAAATCATACGGAACCGCGACCGGCTCGTAGTCAGGGCACATCATCAGCTTCACGTTGTGTAGGTAGGCGATCGACCAATCCGTGTTCCCCATGAGGTACTGAAACAGCGCCATCAGGGTCGTTTCCTGTGGGGAAAACTCGAGCGGGTGCGCCTGCAACTCGATAGCCTGACATCCCGTCCGAGCGGCCATCATGTCGTGATCCTCAATGATAAACGCGTACTTCGTGAGCGGCTCCCGCTCGGCCTTCTCATCGATGTATGTGATTCGGGCCAACCGAGTCTGAAAGCTTCGCTCTGTCAGCAGTTCGTAAACGCGGTAGATGAGGTATTCCTGGAGAACGTACTGCTCGTATTCGTCTTTGTTGTCCTGACAGTGCGTGACCAGTTTGAGGTCTCCCTGACCGGCGAACAGCGTTTCGGCAACACCAGAATCGGGTATCTCCAGCCGGATCGGCGGAAAGTTGCAGTTCCTCCGCTGCCGCCGGAAGTTGCCGCGCGTCTCCACCTCGATGTCCAGCGTAACCGAGTCACCCATCGCGTTGACGTAGGTGAGCCGAGCGGGGTGATCCTCGTTTTCGTCTTCGATGTCCCTGACGAGCTTCTTGAGATCCGGGACCGCCAGGCGCATCTGGAGGAGATCTCGTGCCCCAAACAAGGGCTGGGCCGGTGCCGGAGACGTGGCGCTGGTATCCGCGTCAGGAGGGGGCACGCTAGAGACTTGTTGGGCTACGAGTTCGAAGCCCGCCGCCAAAACGGCAACGAGTGTCAGGGCAAGAGCGCGTCGCATCGCGGCCTCCGCGGTTCTGTTCTGGAATCCGCGCCAAGGTAACACGGGGCGGGCATGTTTCGGTCAACACCGGTCACGCCGAGGTCAACCACACACGTAACCTCAGCCGTTATTGAAGTTACGGGTGGAAGCCGCGAGGGGCTAGGAGGGCTGCCGAGCCGTGGCCCCGGGCGGCAACGTGCCCACCCCGTCACGGTTGTGCGACGGTGAACTTCACCGTATCAGACGCCATCGGGCTCAGGGGAACGTGCGCCCAATCGGCCAGCAGCGCGATCACGGTGTGCTCCCCAGGCTCCAGTCCCGAGATCGTGAATTCCGTCTGCGCGCGGCCGAGGTGAATAATACCAGCGACGCCGGCGGGGATCGTGTCGGTTGCCGGCGTAAGTGGACGGTCGATGAACAGATGGTGATGTGCTGTTCCTGAACGCTCCTCGCTCGCCGGCGCAATCTCCACCCCGCTCGCAGTGAGCGTCACACGGACGTCCCCGGGTGGAAGCGCGGCCCCGTCCGCGGGTTGCACGATCGAAACGGTTACGGGCTCCGCCTGCTCGCCGCATCCCGTGAACATGGGCAGAGCCACCGCCAACACCAAGGCGGTTCGAGAACGGACGATGTTTCGCACCGATGGCCTCCGTCGAAGTGGAAGGTTCAGGCGCTGTGCAAGGCGCTCGCCGCCGCGCCGACCGTCGCACAGTGGATGGCGATCGTGTCATCGAGACGGCGTGCGTACCCCCCCGCGAGCACCACCGCCGTCGCGGCCCCGCGATCCCGCCCACACTGCAAGACGAACTCATCCCTCGCCTGAAGTCCTTCCATGGTAAGGGCCAGTCCACCCAACTGATCCTCCCGGTACGGATCAGCGCCCGCCAGATAGAAGACGAGATCCGGCCGGTGCTGTGTGAGGACCAGGTCGAGCTGCCGCTCGAGGATTTCGAGGTACTCGGCGTCACCGGTTCCGTTGGCCAGACCGACGTCGAGGTCGCTCGGGGGCTTCCACGCCGGGTAGTTCGCAAGCTGATGGATGGAGAACGTAAAGACCTCAGGCTCGTTTGCGAACACTGCGGCTGTTCCATTCCCATGGTGGACGTCGCAGTCGATCACCGCGGCGCGCCCCACGCGTCCCTCGTGACGTAGCACCTGAATCGCGATCGCCACGTCGTTGATGAGGCAAAATCCCTCTCCGTGGTCGGGGAACGCGTGGTGAAATCCTCCACCCAGGTGCACGGCCACCCCGAGCTCGAGCGCGCGACGTGCCGTGAGGATCGAACCGCCGGCGCACAGCCACGACGCGTCCCGCAACGCAATCGAGAACGGTACTTCGAGGCGCAGATCGTCCGCCACTGTCCACGGACCACTCTTGATCTTCGAAATGTATTCCGATGTGTGGACCAGACCGACTTGCTGGTCGTCGGCAGGTCCCGGATGTTCGATCCCCCCGGCATCGATCACACCCTCCCGCACCAGCCGATCGCGAACCAGGCGGTACTTCACCGTGGGAAACACGTGCGCACCGATGTCGACTTCGTACGCTTCATGCCAGATGATCGGGAGCGGGGATGGGGGAGTGGGGAGTGCATGCCGGTCCATCCGTTCTTCCTTCCGTCCTTCCATCAGTCCGCCCTCACATCCTTCCATGACTTTATGCGACCGCCGTCCGCCCGTCCCTGCCCACCGTGAGCCAGATCACCGCCGTAATTTGAGCGCCGGATATAGTGATCGGCTAGCGAGCGCTGAACCCGGGGTTCTCGGGGGATGGGCGAAGCGACTTTCAGGGACACGAGAACGAGGTTCAAGAGGCTTCACTCTGACGGCATGTGGCGTTATCATAGCCACCGCTTCAGATGGGGGCCTTTGGCGTCCGTTTCGGTACGGTGTCGCGTCGGAACGGCTAAGTGGTTAGGTTAGTGGGAGTTACACAAGTGGTTTTCCAGGCGACCGGAATGACACCACGGAACCGCCGAATTTCCGAAGGAGGAAGGACAATGCAAAAAGCCGCCTTTATGGGGGCGATCGGACTGGCTGTCGTCGCGGCAGGCTGCGGCGTGAAACAGGACGCGGTGGATCAGCAGATGGCCAACATGCGGGAGGAGATGCGCTCCGAGATGCAGGCTGGTGATCAGCAGGTTGCAGCCGACGCGGGGCGGAGGATCGACTCGCTCTCCCGTCGCGTGGGCGCACTCGAGCGTGATCTCGAGGCCTTCCGCCGCGAGTTCAACGCTCAGGTAACCCAGATGCAGGGCGCGCTCCGATTCAACGTGCCCGTGTACTTTGGGTATGACGACGCGACGGTCCGGGAACAGGACCGGCCAGTACTCGATCGGTTTTCACAGATCGTCCGTGACCACTATCAAGGCTCGATGATCACGGTCGAGGGCTTCGCGGATCCCGCGGGCAGCGCCGCCTACAACCGCCGCCTCGGGATGCGCCGCGCTGAGTCGGTGAAGGCCTATCTCACGGGTGGCGGTCAGCTTCCGGCCGATCAGGTCCGTGCCGTGAGCTACGGTGAGGATCAAAACCGTCAGGTACGCCCCGGCGCGCGTGGTCCGGGTAACGCAGGCATGGAAAACCGCCGCGTCGCGCTCGTGATCGATCACGCCGGCGATGCGGGTATGCGTGTGTCACAAGAACCCCAGGTTCCGTAACCGCATCGACCCAACGCAGCGAGTCAGATCGAGAAGCAGACCGCCCGGCCAGCTGGTCGGGCGGTTTTTCTTTAGGGGGAGATAGGTGGGATTGGAATCAGAACGGCCACCGCGAATCAAAGATCTCCGCGAGCAGGTGAAACCACGTCGCGAGCCAGATTCCAGGGGCGGCAAAGGAAAAGGCGACCGCCAAGAACCCCAGCAACCGCCTCATAGATTACGCGTTGTACGCTACTCCGGCGCTAGCTCACCAATAGAAACCAGACAGCACCAATGACCCCGACCAGCGTGACGATCCCGACTATCGTCGCCACCACGAAGCCGATATCCGTAATACGGTTCAGAAAGTGCATACCTCGCAACGGCGTCCTCCTCAGCTAGCCGGTCGAAACATACGAATGCGGTCAACTAACGAGCACGGCTTATGCCATCCCCGTCGGTATCTGATCCGCTTCAAATGCGTCACCATAACTAATTGCATTGCAATCGATTAAACACACATGGTCTCGCGGAATTCTGGGACCAGAGCCACCTAGATGTCGCGACAGTGTCGCATAGCTGTGGCATATCTTGCCGGCTCTCCCCACTACAGGTGCTGGCTCTCGCCTGCACTCGCCGTGTAGTAGCACGGGCCTCTGGCGTTCACTCGCTCCTGTGGGTGAGCGCTTCTATTATCAGCAGACTTCGCGAATGAAGAGGACGCACATGCTAGGTGTGACCGTCGTTTTGGGCTTGGGACTGGTGCTGGATGGGGGGACATGGTCCGCTGGGGAAGCCTGGCGGGAGAAGCGCAGCGCACCGGTTCGGGACGTTCACTATGAAGTTACCTTCAATGCCGCGTCTGCCGCGCGTCGAACACTGCACGTTAGCATGCGCTTTCGTGCGGAGGCGGCGGGGCCGGTCCTCCTCTCCCTCCCGGCATGGACACCAGGTGCGTACGAGATCAGCAACTTTGCACGCAATGTTTCCGGCTTTGATGCGCAGGCGGAGAACGGGCGGCCGCTGCGGTGGGACCGGGCCGACCACGACACATGGCGGGTGCAGACGGAGAAGAACGAAGAGGTGATCGTCAGATTCGATTACCTGGCGGACTCACTCGATAACGCCATGGCGTGGTCGACCCCTGACTTCGCATTCTTCAACGGCACCAACGTCTTTCTCTTTCCCGAAGACCAAGATCTTGCAATCCCTGCGCAGGTCACGGTGCAAACCGAACCGGGTTGGCAGGTGGCGACCGGCATGGCGTCCACGGGACGGCGCGGGGAGTTCACGGCGCCGAACTACCACGAGCTAGTGGACATGCCGGTGTTCGTCGGCCGGTTCGACCTCGACAGCCTTGAGATCGACGGGCGATGGTATCGACTCGCGTCGTACCCAGAGGGCGCTTTGAGCGGCCGGGCTCGCAAGACCTTCTGGGAATGGACGGAGAAGATGTTGTCTCCGATGACCGCGGTGTTCGGGGAGGTCCCGTGGGCTGATTACACGACGTTGCTGGTTTTCTCGTCGGATTATCCGGGTGGGAGCGCCCTCGAGCACGGCAATTCGCACATCGGGATCTATAACCCACAGTTCATTGGAAACCCGATCCTCGCGTCGATCACAGCGCACGAAATCTTTCACGCCTGGAACGTGAAGCGACTCAGGCCAAGCGAGCTCGTTCCGTACGACTACCGGCGCCAACAACCTACGACACTGCTGTGGGTCAGCGAGGGCATTACCGATTACTACGCCGACCTGGCGCTCGTCCGGGGTGACATCATTCCACCGGCACTGTTTTACGTGATTACAGCCGGAAAGATCGACAACGTGAATTCGGTGCCACCGGTGGCGTTGGAGGACGCATCGCTCGCCACGTGGATCCAGCCAGCTGATGGAACCGGGTACATCTACTATCCGAAGGGCTCGTTGGCGGGGTTCCTGCTGGACATCTTGATTCGGGATGCGTCCAACAATCTCAAATCACTGGACGACGTCTTTCGTGAACTCTATCGAACGACGTACCTCGAAGGCACCGGATTCACGGAGCAGCAATGGTGGGACGCTGTCCAACGTAACTCGGGGGGCCGTTCGTATGAGGAGTTCTGGGCCCGTTATATCGACGGTCGCGATCCCTATCCGTGGGATCGGGTGCTCCCGCTCGCCGGTCTGACGTTACGGGCCGACAGCAACCTCGTGCCCCGGCTGGGCGTGTCGACCGACGTGGACAGTGCCGGCGTACGCGTGGTAGCGCTCGTTCCAGACGGCGCCGCGATAGACGCCGGGGTGCGGGTGGGGGATTACCTGACGCGTGTGGGTGATGTGAGGGTGCGGGGCGCTGAGTTTGGCGACGAGTTTCGGGCGCGATACGCGCGCGCCGGGAGAGGCACACCCCTCGACATCACGGTTCGTCGTGACGGGGAGACGGTGCAACTGACCGGTGAACTACGTGTGGAAGCCGAAGTGAGATATGCGATCGAAGAAGACCCCAGGGCCACGACGAAGGCCCGTCGGATCCGTGAGGGAATCCTCCGTGGGACTGTCGAGCGATGAACGGCTCTCGGTGTGGGTGGGCCAACGCCAACGACCTCATGGTCGAGTACCACGACCGGGAGTGGGGGGTACCCGTCCATGACGACCGAAAGCTGTTCGAGTTTCTTGTGCTGGATGCCTTTCAAGCGGGTTTGAGCTGGGCGATCGTCCTCAACAAGCGGGAAGACTTCCGAGCCGCGTTCAGCGATTTCAATGCTGGGAAGATTGCGCGATTTCCCAAGCGTAAGATCGAGAGCCTGGTCCGCAACCCGAAGATCATTCGCAATCGCCAAAAGATCCTCGCCACCGTCGCGAACGCAAAAGCCTTTTTGGCGGTGCAAGATGAGCACGGTTCGTTCGATGCGTTTATCTGGCAGTTCGTGGGTGGCAGGACGCGACAGAACCGCTGGAAGACCATGAAGCAGATTCCCGCAAAGACACCGCAATCGGACGCGATGAGCAAAGCGCTGAAAGAGCGAGGCTTTTCGTTCGTGGGCTCCACCATCTGTTACGCGTTCATGCAGGCCGCTGGGATGGTGAACGATCATTTGGTGTCGTGTTTTCGATACGACGAAGTCGGAACGACGGAGGGTTAGAGACGGAACGTCAGGATGAAGCGTGGTTTGGGGAGGATTCACTCCCCACTTTCTACTCCCACTCTCCGTTCTTGCTTACCGAAGGTCGAACACGTAGCTGTTGAGGTAGTCGATCGTCTCTTTTTGCTCGCGCACCTGGTAGGCCATGATGTCACCGCTGGTGATGATGCCTTCGGGGCCCTTTTCGCCGACCACGGGGATATGCCGTATGCGTTTGTCGGTCATCATCCCCATGCACTGATCGAGTGTGGCCTCGGGGCGACAGGTCACGACTGGGGTGGTCATCACGTCTCGGATGCGCGTCTCGGCTGGATCTCGCTGCTCGGCGACGACGCGGCGCAGGATATCCCGCTCGGTGAAAATTCCCACCATTTTTCCCTGATCGGTGACGATGACTCCGCCGATGCTTCGTTCGTTCATCAGCCGTGCGACGTTGAGCACGGACTCGGCCGCGACCATGGACACGACCTCGGAGCCTTTCTTGGCGAGAATGTCCTTTACCGTGGTCATGCGTCGTCTCCTGCCATGGGATTGCTCCGATATTAGGGTTTTGAGAGTGCAGGCGCCAGGAGGAGCCCACCCGTCGTGACCATCCCGTCAATCGACGAGGTTCGCACTGCCACCCGTGAGCGGTACGAGATCGACGGTCTCTACGCGCAGGGAGGGATGGGTGCAGTGTTTGTCGGCCGGCACCGCGAGCTGCGCTCCAAGGTGGCCGTCAAGGTGCTCCCCCGGGATGTGACGCAAGCGCCGGAACGGTTGGCTCGTTTCAAGCGCGAGGCTGCGCTCGCGGCAAACCTTTCGCATCCGCATATCGTGCCCGTCTTCGAGTTTCAGGTCACGGCGGACATGGCGTATCTCGTCATGCCGTTTGTCGAGGGGAAGACCTTGGCGGAGTACGTGAGTGAGAGTGGGCCATTCGACTACAACGCGCTGCGAACGGTACTGCGCGAGGTGGGGTCTGCGCTCCGTTTCGCGCACGCGAAGGGCGTGGTGCATCGAGACGTAAAGCCGTCCAACATCCTGCGGGAGGAAGAGAGCGGACGGTGGATGCTTACGGACTTTGGGGTGGCTCGCGGGCCCCATTCGGCCGGAGGCACGCTAACGTACGACGGAGCGGTCGTCGGCACGCCAGCCTATATGGCACCGGAGCAGGCAGCGGGCTCCCCGGACATCGATGCGCGAGCGGATCTCTACGGCCTGGCGGCAGCCGCGTTCGAGGCGTTGACCGGACTGCTTCCGGACATCATGCGGGATGCCGACGCCGCGGAGCGAGCGCTCGCCAAGGAGCGGCCCGAGCTTCCCCCTGCGCTCATCCGCGCCCTCACATCGCCCCTTGCCCTCGATCGCACCCGGCGCCCGGCCTCGGCGCAGGAGTGGTTGGACAGCCTCGAGTCCGCCGAGAGACCACGCGCAACTGCTGCGGTGCGACGCGTCCCGATGTGGGTCGCGGCGTTGCCATTCGTCCTGGGGGTGGCCGCCGGCTGGTTGTCGGGGCGTGGATCCCCGGCCCCTGCGGAGGTGGCGACGGTCGTGATCTTGCCATTCGCCGTCCCGACGGAAATGGCGGGGCTCAATCTGCCGACGGCGCTTCCGCGCGCGTTCGAAGCACAGCTGCAATGGGTGCCCGACTACCGCGTGGTGAACGCCGACCGCGTTGGCGAAGCGATTGCGACACGGTTCCCCAATGGGGCAGACCTCGACAGCCTCGTCCGATTCGTGATGGCTCGCTACCAAGCCACCGAGGTCGTCTGGGGGAGCGCAGTGCTGAACCCCAGTGGAGATCTCACGCTGAATGTGCAGGTTCGCAGCGGAACACCGCAGCGTGTCATCGATTCACAACAAATAGCCGGGGCTCCGGACAGCTTGGGTGCGCTGGTGTCGGCGCTCGTGAGCAACTTGTTTGCCCAACGCGTCGCGGCGGAGCGTGCGGGGTGGAGCGAGGCTATCCCGCGCGGCCTCGATGCATTTCACGCGTATTACCAAGCGGAATCGTCCTTCCGCCGGGCGGCATACGCCGATGCCATCATGCACCTGGACGAGGTCATCAGTCACGACTCGGCCTTCGCGCCGGCCTACTTCAAGCGTATGCTCGCGGAGATTCTGCGAACCCAGCCAACTCGAGCCACGGCGGCGGTCCATTCGGCACTCCACGCGGCGCGCGCCTACCGGGAACGTCTCGATCCCACCTCGGCTGCAGTGCTCGAAGCCTACGACATCCTTCTCACCGATGGTGATCTCGACGAAGCGCACGAGCGGTTCCAAGAGATTGCGCAAAGCCATCCACTGGCTGTGAACGCCTGGTTTCTGTTGGGCTATCTCCAATTCAACTTTGCGGCGCTGATCGACATTCCACGTACGCGCTCGAGGGAAGCCTTTGAACGCGCCTATGGAATCGATCCGCGATTCGCGGCGGCCATCGCGCAACTGGCGCAGATCGCCATTCTCGACCGGCGCGAGGATGCCGCGCGCCGCTACATTCGCGAATATCTGCGGATCGACAGCGTATCCGTATGGGCCGAGCTGGCGCGCATGGGTGATTCGCTGCTGTATGGCGGCCCAAACCCCGCGTTCGCGGTGAGGGGCTCGTTCGAACAAAGACCGGCGGCGGCGCTCGAGATCATCGGGCTCGCAGCCGGCGAGCTCACTAACCCACCGCAGGCCAGGGTGATCGCCCAGGATGCGGTGGACGCGCTGTGGCAAAAGGCAGCGACTCGGCGGGATCGTCAGGTGGCCTTTCGCATGCTCTTGGCGACGCAACTCGGTGGCGGTAGGCAGGCGTCGGCCGAGAGCCTCTTGGCGGAAGCACGTTTGCGTGACGTGCCGGCTGGCGAACTCGACCGGTGGCGGCTGCTGGGTGCGGTGACTGGCGTTGCACAGCTCAGCGGTGACAGCGATCTCTCGGGACTGGCGCGACAGCTCGCTGCCCAGGATGACGCTGAGGCGCTCTGGCTCGCCGCCCGGTGGTTTCGTGGTCGTGAAGCCGGAGTTCATGCTGCCGTGCGGCGACGCCTCAACAACCAGCGGGATGTCACACCGCACGCGCAAAGCCTCGCAATCGACCTCGAAGCGCTAGACGATTTGGCGAGCGGTGACACGGCGGCCGCACTGCAGCGTTGGACCACCGCGCTCGATCGCTACTCCATCGAGGAAGTCCCGTTTGGACTGACGGGCTCGCTCTGGCCGCTCCGGCTCGAGATGGCTCGCGTCGCGCGCAGCGCCGGCGAATATGAGGTGGTTCGACGCGTCACGACCGGGTTCATGCAAATGGCGGGGTTCATCGATCAGGTTGCGTGGGCTGAGGTTTTGCCGTTACGGGTCGCAGCACTTCGGGCGGCGAATGCCACCAGTCAAGCGGAGGCAACGAGGGCTGCACTGTCCGAGGTGCTGCGATTTGCCAACGGCCGTGGCGCCATGGTGAGAGATTCGGTGAGAGGCAGTAATCAGTAAGGAGTAAGTGGCTTCCCACTCCCCACATCCCGCTCCCCAAGTACAATTACGCATGGCTTCAGGAACGGCTACCGATGGCGCGATTCGGCTGGAGGTGCCAAGTGCGGAGGTGTTGCATCGCCTGGCGGACGCGGCGCTACCCCTTGGCCTCAAGGCCGGGCGTGCCAAGCGTGGGTTCCATCGCGACATCTACCTAGATACTCCGGATGGAGAGCTACAGCGCCGGGGTGTAAGCTGTCGCTTCCGGATTGGGACGGACGACCGCCGGACGTTGCGCGTGGTTATTCGGTCCGCGGTGGCCGGCGGTGCCCTCGTCGAGTACGACCACTACGAAGCCGAGGTGCAGGAGATGGAGCCGCTGGACTCCTTGCGGGGCGCTTCGGAGCCTGCCCGCCGCCTCCGCGCGGTCATTGATCCTCGCCAGCTCGGTGTTCGCATCGAGCTGCAAACGGAACGCCTGCTTAGGACCGCTCGGCCGCGGTGGCTTCCGATCAAGACGTTCGAGATTGCCTACGATGCCGTCTCGGTGTTCAGCGGTGGGCTGTCTCGGCGTTTCCACGAGATCCGACTCCGACGGCTGGCGCCCGGCGGCCCATCGATAGATGAGGTCGGCGATGCGTTTCAGCGCGATTACGGCTTGCGTGCAATGCCGTCTCGTAGGGTAGAACGCGCCGAGGAGTTGCTGGGCGCGATGGAGTCGGAAGCCCCGCCAGAGGACGTCAGGGCGGCTCCTCAGGTGGCGGTGATTGCGCTCGCAGGGGGACATGTGGCGGTGCGATACGCTGATGACACTCTCACGATTCCTGTGATAGACGGGGCGGGTGAGGAGGCGTCGCGTCGTGTGCTCACGGAACTGCTGGGAACAGCGACAGGTGATCTGGGCCTGCTGGGGACGGTCGCGGCGTCACCCTCCGCGGCCGCTATGGAGGTCTGGCTTGCGCGGTGTGAGCCCGAGACCCTGGGAAATAACACCCCAGCGGGTGTTCGCTGGCTGAGTTTCTGCGACGTGCTCGGCCTTGTCGGTGCACCCGCGTTGCGGGACGGGCGAACCCTCTCCGCGTTCTCGCTGCTCGCGCGCAATACGGTGTTCGATGACCTCGAGGGGACTCAGGTTGACCAGGGATCGCCACCGCACGGTGTGCTCACGCGAGAGGAGCTGCAACGCGATCGCCCGGCGCGGAAGGTTCCGCACGAGTCCCAGCAGTTGATCAACGATGAAGTGAGCCTGCTGGAGTTCAACGGTCGGGTGCTCGAGCTCGCTGAAGACCCGACGGTGCCACTGCTGGCGCGCTTGCGGTTCCTCGCGATCTACAGCAGCAACACGGATGAGTTCTTCATGGTCAAGGTCGGCGGGCTCAAACGCAGTCTCGCCGCTGGCAAGACAGATCGCGGAGCCGATGGACTCGCGGTGCACGAGCGGCTCGACGCCATCGCAGTGCGGCTCCGGCATCAGTTGGCACGTCAACGTCGCTGCTTTACCCAGGAGTTATCACCCGAGCTGAGCAAGCAGGGCATTCAGATTCTGACCTGGGAAGACCTCGCAGCCGAGGACAAGCAATTCGTCAGTCAGTACTTCGATGAACAGGTTTTCCCGTTGCTGACGCCGCACGCCGTGACCCGCGCTCCCGGGCATCCGTTCCCCCACATCGAGAACCTGAGGCTGTCGGTTGCCGCGATGGTGCGCGACGAAGGAACCGGGCGCCTGCGCTTTGGCGTGACGACGTTGCCGGCCTCGCTTCCTCGCTTCGTGCGCCTCCCCAGCGAAGCCCGTTTCCTCCCGCTCGAAGTCCTCGTACGCGAACGGTTGGGCAAGCTCTACCCGGGTCGCCGGGTGGAAGCAGTGCACTATTTCCGCGTGACGAGAATCGGTGATCTGGAGTTGGATGAGGATGCCGCGGATGATCTATTGGACGCCGTGGAGGAACAGGTGCGGCGCAGGCCCTTCGCGGGCGTGGTTCGCCTGGAGGTCGAGCGTGCGATGCCGCCGGTCATGCGCGACCTCCTGCTCAGGGAGCTGCAGATGGTGGGTGGTGTGCGCGGCACGACACCGGGTGCGTCCGGGATCTACGAAGTGGACGGCGCGCTGGATCTGTCCGCGCTGATGGAAGTGGTGGACGTGAACCGGCCAGACCTGGATTACCCGCCGCACGACGCGGCCTCTCCCATTCCAACCACGGAACCGATCTTCGACGTGCTGCGCGCGCGTGATGTGCTGGTTCATCATCCGTACGACGCGTTCGAAACGACTACCCAGCGCCTGTTCGAAGAGGCCGCCGCCGATCCCGACGTCGTAGCGATCAAGGCAACGCTCTACCGCATGGGGAAGCGTTCACCGGTGGTCGAGTCGCTGATCCGTGCCGTCGAATCCGGTAAGGAGGTCGATGCCCTGGTGGAGCTCAAGGCCCGGTTCGATGAAGAGCGCAACATCGAATGGGTACGGAAACTGGAGCGGGCGGGCGTGCATGTGGTATACGGCCTGGTGCACTTGAAGACCCACTCGAAGTTGGCGATGATCGTGCGGCGTGAGAACGGTGCCGTGCGACGCTACGTGCACGTGGGCACCGGGAACTACAATGCCGCCACGGCCCGATTGTACACCGACCTTGGGCTGCTCTCGGCGGACACCAGGCTCGCCGCCGACGTCACCGATCTGTTCAACGAGCTGATGGGAGCGTCCCGACCGGCGGACTCGAGCTTTGACAGGTTGTTGGTTGCTCCCGTCACCATGCTCGATCGCTTCCTTCAACTGATCGAACGCGAGATCGGGCATGTACGGCAGGGCCGCCCAGGTCGAATCCGCGTGAAGGTCAACGGCTTGGCGGATGTTCAGGTCATTCGCGCGCTGTACGCCGCGTCGAAAGCCGGTGTTCAGGTCGATCTCGTTGTTCGAGGGATCTGCTCTTTGCGACCGGGGGTGTCAGGCCTTAGCGAGCGCATCCGCGTAGTGTCGATCCTTGGTCGATTTTTGGAGCACGCCCGGATCTATCACTTCCACAACGGTGGCGATGACGAGTACTACATCGGTTCGGCAGACTGGCGGCCACGCAACCTGAGACGTCGCGTTGAGGTGGTGGCGCAGGTCGTCGACTCGGCGGCCATCGAGCGCCTCGACGACATTCTCGAGACGGAACTAGCGGATCCTACGGCGTGGGAGCTGCGATCCGACGGATCGTATGCAAGGCGAGGACGGGTAGGACCGAGTGCGCAGGAGAGGTTCCTACGGACGGAAGGTTAGAAGGGCGGAAGGTCGGACTCCCCACTCCCTACTCCCCAGCGAACACCTCATCCCAGACGCCGAGGCCCGCCTCGATCAATGCACCGCCGATAACCTTTTCCGTTCGATGATGGATGAACTCGAGGTCGCCCGTGGCGGCGTCGGGTTCGTCGCCGAGGATTTGCATGACGAAGCCCATGCCGAAGCCCTTGGGGTCGAGGGTCCGTCGCCAGAGGTCCTCGTACTCCATCACCGCGACCGCCGCGTCGTCGGTTTCGTACGCCGCTCGGACAGCGTCACGCACCTCGGCGCGAAGGTTCTCTGCAACGTCCCTATGCGCGGCTCGGTCCAACGCCTGCAGTCCGATTGCCAGCGCCGCAAGCTCAGCCTCGGCCTGGTTCGCCCGCTCCTCCGCCAGCCCCGGATGATCCCCATATGCCTCGGCGAGCTGCCCGCGGATCTCAGGCCATTTCGTGGCGACACGGTCACGAACGATGGAGACGTAATCAGTAGCTTTGGTCACGAGGGGGAATCTGGGTCAATGGCGGGATCGGCGGGAGGGGCGGAAGCAGCGGTTGCCCTCACCACCGATACAAGTGATATTTTTAGCCCGGCTTGAAGCCATCGTGGCGGTATCGTCTAGGGGACTAGGACGCTGCCCTCTCAAGGCAGAAACACGGGTTCGAATCCCGTTACCGCTATGCCAAAAGGTCTCGCCGACTTGTCCCGCCCCCATCGTCTAACGGCTAGGACACCACTCTTTCAAGGTGGGAATAGGGGTTCGATTCCCCTTGGGGGCATGAAAAGAGTGCAGAGTGAGCAGGACTCCGCTCACCCGTTCTGCACTCTGCAATCTGCACTTTCGTAAGCGCCTGGTAAGTCCCATCGCCCATCGCGTCACCGTCGTGTAACCGCCGTCCATCACGTTTGTCCGTAGCAGCCGTGGTTTCAGGAACCACGGGGAGAGACGTGACGGACGGAGGATCCAATGAAACAGACATTACTACTCGACCGCGCGGCGGTGATCGTGCTCGTGGCACTACTCGCTGTGGGTTGTTCTGACAATGCGACCCAGCCCGGCGAACCGGTGGCCCGGGTGGATGTAGCGCCTACCGCGCCAAGCCTGACGGTCGGTGGAACGGTCCAACTGTCCGCCACCGTTCGCGATCGCAACAACCAGGAGCTACCAGACCGGCCCGTGAGTTGGTCGAGCGATCGAGCGGCGATCGCGACGGTGTCGTCCGCAGGCTTGGTGACGGCGCGTGACGTCGGGACGGCCATCATCACCGCCGCCAGTGGGGGGAAGCAGGCTACGGCGACCGTTACCGTAACGGGATCGCAGACACCGATCGCGAGCATCACGCTCGACCGCACCTCGGCAACGCTTGCCGAGGGAGACCAGACCCAATTCATCGCCACACCCCGGGACGCAGAGGGAAAGCCACTTCAGGGACGGTCGCTGACGTGGACCTCGAGCGATCCCAGCGTGGCGACGGTGACTGCCACCGGCGTCGTCACCGCGATCCGCGCGCAGACGACTACCGTCGCCGTGAACGGCGAAGGAAAGACGGCCACGGCAGCGGTGAGGGTTACGGCCGACTACCCGTACGAGTTGGTTCACAGTGGATGGTCGGATCCGTTTGCCGCGGCGCGGTTGTATACGCTGCGCCTGGGAGACGGTTCCTCGAGGCCGCTGCTGCCGCCGGATGTGCTGCCGGATGTCGCGTTCGGCCAACCTGCGGTGTCTCCCGATGGTCGTCGAATTGCCATGGCCGGCTACGACGGAACCGCGGACGCCAACTACATCTTCGTGGTCAATGCCGATGGATCTGATCTGAAGCAGCTCACCGCTGGTGGCTACGAGACCCAGCCGGCATGGTCCCCCGACGGGGCGAAGATCGCCTACGTGGTGCGGCCGCGGGGTGGGGAAGGTGATATCTGGGTCATGAATGCGGACGGCACGGACGCGGTGAACCTCACGGGTGGGATGAATTCACTGAATCAGTATTCACCAGCGTGGTCCGGTGACCTTCCGGGCGGCGTGCGCATTGCCTTTGGTGAAGGCAACGCCTCCTACTCCAACCTGTGGACCATGCGCCCCGATGGCACCGACCGGCAGCGAGTCACGTCTGGTACCAGCTGGTGGGATGATGATCCTTCGTGGTCTCCGGATGGTACCAAACTGGTCTTTTCGCGCGAGGGACCGGGGACCGAGGGGTACGACATTTGGGTGATCGATGTGACTGGTGCGAACGCGAAGTCACTCGTCAAGCTTCCCTTCGGCCAAGGGTACCCCGAATTCTCGCCCGATGGCCGGCTGGTTGTGTTCAACTCGTCCCACGACGAGGACCCCGCGAATTGGTTTGTGATTTACACCGTGTGGAGTGACGGGACGAAGCTGGCGCGGCGCACGTTCGACCCGCCGTTCAGTATCCGACCAGCGTGGAGAAGGCGGTGAGTGGTGAGTAGGGAAACGGGAAAAGGGAACGGGGAAAAGTAGCCGTTTCCCTTTTCCCGTCTCCCGCCAACCCTCCGCTACAGCACTCCGGTGGCGCTGACCCCCACCCACACGTGACGACCCGGGGCATCGACGCCGCTCGAGTGTGTGCGGTAGAGCTCATCCGTGATGTTCTCGACACCCACCGAGAGGCTCACGTTGGGGCGAACCTCCGTGCCGGCACGAAACCCCTGCACGAAGTGCCCGGGAGTACCGCCAGCGGGGATGCGCGGGTCGGTGAGGTCTCTGCTGCCCAGCCGATCCTGCGTCGTGGACCAGCGTACGATGTACTCCACCCAGAAGGGGTAGCTTGGCAGCGTCCATCGAAGGCTAGCAGTCCCCGTGAGCGGGGGGATCTTGGACATCGGCTCCTCGATCCCATCCGCGCCCTGTTGATCACCATGCGTGAAGAGGACGGCGGTGCGTCCCTCGAATGGGCCAAAGCGCCGCATCGCCTCCGCCTCGAACCCAACGATCCGCGCGGCGCCGATGTTCACTGCTTGGAACACACGCTCGTCATTGAACAACGTGTCGCCGCGAAACGTGCCCGGTGCTCGGTCGATGAAATCACGGATCCGCGTACGGTACAGAGTCACCGCCAGCGCGCCGCGATGGGTGAGGTAGCGCACGCCGAAATCGAGACTGAGGGAGCGCTCGGGCATCGCGTCCGGGTTGGGAACGGAGATGCCGCCCGGTACCGGACCCACGCGTGTGAGGTCATACAGGTTGGGCGCTCGGAATCCTTCAGCCATCCTCACGGCCACACGCCACTCGGGCGAAGGAATGGCCACCAGCCCCACCTGCGCGGTGAAATCCGAGCTCATATTCTCGACGAAGCCGCCGAACTCTTCTCCAACGTCGGCCTCGTTGCGGAACCGACTCCAACGGCCGCCGATCTCGAGCTTGAACGATGGCGCAATGAACGTCTCCGCCGAGAGGAACAGGCCCATGCGATCGCCGTTGGCGCCATCGGGAAAGTTCCCGGCCGGCACTATTCCCCCATCGCTCGCACTTCTGACGATGGGGGTCTCGAGGCCGGTCTGGAGATTTTCCTGGGCGCCGCGGCTTTCTAGGCGGTCATGGTAGAACTCACCGCCCCACCGGAGCGTCACCGTACGATCCGCCAGCTCGAGCTGGCTGGAACCCAGCAGACTCACCCCGGGCGTGTAGACGTCATCCCGCCACTCTTCTCGCATCGTGTCGGGCTCGCCGCTGTCGAGCAGGCGCACGCGCTGACGGCCCTCCCGCTGAATTGCCAGGCTCACCGTCGCTTGCAACTGGGAGATGAATCCGTACGGCGGAGTGAACGTGTACCGCACGTAACCGAGTTGGCGGGCTTGAGGACTGAACAGGTGCTCCGCGTCGCGGCCGGGCTCGGGGGCACGAAACGTGACGTACCGGTCGTACCGCGGCACGTCGTCCATCTGGAAGTGCTGACCGACCGCGGTGACGGTGTGGCTTTGGCTCGGGTGGTACGTGAACTCGAGATCGAGTCCGTTGGCGTCGAACCCCGTCGGTACCTGTCGCCCCAAGCCTTCGCCGGCCCTGAGATCGCCCGCGTTCGCGAGCGTTCCTCCGCCGGCAAGGCTCCATTTGGCTCCCGCCGCACCGGCCGAGACCCGCGTCCGGTACCCCATGTTGCTGGTGGATCCATTGAGCGCGACGCGTACGCTGCGCGTACCAACGAATGGATGGGTCTTGGTGATGATGTTGACGACGCCACCTTGCGCATCCGACCCATACAGCACAGATGCTGGGCCGCGAATGATCTCGATCCGCTCGATCATCTCCGGATCGATGGTGGCGAGGTACTGACCGGGGCCATCGCGATACGTGCCGTTGTTGAGTGGCACGCCGTCAACGAGATACAGCACCTGGTTTCCGACCAGCCCGCGCAGCACCACCGCGCCCTGACCTGCGGACGTCTGCTGGATGAACACGCCCGGGAGATCCCGGAGCAAATCCACGGCAATCGGGCTCGCCGCGCGGGATCCCAGATGTGGAATGGACAACGACAGCGCGGCGGACTGCTCGAGCCGCGCCGTGCCAACCGTACGTGTGGCCGTAACCACGACCTCAGAGAGGTTGATGGCGCTGTCGCGGGGCGGTGGCTGTTGTGACTGCAGCGTAAAGGCTCCAGTCACCGCCAGGGTTGCTGCTATGATCATAGCGGGTCGAAATGTACTCACATTCCGCGGTCATAACGGTGGGCTCTGTCGGCGGATGCGACGCGCCCGATCTCGGCATTCGGTGCTACACTTGCCGGTTGGGGAAGTTGCTATTGGGGTGGGATTGGGCTGAGGAGGCTCCGGCCTCACGCGCATCGTGACTATTCCCCTACATTGGTGTACCAGTTGCAGAGCGATACGTCGCCGGAGGCAGACATGCAAATCAAGAGGCGCGCTATCTGGGTGGTGCTGGGAGTGTTGTTCACGGTTTCAGCCTGTGCGGCCGGCACGTCCGGGAGCCAGGATGATTTCGACCTGGACGCGCTCGACGAACGGGCTCGTGAGCTGACGCTCGACGTGGAGAATCAGAACTTCTACGACGCCGAGCTGTATGCCGTTGCCAGCGGCACGGCAACCCGTCAGCGACTCGGCTACGTGCGGGCGTACAGCAAGGAGGTGTTCACCTTCCCCTGGGTTTACGCCAGCGAGCTGCGCATCGAGATCAATCTGGTATCAGTTGGTCGCTACTTCACCCCACCAATGCCTGTGGAGCAGGGCGACGAGTTACGGTTGGTTGTGGAGCCGGATCTGCATCGTAAGCAGCCGGCTGGCATTCCCCGAGTTCCGGGGGAGGATGGGCGAAGACGGTAGTCTGGACGATTTGATAGTGGTGTCGGCGAGCCCGATGCTCTGGGCTCGATCAAGGAGGTAAGGATGTCTCGTAAAGTCTGTGGGGCCGCCGTGATGCTGGCCTTGCTCATAGCCGGTTGTGCGGCTGGAACGGGTGCGGTGGCCAACGGAGATTCAGATCTGCTGGATCAAGAGCCCCGGCGCGAGCTCACCGTTGAGGTCAAGAATCTCAACTTCTATGATGCCGAGTTGTATCTGACGGATCTGGTGCAACGTACCCGGCTGGGGTTCGTAGGCGGTAACTCCACGCAGACGTTTGAGTTTCGCTGGTCGTCACCGCGCACGCTGCGCATCGAGATCCATCTCGTGTCTGTCGGCACCTACTTCAGTGATGCCTTGCCGGTCGAGGAAGGGGACGAGCTGGAGTTGGTCATCGAGCCAGATCTGCACCGCCAGCGGCCGAGTAGAACGCGGTGAATTACAGGTAACTGCGGTACGGAGTGAGGAGTGAGGAGTGAGCAGGCATCTTTGAACCCAGGCTCCTGGGGGCGGACCGCATCCCACCAATCTTGCCTCTCCCGCCGCAACTAGTGAGAAAACCAGGTGTGACCAAGACAGTTTCCCTGCTCATCCTCTTTCTAGCCACCTGGGTCGCAGCTAGCACCTCTCTCGCCGCTCAGGCGAGCAATCCAAGTGAGCCCAACGACGGGACGGTAGGGCACGCCGTGCTGGGTGGGTTGGCCGGAGGATATGGAGGGCTGATCTTGGGCACCGTCGCTTCCCGAGTCACCTGCCGTCCACGCGAGGACTGCTCCCCTATTCCCTCAGCGCTGCTCTCAGCTGCCGGAATCACGGTCGGTTCGTATGCGGGCATGACCGATCGCAACCGCGCATATGGGGGAATGATCGGGACGGGGGTCGGGGTCTTGAGTGGCGCGTTGATCTACGGCATCTGGGCTTCGGTTCGGTCCGACCATGCGGATCCATTCACGGCGTTGGGTGCTGCGATCGTCGCGGGTGGATTGGGGGCGATCGTGGGGACGGCGGTGTCGGGGAGTAGGGAGGGAGCCCTGGCGGGTGAAGATCTGCGTCGAGAAAGGGGCGTGCGCATCGGCATTCCGGTGCAGCTGTTCTTCTAAGGCATGGCTCGTTTGGCGTAGACCTGGGAGCGACATGTTTCGGGTAAAGCGGGTGTACGACGAGCCGTCGCACAGCGACGGGACCAGGATCCTCGTAGACGGACTGTGGCCCCGTGGGGTATCGAAGGAGGAGGCACGGGTCGTCGAATGGATGAGGGAGATTGCGCCCAGCGCCGCGCTGCGAAATTGGTTCAAGCACGATCCGGTGAAGTGGGTGGAGTTCCAGCGGCGCTACGCCCGTGAGCTCGAGGCAAACAGCGAGCTAGTCGACAGACTGCGACGTTTGGCTGACGGCAAGACCGTCACGCTTGTCTATGCCGCGAAGGATCCACAGCACAACAACGCCGTTGCGCTCAAGGCCTATCTGGATGGGCGGGTGTCGAAAGGGAATAGAGCCAGGTGAGCCCACCTCATCCGGAGCGCTAGGGCGTGCTCACCGCCGTGCTCACCTGAGCGCCTGCGCGAAGTCGTCGATGAGATCATCCAGGTTCTCGATGCCCACGGAGCAGCGGATGAGGTTCTCGGGGATCCCCAGGCGTGCGCGGTCTTCCGGTGTCAGTTCAACATGGCTGGTCACCGCCGGTGGTCCGATGAGCGTGC
This sequence comes from Gemmatimonadales bacterium, assembly GCA_041577295.1. GTDB lineage: Bacteria > Gemmatimonadota > Gemmatimonadetes > Gemmatimonadales > GWC2-71-9 > JBDHDH01. The sequence continues at coordinate 23,285 of JBFGJG010000058.1, forward strand.
CCACCGAGCCGAGGCTCGCGGCGCGATGTGCGTAGCGCAGCTTCTCGAGAAACCGTTTCACGGCATCGAAGTCTCCGCGCAGCAGGAAGCTCACCACCCCACCAAAGCCCCGCATCTGCCGTGCGGCGATTTCGTGTCCGGGGTCGCCTTCGAGTCCGGGGTAGAAGACGCTCTCGACCCGCGCGTGGTCACACAGATACCGCGCTAACCCGTGCGCATTCTCGTTCTGCCGTAGCACGCGCAGCTCGA
>JBFGJG010000059.1:0-23522 GCA_041577295.1 Gemmatimonadales bacterium
AACAACAACCCGGTGACGGGGGAGGCGGCGAACCTGGCGCTGAGCGTGACGGGGGACAACGTGGCGACGCCGCCGCAGCCGACGGACAATGGGGATGGCACGTACACGACGAGCTACACGCCGACGAATGCGGGCAGTGACCAGGTGGCGATCACGCTGAGCGGGACGGCGATCAGCGGCAGTCCGTACACGAGCCTGGTGAGTGCCTTGCCGCCGACCCAGTTGGGCTTCTTCGTGGAGCCGGTCAATACGACGGCTCGCACGACGATGCCAGCAGTCCAGGTAGAGATACAGAATGCGCTCGGGATTCGGGTCGACACGGCCACCAATGACGTGACGCTCGAGATCGCGACCAACCCGGGCAGCATGATCATGCACGCAAGCGGCACCGGCTTCAAGGTCTTCGAACTCGTGGATCATGTAACACCAGCTGTATTGCCGACCTTGCCTGGAACACCTGCTTCGCGGATCGAGGGTATGGCCTACGACCCGGCGGATGATATCATCTGGGCCTACGACGCAAGCGAGAACCTCCTTAGGGTGAATCCAGTTGACGGCACGAACACGGTTGTCGGTAACAGCATGGTCCTGGTAGGACCGCTGGCATTCGAGGGTGCGAATGGCACGGGTCGACTCCTGGCGGCATCGAAGGGTGCGGCCGCGGGTCCGAGCACGTTATATGAGGTGAATCGCACCACGGCGGCCGTGACGTCGGTTGGTGCCGTCACGATCGCCGGCGACAACATCGCACGCTACTTTGGCCTTGCAAATGATCCGACCACCGGCACGCTGTGGGGGTTGGTGAGACTCAGCAGTGGTGGCCCCAACGATCGTGCTCTGATTACGATAAACGTCAGCACCCTTACTGCCACCTTCCAGGCGACGCTAGCGCAGCTGGACGTCGGTGGAATTACCTTCCTGCCCAGCGGCGAGATGCTTGCTGTTACAGACGATGCCTCAACCACCAATCCGGAACAGCTGTGGTCTGTCAACAAGTCGACGGGCGCTATGACGTTTATCATCGCGCTCGGCAACGGCGACGCGGGTGAAGAGATCGTGCGGATCCCCGCCCGACTTTCCGGCACCCTGACGGTAGCGGCTGTCGGTGGCCTGGCAACCTTCAGTGATTTGGAAATAGATGGCCCCGCCAACGGATACGTGCTGAGGGCAACCGCTACCGGCCTCGCTGAAGCGCTGAGTACTGCCTTCAATATTGTTCCGTAACTGCGTTGCCGCGGTAGACGACGGCCGACGTTGGTGCCAGGCTTGAGCTGCATTCTGTTTGACGAATTGGCAAGGTTACGTTTTCGGAAACGCAGCGCCGGACCTGGTGTAGGCCATGGACAGCGGGTTCGAATCAAGTGTGCCGTAGGCACAAGGTTGTGGCTTCCTGACCGCTCCCTGGCAAAGCTGCGAATCACCATGGAGACTGCTACGCGCCGGCTGGAAACTGCTGTGCTGGTGCGCTAATCTCATGTGGCGACTGCGAGTCTGGCACTGTGCTAGTCTGGGCGTCGTGGCCGTTCTTGCTGCGCTGACCACCCTATTTGATGTGTTGGGTTCGATAAGTACGATCTGGGGTTCCTTGGACGGCAGATGAAGCGCCCCACGGTTTTGCCGGTTGCTGCGGCAACCCTGGCGGTCGTCATGCTGATATGGTGGCCGTGGGAGTTCTCGATTCACGCAGCTCGAGGTGTCGCACGTCGCACAGCTGGCCTGGGCGTGCCATTCTTGCCGGGAGTACGTGATTCGGTCACCAACGTGCTGGCCTTTATTCCGCTTGGACTTGTGTACCGTGGCCGGCCGTTCGCGGGCATATGGGGAGTTGGGCTGGTGGCGGCATCTGTGGCCGTTTGCATTGAGGCAGGAGAGATCTTTCTCCCGGCCCGGATTGTCTCGGCTTTCGATGTGTTCTTCAACACCGTCGGAGCATGCATTGGTGCTGTGCTTCCTACGCTGGGAAGCCGAATGCTCAGTGCCTTTGCCGGTACGTCGATGCCTCTTTGGGCCAGCTCTGTCTTGGCGATCGCGATTGTGACGCCTGCGTTTACCTGGTTACAGACGGAGTTTGCGTCGCTCGATGCTTGGTCTGCGGGGTATCCACTACAGATAGGTAACGAAGCTACGGGGAACCGACTCTGGTGCGGCGAAGTCCTGTCGATGACGTGGCAGACCAAGGAACGCCTGTGGACGAGGGATGACTTCTCCTTCGTGAAGGAAACATCACAGGTACCATCCGAAGACTGCGATGGCGTGTGGTTTAAGGCAGCTAATCCTCCACCGGGGTTGGTGCGACTTATCCGCCAAAACGGGGAGGTCGGGCTCACTGTCCAAGCGCGCGCTCTCCAGGGTAGACAGTATGGTCCAGCGAGAATCGTGTCGCTGTCAGGTGATCCAGCGAGTCGCAACATTACGATTGCCCAAGGTGGGAACGGTTACGATCTGATCGTGAGGATCCGACGCCGGTGGGCGGGGGCAAATGGGACAAGACCGCATTATCGGCTTCCAGACGTCTTCTTGCCTGGCCAGCCAGTTTGGATCACAGTGGAGGCAAACTCGGATTCGACGAGGATAAGCGCGGGCGGCCAGCGGTTAATCGACCGACACGACGTCAGTCGTCAGTGGTGGATTCTTCTGCTCGGCGACTACGAATGGCGCGCTAACTCTGTCGGAGTAGCCTCCGCCTTTGCCTTCTGGGTGATACTGCTGCTACCGTTCAGCAGTCTGATTGGGGCAGCTTCGGCTGGCAGGAGAGAGGGAATCGGTGAAACAATGGCGACAGGCGTCCTGACCGGGGTTGCCTGTTGGGGGAGTCTCCGTGTAACGGGTGTGTACATTGGGTGGGAGTCGGTGCTATTGATGCCTCTCGCGGTATTGACTGTCGCGATCGTGTCACGCCGATCCGTGCGATCAGCTGCCCGGTGCCGCAGCACCATTAGGAAGCACTCGGTATAGCGAGCGGCCGATAAGGTACGCCGAGGTCAGAAGGCATCGTCACATGCTCCGCTACGCTTGTCTCAGTTGCTTCTTCATTTCCCGGTGCTGAACTCCCCTGCGAGACTCTTCCTCGTGGGATGAGTACCCTGCGACGTCCGCTGCCAAGCGTGCTTCAGGGCACCAACACCTGCGCCGCGGCGGCCGCGGCTACGGAAATTTCGTGACGGTCCCGAGAGTTGGATTAGGCCGCCAAACAAGGTGAATGTGATCTTGAGCGTCAGGAATGACCATGCCAGGGCAAGGGCATTCTCGGCATTCAGACCAAGGCGGCGCCAAGGGTATTCAACACGTTCTCTCGCAGTCAGATGCCGTTGATGGTGATCGGGATCATGCTGATCCCGCTGACAATCGGTACCAGGACCGTGAGTTCCCTGAACGAGAGACCGATGCCCAGCGCCACCGATAGGAGCCAGTACTGAGCGATGATGCAGAACTGCATGCCGAGTGCCAGCAGGACCCAAACAAGCAAGGGTCGCCATCGTCCTTCCTACACCTTCAGCGCACGATAGACTGCGGCAGCCCAATCGGTCGGATACTCGTTGGCGCGACCTGTAGTGGGACACAAGGTCACTAGCGCCGCGCGGCTAGCGGGGGCGCCCGAGCCGTCGCTGTACGGGCGGCCGCTGGGTGGGACGGTCTGGGGCGGTACAGTGGGATGGTGTGCGACCCAAGAGTGCAGCATTGGTGTCAGGAAGGGCGCCGCTTCCTGAGCAATGCCTTCCGGTCGATCATCCACCAGCCACTGGTCCAATGAGGCCTCGCGGTGAAAGAACTTCTTGTCCGCTGTAGTCCAGGCGACACTCCTGACCACGGCAGCCGGGATTCTGACCGATGGCTGGATCCCTTGTGACAGGCGCACCGCAGCGTCACTCACAGCGACTTCCGCTGCGGTCCCACCAGTTGGATCAGCCCGCCAAACGCCGCAAGCATGATCTTGAGTGCCAAGAAGGACCAGGCTAGTGCGATAGCATTTTCCGGGTTCAGTCCGAATGACACGCCAAGGGTATTCAACGCGTTCTCTCTCAGTCCGATGCCATTGATTGTGATCGGGATCATGCTGATCATGCTGACAATCGGCACGAGGACTGCGAGCTCCCAAACTGACAGACCGATGCCAAGCGCCGCCGACAGAAGCCAGTACTCCACAATGATGTTCAGCTGCATGCAGAGTGACAGGAGGAACGCCCCAAAAAGCGGTCGTCGCTTCCCTTGATAGGCTTTCAGTGCGCGGTAGATTGTGGCAGCCCGGTCACGAGCCCTGGCGAGCAGAGAGACCGAGAATATGCGGCGGCCAATGGATCGGGCCGGAAGATGTGGTAGCAGTGCTACTCCGATCGTGCCGATGCCCGCAATGATGAGAATGACCCACAGTCCGGGCACCTGTTGGGCTATCGCTGGGCTCAGGAGAGCTGCGAGGAGCCCCGTCGCGAGGATTCCTACCATCCCCACGATCCGGTCAACGCCGACGACCGTCAGATTCACTAGCGTTCGTCGTTCGGCAGCCAGCCCGTCGCGGCGTGTAGTGGCAGTCACAGTGCTGACCCAGTAGATGCGCGCCACGTCACCGCCAATGGTCGACGGAAGCATCTGATTGTAAAATGTGCCAACGAGATTCGCCTTGCACAGTTCAATCGTTGGTGCGCGTATCCCCTGTGTTTCTAGGAGTACCTTCCATCTCCATGCCCCGATTACCACGCCGATACCGGGCATGATTGCGGCTATGAGTAGGAGCGGCCAGTTCTCAACTGCACGACCCAACAGCCTGAGTATTGCCGCCGCCTCCACGTTGCGCAGCAGGAGCCACAGCAGCGTGGCGCTTGCAAGAGCTCGAAGTGGGCCTGATAGCCACGACCGCTTGGACTTGGTCAACCCCCCCTGATGTGTGTGGGCGTTGGTGTCCGTCGCCCCGTTCCTGTCGGCTCTCATGGCGTGCCGTCGGGACGTCGAGCGTGGAGTTGTCTAGATCGTTGGTGGGGGAAGCCGGACACAGAGCCGCATATGCGGCTGCACGAGTAAGTGCTCGCTCGTGGCAGGAGACCCGACCGCACCGAGTCCCTCAGGTCCACTTTCGAAGCACTCGCGCGAGCGGGACCCTTGCCTTGTCAGCGACCCACAGAACGGGTGGTAGTACTCTCACGAGCCTACGCTTGATCCCGACTCGGGAGAACAATGCGCCACCGCGTCTCAGGAGTATCTCACGTCGCACGCGTGTCGGTGTGAGCGAGCGTGAGTCCGAGGCAGCGAGGTCGTACCCCGTTCGCTGTAGAGCGCGGCCAGCGATGGCCTCGAACAACGTGATGTCCTCTCCTGCCACATGTGGCCGCCACTTGCCGACATTGTCTACCTCGACGCCCGCCGCGACCTTCGACATATGCTTGTGCTTGGCGATGAACGAAAACCATTCGAGGGACGACTGCTGGCCGTCTTGTTCGCTAGGGGTCATCCCGAGGAGTGCACCGATCTCCTGCAGGGTCGAAGTCGTGTCTTTAGTGAAGTCCTCATACTTGACCCGCAGCGTACGTTCTGGATGCCGCTGCTCCCAGTCCAGGCCGAACTCCACGTGACGCGCCCATAGCCAGGCAGCAAGAGGCCAACTCTTCGGTCCGAACCACGTGCGCATCCACGAGAGGGCGACATCCCGACCGTCACGCACGATGTGTATGAAGCGTGCACCTGGAATGGCATCGGCCAGGCGGTCCCACGGGAACGGCGTGAAGTACGCCGTCTTCTCCACGACAATGGATCCATGGTGGATGTCACGATATTCCTGAAAGAGGGCCGACACTAGATCAGGATAGGTGCGCGTGTCCCTTGCGAGCCTATCCGCTGATGGCGCGGTAGCGAGCAGGGTGTACGGCCGCATCGCCTCCACGGCCGTGCGGGTGCCGGTGATCCGCAGCTCCGTGAACGCATATATGGCTCTAAGTAGAGATCTGCGTCCCGAGCAGGTCGTGAGATTCCCCCACAAGAAGGTGTAGGGTGCGAACAACGGAATGAAGTGCGTTTCGGGCAGTACGGCGGCGTTGAACCGCGTCGCGAGCAACCTCTGCAGGAGCGAGGTTCCCGAACGAGGACAGCCGTTGATGACGATGACTGGCGGAGGCGGAGAGAGCGGGGGGCCTGTCGCGGCTTCGAAGGACTTAGCTGTGCCCTCGTCTGGCATAGGAACGGAGCCCGGTGTCTGCATGCGGCTTCAATGAGCGCCCACGTCAAGTGTGGGGTCTAGCGAACTGAGCGGCCGATAGTCGCGTGATGGAAAATCACGCTCCACAGGCATTCAGGTGAAGCCGAACCGCTCCCCACCCGGCGCCTGCGGTGCACGGTGCGCTCACCGGTGTTCGCACCTCTCCATCGCTCCTTCCCGACGGTCCGACCGAAGCACGGCGGGAGAAGCCGCACGATGGTGCGCATCGCTTACGCAGGGACAACCGGCTTGAGCTCGTGCGAAAGCCCTGAAGGGTGTTTGACCAAGTACGGCCCGATGGCAAGGTAGTCCAGCTTGCCGTCGAGAAAAGCTCGGACGCAATCATCTGCACTGCACACGATGGGCTCTTCATGCATGTTGAAACTCGTGTTGATGATTGACGGGAGCCCAGTGCGCCGATGAAATGCCTCGAGAATGCGATAGTAGGACTCGTTTCTTTCTCGCCGAACGAGATGCGGCCGTGCTGTTTCGTCCAGGTGCACCACACCTTTCATGCGCTCGCGCATCCACGGCCTGCAGTGGAACGTGATCGTCATGAATTCAGCGGTGTGAGCAGCTCCCTCGACGTCCTCAAAGCACTGTGCCCGATGCTCGTGTATGGTTGACGGCGCAAAGGGCATGAACTCGGTGCGGCGCAAGTTGTGGTTGAGCCAGTCGTTGACATCTCGATCCGTCGGATGGTACAGGATCGAGCGATTCCCAAGTGCACGAGGGCCGTACTCCATCCGACCGTTGGCTCTCGCAACAACGTAGCCCTGCACCAGGAGATCGGCTATCCGTTCCTCCAGAGTACCATCGAGGGGTTCTGGCCGGAGACCCGCGTTTCTGAGAGCTTCATCGATCTCGCCGATTGACATATCCGATCCCAGATAGACCGACTCGAGCGGTTCAGGGTCCCGCGGCATTTGTACGTCGAGCACACCCGGCACACAGGCGGCAAGCGCAGCACCCCCGCCCAGTCCGCCGTCGCTCATGTGAGGATGGACGAACACGCGATCGACTTCCGGCAGCGAATAGACTTCTTCATTGACACGTACGTTCGCGAAGACTCCACCAGCGAGGGCAAGGTTTCGAAGTCCGGTGTGTCGTGCCCAGTGGGTTACGAATCGTCGTGTCAGTTCCTCGAAGTGAATCTGGATGCTCGAAGCCAGGTCCTCCCGTGTCCACCGGGAGGGTAGTCTGCGCTCGATTTCCTTGATCGCGGCGCGAAACGCTAGCCCACCGCGATTCCAAAAGGTGCCACCTTCCTCCTCAATCAGCTCTTGAAGGAGAGGCAAATACTTGGGCTCACCGCTGGCGGCCAAGCCAGTGATCTTGCCCTCATGCTTCATCGCTTTGAACCCACAGATGTGGGTGATGTACGCGTAGTAGTTACCCAGCGAATTGTAGGCGGAGACCTCGTGGAGGTATTCGAATTGGCCGTTACGGACCGCATACACCAGGGCGCTCTTTCCATCGCCACCTCCGTCCACCGAGACAACCAACGCATCCTTGAACCCACTGGTGAAGTAGGCCGATGTCACGTGGGCGAAGTGGTGGTCGACGAACTTGATTGGGCACCGAGCGCCAAATTCTCGGCGGAGGATCCGGGTGATCATACGCCGTCGATGCCAGAAACTCGGTGCCAATAGCGTGTAGTACCCGGTCTCCAAGATCGGCAAGCGGTCTCGATAGCGCGCGAAACCACCGGCGATCTGCTTGATGAATCCACCGGCCCCGTTGGGTGACTCCTGAAACCACCCGTCGAAGGGCTGCAGTTCGTTGTAGAAGAGATCGCGGGTGGAGGCTACAAGGATCGCATCGAGGTCCGATATCGTCGTGTTCGAGAGCCTCAGTACCTCCCGGATCGAGTCCCTCGGGAAGCCGTACACCAACTTCATTCGGCTAAGACGCTCTTCGTTGATTGCGGCGAGAAGGCGACCGTCCTCAACGATGGCGGCCCCACTGTCGCCCTCGGCTCCGAGACCCAATACCCTCACTGGCTACTCTCCAATCCAACTAGCAGGCGCACGACGTGTCCAGCGACCCGACCTCCGCCGGGGGTCCTCATGCCGCGTGCACGATTCGTAGACTGTTGCATCCGTTGATCTCATCCGTTCCGCAAAGCGGATGCCACGAAGAGACCAGAGTAACTCGTTCATCAAGAACAAGATAGCCTGTCGCGCTTCAGACATTCTCCGATGCCCGGCACCGTGAGCCGCCGTATGTTGCACATCTGCAACAGTCAATACCTCGACTGGGCGCGCGACGTGGGGCTCTAGCTCGCCGAGGGAAGCCTCGGGCCGGACAGGGTGCTAGAGGGATATCGCTCCACCGATCCCGGGTGTTGACGGCTGGCGCACCTCAGATCCGTGGTTCACATACTCCTGAAACCAGGCCTCGAGATTCAACAGCATCCAGATGCGGACATGGTGGTCTACTCGCCGATTCAGGTGCTCATCAGTGAGTCGATTCACGGCATCGGGGGTGATCCAACCGTCCTGCACAATGTGCCCGTCGATCAGACCGCGCCGAATCTCGGGAAGCGTCTCTTCATTGAGCCAGAACGCAACTGGGAACATGAACCCCTGCTTCTTGCGGCGCACAATAGAGCGCGGCAGCCACGATTCCGCCGCGCGCCGCATGGCGTATTTCGTCACCCCCCGTCGGACCTTGAGGCGCGGAGGCATCGACGCGCAGAACTCGGCCAACTCGTGGTCTAGCAGAGGCGCACGGGTCTCCAGCCCATGGGCCATGCTGAGGCGATCTGCCAACATGAGGGTGTGTTCCGGCAGACGGGTCAGCACGTCGGCGTGAAGCATCCGATGCAGGACGCGCGTCGTATCTGCATTCTCGAACGGTCGCGAAATCGCCTCCTCTGAGGCCTGCGAGTTCAGCTGTCGCTGGAGCTCAGGACCGTACGCCCACAAGCGCTCGTCCGGACCAAACCGGAAGAAGCTGGTCATCCGCGCGTACCGGCGACCGTCCTCGGTACCTGCGAGCTCGTTCAGCCAGCGTGCACGCTGCGTAAGGCTCTTGTAGCCGAAGGATTCGGGCAGTCGGCGGACAGCCGGCGCCACCACATCCTGGCGGAGCCATCGTGGCAACTTTGCATACCATCCCACCCATTCAAACGCTGCGTACCGGTCGAATCCGGCGAAGATTTCGTCGCCTCCGTCGCCGCTGAGAACCACCTTCACGTGTTCTGAGGCCAGACGAGCCACCTCGAAGATGCAGGCCGAGATGGGGTCAGACGGCTCGTCTAAGCACCGGACGAGGTCTGGAACGTCGTTCAGTCGCGTAGCACCGACGTGCCGCTCGCGATGCTTGGTGCCAAAATGTTCGGAGACCTTCCGAGCATGGGGAGTCTCGTCGAACGTGGCCTCATCAGATCCGATGGCGAACGTTTGCACCGGTCTGTCCGTCTGGTGGGCCATCGAAGCGACGACGATGCTCGAGTCGATCCCACCAGATAGGAATGCGCCGACTGGCACGTCACTCACGGTGTGGAGCTGCACGGCGGCTTGCACGCGCTCCCCCAACTCCTCGATCCAGTCCCGTTCCGATCGCCGCGGCGCTTCGGGAAAGGCCAGCCCCCAATACCGCTCCACGGTGAGGTGTCCCTGGTGCCAGATCATGCGGTGGCCGGCCGCTAGCTTGCGAATGCCCCGGAACATGGTGAGCGGTGGGGGGACAAAGCGGAGAGAAAGGTAGTAGTCGATAGCAGCCGGCTCGGGCTCCGCGGAGACGTCGGGATGGGCCAGCAGTCCCTTCACCTCTGAGGCGAACAGTAACCGCTGTCCGATCTGGGTGTAGAACAGGGGCTTCTGGCCAAACCGGTCGCGCGCGGCGAAGAGCTGGCGTCGCCGTCGATCCCAAATGGCAAACGCGAACATGCCCCGCATATGATGGACGCACTCCACGCCGTACTGCTCGTAGAGATGTAGGACAACCTCGGTATCCGTGTGGGTGCCAAAGCGGTGACCGCGTGTCTCTAGATCACGGCGCAACTCGCGGTAGTTGTAGGTCTCGCCGTTGTAGGTGATCCAGAGAGTCTGGTCTTCGTTTGAAAGCGGCTGACGCCCGGCCGTACTGAGGTCGATAATCGTGAGGCGCCGATGACCCAGGGCTGCCGATTCATCGGCATACAATCCGTCGTCGTCCGGTCCGCGATGGGCCAGTGCTGTGGTCATGGCCAGCACATGTTCCCGCTCACGCAGTCCATGAGACCCAACAACGCCACAAATGCCGCACATGTGTCTCTAACCAGTCCCTCGTGAAAAGTGGTGCAGCGTCATACCGGGGTCGGGGTACCTCTGCCGACTGCCAAAGTGCGACGCAGCCCCTCAGCGAGATCAACCGTCCCCTTGAATCCCAAATCCCGCTCCGCCGCGCTCGTGTCAAACGCGTTGTCATCCTCGAAGAACGTCAGGCTGCGGCGGGAAAACGGGGGTTGGCGTCCAATGAGACCGAACGTCCACTCCGCCGTTCTCCCTATCGTCCAACCCAAACCTCTGGGCACCCGAATTCGTGGAGCCCGGACACCCAGAACTTCGGCAAAAGTGCCCACCATCTCGAGGAGCGGCATCGCTCGAGGACCGGCAATGATGTACGTACCTCCGGACACGACGCTCGGCGCGTCGGCGGCGCACACATAAGCCCGCACCATGTCGTCGATATGGATGGGGTGCCGGAGATTGGATCCATTGCCCACGTAGAAGAAGCGTCCCTTCCGAAGTGCCCGAATGAGCTTGGACGTCCGTGGACATCCTGGACCATAGACCCAGGCCGGGCGTAAGACTACGGTCTCGAGTCCAACGGCCGCCGCGCGCTTGAGCACCGCCCGTTCACCGGCAAGCTTGCTTCGACTGTACGCGTTGTTTGGGTTCTTGGGTGCGTCCTCCCCAGCCGGGGGGCTCGCCACATGGCCGAAGATACCCACGCTGCTAGTGTGAACGAGCCGACGCACGCCAGCGGCAACGCACGCGTCCACGAGCGCCTCAGCTGCCCTCACATTCACCGTGTCAAATGCATCCTGATCCGCATGAACGTCGAGATGAACACTGGCCAGGTGATGCACGGTGTCCACCGCTTCGAGGTGCGCACGCAGGTTCTCGCTGTCGCAAATGTCACACTCGGCGTACTGAATTGCGTTGTGCCCGAGGTCCACGTCAGGGTAGACGTCGATGGCCCGGACGTCCCGACCGGCCTCGGCCAGGTGAACAGCCAGATGACGACCCATGAAGCCCGCCGCACCCGTGATCAGCACGGATCCGTCGCGCATCAGTCCGGCTTTCTCGCGGCGACGGCCACAGCGTACCCTCCTCGGCCCGGTACGATCGCGTCGAAGGCGGCAAAGGTTCTGATGAGTGGGTAGATCAGCGAATAAAGGCGATAGGTCTTCTCGACGGCGTCGAGTTGGGCTTTCGATGTCGGTGCAATCGTTCCTTCAGACACTTTGGGACCTCGACGGCGTTTCGACAAGATCTTTACGTATCCAAAGTTGATCGCAAGCTCCGCCAACTCGGTGAAGAACCGCGCGTACCCCCCTCGTGCTACGGGCTCCAAACCCACGGTCCTGCTCATCGACTCGAGCTCACTGACCCGGTATCCTTGCACAACGTGGCCGTAGGCCGCCGGGCCCATCCCAACCACTCGCTTGAGCACTGCCACGGGAAGCCACGGGTTCCCGTTCGGCGTGGTGAGAATGAGAACGCCTCCGGGCCTTAGCACCCGTGCCAGTTCACGGTTGAGCGGCTCAACGTCTGTGAGATGCTCGTGAGCGTCGATGACGACGATCCGGTCGAACCGGCCATCATCGAACGGGAAGGCATCAAGTGTCGCATGGCGCACGGGCTCACCGAGGAAGGCTGCTAGCTCTTCCACGTTCTCTTCTTCGAGCTCGACCCACTCCCAGGCGCCACCGTGCGCGCGGAAATGGTAGTTCAAGGCACCGTTGTTGTCGCCGTTAGTCACCAGCAGGCACCGCTCGGTGCGCAGCGGTCCCAGGAGATCAAGGAGCAGGTGCAGCTTCTGCTGCTTCTTGAGGCTCTTGCCAAACATCCTGAGCTGCCAGGGGGAGGCTTCCGCATTCCCGGGGGTCCTCGTCATCCAGCCTCCTGAAGTGCCATAGGGCGCTGGCGCGCCCGCCGTTCGATGCCGCGAATGGCGAGTTCGAGCGCCATAAGGCACCATAATCGGTGCGCGTGGTTCTCGCGGCCGACGGTGTGCTCGGTCACGAGTCGCTGGACCTCTTGCCTGCTGAACCACCCTCGATCGCGGAACTGCGTGGTCGTCAGGAGATCATCCAGCAGTGCGCGCAGGGGCCCGCGAAGCCAGTTCTTCATTGGAATACTGAACCCCTCCTTGCCCCTCCGTCGGATCTCTCGAGGGAGTTCGGGCGAGAAAGCCCGCTTGAGCAACCACTTGCTCTCCCCGTTCTGGAGCTTCCATTCCCCGGGCAAGGCCATGGCGAGCTCAACGACCTCATGATCCAGGAAAGGCACTCTGGCTTCGAGCGACACCGCCATCGACATCCGATCCACCTTCACGAGGATGTCGTCAGGAAGGTAGCCGGTGACATCGGAGTACAGCTGTCGGTTGAGTCCTTCGAATCCGCGCTCTGCAGCTTCGGACAGGCGCCCCCGGTAGTACCCAAAGGGATCACGTCCTGCGAGTTGCTCGGCGACGTCGGCGCTGTAGAGGGCCCGCCGCTCGAGCAGGTCCCAGAACACCCACCATCGGGCATGCTCCAGATCGGCCGGCCGACGGATTCCCTCGGCAAACCGCTTCGCCTTGTTGACCGGACCCTTCTTTGCCGGAGACGGTGGCAGCCGACTCAACAACGCGTCCCCAAGCCTCCACGCAGCGCCCCTGGTGATCCACCGCAGCCGCCGGGCCCACCCGTCGGCACGATAGTGGTCGTATCCTGCGAAGAGCTCGTCCCCGCCGTCGCCGGACAGGACAACGGTCACCTCGCGGCGGGCCAGCACCGATATCATGTACGTCGGAAACGCCGAGACGTCACCGAAGGGCTCATCGAACGAGTCCATCAGCCGCCCGGCTAGCTCCACGATTTCCGGTGTCACAAGCTCTTCCCGGTGTTGCGTCCGATATCGGTCGGCGACGATGCGGGCGAACTCCAGTTCGTTGTACGATCGGTCAGCAAATCCCATCGAGAACGACCGCACTCCATCGCGGTGATCGGCGCTCATCAGCGAGACGATGATGCTCGAGTCGATACCGCCCGAGAGGAACGCTCCCAAAGGCACGTCGGCCATGAGCCGACGCCGGACGGATAGTTGGAGCCGACGCCGGAGTTCAGCGGCTGCCTCGGTCACGGTGACCGGCGCGTGAACCGCGTCTCGCTCGAGGCGCCAAAATCGGTGCAGGCGGCCCGAGCGCCCCTCCCCTTCGACGATGAGCACTGTGCCAGGGAGCAGCTTGGTGACGCCCCGCACGATGGATCGCGGCGCAGGCACGTACTCATACGTGATGAAATCGTCGATGGCCTCGAAGTCCCACTCGATCGGCACCCAGGGTGCGGCGATCACCGCCTTGAGCTCGGATCCAAAGACAACCCCTTCGGGACCGTCGTGCACGTACATCGGCTTGATCCCGAGCCGGTCGCGCGCGACGAGCAGGCGCTCATGGCGACCATCCCAGATCCCGATGCCGAACATCCCGTTGAACCGGGCAAAGCAGTTTTCGCCCCACTCTTCGTAGGCGTGGACAATCGCTTCCGTGTCGCTCCGGGTGCGGAACCGGTGACCCCGCTGAATGAGGTCACGGCGCAAATCCCCGTGGTTGTAGATCTCGCCGTTGAAGACGACTTGAACGGAACCGTCCTCGTTTCCCATCGGTTGATGGCCTCCGGCGAGATCGATGACTTGTAGGCGGCGCATGCCGAGGGCGCGTGTGCCCTCACGCCACACACCCGACTCATCCGGGCCGCGATGGGTCAACGTCTGGGTCATGGCCCGGATGACCGCGTCCTCGGCTGGCCGACCTGACCGAAAACACCAGAATCCGGTAATGCCGCACATCGGTCAGGACACCGCTGCGACCAGCGGGCTGGTCATGACATTGGCGATCAACCGCTCGAGACGCTCCATGTACACCCGTTCGCTGTACCGCGTGTCGGCGAGCCGCCGAGCGCCACTCGCAAGGTTCCGCGCATGGGCCTGGTCGGTTAGGGTGCGGATGAGTCCCTCGGCAATGCCCGCCGGTTCAGGAGGCACGAGGTCCGCACTTGTCGAATCCAGCGCCTGCGTGTGAGAACGAATGGCCGTGGCAACGATGGGCTTTCCAGCTCGTAGGTACTGGTAGATCTTGAGCGGCGTATTGGTGCCCCGGGCGCGGGTCGTGACGAGCACGTCGGCCACCTCCAGGTACGCAAACACGTCCGTGGGAGGGACCGAACCGACGAACGCAAACGCTCCGTCAACCGACCGTGCTCGTGCTGCCTCGTGCAGGGCTCCAATTTGGTCCGGCGTCCCCCCGACCACTAGGAACACCGCGTTTGGCACGCGCTGAATCACCTCGGATGCTGCAGACACGAGTAGATCCAATCCCTGGTACGTTTCCAGCGTTCCCGTGTATACGATCACGGCACGGCCAGCTAGCGAGAAGCGTTCGCGGATGGCCTGGACCCGCGCCGATAGGTTATGTGGTGGGTCGAAGTCCAGCGTGTTCTCGATCAACTCGACGGGTCCGGGGTAGGCGAGGCTCTGAACGTGCTCCAGTAGGTCGGGGCAGATCACAATGACGCCATCGGCTCCCGCCAGGGTGTAGCGCTCCGCTGCGCGGAAGCTCGCCACAACCGGGGGCCAATTGAATCGGCCAAAGTTCGAAAACTGCTGCGGGAGACTGGAGTGCATGTCATACACATGGGGGATGCCAACCGATCGGGCTAGCCAGGCACCGAAGACCCCGGCTTCTTCATGAGTGTGGAGCAGGTCGTAGCCTCCGGCGCGCGCCAGTCGATCTGCCTTCACAAACAGCGGGACGTCGAGTCCGATCTTGGCAATAGACGGTCCGATCCGGACGTCCCGGATACCGGGAGGGCGTGCGGTGCGGATGATCGTGAGGCCCGGCAATTCTGGGGAGTCTCCAAACGGGTACGTGACGAGGTCGATTTCGTGACCCAGTTTCAGCAGCGCACGTATCCTGTGCAGCACGCTGAACGGTGTTCCACGCGGACGAAAGAACGGCTGTGGTGCAACCATCAGGATGCGCATCGGATCTCAGCTGTTGAGGCCGTGCGGCGTCGGAGCCGGCCTCGTGGACGGAGACAGGCCTTGAACGGGGAGATAGAGCAAGCGTGATGCCAGGGCTGCTGATTTCAAGTTATTGTCCTACAACACATTATGGCATCCGTTGTTGACCGAGCTGCTCGATTGATTCCCCGCGCCCCTCCCAATCACAGTGGTGTTGCGGGGAGACAACACCATGCCGGGTGGATCGTCCTCCGGTGAGAGCGCCGTCAGCGCCGACATCGCGGCCACACCCCACCATCCAGAGGGATCTGCGGTCAGTCGCGCCTCCGGTGTGTCACGTGTTTCCGGAGCTGCATCGTCGCCTGCGACACGCAAAACCTGGGGAGCGACTCGAGCTCTCCATAGATGGGCGGCTGATTCGACAGGCCGATCAGATGTTCAGTGATCGCCGCTGCCGGCCGAGTCGGGTCCAGCGCGATACGCAGGGCAAAGCCATAGGTGCCCACACGCGTCTGGTGGTGCCGCAGCGGGAGTGGATCACTCCCCGGGAGCGTCCATATGCCAAGCCTGCGGGCCTCTCCGAAGAGATGAGGTGCCGAGCCGTACCGCAGCCTACCGCCGTTGTCGCCGAGGAAGAAGGCTCGCCCACGTAGACTATGGATCGCCTGAGCCACTTGGCGGCCGCGGCGGAACCGCCACTTGCCGAAACCCCACGGGACAACTGCCACTGCACCGTCGTCGAGCACTTGGCGGATCGTGTCAAAGAACCCCCCCCCGTCGCGGTAGCGATGATCGGTGCCGAGGGCTAGGACTTCGAGCCCGCCGCTCGCCGCAATCTGCCTCCCCGCCACGAGCGTCAGGCGTCCGCCGTCAACGCGTTGCGCCACGAGGGATGCGCGCTCTTCGGTGCGCGTGAACCGCCACGGACGCGCATGCGTCTCTCCGACGGTTGCGTCGAACGCCGCAAAGTAGTCATGGCCGGACGACTCGGTGAGCATAAGGACGTACTCCGACCGCGCGAGGACACCCTGGTGAGATGCCGCTGCCCGAAAGTTCGTGAGAGCAGAATCGAGAACGCGATCCACGTCGAAAAGCGGGTGGAAATGGACGTGGCCGTCCACCAGGACGACGTTCATGTTTTCAGACGCCACCCTTGAGTTCAGCAAGGCCCGGGTCTCACTTGCTCTGGACTGTACGGTATCGCCTACCCTTCCATGCCCCGCCTGGAACCTCATGCGTCGCCCCGATAAGCAAGGAGCAGTCCGGAGACTCGCGTGCGGGTGCCAAACAAGCCTGGAGCCGAGACTTCGAGGGCTCTCTGAGGCATTCTTTGCGTGCTGTCAACCATGCGTGTTCACCCGGAGCGTCTGGCGATGCCGCCGGTCTACTTTGCGGTACGCGCCGATGGGCCCGCGAAGGCCGAGAGCACCGGGAGCGGCGACTGTGACTGTGATAATCGTGTGGCCCACGTCTGGTGCGATCGCAGGCACGTCAACGCGCAGGGGCGGTATCAGTCCCAGCCTTCCGCCGACAGGAAACCATCGTAGCCAGGACCGCGACCGGTAGGGGCGGCACCTACGGGTGCGGCAATGCGTAGCGAGGTTGCAGTCCGGGTTCCCGATTCTCTGCGGTGGGTCACGGATCCCTCCACTATGACACTAGGTCTCGACCATCCACGGCATCATGTGGACGTGTGGGCAGTGCCACCTCGGCGACGAGCTGGCTCGGTTTTGCCCGCGTCAGGGTTTTGAAGCTCGTGAGAGTGTTGATTCACGGGAGGCAGGACCCTATTTCGACCCAACAATCAACAAGGCCGGTGCTAACAGCTTCTGAAGACCGAGTGCCGCGATCGTGCGGAACCAGAATGGCCCCCATGTTCCGCCGGAGGCCACCTGCTCGTAGCCGGTTCGTTGACACAAAGCCGCGCGGTCAGCGTGACGCCACAATCTCCTGCGGTCATTTGCCGGCACGATGTCCTTTGGAAACTGGTAACCGTAAAGTGGCAGGAAACCGGAGGTGCGCCGAAAGCCCGCCCTCCTGAGCAGCCGCTGCAGACCCCAGAAGCCGTGCAGAAGCTCCCACATTGGCCCTGCGCCCCGGACGCGAGTAACTCGATGGGCAATTGCCTGCGGGAGCAATAGCCCGCCGAGGACACCCTGATGAGGGGAACGAACGACGAACCGCGGATACCATCGGTTCTCGATTGCGACCACGAGGTGACCACTCGTCCCAAGTACCCGTGCTGCCTCGCGACAACAATCCAGGTGGGCGGTGTGGGGTGCGTCAGCCTGCGGCGCGCGCCCCATGTATTCGAGGACGCCTATCATGAGAGCGATGTCAAAGCTGCCATCGGGAAAGGGGAGTTGGAGGCTGCTGGCCGCAAGGAATTCGGGTTCATTCTTCACGGTCTCTATAGCCGGCCTCGCCGCGGCCTGACGGAGCTCTGTGACAGAAAGATCGATCCCAACAACTCTGCACGCTCGCTCCGCCAACGCCAGCGATATCCCGCCGGAGGCGCAGCCGAGGTCTAGGACGTGCAGCCTGTCCAGCGCGCCGATCTGCTCCTCCAGAAACCCAGTAAGCACTCGACCACGAGCAAGACCGTCTCGCCAGAGAGCGTCGACGGTCTTAGCCTCTTGCCGATCATCATGCGTCAAGTTCGCCTTCCCCATCCAGCCATTTCCGAACACCATTTGTGGCCGTGCACAGGCGCTGTCATGTGTTGTCAACCGCTCCGTCTGAGCGACCGGGTCATTGTTGTCACTGAGAAGCTGAGGAACCCCAGAGCCACCAAGCCGTTGTTGGCCGGCCTCGGGCCGAAGCCCGGCTTCTCTATGTCTCCGGTCTGAACCCGGCTCTCCACCCGCAGGACGCCCGCGCTCCGTGGGGAACGCTTGGCGACGTCCCGTGGCAAGCCGAATCCTGCAATCTGACAATTGTGAAGATGTCCCCTCCGCAAGAGCCTGGCCAGACGTGCAGCCCCGCACATCTGTCAGTGCTGTGGCGACTGATCGGTGTGTCCGAAGGAAGTCTCGGGGGTGCGGAAACATCACCATCCCGGTGCTACACAGCGGACGAGTGTCACCGTTGAGACTGCAACACGCGAAGAAAACTCAGGGGGAGACTGCGCTTGAGGGCCAGCGACACGACCTATGGACATGCGGACCAGATCGCAGTGGTCGTCCGGTTCACCCCCCAGATAAGGATCCACTGAGCAAGACTGCACCCGCTGCCAGTATCGACCCCGACTTAGCTCGCGGCCAAGGGGAAGATTGGTCTGGGCCGTGGAGGCTCGGAATCTGGACCCGAGGTGAGTTTTCGGCGATGTTCCATCACGTCGAGCGCTTGCTCCAATATGCGCGCCGCCCTTTACTCTTCTTCACATAGCCACCTTAGTCGGTAAGAGCCGACCTCGCTTTCCATGTACCCACTCACCGCCCGCACGCTCCTGCCCCGAGGCTGACACCGGGGCTCCAACCAGCCAACCCCGCCCTGTTGCGCGAATACAACACAACGGTGTGAGGATACCACCGTGTTTCCTTCTTGCCGGTCAGGCCGCACAGCTGGCGCTTCAACTGCGTTCTCCGGCTCCTGGCTAGCCGGGTCGGTATTCCCAGTCGCAACCACCGGGTCCGTCGAGTGGCGGCAAGTGCGATCACTCATCGGCTCGATCTCACTCGAATGAGCCCATGGCCGCCGAGGACCCGCAAGAGTCCTCCGGGGTTCGTTGTGGGCTGTCCCCGTTTGGGAATCACACTACTTTTTCTTGTGCGGGCTTCTTCCGACGGCTTGTCGATTCTACGGAAGGAGGCCGGCAAGCTTGATGTCTCGGCGCCCTGGCTGGAGGGATATGGACAATGGACCCAGCCCAGAACCGAGATGGGCGTGATGTGCCCTGTCGTTGTGACGACCTTGGGTGGATTGAGACCTCGCTGTGTGACATGCGCAGAGGAATTCATGTGCTGTTGAAGCGCACCGTCGACCAGCTTGGTCCGGCCCAGCTAGTCGCTCGTCTAGAGGTGGGCGAGCAGCCTGAGCGGGTGGTGGCTGATTCGCAGGTGAAGACCGAGCCCCCGCTTAACGTGGCGACAGGGACAGCATGAAGCCACGGAATTTCTGGTCGGCGACACCTCGCTTCTCGCGCGCCGCGCGAATCAAGTCAGCGACTCGTCAAAAGAGGCAGGCAGTGATGCGCGCCAAACCCTGTGATCCTCGGAAGCACAGCGGTCGGCCAGTGGAGCCCGATGGGTCGCCCTGGCGGGATGTGGTATTGATTGGACCGCATCCGCCCCCGTACGGCGGGCCCGGCGTGCACATGATGCATCTCCGACGAGCGCTTGAAGCACGCGGAGCTAAGTGTGCCGTACTGAGCATCTGGTCGAGGAGCGATGTGCAGATGCCCGGCGTGTACCGCGTGCGTTCAGGACCCGAATTCTGTGTTCGGTTAAGCGGTTTTGTGCGCCGAGGGTTCCACACGCACCATTTGTTCAACGTGGAGTCGCCGAAGGCGGTCATCCTCGCGGTTATAGCCGCGTTTGTAACGCGGGTGTGGGGGGGGACATACAGCATCGGGTTCATCGGGGGTCCCCGACAACGCTTGCTGGACCATGCGGTTGTCCCGTGGAGTGCCCTGTTTCGGCAGGCACTCCGCACAGCTCACTTTGTTGTCTGCAACAACCCCGAAGTGGCCGATGCGTTGGTGAGGGTGGGGGCGCCCCGGCCGCTTGTGCATCCGATTCCGGCCTTCCACGCCAAGCAGACCGCGGACGTGGGCGTGCCGGATGCGGCGACCCTGCGATTCAGTGCTGCGTGCGATCCCGTGTTGTGCGCCATTGTCCATCCGCGCTTCGAGACGGAGCATCCGCATCACGAAATGGAGTTGTTGTTAGCCGCCGTGAGGGTCGTGGCCGACCGGTTCCCCGACATAGGCTGCGTGGTGATAGGTGGGGCCGAGTACGTATCGACGTACGCACGGATGGCGTTAGCGGCCGGGCTTGAGCGGCGCTTTCATTTCACCGGCGAGGTTGCCCACCGCGATTGCCTTGGTGTGATGGCGGCTTCGACGGTCTTCGTGCGGGCCTATCTGAAGGACGGCACGTCGTCGTCGGTGCGGGAGGCGCTGGCCCTCGGCACGCCGGCCGTTGTCTCCCGCAATTCCCAGCACCCGAAGGCTGCCCGACAGTTCTCTCCCAACAACCCATTGGACCTCGCAGCGCAACTGCTGGCGACACTTGAAGATCTCGCGACAATCCGCCAGCAGCTGGCGGCTGATTCGAACCTGCAAAAGGCTGGAGGACTTGAGCGGGAGCTGGCGCTCTTCCCTCGCATGCCGGAGCGTCTGGGAATGGATTCAGGCTAGTAGCAAGGGTCCGATCGTAGGGGTGGCCTCGTGGCATCTCTTAGGTGCCATGTATCCTCAACTCGCTCCTGCCGTGAGCGTTAGAGTACTCACGAGGGACGCGAGTTCACTCCTGCTCACCGCGAGTAAGCTTCGCAGGTGCCACCGCCGGTGGATCGACTGATGCTCCGTCAAGCGCGCCGAGAGTTCGAGGACATGCGCGACGAGTGCATCGATCAGGAACGGGCCCATCTGGCCGACCGTGATCGTCCGGCCGTAGCCGCGACAAACGTGGGACCACAGAGTCCGCATACGCCTATCCCGCGTGGGGAGGTGGGGAAGCATGTCGAGCATGCTCGTATATAGGGTTGCGAAATCGCGTTCAGGGTGGTTTTGGGCGAGTCCATCGAAGTCGAGTACCGCGATGTGCTCCGGAGCGACGAGCAGGTTGTGCGTGGTGAAATCGTTATGACAACTCTTCATGCCGTCACGTTCCCGCATGCCGGCTGTCATGCAGGCGCCGTACTCACTCAAGGAGCGCTGTAGGTGTTCCGGAAGCGGCATGATGGGACTCGCGATGTTGGTGTTGAAGCGCTCCGTATAGTCCTCTTCGGGGATCTTCGAAAAGGGCAGATCAAGGTCGTGCAGGGCTCGTAAGGCTCGGCCGACCCGCTCGAGATCGTCCGCCAATCCGGTCGCCCATGAGGGCATCAGACGAGTTAAGAGCGAGTGCTTTCGGAGAAACGCCTGTCCCGGAACCGTCGATGTCGCGAGAATCAGGCGGTCCCGGCTAAAGAATATCGGCCGTGGAATTGCGAATGCAGTCGGTTGCACTCGGTTGAGTTCGCAGAGATTTGCGTGCTCGCGCTCAAGCGCTCGCCTCGTCGCCTCGGTATCAGAACCCAGTCGTGCTTGGGGCCGCTTGATCTTGATGTGGTAACTGTTGGCTGGATCCTTGAACAAGACGTGGACGATGGTCGATCCTGGCTTCTCGTAGCTGCGGATGCGGAAGGCGCAAGGCTGGTCGAACATCTGCGCATTGATTTCTTCGATCAGCGACACGACGGATCCTGACCCTGATGTTGGGCTCGGCATGTGCGACCTGTGCCCTCGGTGGCGGCGTCATCCGGGGTTACACGGAGGCGTCGGACTGGCCTGCCTCGGCCGGACTCCTCTGGGTCCGGAGCAAGAGTCGAACCGTATCATCCAAGGGGCTGTGGCCAAACATGGATACCGTGTTGCGCTGGTGCAACATCGGAGCCCGCTCGAGGCTTGCTGGCCGGCTACCATGTCCGTAGCTTATCTGCCCGCTTTTGGCCGGCGAATCCGTGGGGGCGCGAATGTGCGACGGGTCACTGAACGGGACTTTAACGATCACAAGATTTTGGGCGAGCGAGGTTGGCGCCCACCCCGACTTTACGAGGGAGTATGCCGCGCTGCGGTTGCTGTTTCCAGTCAGTATGTCCACCGGCTTCCAATGCCACACCAGCTAACTGGTCGCGGCTGACCCGCCTCGTGTGGGTCGTAGGCGCAATCGCTTGGATGCTCACCGTTGCGTGCGGTGAGGGGACGCCGTCGAACGGGGTGACGGGCCCCCAGCTGCCGGCGGGCGGGGTGGCGGATCCAACGTTGTTGCCGGTGGCGACGGGGCAGGTGAAGGACCCGAGCTTCCCGTACGGGCGGAACCTGAGTGCGGGCCAGAGTTATGTTGATCCGACGACGGGCG
This sequence comes from Gemmatimonadales bacterium, assembly GCA_041577295.1. GTDB lineage: Bacteria > Gemmatimonadota > Gemmatimonadetes > Gemmatimonadales > GWC2-71-9 > JBDHDH01. The sequence goes on from JBFGJG010000059.1 coordinate 22,464, forward strand.
TGACGGTGATCAAGCTGACCGATGCGACGTCACCGGTCCCGAACGACAAGGCCCAAGTGCACGATGCTCAGGTCACCAGCGTGTCGCTGCCGTGGGGTCCCAATGGCGAGATGCGCACCATCTGTATTTTGGTGAGCGAGGCGGGTAACTCGCGACCATGGCTCTTCGATCTGAATACCCAGACCCTGGAGCTCTCAAACAAACGCATGGTGGGGGCGGAGTTCAACGGATCGCGGGCGGCGGGCGCGATCGCGTTTTCTAACGTCGATCCCCGGACCCTCTACGTGGTTTCCAATAGTGCCCAGTTCCAGCGATACAATACGGAGCTCGATGCGTTCGTGGACGGCGATGGCTTTCCCAAGGACGTCCCGCCCGCGAGCCGCTTGGGTATCTTGTTCGTGTCCGCCGACGACAGAGTGTTCGTGGCCACCCAGTACAACCGGCAGTGGTGGGTGTATTGGCACCGCGATACCGATGAATTGGTATATCCTGCCGCCGCGGTGGACGGGCAGGGTGGCTTGAACCCGACGGGGCGATGGGGTACCGGGTTCGATCACACCCTTAACAGCGCGTACGCCATGAATACGGTGACGGGTCAGCGTAGGGACCCGCCGGAACTCTTGGATTACAGCCACCCGGCTAATGGCCCAGAGCACCGGATGTTTGCGGCGGAATGGGTGGATGGACTTCGGCAGTTCAAGGTCTGGCACATCGAATCGAATACGGTCGAGACGGTGGGGCAGCCGGGAGAAATCATGCATGGCTCTCGGCACCATTTCGGAAACTGGGTGGTTGGCCAGCCCGATCCGCCGTGGGGCGGGCTGTCGGTCTACAATACAAAACCGGGTTCGGGGAAGCTCATTCTTGCAGTGGGGTTCATTCGCATGAGCAACAGCAATCCCGATGTCCGCCTGGTTGCCCATCACGATTCTGAGGGCGAAGGCTTCGACGAACAACCGCACGCGCAGTCGAGCCCGGACGGGGCAGTGATCGTCTGGCAATCGAGTATGAACAATCCAGGCGGGCGCGTCGACGTGTTCCTGGCCCTGGTCCCATCGA
>JBFGJG010000060.1:0-23444 GCA_041577295.1 Gemmatimonadales bacterium
CCGGGCAGGGAATTAGAAGGACATGAGAATCCTCTAAGAAACCGCACCTCAGAGCGAAAACCCGGAACCAGCAACCGTGCATACTGCTTCTCCGCATGGGAATTCACGCGGAGGCATAGGTGTCATGCGCACGGTGGAAGAAGGTGCGGTATTCGTCGAGGGTCCGATGGTAGCAGAGGATGGGTCGAGTGAGTCCATTGAATCATCACGAGGCGTCTTCGAGTCTCTCCTCAAACCGATTCTCGGTAGAGCGTATAGAGCGGCAATGAGCCTCACCGGGTCTCAGGCGGATGCCGAGGACTTAGTGCAAGAAGCAGCGCTTGCCGCGTACCGTCGGTTCGAGACGTTCACGCCAGGCACGAACTTCAAGGCATGGTTTCTTCGAATCCTGACGAACGCGTTTTACATGCACACACGTCGCGAGCGTCGGCTGGCGTCCGCCCTCGAGCTGGGCGCGACAACAGAATCGCTCCCAGCCGCCGGTTCCTTGGGACCGGCGCCTACGCCGGCCGGTGTGGTGGGGAGCCGGCTTGCCATCGAGCAGATCATGCAGGCGATCCAAACGTTGCCACCGGACTACCGGACGGTGGCCACACTCTACTTCGTAGAAGACATGTCCTATCACGACATCGCCGCGATTCTGGACTGTCCCATTGGGACCGTTCGATCGCGACTGCACCGGGGTCGCAGGCTGCTGCGCGCTGCGCTCTGGCGCATCGCCCGTGACCACGGGGTGGTCTGACGGGAACTCGTCCGCCGACGGCTGCATTACCCCGCATGCGCGACAGCCGGAGGAGTCACTCATGCGAAGCAGTTGGTGTAGCCCGCGACATGCACTCGTGAGCGCGGCGCTGATGCTGTGGAGTACCCCCGGCATCTCTCAGAGCGCCACTGGCGCTGGACACCATATCGAACGGCTCGATGCCCGATTCGACGTACTAGTCCCACCGGCTGCCGAGCTGGAGCTGGTGGCGGACGGTTTTGATTGGGTGGAAGGGCCCTTGTGGCACAGCAAGGGGGGGTACCTGCTGTTCTCCGACGTTCCCAGGAACTCCATCTTCCGGTGGGACCCCCAAGGAGGGGTCAGCCTCTTCCTCGCGCAGAGCGGTTACACAGGGAACGCTGCGTTCGATGGTCCCGAACCCGGCTCCAACGGGCTGGCATGGGATCCAGCGGGGCGGCTGGTCTTCTGCCAGCACGGTGATCGCCGAATTTCGCGGCTTGAATCCGACGGCCGCCGCACTGTCGTGGTGAGCCACTACAACGGGCGACGCCTCAACAGCCCAAACGACCTCGTATACAAGAAGAATGGAGATTTGTACTTCACGGATCCTCCTTTTGGTTTGCCGGGCACGTACGCGGACCCTGGGAAAGAATTGTCATGGCAAGGTGTTTATCGCGTGGATGCGGAGGGCAACGTGACGCTTCTGACCAAGGACGTTCGCGCTCCCAATGGGCTGGCCTTTTCACCGGATGAGCGCACGCTCTATGTGGCCAACGCCGACCGAGCCAACGCCACCTGGCATGCCTTTCCGGTCAGTGCCGATGGAACCCTCGGCGCCGGACGCGTGATCTTTGATGCCACTTCGTGGACGAAGAGGTACGCCGGCGTCCCGGATGGCATGAAGGTCGACCGCGCTGGAAACCTCTTTGCCGTGGGGCCCGGTGGAGTATTCGTGCTTGCGCCTGACGGTACCCACCTCGGCACGATTGTCACGGGCGTAGCCACCGCCAACGTTGCATGGGGTGGCGACGGATCCGACCTCTACGTCGTGGCGGGGAGCACGGTGTACCGCATCCGGCTGACCACCCACGGAACCTAAAGGGAACGGTTCGCGCGACGCGGGCATTGAGATCCCGACCCGAGCAAGATGACTGAGACCATGAGCAACGATCCCATGCTTCCAGCGGCCCTCACCAACCGATTCGAGGTGACGCACCTCTTAGGCACCGGGTCGCACGCCGACGTCTGGCGTGCGGAGGATGGGACGCGGCGCCGACCGGTGGCGCTGAAGGTCTTCCACGCGCTCGATGACCACACCACGAACGCCATGCTCGACATCCTGAAGCGAGCAGGGAAACTCGCGCATCCGCACATCGTCCGCATCCTCGAGTCGGGGATGGCGGACGGGCAGGTGTATGTCGCAATGCGATACGTCAGCGGGGGGACCTTACGTGACCGGATCGTCGGCGATCTTCGGGTTCCTCTGCGAGAGGCGATTGGCATTGCCCGTGACGTCGCCGCGGCGATCGACTTTGGTCGGCGGTACGGGGTGGTGCACGGAGCAATCAAGCCCGAGAACATCCTTCTCGAGGGGAGCCGCGCCTTGGTCAGTGACTTTGGACTGGGAAGCGTGCTCCCTTGGACCGACGCATTCGATCGAAACGACGATATCGCTGCGCTCGGCAGCCTGCTGTACGAGATGCTGACGGGGGCACCACCTGCCACACCATTTCCGCCAGGCCTCGCGGTACACGCTGGGTCGGTTGACGCGCCGGCCCGCGAGCAAACCCTTGTCGCCGTTATACCACACGCGATGATGGCGCTCATCGCCGAGAGTCTCGACCCGGTTAGCGCCGCCAGGGTATGGACACCGCGAGAGTTCGCCGAAGCATTAGGCGATGGAAGGCTCCCGATAGGGGGGCGAAGGGGGGCGCACACTGCGCCGGCTGCCGCATGACACGGACAATTATGCAGCGGCCCACCAGACCAACCCGGGTCGTCATCCTCGGCGGTGGGTTTGCCGGTGTTTCCGCAGCGCTCGAGCTGCAACGTCACTTCCCCCGACCCGAGGACATGCAGCTCACGCTAGTGAATCGCGACAACTTCTTTCTCTTCACCCCGATGCTGCACGAGGTGGCGGCCAGCGATCTCGACGTGACGCACATCGTCAGCCCCATTCGCAAGCTGATTCGCCGCGGCGTCTTCTTTGTGGGCGAGGTTGAATCGATCGATCTCATCGAGCGGCAAGTGACGGTTTCCCACGCCGGCGGGCGCCACCACCACGTGCTGGAGTACGATCATCTCGTGCTCGCGCTCGGAAGTGTCACGAACTTCCGTGGTATCCCAGGACTCGAGCAGCGGGCGCTAACGATGAAGAGCCTTGGCGATGCCATCAACCTTCGAAACCGGCTCATTCAGTTGATGGAAGAGGCCGACTTCGAATGTGCCGCGGGCGATCGGCATGAGCTCCTGACGGTGCTCGTCGCGGGCGGCGGATTCGCCGGCGTTGAGACGGTGGCAGCGGTCAACGACTTTCTCCACGAAGCTCGCCGGTTCTATCCGCATCTCGCGGCGCACGACATCCGGGTGGTACTAGTCCATTCCGGCCCCGTGCTCCTGCCAGAGCTGTCACCCAAGTTGGGTACCTATACGCAACGCCAGCTGGCGAAACGCGGGGTCGAAGTTCGGCTGAACACCTCCGTCACGGCTGTGTCCGACTTTGGCGTCCAGCTGAGTGACGGAACGCGCCTCCGGGCCGAGACGATCGTGTGGACCGCGGGAACGGCAACTAATCCATTATTGGCCGATCTCCCTTGTGAGAAAGACCGTGGGCGCATTCGCGTCAGACCATCCCTCGACGTGCCCAAATGGCCGGGCGTGTGGGCGCTTGGCGACTGTGCCGCCATTCCGAACGAGCGCGACGGGGGTACACACCCGCCAACGGCACAGCACGCGCTGCGGGAAGGGCGCTTGCTGGCTCGAAACATTGCGGCCGTGAAGCGTGGCCAGGAAACCAGGCCATTCCGGTTTTCCACCATCGGTCAGCTTGCCGCCATCGGCCGCCGAACCGGGGTGGCAAACATTTTGGGTCGCAACTTCTCGGGCTTCGTAGCCTGGTGGCTGTGGCGGACCATATACCTCGCGAAGCTCCCGAGGTTCGAGCGCAAGGTGCGGGTCGCTCTGGACTGGACCCTGGATCTGGTGTTCTCAAAGGACCTCGTGCAGTTCCAGACCGTTCGCGAGACCGCCCTATCGCAGTCCGAAGCTGAAGACCCGTCCGAGGATGCCACCCAGGCAGCCTAGTCAGATCCCTGGAACCTTTCGAGACGCGCCGACATTCCGATTTTGACACCATCACGTTGTGGCGCGTACCATGAAGGACCACCTCCAACCGCTCCGAGAGTCGCTGGCCGATCGTTACGCCGTCGAGCGTGCGCTCGGAGCCGGGGGGATGGGGGTGGTCTACCTCGCAAGGGACCTGCGGCACGGCCGCAACGTTGCGATCAAGGTTCTCGGATCCGAAGGGGCAGCGCGGTGGGACGGTACGCGTTTCCTCAGAGAGATCGAGATCACTGCCGGACTCACCCATCCACATGTTCTTCCTGTCTACGACTCCGGTCGTGGGGAAGACTACCTGTACTACGTAACGCCGTTCATCGAGGGCGGGTCGCTCCGCGATCTGATTCGTCAGCAACCTATTCCCCTCGAGGTGGCGCTCCGGCTCACGCGTGAGATCGCTGGGGCACTGGACTACGCCCATCGCCAGGACGTCATTCATCGCGACATCAAGCCGGAGAACATTCTGATTCTCGACGGCCAGGCCATGGTGGGGGACTTTGGAGTGGCGCGGGCCATCAGTGCGGCGGGTGTAACGTTCACCGAGTCGGGGGTCGCGGTGGGAAGCCCACCCTACATGAGTCCTGAGCAGGCAATCGGCGCCAGGGGGCTTGACGGCCGAACGGACATCTACAGCCTCGGTTGTGTCCTTTATGAGATGCTCTTCGGCAAACCGCCCGAGGCTGCGTTCAACCAAGCAGAAATCCGCCATCTGGAGTCGGGGCGTTTTTCGTTACGCCATCGCCGGGACCAGCTCGACCAGATCCCCCGAAACGTTCTTCGGGTTCTTGCGCGGGCGTTGGCGCAGCGTCCGAGCGATCGCTATGCCACGGCGCGGGAGTTTGCCGATGCGTTGCCGTGTCGAGCGCATCCGGCTGGCCGCCGTCGCGCCCGGCATCTGATCGGTCTCGCCGCGGCAGCCCTGGTAGTCTTGCTGGGCGGCTTTGCGGTGGGTACACCAGGTCAAGCGGAGGTCCTCCGTCGAGGGGTTCCCAAGATCGCCGTATTGCCGTTCGAAAACTTGGGATCTGCCAATGAAGAGGCGTTCGTGGAAGGAGCCACCGACGAAACGACGGCTCGTCTCGCCAAAGTGGGTGGTGTCGTGGTGCTGGCTCGCCAGAGTACGACCCGATACCGTCGCTCTCCCAAGACGGTGCGACAGATTGGGAGCGAGCTGGACGCCGACTTTTTGCTCGAGGCCACCGTGAGCTGGCAAGCGCCGGGTGGCCGAGATCGCAGTCTGCGCGTACGTCCCCAGCTCATTCGCGTAGACGACGGAACCCACATCTGGGCCGACGCCTTCACCGTGAGTGCGAGCGATGTGCTTGCCGCGCAGGCCAGCGTGGCTGAAAGCGTCGCCGTGCACATCGAAAGGGCCTTCCGCACGCTGCCGGACGATGTCACGCCGTGACGGGGCTCGGAGCCGGCTCAGTCAGCACGACTGCGGCCCAGTTGCAGCCCCGGCAGGGGGTGCTATCCTTCTCTGTCACCTTTACCAGGGTGAACTTCGGTGTCCGAACCCGCCGTCACGACTGAAGAACCTACCTTTGAAGAGTTGCTGACGCCCATGTTGGATCCGGCCTACGGGTTAGCCATGACCCTGACCGGCAATCGGGCAGATGCACAAGACCTGGTGCAAGAAGCCGCCCTTGCCGCGCTCCGGGGCTTCGGGACGTTCCAGCCGGGCTCCAACTTCAAGGCCTGGTTCTATCGCATTCTCACCAACTGCTTCTACGGCAAGCATCGACAACAGAAGCGCCGGCCCCAAACGGTCGACCTCGACGACGTACCCGACCTTTACATGTATGCACGGACCATCGAGACCGGTCTGCACCGGCAGACGGACAACCCGGCGGAGCTCGTCATGGGTCGGATGAACGTGGAGCACGTGCAACGGGCCATCCAGGCACTACCGGACGACTATCGCTCGGTGGCCGGGCTGTACTTCCTAGAAGATCTGACCTACGAGGAGATTGCAGAGGCATTGAGCTGTCCGGTAGGAACGGTGCGGTCGCGCCTTCACCGTGGGCGCCGCATACTACAGAAGATGCTCTGGCACATCGCAACCGAGGAGGGGATCGTGTCCCAACTCACGCAAGAAGGGGTCAACACATGATGCGGCCAAGTCGATTGACATGCGAGCAGACCTTTCGACAACTCAACGATTATCTGGACCGAGCGCTCAGCGCCGAGGAGATGCGGCTCGTGGAGGAGCACCTCGAGACCTGTGCTCAGTGCGCCAGTGAGTATCGTTTTGAGTCGACGTTTCTGGATGAGTTGCGCAGCAAACTGCAGCGAATCGCGATGCCCGACGACGTTCGTTCGAGGCTGTTTGCCAAGCTGGCGGCTGACAAGAAGCCCGGTTCGCCTGGTTCTTAGTCCCACCAGGCGGACTGGGGGACGTCTTCGGCTCCCTCGCTTTCCTTTACCAGTCTAATCATCGTCTCGACGCCCATCCAACCACTCTTGTGCCGGACCAAATGCCGCTAAGAACTCGGCTGGCAGGCTCCGACCGATGGTTCCCAAACTACGAAGATCGATCGATGAACTGTCGTGAAAAACGATGGCCGAGAGGCCTTGTGCTTGCGCGAGCTCTCGGCAACGCGCGAACACCGTTTTCGAAAGGACGGCGCGTGACAGATTACAGCCCGACAAAACTGCACCGTTGAGACATGCCAGCGTCAGGTCGGCATCTCGCAGGTCAGCCCCGGTGAGATCGACACCGGTGAGGTTGGCGCCTTCGAGATTCGCACCGTGAAAGTTTGCCCCCGTCAGCTTTGCGAAACTCAGATTGGCGTCACGCAGATCTGCTCCACTCAAGATTGCTTGGGAGAGGTCGGTGTGACGCAAGTCCCCTCGCCTGAGGGCGGCATTGCTGAGATCTACTCCGTTCAGCCGGGCAAACTCGAATGACGTACGCGTCAGGTCCGCACCCCGAAAGCTCGACTGGGTGAGGTTGACGGCAAGCAGACGAACGTCTACCGCAGTCACCTCATCAAAGTTGGCCTCGGAGAAATCCGCGCCCGATAAGTCGGCGCCGGTGAGGTCCGCACCCGCGAACTGCGCGGCGCGACCGTCGCTTTCGCACAGATCGGCACCACGCAGATCCGCCCCACGGAAATCGACTTTTTGGAGATCCGCGTAGAGGAGCACACAGCCCGCGAGGTCCGCGCCGGCGAGTGTGTCGGCATCAAGCGCCATCAGGCGCTCGCCGGTGGTACGATGTCGCACCTCGATCATGAGGGCTCCTTTGCGCGGCGGATCTGGCGGGGACCCGGGAACTCAGTCCCCTCAGTTGACATTATATCCTTGGTGAGTCTGGGCGGCCATGGCGCCGAGAAGAAGAGAGACCTCGCGGTGCCGTGGCCGCGCGTGTGTGTATAGTGACCAAGAGGGGGGTTCACTAGGATGTCGGGTCCAGTGCGGTATACGTGCGAAAAGATCTTTAGACTGCTCGATCGCTACGTCGATCGGGATCTCTCGGGCGCCGAGCACGACAAAGTTCTGCAGCATCTCGACGCGTGCGCGAGGTGCGCATCGGAGTTTGAATTCGAAGTATCGCTAGTGGAGGACGTTAGGTCGAAGCTCAGCCGGATTGATGCTCCCGCCGAGCTTCTCGTACGCATCGACACCCTGCTTCGAGGAAGCAATCAATAACGGCGCTAGCCGGCCCTCCACGCGTTCTTGCCACATGCCGGACAACTATGTGCTTCGGTCACGACACCACCCAATGAGGTGTTGACCCGGGATGCTTCCTTCGCACTCCTCGGTTCAATCACCTTCACTGCGTGTCGATTCATCAGATTTCCGCAAACGGGGCACCGCATCTGCACGTAGGACTTCGTTTTCGCCAACGGGCTCACCGCGCACCTCCTTTCGCCATTCCGATCATCCCCTCGATCCCCTCTGTTCCCTCGACGCCCTCAGTCGTATCCGAATCCACTCGCTCACGCCCGTGACGAAGCGTGATAACCATCCAGATGAGTTCGTCGAGAAAGTTGTCTACTCGCTCGACGAACGCCGGTTGCAGGAGCTTGCCCGACTCGTCAAACACCTTGCTAATGCTGCCGAAGTACACATCGGTGAAGATGGTCATGAGACCGAGTTCCCGGAGCACCGGCAGGGTATTCTGAATCACTCTGGCACCGCCAAACGCTCCTGCCGACACACCCACGATGCCCGCCGCCTTGTGGATGTACTCCTCGAGGCAGCTGTCGAGGACGTGCTTCAACAGGCCAGGAAAGCTGTGGTTGTACTCCGGGATCACGAGCACCATCCCGTCCGCGCGCTCCATCTTGGCGGAGAATGCCGGATCTTTGATCTGATCGCCCGCACCATCCACCGGGAGTGGCACGGTGGCAATGTCGATCAGCTCGGTGATCACCCCCTCCCGCCCAGCCAACCGCTCATGCACAAATCGCGCGGGGTGCACACTCATGCGTCCCTGGCGCGTTGTGCCGAGGATGACCGGGATGCTCAATGGCTTGTTTGCTGGCATGGATGTTTCCTCGTTAATGAATGCCGCTTCCAATTCTCCCGCCTCCAATCCCACCTCTCCCGCCTCCAATCCTATCTCTCAATCACTCTCATCACATGCCCATCGGCATCCCGCACCAGAAAGGCCTTGCGGAATCCCAAGGTATTCTCTGGTATCTCGACCACCCCAGGTGACACGAAGCGAAATCGTGCCTGTCGCAGCCGCGCAGCTGCACCGCTGGCGTCGGCGACGACCAGGGTGGTCTCCCAATGCATGATATCGCTCGCACGTTCGTCGAGGGGCATCGGGCGTCCATCGCCGGGAGTCAAATACTCGAGAAACTCGATTCCGGGCCCCTCAGGTGCGCGGAGGCCCGTGATCCGCAAACGCGCCCCAAACACCGCATTCAGACGCTCCTGTTCGGGACCATAATTTTCGCTCTCACCCGCCACCCGAAAGCCCAGCCCATCGCGATAGAATTGCAAGCTCGCATCGGTGTCGCTGACACCGATCGCGGTGTGATCGATTCCCAAAAACAATCGATCGGTTGGCCGTTGCCACTTCGGATCACCCTTCCCCAGCGGGAACCAGATGATCTCGAGCACGTGTCCATCGGGATCGCGGAAGTAGAAGGCCTCGATCCCGCCGGCGTTGGGGTTCCAGTCGGGCAAGCGCTGTGGTCCCGACGACACGTGTCGAACGTTGTGCTCTCTGAGCACTGCATAGGCACGATCCATGTCGCTGACGACAATGGCGATGTGTTGGAACCACCGGTCGTTGCTCCGGGCATCCGCCGGGAAGGGCCGCCCCTCCGGTGCGAGATAGTCGGTGAGCTCAATGATTTCGTTGCCGAGTCGGAGCCTCGCGATACGCATCCGGACCGGGAACACACCCGTCAGCTGCTCGTAGCGATCTCCCGCCACTTCGACGTCGGAGATCTTCTCGAACGCGAGGACCCGCGTGAAGAATTCGACAGATCGATCCATGTCCTCGACGGTGAATCCCACTGCGGTGACCGCTTGAACCTGTCCGTTGAGCGATGGAACGCCAACGTGGCGCTCGGCAGTCTGGCCTAGCGCCGTGACGGGCCAAAGAAGCGCAACGGCGAGTGCGAGCCAAACACGTGCGCGATAGGTGACGAGCGTCATACGGTCGACTCCCGAATCATGTCGAGGCCAAATGCGTCGGTTGATGGTGTTGCCGTCACTGGTGCCTCATACCCGCAGTGGAAGATGCAACGCTTGTCGTTGTCATGGTGCAACTTTGCGCACAGCACCCGGTGCGCTCCGCGGAACCGAACGTACACATCGGCTGCGAGCAACATGCCCAACGCAGGAGCGACGAAGTAAATCCACAGGGCCGTCCATATCTGGCCGGGAACGGCGGAGCCCAGCGTGCGGGCGGGGTTCATGCTCATGCCAGAGAACGGCTCTTCCAACGCGATGTAGGTCGCCACGAGCACGCCGGCGATGAGACCGGTGTAACGCGCCAGCTTCTTGGCGTTCGTCGCAATGAGGATCGCGAGCATGAGACCAAATGCGATCACCATCTCGGCAGCGAATGCGACCGCCAGTCCTTGCTGACCTGGCACGGTCGCGACGTAGTTGACCGGTGGATTGGCGAACACGGGGCCAAGCGCTGCAAGCACGATCAGCACCCCGGCAATGGCGCCCAAGAACTGAGCGGCGACGTAAAACACGGCATCCCACGGCGCAATCTTGCCGAGCCGGAAGAACGTCAAAGTCACAGCCGGGTTGATGTGTGCGCCCGATCGCATACCCCACGGCGAGTAGATTATCAGCACCGCCGTGACCCCCATGATCGAGCCCATGATCACTCGTCGCATGGCCGCATCCGGGATCGCTTGATGTACTGGTGACCCAGGGTAGGCCAGCAGGGTTCCGAAGAAGCCGGCAGACAACATGAAGGCACCCAACCCGGCTGCCTCCATGAGGTACTCCGGCCAATGCGTCCGTAGGCTCTCGATCATGAACTCGCGCCGTTGCGGCTGACGTTCACAAAGACCTTGATCGCGTCTCTCGCCTCGGTGAGCAGTCGAATCATCTCGCCATAGTTCTCCAGTCCCTCCACCGGGTGCGTGAGCAGTCGCGACGCCCAACCCGGCCAGTGCGACTGCGCCAGCGCGAGATCGGCCACACCCTGCTCGAAATCGACCCGCGCAGCGTTGACGCTGCCCACCACCACTTTATTGCCGAGCACGAAGCTCTGCAGGATGTGATCGGCGTGCACAGCATCGGCTTTCCGATCGCCACCAGCGATGCCCGTGAGCACCAGCACACCGTTCTTGCCAAGACGCTCCATCGCTTCGAACACGAGGGGACTAAAGCCTGTTGCCTCGACCATCAGGTCGATGTTGCCCAACTCGCGTGCGACCTCCTTGAGCGATTGCTCTTTCGCGCTCACGTACCGCGCACCGATCGCTTCCGCGAGCGTGGCGTTTTGATTTGGCTTTGGTGCAAGCGCATATGTGACAACTCGAAGCCCCCGCACCCGCAGCGCCATCGTCGCGAGGAGACCCAGGGGGCCAGCGCCAAGGACGACGGCCGTCCGTGGCCGCCATACCCCCAACCGCTCCTGGATCTTGTAGCACTGCCGGATCGCCTTCTCGGCAACCGAAGTGGGTTCCAGGAGCACACCGATGGGTTCCAATGTAGAGGGAACCTTGATGGCGTAATCAACGTGGTCCACCACACGCTCCGTGAGGTAGCCGTGTCGTAGGCTGATACCACGCTCGTAGTATGTGTCCGAGGTGGTCATGTCCTGGTAGCCGATCGTGTCGTACAGCGAGTTGCCGGGACGACGGACCATGAACACCACGTAGTCGCCCGGCGCAAACTCGGTCACATTCTGGCCCACTTCTTCCACCACGCCAAAGCTCTCATGTCCCAACACCAAGATGTCAGACCCTGGAGGCGCTGCGCCGTACTCGGCCGAGTTGATTTCACGATCCGTCGCGTCAACACCCACGCGAAGGATTCGTGCGAGCACACCCCGTCCGTCGGACACGTCGCTGAGCTTCGGCTCGGCGACGTTCGCGAGGTGAATGCTGTTCGCCTTACCGGGATAAACTGCGATCGCTTTCATGCGAGCCTTTCCAACAGGTGATCACCCACCCGTAATGCGTTAGCGATGATCGTGAGCGCTGGGTTGACCGCGCCACTCGATGGGAAGAAGCTCCCGTCAACCACGTAGAGATTGTCGAGCTCGTGCGCCCTACAGTTCCCGTCGAGCGCCGAGCTCTTGGGATCGATGCCAAAACGAATCGTCCCATTCTGGTGTGCGACGCCCGCCAAGGGAATTCGCTGACCCAGGAAGAGGTTTCTGGCGAACAGACCCACGTGACAGTCATGTCCGTGCTCGGGACACTTGGTCTGCTGCTGCATCATCGATTCCAGTTTCTTGATCAGGCGCTTGTGCCCTTCTTCGTTGTTCGGCTTGTAGCTAAGGACGATCTTTCCGTTGCGGTCGACCGTGACCCGGTTATTGGGATCGGGCAGATCTTCCGATGTGAGCCAGAAATCCAACGAGTGCTTGGCCATCAACTCCAGCGTGAAGCCCGGAGCGATCGCCGGCGCGCCTGCCTTGAGCGTTTCACGATCGAGCTTTCCAACGAAGGAGATGTGTCCCATTGGGTACTGCCACTCTTTGGACCCGAAGTAGAAATCGTTCACGGAAAGGGTCTTCTGGAAGATCGTGGGGTTGGGACACCGCGAGATCGCCATCAACACCGAATTAATGTGTCCCATGTAATGACGTCCCACGACGTCCGAGCCGTTCGCCAGCCCGCGTGGATGCTTGTCGCTTGCCGATCGCAGCAGAAGGGCTGCTGAGTTGATCGCGCCACACGCCACCACAACCACATCTGCCGTATAAGACTCCCGCGCACTGCCCCGCTCCACGTGCACCTTTGTCACCTCGTGGCCTGATGCGTTTGTCTCGAGGCGTGACACGTACGCGCCGGTGAGCAACGTCACGTTGGGGTGGGCCAGCGCCGGATCGACGCAAATCACCTGAGCGTCCGACTTTGCCATCACCAAACAGGGAAATCCGTCACACGTGTTGCACCGGATACAGCGGCTCGTACGAGGATTGCGCTCGTCCAGCATCACGCCAAGCGGCGTATGGAAGGGCTTGAGGCCCTGCCGAGCGAAATCGTCGCTCAACTGCTGCATGCGGGGCTCGTGGCTCACAGACGGATGCGGATACGGACTCGAAGACGCGGGCTCGGTCGGATCTTCCCCCCGCTCCCCGTGAACCTGGTAGAGCCGTTCGGCCTCCGTATAGTACGGCTCGATCTCTTCGTAACTGAGGGGCCACGCTGGAGAACATCCCCCATGATGCCTCAGCTCGCCAAAGTCCTCTCTGCGGAGGCGGAACAGCGCGGCGCCGTAGAACTTCGTGTTACCACCCACCCAGTAGTTGGTATGTGGGTGGAGCTCTTTGCCATCCTTATCCCACCACGTTTCTTTCGCCTGGTATTTCCCTTCCGCGTTGACGGCTCGCGGGTCCCAGTTGTCCTTCTCGCGAGGGACGTAGTCGCCACGCTCCAAGACCAGTATCCGTTTGCCGGACGGTGCGAGGCGGTAGGCCAGCGTGCCTCCGCCGGCGCCCGTCCCGATGATGATCACGTCATAGTGCGTGGAGTGCGGCATGTTATGGCTCTCTATGGTTGATCGTTGTCCGGGGGCAGCAGCGTGCAACGAGGCGGTTTGCTATAGCTCGTGGCGGGTTGCTGCTGCCCCTCGAAAGTCACTACTTGCTACCCATCATCATCGGCTGCGGCGTCACGGTCACACGAACGACTTCGCCAACTTTGGGATATGTGAACTGATCCTTGACGAGCCGGACGATGCCGTGCTCGGTGGCTCCGGTATTCGGGCCAGCCTGACGAGGAGCCTGATCCGGTCCGAGACCTGGCTCCTGATTGACTTCGGTTCCGGCATCCCACAGCACTAGTTTGGACGTGATGTTTCCCGACAGGGCCTTCCCGTTGCTGTCGAACAGGGCGATGCCCTCGCCGACAGGGGCGTAAAACAGATCGTTCGACTGCCCAAACATGAACGCGAGCGTCAGCCTCTCGCCCGGTGAAGCCGTGAACTTCATCTCGAACACCTTGCCGGGGAGCGCCGGCCCCGGCTCCATGTCACCCACCGGGATGGCCACAGCGCCGACCTTCACGATTCCCGCCTTACCCTCGAGTGCCGTGGCGAGCTTCGATGGATCGCCTTCCTCGGCGAGCGACTCGAGTCCGTGACCCCGATCCTTCTGGCCATCGGTAAAGACCGGATCCTTCCCGGTATGGACGACCCACAGCACCGGAGCAGTTGGGGCCGGCGCCGTCTCACCGTTTGAGAGCTTGAGCGTACTGGTCGTCGACACGTTCTCGACCCGAACGGTGAATTCGGTTGCGTGGTCACGGTGCGCGCTCTGCGCGATTGCTGGAACCGGCGCGGCCGCGATAAGCAGCCCCACAGCTATCGATCGATACATCTCGTGTTCTCCTCAAGAAGTCGCTGGTATTGAACGTTAGGACGCGGGCCCGAGCGGCGCCGTGCCAAAGTTGACGCTGAACCGCCGGCACCACACGGTGACCGCGCGGTACTTGGTCAGATCGAGATCCATGGGGACATCGTAGTTCTGGTCACCGATGTTTCCTTTCATGGCGCCCAGGTTCACGAACCCCGCCTTGCTGACGGTCTCGTTCTCGGTCACGTCGTTCGCGGCCACGAAGTAGATCTGTACGTCTGGACCGTTAGAAGTCTCGAACTCAGTCAAACGCAACACCAGCCGCCCATCCGCATAGCGGTAGATCGTTGCCTTGCCCTTCGTCTCGTGGGCATTGCTGTGAAATTGCCCCGCGAGCACCGGCATGGGGGCATCCACTGACGCCGCCATCGACGCGGCGGCCTCCGGAAGATCCTCGCTCACCGTCCTATTGATGAAGAGCCGCTCGGGGCGAAAGGCCCACCAGGCACCGGCCACCACCACCACCGCAGGAATCAAAATCAAGGCACGTCGCGACATCGAATCACTCTCCTCGTCAGATGAAAATCGTTCAGGAAGGGGGATCGCTCGTCGTGGCCAGCTTACCCCCACGCCGCGCTACAATGCCACCCCCCGGGAATCGGTTCCCACCGGTCCGGCCCGGGTCACGTCCGCCGGCGGGAACCCACTCACCGGTGTCGAGCATTTGGGAGACGTGCCGACGCCTTACGCACTTACGGCAAGAGAATCCAGGATCTTACCGTCACGTGAAAGGAGTACCGTAGCGCCCGATGCGGGTATTGATGTTTGGGTGGGAGTTCCCCCCGCATCAGGCCGGCGGGCTCGCCACCGCCACCCATGGCCTCGTAAAGGGCCTGCTCGGGCGGCGAGTGGCCGTGACGCTGGTGGTGCCCTTCCCTATCGCGGAATCACCGCTACCCACACTACGGCTCGTGTCGGCCTCGGGCCGGACCACGTTCACACGACTGCGCATCCCAACACCGGCCCTCCCGTACACGTCCGGCGGAGAGTACTTGCGTGACGTCCGCCGAGAGCTGGAGGGACCACGGGGGGTCACCGTATACGGAAAAGACCTGTTCGCGGAGGTAGATCGCTTGGCCGCTGTTGCCTCGGACATCGCCGCTGCTGAGCCGCACGACGTCATTCACGTGCACGACTGGATCACCTATCGCGCCGGGCTCGCGGCGCGACGCGTCTCAGGCAAACCACTCGTGGCGCACATTCACGCTACCGAATTCGACCGGGCAGGCGACGGCGCAAACCAGGAAATCGTACACCGAGAGTGGGAGGGGATGAGTGAGGCGGACGCTGTGATCAGCAACAGCGGCGTTCTCAAGCGTCAGGTGGTAGCTCGATATCGGATACCCGATGAAAAGGTTTCCGTCGTGCATTGGGGCGTCGACCACACGCATGAGACGTGGATCGGCCGGGCCAACCCGCTTCCCTCGAGCCCGCCGCTCGTCCTCTTCTTGGGAA
This sequence comes from Gemmatimonadales bacterium, assembly GCA_041577295.1. GTDB lineage: Bacteria > Gemmatimonadota > Gemmatimonadetes > Gemmatimonadales > GWC2-71-9 > JBDHDH01. Next base: position 15,540 of record JBFGJG010000060.1, read on the forward strand.
GGGTGACCTGGCAGAAAGGGCCGGATTACTTCATCGAGGTCGCGAGACGCGTCGCCAACTTCGTCCCGGACGCCCGCTTTGTGGTGGCAGGCACGGGCGACATGCTCCCGTGGCTCATCGAGCGCGCCGCCGCGTTGGGGTTGGCAAAACAAGTCTTCTTCGCCGGCGCGGTTCGAGGCGCCGAGGTCGACCGCGCATTTCGCATGGCCCGCGTCTGCATCATGCCGTCCGTGAGCGAGCCTTTCGGACTGGTCGCGCTGGAGAGCCTCCGAAGCGGAACGCCGTGCATCATCCCGCGAACCTCGGGGGTCGCAGAGGTGGTGCATAACGCGTTCAAGGTCAATTTCTGGGACGTCGATGAGATGACGAACAAAGTGGTGGGGATTCTGAAGTACCCGGAGCTCCACCGAGAACTGAGTCATCGGGGGCTGACGGAGCTCCGCGCTCCCCGGTTCTCACTCGACGAGGCGGCGCGACTGACAGAGACGGTTTACCGAAGCGTCACGGGATAGATCTGCCTCCTCTGACTCCCCGGAGGAGACGCAGAAGAGGCAACAGAGGCAGATTCATCAATACGGAGTCCATACCATGCCCGACATCTGCTTGTATTGCCAAGTCCACCAGCCCTATCGTCTCCGGCGATATCGTTTCTTCGACATCGGCACAGATACCGACTACTTCGATGTCGAGGCGAATCGATCGATCCTTCGCAAGGTTGCCGCGAAGTGCTATTTGCCAGCCAATCAGCTGCTCCTGCGAATGATCGAGGACTCGAGCGGCACCTTTCGCCTCGCCCTCAGCATCACCGGTACGGTTCTGGAGCAGCTGGCCGACGCCGCACCAGAGACGCTGGAAAGCTTCCAGAGGCTGGTCGCCACGGGTGCGGTCGAGCTCCTCGGCGAGACCTATTATCACAGCCTGGCTTCCCTAGCGGACCGAGATGAGTTCGAGCAACAAGTGGTGTTGCACCGAATGACTATCCACAAATGGTTTGGCAAGTGGCCTACGGTGTTCCGCAACACAGAGCTGATCTACAGCGACGACCTGGCATCCGTCGTTGCAGGCCTGGGTTTCCAAGGTGTACTGGTCGAAGGCGCCGAACGGGCCTTGGGGTGGCGCCTGCCCAATTTCGTTTACGAAGCGGCAACTGCACCCGGACTTGTCGTGATCCCGCGAAACTACCAGCTGAGCGACGACGTCGGGTTTCGTTTCTCAAACCGTAACTGGCACGGATGGCCACTTACTGCAGACCGATATGCGTCCTGGATCGCCAGCAGCCCCGGTGACAGCGTGCATCTCTTCGTAGACTACGAGACGTTCGGCGAGCACCAGTGGGCGGATACGGGAATCTTTGAGTTTCTAGGACACCTGCCCGCCGAATGTGCACGACGCGGCATCAGCTTCGTTCATCCAAGAGATCTGGCCAAGCGCCAGCCCGTCGACAAACTCGCATTCCCCACCCCCACTTCGTGGGCGGATACGGAGCGAGACGTTACCGCGTGGCTCGGGAACGGACTCCAGCATGCAGCGCAGCAGCGGTTGTACGCGTTACGAGACCGGGTATTGCTTTCGGGTGACAGGAGGACGATCGAGCGGTGGAGACGGCTCACCACGAGCGATCACCTGTACTACATGTGCACCAAGTGGTTCTCGGATGGCGACGTACATAAGTACTTCAGCCCGTATGACACGCCATACGATGCGTTCATCGCCTTCATGAACGTGGTGGAGGATCTGGAGCAAGCGCTCGCACCGCAGCTGGTCGAGCAACCACCACACCTCGCATGGCCCGGATACGGCGAGATGGCATGTATGGCATAGATAGTAGGGATAGTAGGGATAGTAGGGATAGTAGGGATTGTAGGGATTGTAGGAGGAGAGGGGATGCTCCCTCTCCCTTCCCCGATTGCGTCTCCTCAGTCCAATTTCTCCCAATCTTCCTGCAGCTCAGCCATGGAGTCATGAATGACCTATAGGCCTATTGAGGACTACGGCATCATCGGCGATATGCATACGGCCGCCCTGGTTGGCATCGACGGATCCATCGACTGGTTGTGTTACCCTCGTTTCGACTCCCCTAGCATCTTTGCGGCTATTCTCGATGACGAGAAGGGTGGGCGGTTTCGGGTTGCCCCGTCGTGCCCCGTTGCCGCCAGACGTCAACTCTACTGGCCCGATACCAACGTGCTGGTCACCCGCTTCCTGTCGCCGAACGGTGTCGGCGAGGTCCGTGATTTCATGCCCGTGGCTAGCAGACCGGGCCGCGACCATCGCCACCATCTCATCCGAATCGTTCGGGCCGTCCGTGGCACCATGCCGTTCGCCATGATGTGCCGGCCCGCGTTCAACTTTGCCCGTGACGAGCATCGCGTAGAGCGATCGGACGATGGTGTGTTGTTCCGGGGCAAGGGATTGACGCTCGCATTGACGGCGGACGTGGCGCTGGACCTCGAGGACGGCGGAGCCGTCGCCACGTTTCGTCTGGACGAGGGACAGACCGCAATCATGGCGCTGGGTGAGGTCATCGAAGGTGAGGGGAAGCCTCGCAGCCTGACTGCTGCCGAAGCCGATGAAGTGTTTCGCCTCACGGTGACGTACTGGCGGCGATGGCTGAGTAACAGTCAGTACCGCGGTCGCTGGCGAGAGGCGGTGCACCGGTCGGCGCTCGCGCTCAAACTCCTCACGTACGCACCTACAGGTGCCATCGTCGCCGCTCCGACTTGTAGCCTCCCGGAAGAGATCGGGGGGATGCGCAACTGGGATTACCGATACACCTGGATTCGAGACGCTGCATTCACGTTATATGCGTTTCTCCGCCTCGGATTCACGGATGAGGCTGCACACTTCATGGAGTGGATCGAAGCCCGCGCGCATGAACTCGAGCCCGATGGCTCGTTGCAGGTCATGTACGGGATCGACGGACGGCATGAGCTAACCGAGGAGACCCTCGATCACCTCGAGGGCTACCGAGGTTCCCACCCGGTCCGAGTGGGTAACGGCGCGTACAACCAGCTTCAGCTGGATATCTATGGTGAGCTACTTGACTCGGTGTACTTATTCAACAAATACGGCAGTCCGATCTCATTTGAGCTGTGGACTCACCTAGTGGAGCTCACCGATTGGGTGGTGAACAACTGGCAGAAGGAGGACGAGGGCATCTGGGAGATACGCGGTGGGCGGAAGCATTTCGTCTACTCCAAGCTGATGTGTTGGGTGGCGCTCGATCGTGCGATTCGGCTCGCCGACAAACGCTCATTCCCGGCACCACGAGACAAATGGCTCGCGGCTCGCGACACCATCTATCTGGAAATCATGAACGAAGGTTGGAGCGAGACACGTGGGGCGTTCGTACAGCATTACGGAAGCGACTCGTTAGACGCGGCGAACCTCATGATGCCTTTGGTGTTCTTCCTCTCGCCCACGGATCCCAGAACGCTGAGCATGCTCGAGGCCGTCGTGCAATCACCATCGAAAGGGGGGCTCGTGTCAAATGGCCTCGTGCACCGATACAACCTCGCCGAGTCACCAGATGGTCTTCGAGGCGAGGAAGGGACCTTCAACATCTGTACCTTCTGGCTCGTCGAGGCGATGACCCGTGCGGGCAAGATCGACCACAAATGGCTGGAAACCGCACGTCTTACATTCGAGCAGATGCTCGGCTATGCCAACCACCTTGGGCTGTATGCGGAAGAAACGGGACCGAGCGGCGAAGCGCTCGGTAATTTCCCCCAAGCATTCACGCACCTGAGCCTCATCAGCGCGGCGTATAACCTGGACCGGGCGCTGGGAGAGCATGATTAGGAGCTGGAGAGGCAACATCGGCGGGTTGGGTTCTTAGTCTCCAGGCTCAAGCCGTAGAGAGGAAGTGAATCCGCGGGGTCCCCGTCATTGAACCGGATGAGGGGAGCCCCACGGCTTCACTGGCTGAGTATGGTCACGCTGAGGCACGCGATGGAGGGTACGGCACCCATGACGTCTCGCGACTCTTGACGGCTCGGAATGCTTCTGCCGCCGTCACCATCGCGGCCCCGAGCAGGATCACATCTTTGATGATAAAGGCCCCGCCGCTCGATGGGACGATCAGCCATTCGACGCGCTCGAACATTCCCGGCGTGGTAATGAGAAAGCTCAAGGTCGTGAGGAACATCCCGATCGCCCCCAAGCTGCCGAGTGCCGACAGCGTGGGGGTAACCCGGCGTGAAGCAATGAGGATCGCGATCACGATCTCCATCGAGCCGATTGCGCGGCTCGCACCTTGGACATCGGTAATCAGGTAAAGCCACGACAGAAGCGGGTTATTGGATAGCAGAGGCTCAATCGCTGCCGCCTCGGCTGCGGTGAATTTGAAAAATCCAAGCCACAAAATGATCCCGATCAAGCCAAAGCGGAGAATTGGTACCGCACCCCGCGATAGACCATCGGAAATCCGTTGATCGGTGAAGAGCTTTTCTGCGAACTGCATGGACACTCCTCCGAATTCTGTTGCGCAGAGAACGTCGATGCAGGTCGTTAGGGTTCCCACGATCGATCTGCCGCTCTCAGGGGAACCAGCAGGCTCCCTCGGGCATTCCTTCCAAGTCAGGCGCCCGCTAGCTTCACCTCGAAAGGCGGGGCCGTCGAAATTTGCCATCATCCGGAGGAGTGAGGATGCCGCGGGAAACCGCTGAAGCGATTCGTCTCGGCGAGGATGCAGCGCGCACGAAGAACTGGAAGCGCTGGGGACCCTACCTGTCAGAACGCCAGTGGGGTACGGTGCGTGAGGACTACTCGGCGCACGGCACCGCCTGGGATTACTTCCCACACGATCATGCCAGGAGTCGGGCATACCGGTGGGGTGAGGATGGCCTCCTCGGCATCACCGACCGCGAAGCGCGTTTGAGCTTTGCGCTGGCGCTGTGGAACGGGCGGGATCCCATTCTCAAGGAACGCCTGTTCGGGCTCACGGGGTCTGAGGGGAACCACGGCGAGGACGTCAAGGAGTACTACTACTACCTCGACAGTACCCCCACCCACTCGTACATGAAAGCGCTGTACAAATATCCCCAGGCCGAATTCCCGTACGCACGTCTCGTGGAGGAGAATCGCAAGCGCGGTCTCGATGCTTTGGAGTTCGAACTACTCGATAGTGGGGTGTTTGCGGACAACCGCTACTTCGACGTGGTCGTCGAGTACGCCAAGGCTGCCCCGGACGACCTCTTGATTCGCGTGACCGCGAGCAACCGCGGTCCCGAACCTGCGACCCTGCACCTGCTTCCGACACTGTGGTTCCGCAACACCTGGTCGTGGGGGCGCGACGGGCAGGAAGGGTATTGGCCCAAACCGTCACTCCGGCGCGAACACGGAACGAGTGTACTGGCTGAACATGCATCCCTTGGGCGGTATCGCTTGGTCTTCGACCGCGCGCCGGGTGGCAAGACGCCTGAGTTGCTGTTCACCGAGAACGAAACCAACACGCAGCGACTGTTTGGATCACCCAACACACAACCGTACGTCAAGGATGCCTTTCACGAATACCTCATTGTGGGACGCAATGACGCGGTGAACCTCAAGGCGCTCGGCTCCAAGGCAGCCGCTGTGTACCGGCTCGAGATTCCCGCTGGCGACGAGGTGACCCTGCGGTTCCGTCTGTTCGCAGCCAGCGAGCCACCGGAAGAGCCGCTCGGCAAAGCGTTTGACAGCGTCTTCGCCAGTCGCATTCGCGAGGCCGACGAGTTCTATGCGAGCGTTTTGCCCGAGAGGGCCACCGACGAGGAACGGCGCGTCATGCGGCAGGGTTACGCCGGCCTGCTGTGGACAAAGCAATTCTTCTACTTCGTGGTCAAAGACTGGCTGGATGGTGACCCGGCCCAACCACCACCGCCTCCTGAACGCCGTTACGGGCGTAATCGGGAATGGGAGCACATGTACAATCGGGACGTCATCTCCATGCCGGACAAATGGGAGTACCCGTGGTACGCGGCATGGGATCTCGCTTTTCACATGATTCCGTTTGCCCGGATCGACCCCGAGTTCGCCAAGCAGCAGCTCGTGCTGTTCTTGCGCGAGTGGTACATGCACCCCAACGGCCAAATCCCCGCGTACGAGTGGGCCTTTGGCGATGTCAACCCGCCGGTACACGCGTGGGCGTGCTGGCGGGTGTACAAGATGACGGGCCCACGAGGAACACGCGATCGCGTGTTCCTCGCGCGTGTTTTCCACAAGCTGTTGCTCAACTTCACCTGGTGGGTGAATCGGAAGGATCCCGACGGCAAGAATCTCTTTGCAGGTGGGTTCTTGGGGCTGGACAACATCGGGGTGTTCGACCGGTCACAGGCCCTGCCAACTGGCGGTCACCTCGAACAGGCCGACGGGACCGCGTGGATGGCCTTTTATTGCGGGACCCTCCTGTCGATGGCGCTCGAGCTCGCGAGCGAGGATCCTGCTTACGAGGACGTCGCCTCCAAGTTCTTCGAGCACTTCATCGCGATTACCGACGCGATGAACGCGTTGGGCGGCACTGGCCTCTGGGATGAGCAGGATGGGTTTTATTACGACCAGCTTCACGTCGACAGCCGCGAGATTCCGCTGCGCGTCCGCTCGTTGGTCGGGTTGCTGCCCCTGGTAGCGTGCGAGATCCTCGATGAGACCGTCATCGCCCGGCTGACGGGGTTCACCAAGAGGATGCACTGGTTCCTCGAGAATCGTCCGGATCTGGCACAACGGATCTCGTGCATGTGCTCCGGTACAAGCGATCAGCGCCTGCTTGCCGTCCCGTCACGCGAGCGTCTCGAACGGATCCTCCGCTACCTGCTCGACGAGACCGAGTTCCTCTCACCCCACGGCATCCGGTCAGTCTCACGGGTGCACGAGCGCCACCCGTTCGTGTTTCACGTGAACGGCACCGAGTATCGTGTCGATTACAACCCGGGCGAGGGCCGTACGCATCTGTTCGGAGGCAACTCCAACTGGCGCGGCCCGATCTGGTTCCCGCTCAACTATCTGATCGTCGAGGCGCTCGAGCGCTACCACCGCTTCTATGGCGATGAGTTGCAGGTGGAGTGTCCCATTGGCTCCGGCGGCATGATGAATCTGTCAGAGGTCGCACGGGAACTCGCCACGCGACTGGGGCGGATCTTCTTACCCGACGCGCAGGGACACCGGCCGTGCCACGCTGGGGAACCACGGTATGCCAATGACCCGCACTGGAAGGATCTCGTGTTGTTCCACGAGTACTTCCACGGCGACACTGGTCGTGGACTGGGAGCGAGCCACCAAACTGGTTGGACCGCATTGGCTATCAAGTGTCTCGAGGAGATGGCCCGCGGCAATGTGACCGAGGCCGCACGGCGACCCCGCCGGGCAACCGCCAAGGCGGCTGCGGCGCGTCGCAGGACGACCAAAAAGAACGGATGACACCCATGGCTATTCGGTTGACAGATCAGAATGAGTGGTTGGAGGCGGACGGTCTCGGTGGATTCGCATCGGGGACGGTGACGGGCGTACGCACGCGGCGCTATCACGGTCTCTTGCTGGTGGCGACGACGCCGCCCACGGGCCGGTACCTATTGGTGAATGGATTCGATGCATGGGTCGAGACGGCTAACGGAGCAACGGCCCTGAGCACCCAAACGTATCTGCCGGCGGTGCAGCACCCCGATGGCGCTTCGCGCATCGTGGCGTTCGAGGCGGATCCATGGCCCATGTGGATCTACCGCCTGGGGGACCGTACCGAGGTCGTCCAAGAAATCGTCGTGCTGCACGAAAAACCCATTGTCGTGGTGACCTGGCGGCTCAGGGAGCCTCGGTTGGGCGCTCGCTTGCGTGTACGCCCGTTCCTCTCTGGCCGTGATATTCACGCGCTGCACCATGAGAACGGCGCTTTCCGGTTCGACGCCGACCGCGTGGGACAGCAGGTAACGTGGCGGC
>JBFGJG010000061.1:0-21509 GCA_041577295.1 Gemmatimonadales bacterium
GCGATTGGCGAAGTAGGCCGGAAACTCGGTGTAGTCCATGGAGACCGAGCGCTGCTCGTACAGCTCGTCACGCGTGACTTGCAAGGTGACGTCGAGGATCACGCCATAGAGTCCGTAGCCGCCGATCACGAGGGAGAAGAGCTCGGCGTTCTCCTCGCGGCTGACTTCCACGATGCGACCATCTGCCAGGAGCAGGCCAAATCGCTCCACCACTTCCACGACTTGGGTGATGTCGATGTCCCGCCCGTGCGCGTTGGCACTGAGCGTGCCACCCACGGTGAAGATGTTCGAGGACTGCATCACCTTGATCGCGAGGCCATGGCGTGCGATAGCGCGCTGAACTTCCGCCCACGTTGCCCCGCTCTCCACGGTGATTGTGAGGGCCGTCGTGTCGATGGCGTGGATCCGGTTGAAGCGCCGCATGTTGAGCACGACACCGCCGGCGGTGTAGGTATGCCCTCCCTGGCTATGCCGGCTGCCGGCGATCGACACCTCCAGCCCACGGGCACCCGCATCCCGCACGATCTCTTGGAGCTGCTCGACGTCGCTTGCCTCGCTGATCCGCGCCACCCGCTCGGGCTCGATCCGCGCAACGTCCGCGGCCAGGAGCGGATCGTCCCTCCGGATGACTTCGCTATAGGGGATGACAAAGGTGCTGACATAGATCGCCAAGATCAGGAAGGCTGCGGCAGCAAGCAAAACAAAGCGCTTGAGCATGGAGATCGAGCGACCTCAACGTGACAGTTCCCGCGACCTGGTGGCCGGGGGTGTGGCGCGCCTAGGCGGGGAATTATACAAGAGGCAGGGCTCGAAAGGGGGGTAGTAGCCGTCGCGGCGCGATCGGTCGATGCTCAAAACCGATCGCGCCGACTTTCTTGTGGGGGTCTTGTGTAGCGCAGTACTCCACGTGGGCGGTTCTTACCTAGTTGTCGTCTGGCTCCTTGTCATCGTCTCCCGCCCGCAGCTTGTCACGCGTGATGAACCAGATGTCAAAGAACGGCCCACCCACATTTCCTGGCCGGTTTGCGGAGTGGAAGTACAGGGCCGTGCCGTCGAGCGACAGGTCTACCCCAGCATCACTACCCGGGCCGTTGATCGCTGGGCCGAGATTCACCGGGTCGGGCCACGGGTCGGACCTCCTCGCGCGGGTCGATACCCAAATGTCGAGTCCGGCCGATGGACTCCGATTCGACGCGAGATAGAACTCCAGGCCGTCCCGTCGAGGGCTGGGAGCCTGGTCGTTCGCCTCGCTGCTCAACTCCGTGATGAGTTGTGGCGGTCCGAAGGTTCCGTCCGGTTGCTTCGTGCTGGCGTAGATGTCGCTACTGCCTAGCCCAGGACGGCTCGATGAAAAGTAGAGGACGACAGAACCCGTTTCGGGGTCAACAAAGGGCTGCGGGGCGCCCTCATTGTCCGTGGAGTTGACCACGGACCCGAGATTCACGGCTGGTCTCCAGCCAAGATCATCGTGCTTGTCTCGCCGTCGGGCGAAGTAGATGTCGGTACCACCAAAACCCTCCGGGCGATCGCTGGTGAAGTACATCTTGTGGCCGTCCACGGAGAGACTCGCACCGGCATCATTATATGCGGTGTTGATGTTGGGCCCCAGGTTCTGTGGAACGCCCCAGGGATCGTTCACCGTCGCACGATGGGCGACCCAGATGTCGGCGCCGCCGAGGCCACCCGGGCACTCGGCGCAATTGAAGTAGAGCGTCAGCCCATCGTCCGAGATGGCCGGTTGCTGTTCGACGAGTGCGGTGTTGACCGGGGGGCCGACGTTGACGGGAGCGCCCCAGTCGGAAAACCGTGGTGGCCCGTCATTCTCCTCGTCATCATAGAGCGCCTCGAGCAATGGTGGTGCGGTGGGAAGTTCGTTCGCGTCCTGGGCGCACGCGCCGAGGATGCACACAAACGCGGGCAACACGAGCTGGCGGGGAAGCGTCCGCATGCGACCTCCTTGCAACGGTGGAACGGACCCGGGCACAGCGGCCACTTGTGGGCGACAGCCGCCCCGGTAGGTTTTACGAGGGTAGGTCACGATGCTCACTGCCCACTCACGGCGGACTCACGGCCGCGGTGATGCTGTCGTCGCCTCCTTCAGGACGCGGCTATGTTCGAGCTTCGGGTTCTTGGCTCGCTGCAGCTAACCGCGCCGGACCGACGTGATGTCGAGGGCCTGGCGCATCAGGCGAAACGCGCCGCCCTGCTCGCCTACCTCGCGGTCGCCACCCCCCGTGGCACCCACCGCCGTGACAAGATTCTCCCGTTGTTTTGGCCCGAGTTGGATCAGACGCGCGCACGTGCCGCCCTGAACCAAGCGGTGTACGTGCTACGAGCGATGTTGGGTGAGCACGCGATCATCCCGCGAGGGGATGGTGCCCTCGGTCTCACGGATCTGGTGTGGTGCGACGCGGCGGCGTTCGAGGAAGCGCTCGACGCGGGCCGTCCCGCCGAAGCGATGGCGCTCTATCGCGGTGACCTGCTCGATGGGTTTTTCATTTCGGATGCTCCGCAGTTCGAACGCTGGCTGGAAGCCGAGCGCGAGCGGCTGAAGCGGCGGGCCGCGCAAGGAGCGTGGGCATTGGCCGAGGCGAAAGCGACTGAGGGAGACGTCTTCGAGGCGGCGAGTTGGGCCAAACGCGCGGCCGATCACGTTCCCGCGGACGAGGCGGTGATCCGCCGCCTGATGACGTTTCTGCACGGCTTGGGCGACCGGGCCGCGGCGATCCGAGCCTACGAAACGTTCGTATCGCGGCTCGCGCAAGAGTACGAGCTCGAACCTTCAGCCGAGACCCAAGAGCTGGTGGCGGCCATTCGGAAGGAACGAGCGACCGTGTCGACGCCTCGCGTGGTCCAACCACCAGCGGCACCGCCTCCGGAACCTGTCGCCACAACGAAACCGCGGCTGCGTCTCGGCGTTGTGGTGGCTTTGGTGGTCGCGGCGACTGCCGGGCTAACGGTGGGAATCTGGAACCGACTTCGCGACGGCGAGTCGGCGCGCAGTCCGGTCGTTCGGTTCGCGTTGGAGTTTGCGCCCGATCAACGCGTGGCGCAGGGCGTGGGCGGATCCACTATCGCGCTCTCGCCCGATGGATCGCATCTCGCCTACCTCGTCGAGGGACCCCAGGGCACCCAGCTTTTTCTCCGACCGATCGACCGGCTAAAAGCCCTCCCGATCCCGCACACAAATGGTGCGCGACTGCCGTTCTTCTCGCCTGACGGCCAGTGGCTTGGCTTCATATCGGGGAATACGATCCGCAAGGTGTCACTTCACGGTGGCGCGGCGATTACGATCTGCGAGATAACGACGAGCGTGCCCGGTGCGAGCTGGGGGCCAAACGACGTGATCGTCTTCGCAACCGGGAGGGCGATCTGGCGTGTACCGGCGAGCGGTGGCGAGCCGCAAATCGTCGTCCGCGCAGACACTGCGCGTGGCGAGCTGTATCACTGGCCAGAGGTTCTCCCGAACGGTCGTGCCGCGGTGTTCACTGCGGTGGACGAAACGGGGTTCCGACTCGCCGCGGTGTCGCTCGATAACGGGTCCGTACTTCCACTCGGTGTGAGCGGAACGAGCCCCCGCTTCGTCGCACCTGACAATCTCCTGTTTGCTCAACTCGACGGCGTGATTCTGGTGGCTCCTTTCGATCAACATCGGCTGCGGCTCACCGGTCCCGCGCTGCCGGTTGCGGAGAACGTTTACGTCGGCATTTCCGGTGCGTCCAAGCTCGGCGTGTCCCGCGTAGGCACGATGGCATACGCTCCCGTGCCGTTCGCCGATCGCACGCTCGTGACGGTGAGCCGCTCTGGCGCGGCGGAACGGGTCCCGGTGAGGCCGGCCGGGTTTGTAACGACGCGGTTCTCACCGGACGGCCGCTTCATCGCAACCAATATCCTTCCGAACGACGGTGAACAGCCGGATCTCTGGGTCGTGGACTTGTCCACGAATACCCTTCTACGCCTCACGTTCGACAACGGAAGTGTGAGCCCGGTGTGGAGCTCGGACGGCAGGCGGATCGCATTCTCTACCAAGCCAGGCGCTCAACGGTTCGGATGGACGGTAATGTCAATTCCGGCCGATGGAAGCGATTCGGCGAAAACGATCCTAACGGCTGCATGGGGCCAGTTCCCGCAGGCGTTTACGCCGGGGGGACGAGGGCTCGTGTTGGTGCGCCGACATCCCGCGACCGGCCGGGATATCTGGACGCTGGAACTCGAAGATAGCAACCCGAAGCCGTTTCTAGCCGGTCCAGCCGATGAGCACTCCCCCGCGTTGTCCCCCGACGGACGCTGGTTGGCCTACGTGTCGGATGAGACAGGGCAAAACGAGGTCTACGTGCGGGCGTTTCCATCGGGCAGCGGCCCGACGCAAGTCTCGTTGGATGGAGGGGTGGATCCGCGGTGGGGCCCAGCTAGTCGAGAAGTATTCTACCGTAACGAGCAGGGCTTGACCGCTGCGACGATCGCACTATCCCCGTCGCTTCGCGTTTTGAGCCGGGAGGTTTTATTCGACGACGAGCCCTACCTTTTCTACGACGTCCACCCGGATGGTGGTCGGTTTCTCATGGTACAGCATGGCTCGCAGAGCCCACACGTCGTGGTGGTGCTGAACTGGTTGAGCGAGCTCCCCGCGGCTACCGAAGTTAGAACACGTATCTCCCACTGACCTCGAGCTGCCAGCGCGATTCAGGAACCTGGATTTCATTCCGACCGACAGGAGCCAGTTCGTAAATTCCTCTTCCCGCCTCCGCGTCGTACCCTGTCAGACGGAGAGCTGTCACCCACGGGCCCGCGGAGGTCAAACGAGACCGTCCCCACTCGGCGTGGATGAGATTCAGCACGTTATACGCATACACGGTGAGCTCGAGGGATTGGCCCTTGAGAGTGGGGAACGCTTTTGTCACGCTCGCATTGACCGTGCCGAACCAGGGATTGCGGCAGCTGTTACGTGCCATGATGCGACCCCGTTGCTCACGTAGGCACGTTTCCTCTTGGATGAAACGCTCGAAGCGGGCGTACACGGAGTCGTGGGCCGCGATCCACCCGAGGATATTGTCGAATTGGACCAGGCTGATGTCGCCACCAGGAGCGACGTTCTTCGGTACATAGATGATGTCGTTCCGTATCGCACCGCGACCAATACCGTCCGCGTTTGCGTCCCCGCCAATCACGTACGTAAACGGTGTCCCGGAGGCGCCAGCGAAGAGTAGTGACAGCCGGACCTTATAGGGTAATCTCATCGACGCGTTGACGAGCACGCGGTGCGGCGTCTCGAAGAACGAGGTTGTCAGACGGCGGCGTTCGTGCGTTCCGTCGAGAGGCGTGCCGGTGAGGTTGGGTCGTGCGGCGAACGCAAGGATCGACATGTGATCGCGGGCACGGGTATGCGCGTACAGCGCGCTCAGCGCTCCCCCGCTCGGCAGTCGCTTCCGCAGCTGCGTCGTTAGCGACCACGCCAGGTCCCTCCCCCCGTTGGACACACGAACGATTTGTCCGAGGGAAGGATTAACACGGTTTGGTCGTGCGATGCCACGCGAGTCGATGGTGCCGTAAAGCGGTCGATCGGCTTCGCCTCGAGCGACGCCGCTCGGCGGCGACAGATTGACATCCTGCACATACAGTTGGTGAATGGCCCGAGTGTGGAGCAGGTCGATCGTGCCGATGACTCCGCCCAGCAGCTCGTGATCGACGCCCAGCGCGATCTTCAGGTTTTGGGGGAGCTTCAGGTTCTCGTCCACGAAGCTGACCCGCGCTGTGGGTCCGTTCCCGCATGTCGTCGGCTGATTGATCGGATCGAATGGCGGCACTTGGGCCCCGTCGCAAATCAGGAACAACATACGCGTGCCGTCGTCGCGATAATGGTTACCGAGCCAGCGGTACGGCATCCGTCCGCCGAACAGGCCAATACCTCCGCGGATGAACGTGCGCCCGTGGCCGCCGGCCTCGTAGTTGAACCCGAATCGCGGCGACCAGAGCACGCTTGGACTTGGCAGTTGGCTGGTGTCGAAGCCAAGTGCGTCGTTGAGGGCGACGTTAGTGGGAACGGCATCGGGTAGGACCAAGGCGTCCAGCCGTATCCCCGCGGTCACCATCAGGTTGGACGTAGGATTCCAACGATCTTGCATGTGCAGAGCAATCTGCCGTGCGCCGAAGCCGACACCCTGCCTTGGTGACGGTCCCGGAATCGTGCGCTCGTGGTGGAACGCCGTCCCCTCCTCGAGGGAGTCGAGGTTCTGAAAGCTCCACCACCCCGCGGAGAGCCCCTCCGTCCCGTCTTCGAATTGCAGCACCTCGCCCTGCCAACCGACGCTCACCATGTGGCTGCCGATGGCGACCGTCGTGTTCCACGATAGCTGCACCACATCTTGAGACGCTGAGGTCCCGGGGCACCCAAGCGGTGGGCCAACCATGAGACTCCCTTGATCGACCTGCACGTCGATCCTGGGATAGCTGGCGGTCGGCAGACATTCGTCGTGCGAACCGAGGTAGCTCAGGATCAGCTGGTTGGCAAAGCGGCCCGATAACAGGTGATTCCAGATGATCCGAGACGCGTGGATGGACGACGGCCTTTGGACCGCGGCTGAGGACAGTTCGTAGAAGCCGATTCGTCGTTCGAGCAGTGTCCGCCGATCGCCGTCTGCATAGTGATGAGACAGCTGCAAGTGGTTGTTAGTGCCCAGCTGCAGTGTGACCTTGCCAAATACGTCCTTCGCGGGCGCGCGCTCGTCGCTTGGCCCGAGCGAACCCGGATCGAGGCGGTAACGGGTACGCAGGATTTGCTGGAAACGGACAGCGTTGGCGTGGCTGATCCTAACGCGGGCGATCTCCAACGAGTCCACCGTATCGATGAGCAATGGCCCCGGGTCGGGAACGATCCGCCGCTGCAGGTCGATACTAATGAAATAGTGTGCCCGATCCCGTACGATCGGGCCACCGATCCAGCCTCCGTACTGCCACGTTGTAAAGTCTGGTCGAGATTCACTCATACCCTTCCCACCGAGCATGCCATTCGCGAGGAATCCGACCACCGAGCCGTGAACTGTGTTAGTGCCGGACCTCGTGACGGCGTTCACGAGCCCGCCAGCGAACCCGCCGTGGCGAACGTCGAACGGCGCGGCGAGCACCTGGACATCCTCTATCGCCTCGAGCGAGATGGGCCGCGGAAGTGTCTCGCGCCCCGGCAAACGACCCTGATAGACATCGTGGTGTACGCCACCATCGATTTGGAAGTTGTTATACAGGCGATTCTGACCACCCACCGAGATGCCGCCGGACGGGTTCCCACCTGAGGAAGCTGAAAAACTCACGTGTGGGCTGAGGAGCGTGAGCGTGAGGAAGTCGCGCTTGGGATTCGGCAGTGCAGCAATGGTCTCACGCGAGACGCGTTCCGCGGGTCCACTACGTCCGGGGTCCAGAGCGGGATGGACGTCACCTGTCACGATCACCGCCGGCAACTCGACGGCGGCTGGCTCGAGCGTGAAGTCGGCAACTACCCGTTGACCCAACCCGACCAGGACTCCCGACTTCGTGGCGGGGGCAAACCCCACGGCGCGCGCCTCGACGATGTAGGGGCCGCCAACGGCAAGCGCTTCGACGAGATAGCGTCCGGTGTGCGACGTGACGACTTCCCAACGTTGTCCGTTCGATGTGTTTCGAATGTGCACCCTCGCGCCAGAAATTGTCGACCCATCGTTCGCGCGCACGGTGCCCCCGATGGTGCCCGTCGTCACGCCTTGCGCGCCTACCGATGCGGGCAGGGCGGCGAGGGTGAGGAGAATGAGAACCGTACGCATGATCGTTACCGCCGTGAAGGTGGCAGCTGATCGAACTACTGCAGTAAGACGATCACGTCACCCCCTCCCGAGCTGCGACGGATCATCGCGAGGGTGGAACGCGGCAGGTACAACGCCTGGTTGTGCGCCGCGCGCTCGTGCACCTCGTCGGACTCGGGCCAAAAGAGAGCGAGCAGCTTGTCACGGCAGTGGGCGCCACGGGGAACGGCAACGGCGAGGTAGGCGAGGAGGGCAGCACGCTTTGATTGGGGGACGAGGGAGACGATATCCCGTCCGCCTAAGGCGCTGAGCGCGCGTTGCCCGAGCACCTGGAGTTCGATCACGTCCTGCCTCTTGTGAGACGACCCTCTCACAGGCCTGTGAGAGACCCGTTCCGCGGCCGTGAGAGTCCCAACCCTTCGTGAGAAAAGTTACGGGCGCCAGGACCGGGCGACAAGGAAGCGCCCGGTCTTGTGGTCGCCCACTCAAACCTCAGGTGGCCATGCGAACCCAGCACCCGCCAGGCTGGTCTCACGGTGAGAGCAACTAGGCTCCCGCCGTACGGGGAGATCGGTGCATAACCGGCCATTCTCTTGCGGTCCGCCGTCCTACACGTCAAATCTGGGATCGACGTTTCAGGATTCCCCCATGGCCATGGAAGTCCGGCTGAGCCGCGAGATGCGGCTGATCGACGTCACCATGATTGGTGTTGGGGCCATGATTGGTGCGGGGATCTTTGTGCTCACGGGCATCGCGGCCGGTGTTGCCGGCCCCGCACTGCTTCTCGTGTTTCTCCTCAATGGACTGGTGGCGCTCCTCACCGCCATGGCATACGCGGAGTTGGGCGGGGCCATCCATGGCGCGGGGGGCGGGTATCTCTGGATTAAGCGCTCCCTGCCCGACCCGAGTGGATTCTTGGCTGGTTGGATGGACTGGTTTGCGCACGCGGTGGCGTGTTCCTTATACGCCCTTGGATTCGGCGCGTACTTCAAGGAAGTATTGGTCTTCTCGGGTGTGGAGCTACGGCCCATGCCGGTCGCTCCTATCGAAATCTGGCTTGCTGTCGTCGCGTGTGCGTTTTTCGCGTACATAAACTTTGCCGGCGCTTCTGAGACGGGCAAAGCCGGAAACGTTGTCACGATTGGCAAGGTCGTAATCCTCGGCGCGTTCATTGCCATGGGGCTGTGGGTCATGACACAGCGACCAGGATGGCAAGCGTCGTTCACTCCGTTCATGACTCAGGGCTGGGCCGGGGTGTTCGCCGCCATGGGGCTCACGTTCATCGCCTTCGAGGGCTACGAGATCATCGCGCAGACGAGCGAGGAGGTGGAGGATCCCAAGCGCAATGTGCCGCGTGCGGTTTTTCTGTCGCTGCTGATTGTCATTCCGATTTATCTCTTGGTGGCCCTGGTTGCCATTGGAGCGGTGATCCCACCACCAGGTATCGCGGTGACGGAGTATCTTGGGCAGGAAAAAGAGATCGCATTAGTGGCCGCGGCAGAGCAGTTCGTGACCGGCGGCGCCATCGCGATTCTCGTGGGAGGTCTCCTGTCGACCCTCTCGGCGCTCAACGCGACGATCTACTCGTCGTCTCGAGTCGCTTTTGCAATGGCACGAGATGCGAGCCTGCCGCAGATCGTCGCCCGAGTGCACGCAAAACGTGCTACCCCGCATTTCGCCATTCTGTTCTCGGCCATTCTCATCGTGGGGATGGCGGTGGCACTCCCGATTGAAGAGGTGGCCGCTGCCGCCAGCGTGATGTTCCTGCTGCTCTTCGGCGGTGTGAACGTCGCGGTGATACGGTTGCGCAAGTTGCATCCAGAGCTCGATCGCGGCTTTTGGACACCGCTCGTGCCGTTCACACCCATTGTGGCGATCACGACCATGCTGTTCGTCGCCGTTTTCGTGTTCATCGCGTACCCGCTCGCGTTCGTGGCCGCCGCCGGCTGGATGGGTGCAGGTGCGGTGTTCTACTACGTGTACAGCCGCAAGCGTGAAACCGCATTCACCGAGCGGGCTGCATGGATGGAGCGCATCGAGCGAAAGGAATACCGCGTGCTCGTGGCTATCTCGAGCCCGCGAACGGTCGCGACCCTCATGGAAGCGGGGATTGCGATCGCCCGTAAGCACGAAGGAGAGCTGGTCGTGGTTACGGTCGCGGAGGTGCCCGAGGGGGAGTCGCTGCTCGCGGGTCGGCGCCAGCTGCGCGAGCTCGAACCAGTCCTGATGGACGCAGTGCGCTACGCAGAAGAGCGGGGCCTCCTAGCCCATCCGGTGGTGAAGATCGGACGCCGGATCAGTCACAGCCTGGTGCAGGCCGTGCGCGAAGAAGAGTGCAACTTCCTCATCATCGGTCAGCCACACACCCAGTCTGTTTTCGAGCGAGTCGTTTCATCAATCGTCGAGCGCGTCTTACAGGATGCGCCGTGTCAGGTCGGTGTGGTATACGGGGTCATCGATCGCGATGCGGTGGATCGAGTCGTGATTCCTGTAACGAAGAGCAAGAACGCAGAGCTGGCACTCGAACTCGCACCTGCACTCTCCGAGTGGTTTGAGGCGCCATCGCGGGCGCTGACCGTGGTGCCTCGCGATGCCACCCCTGCAGTGGCGGAGCAGCTCACGGCAGGAGCGCAGGAGACCCTCGAGGCGTCGGGGTTCGATGGTGAGCTCAAAGTACTCCGGCGACGCGAAATCGCTCGCGGGCTGACCGGTGCGATCAAGCGGGGCGAGTTGGTGCTCATCGGCGCGCCACGATCCGGACCAGTGGTCCCAATCCTAGGCGATACAATTCCCGCGTTGATCGCGAAGCGCGGACAGAATCCCGTCATGGTGGTGCGAGAGGTCGAGGAACGGGGGACGCGACGGTTCGAGCGGGTCTTCTTCGCGAGGAGGTAACGTCTCATGCAAGCCCCTGACCAAGGACCGATCGGGCGCTTTGGCCAGCAACTCTCTGACTACCTCCCAGCGCTGACGGGTGGGTTGGTGGTCTTGGGGCTGGGAATTGTCACCGGTTGGATTCTCAAGCGAATTGTCGTGCGGGTCCTGATCTGGCTCCGGCTCGATCGGCTGGGCGGTAGATATGGATGGCGCGCCGCATTCGGCAAAGGGGATGTGCGCGCCGCATTGTACGAGCTCGTGGGCTCGGTGGCCATGGCACTCGCCGTGCTGGTGTTTCTCGAAAACGCCTTGCAAATCTGGGGGCTGACGGTCCTGGCGCAGCAGGTGGACCAGATCATCTCATACGTGCCCAACCTCGTTCTCGCAGCGTTGATCATCGGGCTTGGGTTGGTGCTCGTAAACACGTTGGCGGAGCGCGTGGAGGATGCGCTCGAAGAAGAAGATGCGCCTCACCCCCGACTGCTCGCGCGGATCTTGAAAGCGGCGCTGATGGCGATCATCATCGCGCTCGGTCTGTGGCAGCTGAACTTTGCGCGAGAGATTGTGCTCGCGGCGTTCCTCATCGGGTTTGGAGCCATCGGTGTGGCCTTCGCCATGGCGGTCGGGCTCGGCTCTGCTCGGGCCGTGCAGGGCGGGTGGGACGCACTGTTCAAGCGACGGAAGGACTGAGCGAAAGACGGCTACCCCGTCAGGCAACACGTCGTGCGCCTTCCTAATAGCCGCCGCCGGTCCCACGAATACGACCGTGTCGCTGGAACCCGGGCACCGCCTTCACGGACCCCATTGCCCGCAAGGGCAAGACCTCGAACAACCCCTGCCTCTTGCGTCCGTTGCTACCTTAGGAAAGGCGCCCGCTCCCCATCAGGAGGTCCGATGCACGACCCCGCTCATGAAGATTGGGCTAACGTCGAGCGACGACTCGCCCGGCTCGAGCACCAGATGGAGCAACTGCTAGCCGAAGTGCAATGTCTTGCTCGGCTGTCGACGGCCCAGCGCCACCATCTCCCCCAGCTCTCTCCACGGACCAGACTCGAACAACTTCCGGAGATCTTCATAGGCTGACCAACGGGTCAGAACCTCGCAGTCCGCGTCGTCGTGACGTGCAGTTGAAAGGAACAACCGTTAGGCGTGTCACCGTGGCGTGGTGAAGAGCGCAATCTGATCTGCCACGCGTAAGGCCAACGTGCCTCGCGGCACGGCTGCCTCCGGTATGGGCGTGCCCTCCAGACGTTGAACAACGCTTCCGGTGGTGACGTCGTAGACGTTGAAACCAACGACGTCCGCGCGACCTATACCAACCTGTTCCGTCTGGCGTCCTGACGGCTCGACACGGGCCAGCAGCAGGTAGTCCCCCTCGTTGTACACCCAACCCCGTATCGCTCCTTCGGCTGGATCGGGGAGCTCGAGCTCCCTTCCGGATTCCCGGTCGTATAGGTGCCAGCCGGGTGCGTCCACCTCCTCGAGCGCAAAATAGAGGTAGTGGCGGCCGGAGGGCGAGAAGTGGATGTCTCGGTATTCGGTCCGCGTGAGCGATGCGTCGGAAACGTCGTAGCGGAACACGCGCTGCCCCTGCGAGGTGGATGCGATGGTCTTCAGGTAAAGCGAGCTGTCGAACGGGGCCCAATGAACGGCATAAAAACCACCCTGCGGAGGAACGCCACTTGGTTCCCGCAGGGGTGTTTCCGCACCGCTCGTAACGTCGTAAAGGAAGGCACTATCCGGAACGAATCCAACACCCACCTCGGACGCGGCTCCCGTGAGGATTGCGATCTCGTCCGCCAAGCAACACCACTCGTAGGCTTGCACGTTACGATCCACGGTATCTCTGACAATTCCTGCGGAATTGATCACGATGAGCCGATTCCGCTGGGCTGGTGCGCGCTCCACCTCGATGAAGGCCGCGTGTCGCCCGTCAGGCGAGACGGTGAGGTCCCGGACCGACCACGCCGGCGAGCGGTAGATCGTGTCCCTGCGCTCACTCACCGGATCGATGCGTGCCACGATGTTGCCTGGCGCGAGTTGTACGACGAGGGTTGTTGGCTGTTGTGCTTTCCCGCGCAGCGTGAGCGTCACCGCGCCAAGTGCGAGCAGCCCGAAAAGCCCTCCAAGTGAGACCCACCGACGTAATGTCATCGTTCGTCGTTCGCTCCGTCGGGGTCCGTGATGCGCACGTGAAAGTGATTACTGTGAGCCCCTGACGCGTCGTGCACCATGATCGACGCCGGACCAAAGATCCCCGTACGGACCGAATCGTAGAGGATCCGCTCGATCCGCCCGGTCGAGATCAAGCACTGGATCAACTGGGCGGTGGCAAGTTGATCGTACAATACCGAATCTGCTTCGCGGAGATCCAGGCGTCCCGTATCGTCCGTGCGTAGATAGCGGAGATCCACATCGCGCCCGTTCTGGTGAGACACATGCGGTGGAAAGAAACCGCCGGTTCGCAGACTCATGTCCAGCACCTGGGCAGGTTGGCGAGTGGGGCTCTCGGCATCCAGACAGTCCTGTCCGTGAAAGTGACGTCCGGCTCCCTCGATCCCGTTGATGAGAGCGAGCGTTCCCCAATCATCGGTGTCGACGACGTCAGTCCCCAGCGTGTGCAGGTACGCGGTGATCGAATCGCCCAGGTCGGGAAGGTTGATCCCCCCGTCGAGCGTCCCGGCGGTTGGGATGCCCAACGCACGGCTCGGGTTCGGATCCACCCGAGCGGTGTCAAAGCCGAGGTGCGCGTTGGCCGGGTTGATCTCAACCGCCGTGCTGATTGAATCGCCGTCGGGGTCCCATGGGTTGGCCGATCCATCGGGCGGTGCCGGGCAAGCGGTACCGGTCATTGCCAACCACAACGCCGCGGCCGCTGTCACTGAACGAGGCAACCCCATGGAGACGGCGGTCCATCCCGCGAAGACGCGGTTCGTTTTCCGCCGAGCTTTGTGGAACACAGCGGGAAATGTTCGCCTGAAGCCCTACGAAAACAACTCTAGTTGGTCCGGTTTCTTTTGAGCTGCGTCGATGACGCTGTCGATCGAGACGTGGTCGTATACGGCGAGCAAGTCAAAGGTTTGGTGGCAAGAGGCTTTCTGTACGGACTTGATGTACCGCACATGTTTCCACAGGCTCCCGAGCTGTTTCATGTAGCACTCTCGAAGTGCGAGCCGCATCCGCGCCCGTCGGTCCTCAGTCACAGCGTCGTCCAGTATGGACCGATACGCGTCGGTCCCAAAGTACGCCGACAACGCCGCGTGGTCGATCACCGGTGGTGGTCCGGTGTCGATGGGTGGTAAGCCCAGATCCGCGGCGTAGAGGAGGAACAGCTCCACCTTTGCGTATGTGATCTTGAGTTTCTGGACTGCTGCAAATGGGAGGTCTGTAGGACAGCCCACGTCAGCAAACACGAGCAGGTGTGCGTCGGAGTCAGCGACCTTGCCGAGATCGTCGAGAAGCTTGTCGATATCGCCCAAGTGACACCGGACCGTTCCGTGCGGGATGCCGGTCTCGTCTCGCTGTAGCTCCCGTAACACCCGCTCCCGGAGCGCCCAGTGGTCCAGCCGTCTCGAGTTGCAGAAGTGGTAAGTCTCGACGGTTGCTATTCGCCGACCGGTAATCGCGGCCCGCAGGGCACGAATGGGTGAGCCCTCGACCTCGGCAGGTTGACCGTCGTCGGTCTCGAGATTCACGGAACGCCCGGGTCCGGCAAACAGATCGACGTACTGCACGGGCCCTTTGCGGCTGTTGGCACTGTCGACGATAGGGAAGAGATACTCGTCGACGAATTCGACCTTCTCTCGAGCCCAGGGGCCCTGATCACGTGCCGGCCGGCCGTCAGAAGCCCAGACGTAACCGTCCGCCAGCGGGTCATCCGCTTCCTTGGTCAGGGGTCCCCGGTGGAACAGCAACGCCTCAATGCGGTCCGCGGCTCGCTGTGGGGGGTGGGGCCTCGCCGCTCCGTAGATCCCAAGCGTCAGGGCAGGCGTCGCGTGCCCCAGTCGTTTCGAAACGGCATCGACGTCTTCGCCTGCGGCGAGCAGCAGGGTCGCACACGTGTGCCGTAAATCATATGGCCGGACGTCGGCAAGACCTGCCTTGCGCGCGATCGGTTTGAAATGCCGCCTGACCACGACACGCCAGTCGAGCGGGGTGCCACGCGACGTTGCAAACACGAAGTCGCTTTGCTGTGGCGAGCGTGCCTTGACGCGGCCGTTCCGCTGTGCCGTCCTATGGTGCTCGAGCGTCTCAATCACCGTGCGGGACAGGTTCACCGTCCGCTCTCCCCGGGGGAACTTGAGTGGCTCGAGCGACCAGCGTCCTCCCGTCCGCACCAGCGCGCGGTGGATTCGAAGTGTTCCGTTCTCAACGTCCTCCCACTTGAGTGCCAGCGCTTCGCCGGGACGGACCCCCGTAGTCACGAGCAGCTCCCATAACGGGTACCACCGGTCCCCACGCGCCGCCGCAAGGAAGGTTTCGACCTCGGCGGATCCCAGCACCCGCTTCTTTCGTACTGTACGCCGCGGAAGCTCCGTGCCGCGGCTGGGGTTTCTGGGAAGCCTTCCCGAGCGAACCGCCTCTTCCAACGCGGAGTGGAGGACCGAATGCGTGTACCGCACGGTCCGCGCTGACAGACCGCGGTCCAGCATGCCACGGTAGATGCCGCCTATTTGGTCGGTGGTGAGCTGGAGCAACGGCCGGTCGCCGAGCACGGGCTCGATGTGTCGTTTGAGAAGGGCGGTGTAATCAGCGAGGGTGCGTGGGGCAACTCGCGTCGCGACGGCGCCACTCAGCCACTCGGCCAAGTAGGCACCGAGTGTGAGACTCACTGGTCGATTGGCGCTTCTTTCCCGGCGGCGCACGGTTGCGAGGTAGGCACGTGCGTCCTTCCGGGTGCCGACGACGGTTTTGTTGTGGTAGAGACGCTTCCCCTGTAAATCCCTCCCGAGGTAGACCCTCACGAGGAACTTGTTTGGTCCCCGTTCGACGATCTGGCCGACGTTTCGTGCCATCGCCTACTACTGTGCAGATGGTGTCGCCAAGTTTGCACACCAAGAGCACATCGTCAAGAGTAATTTTTTGGTTTTGAAGGGGTTAGCAGGTGCGGATGTCGAGGAGAAGGCAGTGGGTCGGGGCGGACGACTTCTCCAATGGAATGTCTTGTTTTGTTGAGCCCAAGTGACCCGTACCACCCTTTTCAGGGGCTGCACCGGCCATGTAACTCGTTTCAGTACAAGTGGTTCACCGGATTACACGCTGACGAATGGTCACGGGGTCATTCCACCGCCAGCCTTTCGACCCCGTCGGGAGAGGCATTCGGCGTGCGATGGTCGCCCGCACACCTATTCCGCATGTCTACTGTCTACGACGGAAACTCCTGAGTCGAGCTCTCGGGGTCGCTGAGTCCGAGATTCGCTGTGTTGGATGCTGTGGCGTGCCTGGACAATCCTCAGTGGGTCCGATCGCCTGGCACCCCGATTCTGCCCATCGTTATGTTGCAACACCCGTAGACGTTTACGTCCCGTCATTAGCCAACTAGTAGAATGCCCCGAATGTGCGGCACGTGTGTCCCTCCAGGACGACAAGGGCTTGGAACGTGACTGCGACAAGCAACGACGCTCACTATTCGGCACTCCGGAACCGCATCCGTTCAGAATTGCGCACCCTGCCCGATAAACCCGACGAGACACCTGAAGCCACGCTCAACTGTCTCTGGGCCCTCGCCGCCGGCCAACACCTTGCCGTCAGTCAAGCGAGGGGCTTTTCAACGCCGGCCCTCGACAAGGCCGGTCTCGAGCGGCTGACTGCGCTGGTCGAACAGCGTCTGGCCAATGTTCCTCTCGCTCACTTAACGGGCCGCCAGGACTTCATGGGCCTCATCATGCTGGCATCACCTGCCGCGCTCATCCCGCGCAAGGAAACCGAAATCCTGGGACGTGCGGCCGTAGCCGTGCTCGAGAATCTGGATAGGCAGAACCCATTGGTCATAGACGTATGCACCGGCGCTGGTAACGTCGCCTTGGGCATAGCGCACAACGTGCCGGCGGCCCGTGTGCTCGGCGCCGATGTGTCAGCGGATGCGGTCGATCTTGCCCGGCGCAATGCCGCATTTTTGGGACTCGACGAGGTCGAGTTTCGCTGCGGGGATTTTCTCGAGCCTTTCAGGAATAAGGAGTTTCTCGGCAAGGTTGACGTCCTGACATGTAACCCACCTTACATATCATCCAAGCGCGTGCCGACGATGCCGGAGGAAATAAGCCAGCATGAGCCCCAACTGGCCTTCGACGGCGGACCCTTTGGCGTGAGACTCTTTCGGAGGCTCGTCAAGGAGGCACCGGATTTCCTCGAGCCCGGCGGCTGGTTGTTGTTCGAAATTGGGGTAGGACAAGGCCCGGCCACAGCACGCGGCCTCGAGCGCGACCCACGCTACGACATCGTCAACACCCACGGCGATGCAAACGGAGAAATCCGAGTAATCGAAGCCCGCCGCGCGTAGTAGCCGTAGGGCCCTACCTTGCTCATGCCGCCGCTCCCCCCTATCCCGCCCCAGCGAACAACTAGCACCCCCGCTTCAACCGTCGTTATGTTGCAGCACCCATAACCGTTTGTGATCCGCCATGAGCCAACAAGCAGAATGCCCCGAGTGCGCAGCAAACGTGTCGCTCCAGGACGACGTCATGCAAGGTGAGATCGTGCAGTGCGGTGAGTGCGGTGTGGAGCTCGAGGTCGTCACGGGGGAGGGGCTAGCGCTGCAGGTTGCACCTGAAGTCGAGGAGGACTGGGGCGAGTAACGTGAATCCCCGGATTGGCATTCTCCTCTCGCGCATCCGCGTCGAAGAGAAGTTGCTCCTCGGCAAGTTCCAGGAGCGCGGTGTTGCCGTCGAGATCTTGGACGACCGCCAGGTGATCTTCGACCTCGGCCCAGATGGGGCCCGGTGGAAGGCGTTCGATCTGATCCTCGAGCGCTGCATCAACCACTCCCGCGCGCTCTACGCGCTCAAGATTCTCGAGGACCTCGGCGTGCGCACAGTGAACACCTATCAGGTGGGCCTCGTCTGCGGGAACAAGCTCGAGACCACCTCCGCGCTGGTGCGTCACGGGGTCCCCACACCCCGTTGCAAGATCGCATTCACACCAGAGTCTGCCCTGCGGGCGATCGACGAGCTCGGCTACCCGGTGGTGCTCAAGCCTGCGGTGGGCTCCTGGGGACGCCTGCTGTCGAAGATCAACGACCGGGATGCCGCGGAGGCGATTCTCGAGCACAAGGAAACGCTCGGGAGCTACCATCACTCGATTTTTTACATCCAGGAGTACATCGAGAAGCCGCAGCGAGATATTCGGGCGTTCGTTGTCGGCGACGAAACAATTTGTGCGATTTACCGCCACTCCGATCACTGGATCACCAACACCGCGCGTGGGGCGAAGACCGCCAACTGCCCCGTGACAACCGAGCTAAACGAGGTTTCCGTTGCGGCCGCCAAGGCCGTTGGCGGTGGCATCGTGGCGATCGATCTGCTTGAGACACCGGACGGGCGCATCCTCGTCAATGAGGTGAACTACACGATGGAGTTTCGGAACAGCATCGACGTCACCGGCGTCGACATCCCGGGCCGCATCGTGGATTACGCCCTCAAACTCGTCGCGCAGGCGGACACCGTACCCGCAGGGCGGTGACTACACGCGTCAGCATTGTCGGCGGGCGCGGGTACGTCGGTGGTGAGCTCCTGCGTCTCCTCTTGGGGCATCCGGAGGTAGTTGTTGCGCAAGTGACGTCCGCCAGTCGAGTGGGTCAGTTTGTTCACACGGTCCACCCTAATCTCCGCGGCGTCACGGACCTCCAGTTCATCCATCCGCAGAACCTCGACCCGTGCGACCTCCTCTTTCTCGCTCAGCAACACGGCGAGTCTGCCGCGACCATCGATCGCTTTGTGACCCTCGCCGAACGGATCGTCGACTGCTCGGCAGACTTCCGGTTGCGCGATGCCGGAGCGTATCGCACCTGGTACGGCGCCGATCACAGGGCGCCAGCCTGGCTGAACAAGTTTGTGTACGGTCTTCCGGAAAGGCAGCGTGATGCTCTGCAGTCCGCTCGTTACGCCTCGGGTGTGGGCTGCAACGCAGTCGTCACGATTCTCGCGCTGGCGCCGCTTGCGGACGCCGGCCTCCTCGAGAGTGTGGTCGCCGACGTCAAGGTCGGTTCATCGGAGGCAGGTGCCAAGGCGACCGACAGCTCGCATCACCCCGAGCGGAGCGGTGCGGTGCGTTCTTTCATGCCCACCGGTCACCGTCATCAGGCGGAGATCCGCCAGGAGCTGGGGCACGCGTTTGACCTCGCGTTCTCCGTCACCTCTGTGGAGCTCGTCCGTGGTGCGTTGGTAACCGCACATTGTTTTTTGACGGGGCGCCTGGAAGACAAAGACTTGTGGAAGCTCTATCGCGGAGCATACGGCGAAGAGCCTTTCGTGCGGTTGGTGAAGCAGAAGACGGGAATCTTTCGCTACCCCGAGCCCAAGCTGCTCGCCGGCACCAACTACTGCGATGTCGGTTTCGAAGTCGATAATGACTCGCCGGCCAACCGCGTGGTGGTGGTTGCGGCCATCGACAACCTCATGAAGGGTGCCGCTGGGAGCGCGGTGCAGTGCATGAACCTCATCATGCGGTGGGACGAGCGGCTGGGTCTCACGTTTCCCGGTCTCCACCCCATCTGACCGTGCTGGTCGTCAAGGTTGGAGGTGGACACGCGATCGATCACGACAAGGTCGCCGACGATATTGCGGAGCTCGTACGTGAAGGAACATCGCTTGTGGTGGTGCACGGTGGAGCTGCCCTCACCGACGACGTCGCCCATCAACTCGGCCACCCACCGGAGCACGTCACCTCTCCCAGCGGGTTCGTTTCTCGCCGCACCGACCGGCGTAGCCTCGAGATCTTCCTCATGGTCTACTGCGGCCAACTCAACAAGACATGGGTCGAGCGGCTGCAACGGCGGGGCATCAACGCCGTTGGGTTGTCGGGGCTGGACGGGAGGCTCTGGGAGGGGCCGCGCAAGAGTACCATCCGTATTGTCAAAGACGGACGGCAGCTGGTGCTGCGCGACGATTACACCGGCAAGGTCGAACGCGTGAATGTGGCACTGCTGCAATCTCTCCTGTCCCAAGCTTTCCTCCCCGTGCTCACCGCACCGGCTGCGAGCTTTGACGGTGAGGCAATCAACGTAGATGGCGATCGTGCCGCGGCCATGACGGCGGTAGCGCTTCAGGCGGAGACGCTCGTGATCCTCTCCGCCGTGCCGGGGCTGCTCGAACGCTTTCCGGACGAAGCAACATTGATCCCATCGATTCGCGCGCGTGATCTCGAGCGGTTCATGCAGGTTGCCGAAGGGCGCATGCAAAAGAAAGTCATGGGAGCAGGCGAGGCGCTCGCCGGAGGAGTCAAGTCCGTCATCTTCGCAGATGGCCGTGTCGACCGGCCGATTCATCGTGCGCTGGCCGGTGAAGGCACGGTGATCGGTGGCTGAGCCACGAGTGGATCACGCAGCCATCGCCGCCCTCGAGGATCGTCACTCGTC
Organism: Gemmatimonadales bacterium; assembly: GCA_041577295.1. Taxonomy (GTDB): domain Bacteria; phylum Gemmatimonadota; class Gemmatimonadetes; order Gemmatimonadales; family GWC2-71-9; genus JBDHDH01. Next base: position 20,218 of record JBFGJG010000061.1, read on the forward strand.
GGGCGGCGTGACGCGACGGCCGGTCACCATCACCCGCGCCATCGGCGCGCGGATGTGGGATGCGAATGGCAATGAATACGTCGATTGTGCTGCGGCGCACGGTTGGGCTGCGCTCGGTCACGGGCACCCGGAGGTGAACGAGGCGATTGCGACGCAGCTGCGGTCGATCGCGACGTTGACCGAGAGCAGCTACAACGACCAGCGTGCGCGCTGGTTTGGTGCGTTGGCCGAACTTTTTGCGAGCACGCTCGGCACCACGGCTCGCGGCGCGATCACTCGTATTCATCCGTGCAACTCGGGGACCGAGGCAGTTGAGGCGGCTCTCAAGTTCGCGCGGGTTGCCACCGGACGCACCGACTTCGTCGCCGCGCACCGAGGTTTTCACGGTCGCACACTCGGCGCGCTGAGCGCCACCGGCACGAGCGGGTATCGCACACCTTTCGAGCCGCTCCTCCCCGGATTTCAGCACGTGACGTTCAACGATGCCGCCGCGCTCGAATCGGCGATTACGGACCAGACCGCGGGCGTGATCCTCGAGGTGGTGCAGGGTGAAGGAGGCGTGCACCTCGCCGACTGGGATTACCTGCGCACAGCCCGCCAGCTGTGCGACGAGCAGGGTGCCCTGCTCATCATCGACGAGATCCAAACCGGTCTCGGCAGAACGGGACAGTGGTTCGCCTGTGAGCATCTCGGCGTCGCACCGGACATCATCGTACTCGGCAAGGCGCTCGGCGGTGGTATCCCGATGGGTGCCGCGTGCTGGCGCGAAGGGCTCGGCACGTTCGCGTCGGGTGCGCATGGCAGCACGTTCGGTGGTAACCCGCTCGCCTGTGCCGCGAGTCTCGCGGTGCTGCACGTGTTGACGAGGGACCGGCTTCCCGAACGGGCAACGCTGCTCGGGGCTGGCGTGCTCGCCGAGTTGCAGGCGGCGCAGGCGAAATGCGTTCGGCAAGTGCGCGGCCTGGGGCTCATGATCGGTGTCGAGCTGCGCCAACGCGTCACACCCGTTCTGCAGGAGTTGCTCAAGCGAGGTGTGTGGGCACTGCCAGCGGGCCCGAACGTGCTCCGGCTCCTTCCACCACTCACGATTTCCGAGGACGATCTCGAGCGCGCGATCGGCACGATCGTCGATGTGCTGCGTGCCAGCTGAACGCGACGCCGAAGCAGTCGAGCTGCTCGAGAACCTCGTCGGCATCCCCAGCCTGTCGGGAGAAGAAGCGCCAGCATCACGCGCGTTGACGGAGTGGATGACCGCTCGCGGGTTTGCGGCGCACGTTGACGAGGTGGGCAAC
>JBFGJG010000062.1:0-20874 GCA_041577295.1 Gemmatimonadales bacterium
AGCTGGTGGCGCCCATCGGGCCAGATCACCTCCAGGCTGTCGACACGATCGGCAGGACCGAGCCCAAAGTGAACCTTGTCATCCATGCTAGAGATGTATCCCCGGTATGGGGTGTGGTACACGTATTGTCGTTGTCCCCTGGCCACGAGCATCACCGACGACCCAACCCCGCGGTTGTTGGGAGGTTCACCTTCGAGCGCGACCTGCAGATAGTGACCGGCGTCGGCAATGGGTTGAACGTTCTGGTAGATAAACGCGGGAGCATCGATGTTGTTGATGACGACATCGAGCCGGCCATCGTTGTTGAGATCGGCATGCGCCGCACCATAGGAGAACCCTGAGTGGTTCATCCCCCACGTCACGGTCTCGTCGCTGAACGTCAGATCTCCACGATTGCGGAAGGCGTAGTTCGTTGCTTCGTAGGTGTCCAGCTCCTCCAGGATCTTGAGCCCTCTTTCTCGATCATCATTCTGACGGGCGGAGTACATCTCGATCTGATAGTCAAAATCGATCACCGCTTTGGGATACCCGTTGGTGACGAGAATATCCTTGAACCCATCATTATCGTAGTCGCCAAAGAGGACACTCCAGCTCCAGTGCGTGTACGCGACACCCGCCAGACGCGAGATCTCACTGAAGCTGATCGATCCGTCCTGCATGAGCCCGTTGTTGAGTTGCAGCGTGTTGACGTTGTAATCATGGCGAAACCCACGGCGGCGCAGCTCCATGAAACCCCGATAGGTCGTAGCTCCCGCCATTCGCTTTCGGGCCGCCAAATCCTCCGGCGCCATGTCCGTTTGAAAGATGTCGGGCCAGCCGTCGTTGTTGAAATCCGCGATGTCGATGCCCATGCCCGCAAAGCTCGTATGCAGAAGCCACTCGCCGGCTTTGTCGGTAAACGTGCCGTCACCATTGTTCACGTACAGCACGTCGCTGGGGGTGTCGTCGTTGGAGATATAGAGATCGGGCCACCCATCCGCGTTCAAGTCCGTAACTACGACGCCGAGTCCAAATCCCACCTCGGCCAAGATCCCCGCTTCCCTCGAGACGTCGGTAAAGGTCCCGTTGCCGTTGTTTCGATAGAGCCTATCGTGGCTAGCGGTGCTCTTGCTGGCGACACCGGCGGGGTGTCTCTCGGCCTCACCCCGAGCGAACTCGCCCGGGTTATTCCCGAGCAGATAGAGATCGAGGTAACCGTCTCGATCGGAATCGAAGAAGACTGCGTGGGTCGTAAACCCCGTATCATCGATACGGTATTCTGCAGCGGCCTCTCGAAAGGTTAGATCTCCATTGTTGAGGAATAGCAAATTGGCCCGTTCGGCCGGTGTGGACCATTCAGGTCCGGACACCGATATGTAGATGTCGAGATAGCCATCACTATTGATGTCCACGACGCTCGCGCCGGATGCCCATCGGTCGGTCGCAAGTCCCGCGGACTCGGTGATGTCCTCGAACCGCATGTCTCCTTTGTTCAGATAGAGACGGCTCGAGACCATGTTCCCGGTCAAGAAGATGTCCGCTAAACCATCGTTATCGAAATCACCGATGGCGACCCCGCCACCATTGTAGATCAGGGCATCCGTTTGAACGTTCACGGAGTCCGTGGTCGTCACGGTATTGGTGAACGTGACCCCGGTTTCACTCGGGGGCAGGAGCCTGAACATCGGCACGGCCTGTCGGTCACGACCACAACTCTGCAGGGCAAGACACGACAGCAACAGCACAACCAGACGTCTCTGTTTCATGAGATCAAAAGGCCCCTTCACCGGGGCTTCTGTTCGGAGATTCCCTACGTTTGTTACCCACGGGTCACGGCTCACCAAGTCCCGCGGGTTACCTCCCATCTGTCTGCTCACGCTGAACGAAGACGTACTCCCTACAGAGAGCGGCGATACGGCCCGGAATGGGCCGTCGGCTCTGGCTCGTAGAGATCCTTGGGGTCTGCAGCGGCTAGCTCCACGAAAAAGCGGCTCAATCGCTCGACAACCGCAGACACGTATCGTTCGCCTTTCTGCGCACTGGCGGCTGCGGGATCACCAATCCCCGTGTCCGTAGACACCTGGGTCCACTGGCGCGGCGCCCACGCCCACCCTTCGCGAAACGCCGCGATGCGAAACCGCCGCTCCTTGCCTTCACCGGCTTCGGATAAAGGGCGAACGATCGGCGGCGCGACGTGCATCATCACGCTCGTCTCCATCTCCCCCGCGTGATCCCCAAGATTGTCGAAATAATCGTCCGGCGGCACGATCTGGTACCAGTTCGTTACGCAAAGAAACATCCTCACACTTGGTTGAAGCTGGCGGATCATCCAACGAAAGTCGTTTCCGCCGTGCCCGTTCAGGATTACCAGCTTGCGGACACCCTGGCCCTCGAGACCACGCACGATATCCCCCAGCACGGCTGCCTGCGTGCTCGGGTTGAGATTGACACAGAATGGGATGTCGAGCTGGCCGGTCTGGACTCCGAAAGGAATACTGGGCAACACCCCCACGCGCGCCCCAGCATCCCAAGCCAGCCGGGCGGCCTCGGCAGCGACGTGATCACACTGAACGGTGTCGGTGCCATACGGAAGATGGTAGTTGTGCGCCTCGGTCGCCCCCCAAGGAAGAACGGCAACCTCGTACGCCAGCTCCCGAATGGCTTTCCACGTCGTCTCAGCGAGTATGTACGGCCTGGCAGACATTTTCACGGACTGAATAGCGGACGCGATATCACCAGACCCATCGCAACATGCTGATTGAACGGCCCTCGACACATCAGATACCGCCATCGACGGATTCGCAACACGGAAAACAGAACTCGACGAATACCGGCAATGTATTTCCGTGTCAAGGATCGCAGCGCGCCCTTGCGCTCACGTGCCGCCAGGCGCACCATCCCCCACCCATCCTACAGAAGCGGACGGGAAAGCACATGATGCTCAGATATCGCAAGGTCGCGCAACCGGACGGCGCCAACTGATGTCGGCCGGTGCCCTCGCGGGTCTGGTGGTGCTCGGCATCGCCATCCTGCTCGTTTTGTTGGTCGTGGTCCGCCTCCACGCCTTCATTGCATTGCTCGTCACGAGCCTCGTCGTTGCCGTGCTGGGCGGCATTCCACTCGGCGAGATCGCAGATCTCATTCAGCGAGAGATGGGCAGCACCCTGGGATACATCGCCGTGGTCATCGGCGTGGGAGCAATGTTCGGCGAGATGCTGCAACGATCCGGAGGCGCTCGCTCCATCGCGGACACCCTGCTCCGTGTGTTCGGAGACCGCTACTCACCCTGGGCATTGGGATTGACCGGCCTCATCGTGGCGGTGCCGGTGTTCTTTGACGTCGCCTTGATCCTCTTCATCCCGTTGGTGTACAGCTTGGCTCGGCGTAGTGGCCGCTCCACGCTGTTCTACGCTATCCCGCTCCTTGCAGGAATCGCTGTCGCCCATTCCTTCATTCCGCCAACACCGGGACCGGTGGCGGTGGCCGGTCTCTTGGGAGCCGACCTGGGTTGGGTGATCGCGCTTGGTGTCGTCGCCGGCATTCCTGCCACGATCGTCGGCGGGATCTGGTTTGGCCGCCGCATCTCGAGCCGAGTCCATCTCGACGTGCCTGAGTTCATGCATTTGCCGGAAGAGACATCGGAACCGCAAACGGTGGCCAACGCACCCGGTTTCGCCCTGGCGGCGGGGCTCATTGCCCTTCCTCTGGTTCTTATCCTCCTTGGCACAGCCTCGTCGGTCGCCTTGCCCGGCGACCATCGCATGCGAAGCGTGCTGGCCTTTGTCGGGCACCCGTTCACGGCCCTCATCGCCGCCACGCTCCTCTCGTTCTACGTCCTCGGAACTCGCTTGGGGTTCTCGCGCGACGACGTGCGAAAGATGGCAACGAAGTCACTCGAGCCGGTGGGTCTCATCATTCTCGTCACCGGGGCCGGCGGTGTGTTCGGGAAGGTCCTCGTCGCAACGGGCGTCGGTGCCGCCGTGGCCGATTGGATGGCCACCTCGCGGCTTCCGCTCGTTGTGCTGGCCTTTCTCATCGCCATGGTCGTCCGTGTGGCTCAGGGATCGGCAACCGTATCAATGGTGACGGCGGCCGGCCTGATGGCGCCAATCATCGAGGCGATGACCATCTCGCCAGCTCTCGTGGCGGCAACGGTCATTGCCATCGCATCCGGTGCGACCGTACTCTCCCACGTCAACGACTCGGGCTTTTGGCTGGTCAACCGCTACCTCGGCATGACGGAGAGACAGACCCTTCGTGTGTGGACGGTAATGGAGACCGTGGTAGGGCTCACGGGCTTTGGGGTCGTGCTGGTGCTGTCGTTTTTCCTTTAGTGTGAATGCTTGACGGCCCTGGCTCCCTGACGGCGCAAGGCGACCGAACCTCACGTTCTCTCTGGGTCCATCGAGTGCGTCGAGACCACCCGCAACCGCCGCCCGCGTAGTGAAGCCACCATCGACCACATCCCGGCCCTCACTCCTAACTGCCTTTTAAGTCCGCCCCGTGGCAGCTCAACAACACGGCGCATCTTGCCGCCGCATCAGACGACCGCGATATTCATCGCGTGACTGACCGCGGATCCGTCCACCCCGGATCCCCATCAGTCGGTACCCCCGGGTCAAAACCGCCAACTCCTGGCGGCCGTGGCCGGGGGCGTTGTGTATGGGTCGAATCGACCGGAGGCGTTATGAAGATCCGATTTGCCCTCGCCGCCCTGCTCGTCACCTGTTTTGCGATCAGCATTCCACAACCACTCGAGGGACAGCTCCCACGGAAGCTCAAAGACGCGAAGAAGGCGGTAGAAGGTAAAGTCCAGCAACCGACGGCAGACACCACGACGACAACTACCGCACCCAGCACCACCACCGCCGAAGCGGCACCCGTGGATCCCAAAGTGTGGGACAACTACGATTTCGTTCCCGGTAACAGGGTGCTGTTTTTCACGGACTTCTCCGAGGATCGCGTCGGCAACTTCGCCCGCGGACTGAAATATCGGTCCGGATCCATGGACGTGGTGGAACGGGACAGCGTCCGGATGCTGCGGGCGACCACTCGTTCCGAGTTTCTGATTCCCGTCGGTTCGAGGCTTCCCGAGCGCTTCACGCTCGAGTTGGACATCCTTGCTCCCGCAGCCCAGACCGGTGGATACGATCTCGTCGCGTTCGAGGGTGGTCCCGAGCTCGACCGCGGCACCGGCTCCGCCGAGGTCAACTGGAATACGAACGGGACCCTGATCATCGGCGGCGGGCAGAACCCGGGCACGAGTGACGTCACGATCCCCGACGCCATGCAACCGCTGCTTCGAGGACAGGTGGCGCATCTCCGTGTCCTGATGGATGGTGCCTACTTCAAGCTTTATGTGAATGAACGACGGATGTACAACATCCCAGAGCTTGGGTTCAAGCGCGACTCGGTCATCCGCATCTTCGTACGTGGCTCCGAAGAGCCGGGGATGGCGCTGTTTGTCACCCAGATCCGCGTAGCCGAGAGCGAAACCGACGTCTTGTACGACGCACTCGCCGCCGAAGGCCGGTGGTCAACGCAGGGCATTCTGTTCGCGACCGGCAAGGCCGAACTCCGGCCGGAATCCCGCCCCGTGCTCAAGGAGATCGCGGCTACGATGAAGGATCACGCGGACCTGAACATCCTGATCGAAGGCCACACCGACAACGTCGGGAAGGCGGAGTTCAACTTGAAGCTCAGCGATGCGCGTGCCGCCGCCGTCAAGGATGCGCTCGTGCGGGACTTCGGAATCGACGAAGGCCGGATTACGACACAGGGGCTTGGAGATACGAAACCGGTTCAGCCGAACACGACGCCGGAAGGGAGAGCGCAAAACCGCCGGGTCGACATCGTGAAGCTCTGAGACGACTAGGGGGAACGGCCTCCCTTCGCGGGCGGCGGTTGCGGATGGTCACCGCACCGCCGTCCCGCGTCGGGGGCCCGCTCCCCCCTAGTCCTACTTCCTACTCCACCCCTCACTGCCCTTCAGACCCGCTACCACTGCGTCGACCACCGCCGCCAGGTCTTGGTTGGCATCAACCACCAGCGCTTCACTCGGCTCCTCTAAAGCCTCGAACTGTGAAGCGAGCAGATTTGGATCGAAGAAGTGACCGCGCCGTTCGCTGAGGCGACGTTCGAACACCTCAGGCGAGCCACGTAGGTAGACGAATTGGATCTCGGCTCTCCCCGCTAACAGAAACACGCGGTAATCCTTCTTGAGGGCCGAGCACGCCACAACGGCTGACCGTCCAGCTGCGGCATGTTCCGCGATGACGTCACGAACGCGCTCGAGCCAGGGCCATCGATCCTCATCGGTCAGCGGAACCCCATCTCTCATCTTCTCGATGTTGCGGGCCGGATGAAGGTCGTCGCCATCCACGAAGGACCATCCCATCCGTCGTGCCACACGCTCTCCGACCGCCGTCTTTCCGGCGCCGGATACGCCCATCACCACAACGATCACGCTACTGGAGCCGCAGTCGTAGCAGCAGGCTGTCCGCGGTCATGTACAGCGTGGTGCGATTCTGATCGAAGGCAGCGTTCGCGGTGGCCTGCGTGGTCCGGATGGTGCCCAGATGCCGACCGGCGGAAGAGAAAACGAGAACACCTCCGGGCCCCGTAGCGAACACGTTGCCGGCGCCGTCTACTTTGAGCCCGTCGGGCAGGCCGGGTTGCTCGCCCACCCACTGTGTCGCGTCGAAAAAGACGCGCGCGTTCTCGACGCGGCCGGAGGGTAGCAGATCGTACGCCATCCAGATGGCGCGCTCGGGATCGGAATTGGCGACGTAGAGTGTTCTCTCATCGGGTGAAAGCGCAATGCCATTTGGACGCGACAGCTCGTCTGTCAAAAGCGTCACGGCACCATCGGTCCCGAGGCGGTACACACCGTTGAACGCCAGTTCTTTGGTCGGGTCGTTCGGGCCTTCCGGCAAGCCATACGGTGGATCGGTAAAATAGAGCGCGCCGCGGCTGTCGAATACCGCGTCGTTGGGACTGCTGAAACGCTTGCCGCGGTAGCGATCGGCGAGCGTTGTGAAGCGGGGCTCGGGTGCGGTCAGGGGAGCATCCAGACGCGCGACTCGGCGATCGCCGTGTTGGCACAGGACGAGCCGACCTTCGCGATCGAGCAGCAAGCCGTTTGACCCGGGCTCGCCCCCTCGCTCCACGTCACCGGTGTAGCCGGAGGGCTCGAGCCAAACCTCATGACCCGCGCCCTCCCTCCATCGATAGATCCTGTTGCGTGGAACGTCCGAAAACAGGAGGTACCGTCCAGCTTCGATCCACACGGGACCTTCCGACCAATCGAATCCCTCGGCTAAGACCTCGATAGCAGCATTCGCTGAGATGAGCGAGTCGATTGCTGGGTCGAGACGCTCAATGGTCCCGATCGTCCTGTAGGTGGTCATACCCCTCGCCTCCGCCTCGTCGGCGGAGCGGTCGCCGACGCAGGCCGCGAGCAGTGGTAGCAAGAGCAGGATTCTCGTCACGGCTAGCTCTTGATCGATTGTGACGCTGGGTCCCAGCGAACGGGGGCCTGGCGGAAAAACGACTGGTTTGCCATATGGCACGCGTTGGCCGCATGGTTCCCAAAGACCGCATCCTGCACGACAGGCTCGCGTGACTTCACAGCCTCAAAGAAGCCCCAGAGATGGGGTGTCAACTCGTCCCAGTCCTGTCCGTGATACACCGTCGATCCGTCCACGGGCTCCTTACCGGGTTCAGGACCGTGTTCGGCTTGCCACTGCTGGAAGTATTCCTCCCGCATCTCGCTCGGGAATCCGTACGCGTAGTAGCTCGGCGATCGGTCCACTCCCACCTGCGGTATATGGGTGAGGGTCTGGCCCGTCGCTTCGAGCATCCCTTTCGGTCCCATGAATCGGGTGATCTCGGGTGTCTCCGTGCCAAGGCCAAGGCGAACGAACACCGGTACGCCGTGATAGTCGAACAGCACCGCATGGATGTCCGGCATGTTGCGGCCGTCCTTCCAGCGCACGATCCCGCCCAGCGCCTGGGCCGATCGCGGCGTCTCGCTCCATCCGAGCGTATAGAGCATCCCGGAGATCAGATGCACCATGAGGTCACCGGCGACACCCGTACCGTATTCTCTCCAGCATCGCCACCGCGCGAAGTGGTGAGGATTGAACGGGATTTTGGGGGCGGAACCCAACCAGGTATCCCAGTCCAGGTTTCGCGGTGAGAGGTCGAAGGGGGGCGGATACTGCCAGGCGCCTGTAGGGGAGTTGCGGCCGAGCGACAGCTCGATCATCGAGACCTCACCGATCGCACCCTGCCCGTACAGCTCCCGGGCCTTGGCACACAGCGCGGCGCTCGTGCGCTGAGAGCCCACCTGAACGATCCGGCCATATCGCCGCGCTGCCGCCACCATCTCCACGCCCCCGGCCACCGAGTGTGACATCGGCTTTTCACAATAGACGTCCTTGCCCGCGCTGAGCGCATCCACGACGGTTTGGTGATGATGGTGGTCGGGTACTGCAACGATGACACAGTCGATGTCCTGCCGATCGAGTACATCCTGATAACGGCGGGTGGTGGGAAGGCTCGAATCGCCAACGATCTCTTTGGCAAGGGTGTGCCTGCCATCGTACAGATCGGCCGCCGCGACGCACTCATGGCCGAGCGTCAGAGCGGTTTCAAGCAAACCGGAACCCTGCATGCCCACACCAATCATCCCGAACCGCACGCGATCAGTCGCCTGCATACGAACGGGCGAAGCCACGGCTGGGTGCGGGCCGAGGAGTATCGATTCGCCCGCGAGAACACCTCCCGCAGCCACGACACCCGATTGTAAAAACGCGCGACGAGAAAGCTGATTGCTCATTTGCAAGACCTCGATCTCAGGTTACCGCATCGCTTCAGATCACGATCACGTTCGCCACAGCTTGTATGGTTTGTCGACGTCGGTCTCGAAGGGCAACATCACCTTCTTCCCGGTACCCGCCGATTCGTACGCAGCAAGGATGACCTCGAGAACGGCTTTCCCGTCTTCTCCAGTGAGCATCGGCTCCTCGTCATGCTTCACGCAATGAACGAAGTACTGAAGCTCTTGGGGAAAGCCGTAATTCCACATCTCGTCATACATGACAAAACTCCATCCAGCAGTACTCCCGGCCTTCTCGACGGCGTAGCCAACACCCTTGGCGCTGTAGGTCTGGATGGAGCTCCCTTGCAGCAGATCCGCGTACGCCACTCCCTCTGAGCCGTGAATCTCCGCCCGATCGTCCATACCGCCGAGCTTTGTCCAGCTTTCCTCGGCGAGCGCGATGACGCCGTTCTCGAACTCGAGAATGATGATTGCGTTATCGTCTCCCTTCGTCTTTGCCGCGTGCACACCCGTGCTCATCTGTGCGTAGACAGATTTGATGGGGTTCCTATTGTTCAGCCAACGAAAGAACGCTATTGCGTGGCAGCCCATGTCCATCGTCACTCCCCCGCCCGATCGTTCCACATCCCAAAAATGTTCAGCATGTGGACCATCGTGTTTTTCGGATTGCTTGAACAGTACCGGCTTTCCCAACACACCCTCATCCAGGAGTGACTTCAACCGCACGTACTTTGGTGCGAAACACAATTCCTCGGCATACATCAGTTTGACCTTGGCCCGTTTGCACGCGTCGATCATCCGGCTCGCCTCGGCCAGATTCATGCAGAGTGGCTTTTCGACGACGACGTGCTTGCCCGCCTCGGCTGCCCTCAGCGTGATTTCACAATGAAGGAAATTTGGTGCGCCGACGATGACCATGTCGACGTCGTCCACATCCATCATCTGGTCCAACTCGGTGAAATGGTTGGGGATGTCGTACTTCTTTGCGAACGCGCGAGCATTCCCCTTGGTAGGTGACATCACCGCCACGACTGCGGCGTCCGGAACCGATCGCAGCGACTCGGCATGAATGGTGGAGATGAACTGCGAGCCAACGAGGCCCACGCCTACCCTGTCCTTCACGTCACAACTGCCAGGCGTTCGAAGGCATTACTCGTGGCCCCCGGAAGGTCGTAGTGGCCTATAGCTAACCTCCTTGAAATAGACCGTGTCCTCAGCCCCGTGATTTTGGAGGCCCACATAGCCCGATGTTGGCCTCGGACCCCTGTCTGGTTCGTAGTCGCGCGCCTTCGGCGGCACGGCATCACCTTCGCGAAAGTCGGTGACCATGACGCCATTTACGTGGACAATCGTACGGTCGCCATCGAGCGTGATCTCCATGACATTCCAGTCGTCCGGCTTGCCCGGTGACGCCTTTGCCTTTGTGAGCGAGTAGAGCACGCCAGTCCTGTGGTATTCATCTTCCCGGTCATTGATCTGAACTTCGTACCCGCGATGGACCGGCATCCACGGTTCGGTTGGCGGTTCCGGAATCCGAATGAACACCCCTGCATTGCTGTGCGACGCCCCTCTATACACGACGCGCAATGTCACATCGTGAAATTTCCGGCCGGTAAACCAGAGGAGGCCCATACCGCCCTGGGTCTTGAGCAAGCCAGTCTCGATCGTAAAACCACCCTCCCCCACATGAGCCCAGCCTTCCAGATCACGCCCATTGAAGAGTGGCGTCCACTCTTGCGCTTGGTGGGACTCGGAAACCGGGTCTCCTCTATTTGCGTGAAGGGCGATGGGACCTAACAGCAGCGGGAGCGTGAGCGAAAAGAGAGGGATGTTGTGTCTCGTCATGGGGCTCCTAACCGAGCGGTTCGCGCGAATGGATAGTGAAGAGCTCTAGCCTGCAATGGAAAGCGCACGTCACGAGGGTGGCGCGGCAGGTTTTGCGTTATAGATGAAGTCGTAGTAGTCACGCAACTCCAGCTTGCTCGCGGCATCCTCGTCAACCAGTACCTTGACGTCTGCGTGCCACTGGATAGCACTAGCAGTAATCATGCTGGTAACAGGTCCTTCTACGGCTTTGGCGATGGCATCTGCTTTTGCCTTCCCGCTCGCGAGGAGAATCAGCTTGCGGGCTTCCAGAATCGTCCCCACGCCCATCGTGATGGCGTACACGGGAACGTCCTCTCGCCGGTCGAAAAACCGGGCGTTGTCATCGATCGTCTGCTTCGAAAGCGTTTTCAAGCGGGTTCGCGAGCTCAAGGAGCTGGCCGGTTCGTTGAACGCGATGTGTCCGTCGGTGCCGATGCCCAGGATCTGGAGATCGATACCGCCGCACTCGGCGATTCGTTCTTCATACCAGGCACAGAACGCCGGGTAGTTGCTCGTCGAACCTGACGGAATGTTGATGTTCTGCGGTGGGATGTTCACGTGCTTAAAAAAATGCTCGTGCATGAAGTAGTGATAGCTCTGCGGATGATCCACCGCGAGGCCAACGTATTCGTCCAGATTGAAGGTGGTCACATGAGAAAAGTCGACCTTTGACTCCTGGTGAAGCCGGACCAGCTCCTTGTACAGCCCGAGCGGGGTCGATCCGGTGGCCATGCCGAGCACCGCGTTGGGTTTCGCGTTGAGCACATCGAGAACGAGTAAGGCCGCCTGGCGGCTTAGCTCGTCATAATCCTTATAGATGATCACTTCCATGGCACCCCTCTGTTCAGTAGTGGCCCACCCTCCCCTTCGTCCACGGAATACCATTATGCGGGTGTGGTGCGACCACGGCTAGCGCGCATCATTCGAAGGTTACGGACCACGCCCCACCCTCGCCCCCTATCCACCCTAAATCGTTCCACCACCAGCACTTGGCTTGTTGGCCGATCCTTCTCCGACCCCGTCCACACCCCGGCCCCACCGGTTTCCCCCTACCCCACCGATGAGCCGGAACCGCCCGCTCCTGCGCTTTACTCGGGTGAAGGCAGGACGGGTTTCAGATTGACCTAGCATCGGCGAAAAGGAGAGGAATCATGCCTGCGACCAAGACCATCGACAACGGCGTAAACGTCGGCGCGCTGCTCGAAGCACGCGAGGCACTGTCTCAAGCACCCGAGGCCGCGCAGTTCACCTGGCGGGCCCAGAACGAGTGGGTGCGGGGGACGCACAGTAAGACGACCGTGGAGGGGTTCTTTGGACTGGGCGAGGAGCAGAGGCACCGTACCCAGTTCAAGTTCGACGCGGACCATCCGGAGCTGTTCGCATCCGAGGATCATGGGGCGACACCGGTCGAGATCGTGCTGGCGGGTTTGGCCAGCTGCCTCACCGCCGGCATCGCCGCGGTCGCTCAGAATCGGCAGATCCAGCTTCGTTCCGTGAAGGCGACCCTCGAGGGATCGATGGATCTCTACGGCATCCTCGGCATCGACAGCGACGTACGGAATGGGTTCAGCGGCATCAAGGTCAGCTACGAGATCGATGCCGATGCCACTCCTGATGAGATCAAGGCGGTCGTCGCGCAGTCTCAGAAGCGCTCCGCCGTCTTCGACATCATCACGAATCCCACGAACGTCTCCGTCGAGGTGAACTGACCTCGCCGCGGATATGAGGATGGGATCCATGCGCACCACGACCGTAGTCATCGGGGCCGGCCACGCCGGATTGGCCATGAGCCGTTGCCTCGCCGATCGTTCGATCGACCATGTGGTCCTCGAGCGTGGTGAGGTGGCGAACTCGTGGAAGACCGAGCGGTGGGACTCGCTCCGGCTCTTGACGCCCAATTGGCAGAGCCGGCTTCCGGGCTACGGGTACGTGGGTGACGATCCCGGCGGATTCCGTACGATGCCGGAGACGATCGATTTCATCGAGCGCTATGCCGAGGTCGTCTCCGTTCCGGTCCGCACCAATACTGTCGTTACGTCGGTGCGCCGGACCGATGATGGCTACACAGTACTCACAAACCGGGGCGAATGGCGGTGCCGCACCGTCGTCTTGGCCACCGGCGCCTGCAACATCGCCAACGTGCCAGCGCTCGCGACGGAGCTGCCATCAGGCATCGGGACGCTCACACCGCTCCAGTACCGCAACCCTGACCAGATCGAGCAGGGTGGCGTGCTCGTGGTGGGAGCCTCTGCCAGCGGTACGCAGATCGCGGAGGAGATTCACCGGTCCGGCCGCCCCGTGACGCTCTCGGTGGGAGAACACGTGCGAGTGCCGCGCGTCTACCGCGGCCGAGACATCAAGTGGTGGATGGATGCCGTCGGCGTGCTCGATGAGTTTTACACCGATGTCGACAGCATCGAGCGTGTGCGCAACGTCCCGTCCCTGCAACTCGCCGGGTCGGACGACCGGCGCAACGTCGATCTCAATGCGCTAACTGACATCGGTGTCAAGCTCGTCGGTCGTCTCGCTGGTATGCGCGACGGGAAGGCACAGTTTTCGGGATCGCTTACGAACCTGTGCCAGATGGCGGACCTCAAGATGAACCGGTTGCTCGACCGGATCGATGAGTGGGTGGCCGAATACATGGGCGATGGCGAAGTCGCTCCATCACACCGGTTCGAACCCACACGGGTCGAGGCGTCGCCGCCGCTCGGGATGGACCTCACCAAGGGTGACATCAAGACCGTCATCTGGGCTACCGGGTACCGGCCCGACTATTCCTGGCTCGATGTCCCAGTTTTCGATCGGAAGGGGCGCCTCAGTCACGATGGCGGTGTGGTCGACTCGCCGGGCATGTACCTGATGGGCATTCCATTCTTGCGTCGTCGGAAGTCCAGCCTCATCGACGGTGCGGCCGAGGACGCGCGTGACTTGAGCGCGCACCTCGCGGCCTACCTGGATGGGCGAAGCATGCAGGCGAGTGCCCGTCAAGACCTGCCCAGGTTGCGGAGCGTGGCATGAATCGCTCCGCATCGTCCAGTCGGCTCTCACCGATCGCGCGCGATCGTTACGACGTCGTCATCGCTGGCGCCCGTTGCGCGGGGGCGTCCACCGCGATGCTCCTGGCACGCCAGGGGCTGCGTGTTCTCGTCGTGGACCCGATGCGCCGCGGCAGTGACACCCTGTCTACGCACGCGCTCATGCGTGCTGGTGTGCTACAGCTGCACCGCTGGGACATCCTGGACGCCGTTCGAGCGGCCGGAACGCCTTCGATCCGCACGACCGCGTTCCACTACGGTGACGAGTCTATCGCAATCCCCATCAAGGAAAGGGATGGCGTGGACGCTTTGTATGCGCCGCGTCGAACGGTGCTCGACTCGATCTTGCTGGACGGTGCCGAGAAAGCGGGCGCAGAGGTACTGCTCGGCTACTCGCTGACCGATGCGCTACGCGGCCGTGAGGGTCGGGTGGTAGGTGCTACGATCGCGGGCCCTGACCGAAGGTCGTTCGACGTGACCGCCGAACTGGTCATCGGGGCGGACGGGATTCGGTCTCGCGTCGCGCAGCTGGTGGGAGCCGAGATCGAGGAGCAAGCGGAGCACGCGACCGCCTCCATCTACAGCTATCGGCGCAACCTCGGTCTGGAGGGATTCCACTGGTTTTACGCGCTCGGTGCCTCCGTGGGAGCAATCCCTACTAATGACGGCGATACCTGTGTCTTCGCCTCGCTCCCGCCTGCGCGCTTCGAAGGAAATCGGAAAAAAGGACTGGACGCACTCTACCGCGACGTCCTCCGAGACGTTTCGCCGATGCTAGCGGAACGAGTGGCTGCCTCGGAAGTCTCCGGGAAGCTCAGGGCGTTCCCTGGCGTTCGCGGTTTCCTTCGGCGCGCGGCGGGACCGGGGTGGGCGCTCGTGGGGGATGCCGGCTACTTCAAGGATCCCCTTACGGCGCATGGAATCACCGATGCGTTGCGTGACGCGGAGCTGCTCGCCCGGGCCGTCCTCGGCGGGAGTGACGCTGCGTTGGTCCAATATCAATCCACGCGTGACGAGCTCGTAAAAGGCTTGTTTCACGTCACCGATCACATCGCGTCGTTCGAGTGGGACCTCGACGAAGTAAAGGTGCACCACCTCGCGCTCAGCAAGGAGATGAACGCCGAGGTGGATATGGTGCTGGCGCTGGATGACGAGTTGGTCACGGCGCCGGCCGTGAGCGAGGGACGCCCCAACGCTGCTTGACTCAACCTCCGGCACGTTCGTCCTGAGGTATTCCACCGCTGCGAACGATCGAGCACGCTACCAAGGTGCCGGCTGACCCTCCACCCTGCGAAACGTACCGCTACGGGCTTCCGGCCAATCGCTCGGCCATTCCATATGAAGGGTTTCTCCTTCGAACCTGAACGTGTACGTCTCAGCGTTCTCCGGCCAGCCACCCATGTAGTTCGGGTCTTTTGCCACGTAAGCTCTCGTGGTGAGTTGGTTGCCGTTCACCTCGTAGCGCCCTGAGTTGGCGGTGAACGACCGGTACGCTGCGATGATCTCCGCGTCGGTCATTCCTTCGTCACCATACTGCGCTCGTGGGTCGACGCTATTCGCGTACATCATGCTGTAGTGCGTGCCGGTGAAGATGATCAACCCCGGTTGAGCCTGCTCAATCGCCGACCCGTCCACTACCCAGCTGGTGGCCACCCATGCGCCATCGAAGGGGTTGCTGCTGCTCGGACCGGCTCGCCACGCAATGGTCACTGTCCCCAGAACGGCGAGCGTGGCGGTGATGCCAAGGATGCGACGCATGGAGCCTCCTAGGTGGGGTAACGACGTGGCGGGGATGTCATAGGATGCAGCCGGGTGCCCGGGTTGTCCACTGCATGACCCTTTGTCTGTCACCTGGATAGTCGATCCAACTCCGAGACGAAACCTTTGATCACACGAAGATCGGGTGCGGAAACTGGATCGGTGCGGATGACGACGAAACTTCCGTCCGGCATGATGTCGTAACCACGATCCCCGTTCAGGTCGTACTCCATGTACGCCCGAAACAGCTCTCGCGGCGTTCCGACCTCGAGACGTGGCGTCGTGCGAATGTCGACCGCCATCATTCGGCTGCCGTTGCGGAAGACCAGTTCCCTCCGCGAGCGCCAGAGAGGTTCCGTACCGCCATCCGTGGAGACGATCCGCGTGTCGTCCAGCTCGGGGAACCGACGCACGTAGACCTCATCCCGACCGCTCTCATCCGACTGATAGGCAATTGCTCTTCCGTCCGGTGAGAACGCAGGGTGGCGTCGATCGCCGGCTCCCGTGGCGACGTCGCGCAAGCTGCCACCGTCGTTTAGATCGGCCACCCATATGGCTGAATTCTGCGGTCCACCGTAGAAGGTCAGGAACCGCCCATCGGGAGACCAATCACTCATCCAGGCGTGAAACGGTGCGGCAACCACTAGCCGCTCGTCGCCGGCTCCGATCATGTCGCGCACATAGATCGAGGCCCAGCGACTGTCGGAATTTTCTTGGACGGTGTACGCAAGCCGGGTTCCATCTGGCGACCAATCAGCTTCACCCGCGAGTCCCGCGTCCACGGGCAACCGCCTCCATGCCGCCGTGCGCAGATTGAGCACCCACAGACCACGGACCCGACCCTCGGTATCCCGCCCAATCGAGAGCCGGGTGCCGTCTGGCGACACTCTGGGCCAACGATAGCTTCGCTGCTCGGAGACGATGGCGGTCGCGGCTCCTGTAGAATCGAGACGCGTGACGATCTTGATCTGCTCACGCACGTTACTGAAAAAGGCCACATCTCCACGGTCCGAGAACGAAAGCGGTACCGGTTCACCGGAGCCACCGCGACGATAGGGTGTCACGGCACCGGTCAACACCGGGATTCCGCGACCCAATTCGGCGCTCCCAATCCGAAACCGGTGCGCGGTCCAGACTCCCTCGCTGGTGCCGATCAGCATATGACCGTTCGGTACGTAGATCCCACCAACGTTATCACCGGGGAGTACCTCCCAGGTCCCATCGTCCGCATCCATGATCGCTGATCGAAATCCATTCTGCGCACGGATCCCGAAGAACAGTCGTCCATCCGACAATTCCTGCGGACCGTGGTGAGCGAGCTCGCCTGCCGCCGAATCCGGCACGGTCAGCTGACCTGCTTCACCGCCCGCGTCACTCACGGCAAACAGGCCTCGCCGCTCCGTCGAAAACACGATCGTCCCGTCGCGCCGCCATGTCGCGTCGTTCACGGCCGTGAAGAGCGGAGTGATCGTAAACGGTCGACCACCTGCGAGTGGAACCTTTCGTATTTCGGCCGGCACCCTCGTGTAAAAACCGACCCACACACCATCGGGAGAGAAGAACGGATACTCTGCACCTAAGGAGCCCTCGATGGCCTCGGCCGTGAAGCCATCGAGCGGACGACGAAACAACATGGCTGAGTCACCCTGACGGGCGGAAAAGACCACCGTGTTCCCATCCGGTGAGAGCGCTGGTACATACCCGCCTTCGAGGAACGTCCACCCCCTTGGGGGCGGGATAGTAATGCGCCGGACGCCAGCTTCCGATGTACTCCGGCCGTTCCATCCCCAAATCGCTACCACCATCATGATCGCGGCGATCGCCGTCAAACCAAGCGTGCGCGGGTCCGTCCAGAAGCTCTTCGCCCGCAACGATGATGGTGGGACGGTGGTGCCTGTTACAAAGTCGGGATTCGAGAGGGCGGCGCCATACTCCGCCGCGGATGTGAAGCGGTCCGCCGGTACCTTCTCCAAGCATTTGGTAACCGCTGCCGCAACGTTTGGCGGAACGGATCTCCGCACGGCGCGCACGGGCTGCGGCTCTTCGGTGACGATCTTCATGATGATCTGCTGCGCCGAGGAGCCGACGTGCGGCGGGCTCCCGGTGAGCATCTCATACATGACAGCGCCGAGCGAATAAATATCTGAGCGGTTGGTGAGATCCTTCTCCGCCGTCGCTTGCTCGGGACTCATATAGTGCGGCGTGCCCACTGACAGCCCCGTCTCGGTCATGCGCCCACCCGCCGCCGCACTCACTGCCAGCGCGATGCCGAAGTCCGCGACCATCGCACGACCGTCGTGCAGCAGAATGTTCTCGGGTTTGATGTCGCGATGAATGACGTCGTTCCGATGCGCGTAGTCGAGGGCATCCGCCACTTCGGTGGCGATCCGCACCGCCTCCTCGATGGCGAGCTGCTTCTCGCGATTCAGCTTGTCCCGGAGTGTCTCGCCCTCGATGTAGGGCATGACATAATAGAGGAAGGATTCGATCCGCCCGCTGTCATACAGCGGGAGGATGTGCGGATGCTGTAGGCTGGCCGTGGTCGTGATTTCCTGCACAAATCGCTCGGCACCTAGCACGGCGGCGAGCTCGGGCTTCAGCACCTTGAGCGCCACCTTCCGCTTGTGCCTGAGATCTTCGGCGAGATAGACCGTCGCCATACCACCGGCACCGATCGCACGCTCGATACGATAGCGGTCGGCCAGGGCAGCGTTTAGGCGGTCGAGTTGCTCAGCTTGGTCGGGTACGGTCACGTTCTCTTGAGCGCTCCTCGATTATCTGCGACGCGACACGGCCAACGTGATAGCGCGGACAGACGAACGCAACTGCACAGACCGTGGCGTCCTCGACTGGCTATCGAACGGTGACTGCGTTTTTCGGATGCGCCTCGCATTTAAACCGCCAGCACCCCCGCACCTTGACACTTAGTTTGGATGGCCATATCGTCGAGCTGACTGTGATTCCGCGTGACGGTTTCGTTACGCCAAAAAGCCGGGGAGCCTTCGCCCCCCGGCTTCTTCCGTTGTGCTACCGCCTCTTATGCCCCTTCTGCCTCCCCTCCCTCCAATCACCTGTACGTCCCCTGCTCCCCCTCCATGGTCATCGTCGACGCCTCTTTGGTTCGCTGCAATCGAGCCGCCACCGCTTCGGCTTCACGCATGACCCGCAGCACGTTTTCGCCCGCGAGCTTTCGCAGATCGCTGTCTGACCATCCGCGATTCGCCAATTCCACGAACAGCGCGGGAAACGTCGAGACGTCCTCGAGTCCCGTGACGTAGGTCGGGATCCCGTCGTAGTCGCTGCCGAGGCCTACGTGGTCGATCCCGGCCACGTCTCGAATGTGCTCGATGTGATCGGCAACGTCTGCGATCGTGACGGGAGGAGCGGGGTTCGCGGCACGCCAGCGGTTGAGCTCTTGCTCGATGCGTGACCGGTCGTTCCCAAACCGCTGTTGGATATCCACCTGAGCGACCTGCTGCGATTGCTCATCGTACAACCGGTACGCTTCGGAGACGTACGGCGGGTAGAACACCTGCATCACCACACCACCGTTTTGCTTGAGCCGTACCAGGATCGAATCGGGCACGTTGCGCACGTGATTGGTCAAGGCGCGCGCGCCCGAGTGAGAGAAAATCACGGGCGCCTGCGTCACGTTGAGGGCGTCGCTCATGGTCGCTGGCGAGACGTGGGAGAGGTCCACGAGCATGCCCAGTCGGTTCATCTCGCGCACCACTTCCTCGCCAAAGGCCGAGAGTCCATCGTTCACCGGTTCATCGGTTGCCGAGTCCGCCCAGTCGGTATTGGCGAAGTGCGCGAGCGTCATGTAGCGCACGCCGAGGTGGTAGTACGCCCGCAGCGCACCGAGCGAGTTCTGGATCACATGTCCCCCTTCGATGCCGAGCAGGGACGCGATCTTCTTGCGCCCAAACGCCTGCATGATCTCCGACGCCGTGGTCGCAAGCTCGAAATGGTCCGGGTAGCGAGCGATGGTGCGTAGTGCAATGTCGACTTGCTCGAGCTGCTGCCGAGCGGGTTCGGGATGGGTGACGTTCACGTGGACCGACCAGAACTGCGCGCCCACCATGCCACGGCGAAGCCGCTCCAAATCGGTATCGCCCGTGGTACGCGTGCGAAGATCGTAGGCCGCCACGTCGCCAAGTCGCCCCTTCGCGGCCTCGCGAATTGCGCCCGGCAGGTCGTTGTGTCCGTCGATGAGCGGGACGGTAGTCAGGATTCGCTGGACGCGCTCGACAGTCGTTTCCTGGGCAAGCGCGAGACTCGGTGCTCCCAGGACAAACACGGTCGCAACCATGAGGAGTCGGATCATCGGTCGCTCGGCGGATGGGGACATGGAGTTTCTACGATGTCTGGGCAAGATGCACGACGATTTCGGGGAACGCGAGGGGGAGAACGGGCGCCGCTTGGTCTGCGGCGCCCGTATTAATCAGCTCAGCTTGCTTCGGGCCGCTTGGGCGAGAGCTTCGCCTGTCCCAGCATGTTGGTGTCTGTACCAAACCAGATTGAGTTCGTCTTCGCATCGTAGTACATGTGGCGTACGGTGCCACCACCGCTCCCAATGGGGGTCGCGCTCAGAAACTGCTTGGTGGCCGTGTCAAAGCCAACGAACTTGTTCGGATTCGGGCCGCTCTCGACAAACCACACACGGTCGTCGCGGTCGATCGCCATGCCGTAGGGCCGCGACTCCGCCCCACTCGGTGCCTGCCACTCCTGCACCTTCTTGGTGTTGGGATCGAAATGACCGAGATACCCGCGGGCGTAATCGACGTAATAGATCTGGTCGTCCGACGTGATCTCCAGCCGTCGTGGCCGCGCACTTTCTGCGGGCAGCTCGTAGGAGCTGAGCTTCATGGTGGCGGGGTCCACCGTCGCAATGCGATTCGTCCCGACCAGGACGATCCAGGGCCGCCCCTGTGAGTCGATCTTGATCCCATACGGACGACTCGAGGTGGTGGGCACTTCCACGAGACTGACCTCGCCGGTCGCCTTGACGAGCTTGCCGATCATGTTCGCGCCCTGCAGTGTGAACCAGATGTTTCCCTTCCCATCGAAGACGAGCGTATGGGGGTCGCGTGCGCGCTCGTCTGGCATCATGATCTTGTCGATCTTGCCGGTCGCGGGATCGAGCTTGCCCACGTGGCTCGCGCGGTTTCCAGCGTACCACACGGTGCCATCGCTATCGACGATGAGGTTGTGAGGACCGGCACCAGCCTCGAGATCGAACTTCTCGAACTTTGCGGTCCTGGGGTCGAAGACCGCAGCGTAATCCGACCGCTGACCCACGAACCACACCTTGCCATTCGGGGCCACGTACGGGTCGCGCGGGCGGCTGTTGGCCCACGGAACCTCCCACTCCTGAATCTGGGGCTC
>JBFGJG010000063.1:0-20548 GCA_041577295.1 Gemmatimonadales bacterium
CCACCACCTATGCCAAGCTCAGGTGGCACACTCGAAGCCATTGCAGTGCCAATGTCGGAGTTTGTGCGGCTCACGGAGATCCCGATCGTCATCTACTATGGCGATAACATACCCGCTGAACCAACCGCCAACCCGGGCCAGGATGGATGGCGGGTCCGTCTTGCCATGGCGAGGTTGTGGAGGGATGCCGTCAATCGGCATGGTGGTGATGTAACCTTGGTGCATCTGCCGGAAATAGGTGTCCACGGCAATACACACTTTCCATTCTCAGACCTGAACAATCTCCAAATTGCAGATCTTCTTTCTGAGTTTCTAGAGGAGAAAGGGTTGAATTGACATGAGAGTGTCGATTCTCGCACTGTTTGTATTGATCGCGAATGTGCTTTGGTGGTCGAGTACCGGCTTATCGGTTCGCGCGGTGCAGCGAAGGAGGAGACAATGGAAGAGGCCAAGGTTCGCCTCGTAATTGCTTTCACTGTCTTTCTACTGGGCTTTGCCGGTGGAGTGAACGCACAGGATGGCGCAAGCGACGCTCCGGCCTTGAGTGTGAATCAACAGAGCATTGTGCTCATCTCGTCACACACCGCTAAAGGCGATCTGGAACGGCTGACACATGCTATGAATGCGGGATTGGACTCCGGGCTCACCATCAATGAGATCAAGGAGGTCTTGCTGCAGTTGTATGCCTACTGTGGCTTTCCGCGAAGCCTCAGCGGTATAAACACACTCATGGCTGTATTGGAGGACAGAGAAGCTCGAGGCGTACGCGATGAGGTTGGCGCATTAGCAGCACCTCCAGTGAGCGATGAGAACAAATACGAAAAAGGCAAACAAGTATTGGAGGCCCTCACCGGACGACCACAAAACAGGCCTAGAAGCGGCTACTCGGCCTTCTTTCCTACGATAGAGCTCTTTCTCAAGGAACACTTGTTTGCCGAGATCTTTGGCCGTGGTGTTCTCAGTTATCAGGATAGGGAAATCACGACGGTCGCTGCCCTGGTCAGCATGGGTGGGGTAGAGCCCTATGCGCGCGCTCACATGGGATTGGCATTGAATGTCGAAGTAACGGAATCTCAGCTGCGGCACCTTCTCGCCTTGATCGAGTCCAATGTGGGCCAGGCTGAGGCCAGATCCGGTCAAGAACTCCTGTCCCAAGTATTGGCTCGGCAAATGGACACAGAGGCTGGTGGCATGGGTGGCGAACAAAGCGCCAGTCGAGAGGTGCAGCTCGGGAGCAGCTCGAGCAGTCAAATAGGAAATACCGTTTTCCCCAGGGGACGAAGAATAACGAGCGACAACTTCACCGGATCCGTTTGGGTGGAGATGCTGGTTACCGAGGAAGAGGTCTTCGGCTCGCGAATAGGCAATGTCACGTTTGAGCCAGGCGCACGAACCAATTGGCATTCACATCCGGGGGGACAAATCCTGCTGGTCACCAACGGCGCCGGGTATCACCAGGAGCAAGGTGGTCCCATCCAATTACTCAGACGAGGCGATGTAGTCGAGATAGGTCCCAATGTGGTGCATTGGCATGGTGCGACCCCTTCCGGTGAGTTTACGCATGTTGCAGTAGTCACGAATTCGCAAGCGGGCAACACTGCTTGGCTGCAACCCGTCACTGATGCAGAGTACAACAGATTCTGGTAGTCAGTGGCGTATGGAAACCATGGCCGAAACCGAAAGCGGTTTCACGCAGCGCGTAAAGATGTATATTCTATTATTCCACCTTTTCCCCTCATCCTGTGTAACGCATCATGGCGCTATTCAATCTGACCGTCAACGGCAAGAAAGTCACAGTCGACGTTGACCCCAGCACTCCCGTCCTGTGGGTGTTACGCGATCACCTGCAGCTGGTGGGAACGAAATACGGTTGCGGCATCGCCCAATGCGGAGCGTGCACCGTCCACCTGAACGGCGTTGCCGTTCGCTCGTGTTCGCTGCCAGTCTCGAGCGTGGGGAATCAGCCCATTACGACCATCGAAGGGCTCTCGCGGGATGGCACGCATCCCGTGCAGGAGGCGTGGCTCGCGCACGATGTGCCGCAATGCGGCTACTGCCAGGCGGGACAGATCATGAGTGCCGCGGCCCTGCTGGCCCAAAACTCTTCGCCGAGCGACGAAGAGATCAACGCGGCGATGCAGGGCAATATCTGTCGCTGCGGTACCTACACGCGCATCCACGCGGCAATCAAAACCGCCGCAAAGAAATAGACGACTCCTGATTCGCAAGTCGTCACCCAGAACCGATTCGGACGAGAACTATCGTGCCTACCGTTAAAACGACACTCAACAGACGCTCCTTCCTCAAGGCCTCCGCGGTAGCCGGCGGCGGCATGATGCTGCAGTTCAACTGGCTGGCTGGTTGTGCGCGGTCAGCCGACGCGCTCGACCGGATGCCGGAGGAATGGATCGACCTCAACGGGTTCGTCAAGATCGGCGAGAACGGCATGGTCACCATCATGTCGCCGAACCCGGAGATCGGTCAGAACGTCAAGACCTCCATGCCCATGATCGTGGCGGAAGAGCTCGACGTGGACTGGAACAACGTGGTCGTGGAGCAGGCCCCGCTCAACACGGACATCTTCACCCGGCAGCTGGCGGGTGGCAGCCAATCCATCCGGCAGGGGTGGCAGTCGCTGCGCATGGCCGGGGCCGCGGCGCGACGCATGCTCCGCGAGGCCGCGGCGCGAGCGTGGCAGGTGCCCGTGGAAGAGATTACGACCGCCACAGGCGTGCTCCGGCACGCGAGGAGCGGCAGGACGGCGGGTTACGGTGAGATGGCCTCGGCCGCCGCTTTGATTCCCGTGCCCGAGGAAGTCGAGCTGAAAGAGGTCAAGGACTTCAAGATCATCGGCACACCCAGAAAGAACGTGGATGCTCGCAAGATCGTGACGGGGAAGCCGCTCTTCGGGCTGGACTACCACCGCGATGGGATGCTCATCGCCATGATGGTCCACCCGCCCGCGTTTGGGTTGAAGCTCAAATCGGTGGACGATACCGAGGCGCGGGCCATGCCCGGCATCAAGGACGTCTTCACCATCAAGTCGTATAACGCGGACTACGGGAAGCACATCTTCGATGCGACCGCGTTTACCGAGTTCGTGGTCGTGGTCGGTAATACGACTTGGGAGGTCCTGAACGGCAGGAAGGCGCTGAAGGTCGAGTGGGAACCGTTCGAAGAGTATACGGACAAGTTCGCGCACTTCATCACGGGTGCCGAGATGCCGAGGAAGGTACCCGCAGGGCTCGAGAACACCAGCGCGCACACTGCGCAAATGGCGGCACTGGGTGCCAAGTCGGCGACGGTGGCCCGCAGGGATGGAAACCCGGAGGCGGCGTTCAGAAACGCCGCGCGTGTCATCGAGCGCACCTACACCGCTCCGTTCCTCGCCCACAATCCCATGGAGCCGATGAACTTCTTCGCCCACGTGACGGCGGACAAGGCCGAGCTCGTGGGGCCGACGCAGACGCCGGAGTTCATGGAGAAATCGGTGGCTGCCCGGGTGGGTCTGCCGCTCGAGAAGATCGACATCCAGATGACCCGTCAGGGTGGTGGCTTCGGGCGGCGGCTCTACGGTCACTTCATGGTGGAGGCGGCAGTCATTTCACAGAGAATGAACGCCCCCATCAAGTTGGTGTACACCCGCGAAGACGACATGACCTACGGCATCTATCGCCCGACGTATCATGCGGTCTATCGGGCTGCGCTCGATGCCAACAACAACCTGATCGGATTTCATGTGCGGGCCGGTGGCATCCCGGAGAGCCCGCTCTTTGCGAACCGGTTCCCGGCCGGTGCGCTCGACAACTACCTCGCCGAGGAGTGGTCGATAGACTCCAACATTTCCATTGGAGCCTTTCGGGCACCCAGGTCCAACTTCATCGCGGGGGCCGAACAGTCCTTCCTCGACGAAGTCGCAGAGGCCATGGGGAAAGATCCCATCGCGCTCCGTCTCGAGCTGTTGGAACGTGCGAGGAGAAACCCGGTGGGCGAGGAAAACGACTACGACGCCGCCCGGTATGCCGGCGTGCTGGAACTGGTGCGGGACAAGTCGGGTTGGGGCACGCGAGAATCAGCGAACGTGCACCGGGGCGTTGCCGCCTACTTCTGCCACAATTCCTATGTGGCGCAGATCGTCGACGTGGTGATGGAGAACGGCAAGCCCGTGATCCAGAAAGTCCACTGTGCGGTCGACTGTGGCATCGTGGTCAATCCACTCGCGGCCACCAACCTCACTGAGGGTGGTATCGTGGACGGGCTCAGCCAGTCGATGTTCAGTGCCCTCACCTTCAAGGACGGTGTGCCCGAGCAGAGCAACTTTGACAAGTACCAGGTCATGCGCCACAGCGACGCGCCGAGGGCCATCGAGGTGCACTTCGTGAAGAACGAGATCGACCCAACGGGCCTTGGTGAGCCGCCATTCCCACCAATCATGGGCGCCATCGCCAACGCGCTGTATCGCGCAACCGGCCAGCGGCTGTACGAGCAACCGTTCGCGCCGCAGATGGAGAAGCTGGTGGGGTAAAAAGTGCAGAGCGCTGATTGGGGATTGTTGATTGCGGTTCTCGCCTTTTCTCGATCAACAATCCCCAATCCTCAATCAACAATCAGCACTATTGTTTCACCACTCCCGCGAACACCATCCGCCCTTCCTGAACGCTGAGCTCAGTAATCTCCGCGTACTCACTGCCCTGAAGGAGCAACGACGCCACTAGCTGCCCCAGGAGATCGAACGCAAACGCCGGCGCGGGAATGCGGCCGAGCTTTCCTTTGACGAAGTCGAGCTCCAGTTCTCCGCTCTTCGCGCTTGGGGCAAAGACGACGAGCGCGGGCTGCTTCCAGCGCCACGCCTGCACGTAGCCAGCCATCACGATCTCGCCACCAGCGGTGAACTGCACTTGCACGTCTCCGGTGCGTAGCTCCGGATCGAAGAATCCCGCTAGCTTCTGCCGCCAGTTGCGTGATGCCTTGCGTGCTTCGGCGCGCTCACGCAAGACCGTGCGGAGGGTCTCGATGTCATTGATCTGCTGCAGCTCCTGGGGTGGAACGGAATCGATCGCGCGCATTAGTTCCGGTACCATGAGGCCGAGGCTGAGCGCTGAGGTAGCCTCTGCCTCGGTGACGGTGATCCGCAGACGGCGCGTGTTGGGCGCGTCTTGCACCGCGGCCGCGGTGCGTCGAACGAATCGCTCCGCCGCCGCTTTGGTTGGTCGTACCGGCTCACCATATTCGGCCGTCAGCTGCTGGAGATCGACGCTTGCTGACCATGTCAGGATCGACAGCGCGGCAATGAGGAGACCAATCCCAAAGAAGAGGAGCTTTTTGAAGCGGAGACGTGGGAACCGAAAGATCGATCCGAAGATCCCCCGCACCATCATGCCGAGGCATCCAATCTTGGAGACGTTCTGAAGCGCGGCGCGGCCCTTGGCCAACGCCTCTTCCATCTGTTGCTGCTGCTCGGGGGTGAGTTCCTGGTGGGGCTCGTCGGTCATTCACGCTCGTGAGTGAAGGGTAGTGGTTGCAGTCCGTCTGTCCGGCCAAAATTGCAGACAGGGGTACCGAAGCGTAACCTATGGGTCGCCACGCGGTGAATTCGTCTGCAAGAGCCTCCGCCAGCTACCGCTATTTCATCCATCGTCTCTCGAGGGGAGAATAACATGGCCGCATCGAAGTCTTCAGGCGACGGACCCATCAAGGTTGGCGTGATCGCGGACCAGACAGGCGCCCTTTCGTTTTTTGGTATCGCCAATGCAAACGTAGCCAAGATGGTGACCGACGAGATCAATGCGAAGGGGGGCTTGTTGGGCCGGAAGATTGATCTCCATCTCGAGGACAGCACCACGAACGACAGTACGGCGGCAGCCCTCGCCGCCAAGCTGGTCGAGCGAGACAAAGTCGACGTGATCCTCGGCGGCATCTATAGCTCCACGCGCCAGGCCATCATGGGCCCAGCGGTCACCAAGGGCAAGACGCTGTACATCTATCCTGAGCAATACGAAGGTCAGGAGTGTCACCCGCTCGTCTTCTGTACGGGTCCGGTGCCGGCACAGCAGGTGGAACCGCTCATTCCCTGGCTGATGCAACAGACGGGCGCGAAGAAATTCTACCTGCCGTCAGCCGACTATATCTGGCCCCGCATTATGAACAAGAAGGTACGGGAAGCCGTCTCGGCGAAGGGGGGCAGCATCGTCGGCGAGGAGTACTTCCCTCTCGATCACGTTGACTACGAGAAGACGGTCGAGAAGATCACGTCCAGCGGCACCGAAGTGGTGTTCAACACGATCGTGCCTCCCGGGCTCACGCCGTTCCTCGACCAACTACACAAGTCCGGTTTCCTGAAGCGAGGTGGACACATTGTCTGTACCTACTTCGACGAGAACTTCCTGAACATCGTGCCGGCAGAGCAAGTGGAAGGTCTGTACAGCTGCCTCGACTATTACTGGGACGCCGCCGATCCATTCAGTAAGAAGCTGATCGCGGAGTACAACAAACGTTTCCCGGGCAGTGCCAAGTTCACCGCCGGCAGCGCGTGTTCGGGGTTGTACCGTGGGCTAAAAATGTGGGAAGCTGCGGTTAAAGAGGCGGGCTCGCTCGAGCAGGACAAAGTCATCAAGGCATTGGACCACGCCAAGATCGCCGAGGGGCCGGGTGGCGCGGCGGAGATGGTGCCCGGTCAGCATCATGCGCGTATGAACATGTACATCGCCCAGGCGCAGAAGGGGAACTTCAGGGTCGTGAAGAAGTTGGGGATGATTGATCCAAAGGAGTGCACGCAGAAGTGAGTGCAGTGCAGATTGGACCATCGTTACGACGGTGACCTGCCTTGGCCTTTCGTAACAAGTTGGCAACACCTCTGGAGTCGCAGGCCGGGAGTGATTAAGGTTCCCGGTTCGTTATGTCGCTTGGGCTCCCGAAGGGGGTGTTACTGAAATGAAACGGTATCTGGTAGTAAGCGACTTCGATCAGACATTGAGCTTCAACGACTCCGGCATCGTGCTGAGCGAGTTGCTCGGCCTCTCCGACTTTGCAGAGAAGGTTGCTGGATTGTCGCGTTTGAACTTGGTACAGCAAGGTGCCGAGCTGGCGTATCTACTACGGCACGACCCCGAGTTCCGTTCGGTTCGGAGAGAACATCTAACGGAGGCCGGGAAGCGCATCCGTCTCAAGCGCAACGTTGGTCGGCTCGCAGAGGTGCTCGAGCGCGGGATCGATGGCTACCGCTTCGAGTTCTACGTGGTGTCGGCCGCACCGGAAGAGGTCATTCATGCTGCGCTCGAGGGCATCTTGCCGCCGAGTCGGATCATGGGCACACGCTTTCGATACGATAATCAGAGCGGTGAGATCGACTCGATCGATCGCGTCACCGCTGGTCACGGGAAGGTGACCGCGGTCGAAACATTGCGCCTCATGCTGGGCCTTCCACGCAGTCGCGTCGTGTACGTCGGCGACGGCAGCTCGGACGTCCACGTGATGCTGCACGTGAACCGCGGCGAGGGCGTGACGATCGCCGTGTCCGAAGCGCGCGACATCGCACAGCTCGCAAAGCGTACGGTCTTGAGCGAGGACGCGCTGAGTGTCCTGGTGCCGATTCTCGAGGAAGTGGTGGGTGCCGGCCATCGCGAGATCCGCGCGCTGCTCGAGCGGCACGGCTTCATGATTCAGGAGTGGGAGACCGTGCGCACCGACTGGGTGACGATTCGTGACGACGCGGATGACGCTCGCCAGGAAGTGGAAGCCGTCGATATCCCAACCGCTAACGCCGGCTACGTTCGGTCAAGTGCAGGAACCGCGACTCCTTGAGGAAGCGAATCTGATGGCCGTCGTCGCGGAGTTGGAGGGCGGCAAGGATCTTTCGCCCGGCTGCCCCTGCCGCCCAGAAGGGTGACCGCCCGCCGACCACAACCACATCGACATTGCGTGAGACGCGCGGCTCGGGCCGGGCGCCCGCGCGTCGCGCCCGCCGCCACAGCTCACGCCGCTTGAGCGTGCCACGACCGGTGAAAACGACGGTACGGCCAGTGAGGCTCGTGATACGGGAGAACGGAAGCTCGGGGTCGCGACGCATGCCTTCCAGCAGACGGCCAGCGTCGCGAAACCGGTACTCGCGCTGCGCGATGCAGCGATAGATCAGCGCCTTCGATCGGTCCGAGCACTCGAGCCGCCGCACGCCGGTGGTCGGCAGCCAGCGATCGACGTTCGCCCCCAGGAGCCGCGCCAATAGCTGACCCAGCTGCCAGACATCGTCGCGCGGACTCCAACTTTGTTTCCCCGCGAGCACGGTGATCGGTGCATGCCACGGGTTGAACGCGTCGGCGGGTACTTTGCGCGCGATCCCATGCAACGCGATGCCGAAGTCGGCGAGCTTCAAGTGTCCGTCAAACGTGAGCAGCACGTTGCGTGAGGTGATATCCCGATGTACCGCACCGCCGTCGTGCAGGTCGCTCACGGCGCGTGCGATCGCGCGAAACTCCCGCAACGTCTTGGTCTCGGACCACCGCAAGCCATCGGTGAGCGCACCCTCGATGCTCCGCTCACATAGCTCGAACACCGAGACGTAGAGCGGACGCCGCTTGCCCTGATGGCCCACGAACGTCGCGTGCAGCTGGACGGCGCCCGCATGACCGCGGAGAATTTCGCCGAAGTAGGCTTCGCGATGCCAGCTGTTCGTGTCCATGGTGGTCTTGAGGCAGAGCGGCGGTCCCGATGGCTTACCTCGCTGGAGCCGCCGACCGCGATAGACGTTGCCAAAGCCACCGCTGCCGAT
This sequence comes from Gemmatimonadales bacterium, assembly GCA_041577295.1. Classification (GTDB taxonomy): domain Bacteria; phylum Gemmatimonadota; class Gemmatimonadetes; order Gemmatimonadales; family GWC2-71-9; genus JBDHDH01. Next base: position 8,765 of record JBFGJG010000063.1, read on the forward strand.
GAGCGCATCGATACGATACGCATCGCCCGTCTCGAAGCTCACGAGCGGTGGCCCACCCGGTTTCAGGGTCTTGATGCTCATGGGGGAGTTAAGGTGCTGCGCCCGTTCGCGCTTTGCCAGTTGGGATCGCTATTTTTGAGCGAGGAATGCACGAATCCCAATGCGACACGAGGGGGTACGATGAACGAGAACGATGAGCCCGAGATTCAGCTCCCACCCCGCGTGAGTCGCCGTCGGGCGCTCGGTTTGCTTGGCACAGCGGGTGCCGCGGCGCTCACGGGCCGCCGGCTCCTGGCAAGCGAACACGGCGTAGTCTCAGGCGTCTATCACACGCTGGACTGTATTGCGACGCCGGAGCAGACCGAAGGCCCCTACTTCGTTGACGAAGGCTTGCACCGCGCCGACATCCGGCTCGATCCCACCACGAACGCCTTGAAGGAAGGGCTTCCGTTGCGGCTCCGAATCAACGTGAGTCGCGTTGAAGGAGCAGCGTGCGCGCCGCTCGAGGGGGCCATGGTCGACGTGTGGCAGTGCGATGCGTTGGGAGTGTACTCGGGGGTGCGGGATTTTCAGGGCCTGTTCGACACCCGTGGTGAGCAGTTCCTCCGCGGGTATCAGGTCACGGACCGAAACGGCGCCACTGAGTTTGTCACCATCTACCCCGGCTGGTATCCTGGTCGCGCCGTACATATCCACTTCAAGGTTCGCGTGCCCGAGGGTACGAGGCGGAGTCGTGAGCTCACCTCGCAGCTGTATTTCGACGATGCCACCACCGATCAGGTATTCACGCAGGCACCGTACAACACGGTGGGGTCGCCGCGCGATACGCGCAACGATCGCGACGGCATCTTTCGGCGTGGGAACAGCGGCTCGCAACTGCTACTGAACCTGACCCCCGATGCGAAGGGATACATCGGGACCTTCAACGTAGGACTGAGAATGGGGTGAGGGGAGTGCGCTGCCCCCTCACCGACGTCGCGGCGCGCTACACCGAGGATCGGCGTGACAACTTCGACATCTACCTGCCTGAGTTCCTGGCCCGCCACAACAAGCTGATCTTCGGGGTGCTCTATGTCGCCGGGCTGCTCGTCCTGTTGGTACGGTGGACGGGGTGGCTCCGCTGAGAGTGGTGTGACTCGAGGCAGTGTCCGGGACCGCACGATCTCCATCTCGAACACTGATTCATCGGATCCTAGCCGTAACTTCACGACCAGAAGGATACGCTGGTTGATAAGGCTCATCTGCCGGAGGTTTGCGTGTCGGACGTCCTCATTGCGTATGTCACTGGCCACGGACACACGAAGAAGGTCGTGGACCGGATGGCCAAGAGACTGGCCGAATCGGGAATCGATGTCGCCGTCTGGAGGGCTGACTACATGCCGCCGGATGCGTTGTCAGACGCCGACGCGGCAATGGTCGCCGGGTCCGTCAAGTGGGGGCGGCACCGACGCTCCCTCCGCGACTACGTGCGGAACCACGTCGAGCCACTGAACGCCATGCCGTCGGCCTTCATCTCGGTATGCGGAGCACTTGGCGGGTCGTGGGCTCGGGGCCCGCAGGAGGCACAGAAGTACGTCGATCACTTCGTGAAGCAGACCGGTTGGAAGCCAGGCTTGGTGACCTCGGTTGCCGGCGACCTACCGTATACCGAGTACGGCCCGTTCACCCGCTGGTTCATGAAGCTCGTCAGTCTGCGCATCGGTCGGCCCACCGACACCTCGCGCGACTGGGAGTTCACGGATTGGGATGCGGTGGATGGCTTCGCGGACGAGTTCGCCCAAACACTGAGGAGCATCGAGGCGGTCACAAAGCTAGGCGCTGGCTCCTCCTTGCCTGGGCGAGCCTCCTGATTCCCATTGTCGGGTTGTGGATACGCGGGTAGAAGCGAATCAGCAATCCGCAATCAACAATGCTATCTTGGCTCTCGCCCTCCCTGTAACAACGTCGCCCGCGACGCTCCCGGTCCCGCGTTCCTCACCACCCCGCCCATCACCGCCACCTGAGCCGCTGTCGGCTCCACCACCTGAACCCCCACGGAATCAGACTGATTAAAGCTGGCTGCCCGAATCGAGACGAAACCGGCCTGCACACCTGTCACCCCGACCCATTCTCGTACCGGCGCGCTTCCGTCTTGCGGATCCGCGAGCGTGACGAGATCCGCCGGCCACGCGTTCCAGGACACCGGCTGACCGCTCAGCGTATCGCCGTTCACGTCGAGCACCACTGCACGCAGCACGATCTCCTTGCCGATCTCGACCGAGCTCGACCCCACGATGTCGAGCGAGGCGGGCTCCGTCGCGGGCAATGCGAGATCGACTCTCGTCCGTTCGCCAATGGAAACGTTCACGTTCGTAACCGTCGCCGAGCCTGCTTGTACGGCGCTCGGTGGCGCGGCCAGTACGATGTACGATCCGACAATGAGAAAGTCGATCAGGAATGTGCCCGCCGCATCCGTCCGGCCGGTGGCCACCGTGCTCCACGTCAACGGCCCAGACGTGGGATCGCCCATCATGACGGCGACGCTCGCCTTCTCGACCGGCTCGAGATCGCCATCGCCATCTAGGTCCGCGGTGACCGTCCCCTCGATGCCACCCGTGCCCGCCGAGTTCACCGCACGGATCCATGAGAGAAACACGAAGTACCCATCCGGCGGATTCGTGCTCAGCGTGTCGGCACCGGCGTCGATGAACTGAAAGCTTCGCCCCACGTCGAAATCGATCACCACGTTCATCTCGGTCCCAGGCGCGTACGAGGCCAATGCGTCCTGTACCAGCGCATGGAGTGCCAGCTCTCCCACCACCGGCCACCGCACCGTGGCATCGGTGCCGTCGTTCAAGGTGACCGAGGACAGCTCGGTGTCGATGACCAAACGCACCGCGTTGTACTGTCCAGCGGGGATGGCCTTCTCGCCGATGATGGCGGTGACGCCGCGTTGCAGGCCGAGCAGGTCAAACGTCTGCCGCGGCGTCGCGATGTTCGTCCACTCCACGGTGCCGGCCAAAGTGTCCAGGCTCTCCGTTGCGTCGACGCTCACGATGTGGATGTCCACCCGTGAAACCCGGTCGAACGGAAACGGGGAATCCGTCAGCCGTACGCGTGCGGTGACCGCGTCAGGGTTCTCTCCGCTGGGCGTCCCGTCACAAGCGCCGGCAAATGCAAGCAACACTAGCGCAATGAAGTGACTCAGTGCACGTCGCCGAGCGTCAGGGGCTTTCATCGCTTCTATTCTCCAGGGTGAGTTGCCGGGTCCGGCCGGTCCCGATCCTCTTAACAATACCCTGGGTGAGGTGCAAAGGTCACGGGAGAGTGCAGAGTGCAGATCGCAGATTTCAGATTGACGATTCAGAGTGTTACCGATGAGCGTTGTTCGTCCTCCAATCTGCGATCTGCACTCTGCACTCTGCACTCTCCCACCTCCTGTTTGCCCCACGCAGGCCCTCCCATACCTTTATATAAGTGTGCTGGAGAGTAACAGGGGTAGGGCGGGACTCCTCACTGCCCACATCGCACTCCGGACTGCATTTACGACATCTTCACGCTGCACCTGGCGGGCGGCGGTGGTGGAATTGCTATTATGGATGGGGAGCCAGGAAAGGCGGCGTCATGGTAGACCGGTTAAGCATTCAATCCGCAATCAACAATCAACAATCCGTCGTCCCCTCGTAACTAGCCGTGTCCCCCGATCCCACCGCCACCGACCTCGACCGCATCCAGGCCGCCCTGGGCGAGGACTATCGGCTCGAGCGCGAGGTGGGTCGCGGCGGCATGGCGACGGTCTACCTTGCGCACGACCGCAAGCACGACCGCCAGGTTGCCGTCAAGGTGTTCCACCCAAACCTCGCCGCTACCCTTGGCGCGTCGCGGTTCCTGCAGGAGATCCGGGTCGCCGCCCAGTTCCAACACCCGCACATCCTGACGCTGATCGATTCGGGAGAGGCCGAGGGCTTTCTGTACTACGTCATGCCATATGTGGCGGGCGATTCGCTCCGCGCTCGGCTGTCGAAGGATGGCGCGCTCCCCGTCATCGAGGCTGTGCGCGTGCTGCGCGACGTGGTAGATGCTCTCGCCCACGCCCACGCCCACGGCGTCGTCCACCGCGACATCAAGCCGGACAACGTGCTGTTCTCGGAACGGCACGCCATGGTCACGGATTTTGGCGTGGCCAAGGCGGTGAGCGAAGGAACGCGCCAACCAAACTTGACCACGGCGGGGATGGCCCTTGGAACCCCGGCGTACATGTCGCCGGAACAAGCAGCGGCCGATCCAAACATCGATCACCGCGCCGACATCTACGCCGTCGGCATTCTGGGCTATGAGCTGCTGACCGGGCAAACCCCGTTTGAGCGCGACACCGCGGCGGCGGTGCTCACCGCGCACCTGACCGAAACACCGCCGCCCGTCCGCACCCAACGACCCGAGGTCCCCGCGCAGCTCGAGGCGCTCATCATGCAGTGCCTCGAGAAAGACCCAGCGCAGCGCTGGCAGACTGCCGAGGAGCTGCGCAATCGGCTGGACGTGCTGGTTACACCCAGCGGCGGCATCACCCCCACCGACACTCGGCCCCTGACCGCGCTCGCCTCACGCAAGCGTCGCATGCCGGTCGCCCTGGCCGGTGCGTTCGTTGCTGCACTCGCGGCGGTCTTCTGGCTGCGGCCATCCTCGAACACCGCAGTCGACCGTGCCGTGCTGGCCGTCGCCCCGTTTGACGTGCTCGGACCAAATCTCGAGGTGTGGGGCGAAGGTGTGGCGGATCTGCTCGCCGCCATGCTCGACGGCGCCGGTTCCGTACGGACGGTTCCGCCGTCGGTGGTCCACCGCCACTGGAACGGCCGGGCGGATCCCGCGGCGGCGACTGCGCTTGGCGAGCAGGTGGGTTCGGGGCTCGCGGTGTACGGCCGCATCGTTGCCGAAGGGAGTGACTCGGTGCGGCTAACCGCGACCCTGTTCGACGTCGCACAGGGGACCCGCATCCGCGATTTCGAGATCCGTGGCAAGGCGAGTCGTGTGCCCGATCTTGCCGACACGCTCGCCGTGCGCCTGATGGCAGAGCTCACGAGCGCATCTGACGCGGGTGCGACGCGTCTTGGCTCGCTAGGGTCGAGCTCGCCGACGGCCATCAAAGCCTTTCTGCAGGGTGAGCAGCACTATCGTCGGAACGAGCTCGATTCGGCGCAGGCGTTTTACGAAGAGGCGGTTGCGGCAGACAGCACGTTTGCGCTGGCGCTCAACCGCCTGGGCACTGTGCTGGGATGGTTTGCGCGCCAAACCGAAAGCGACGCGATGGCGCTGCGGGCCGCAGCGTTCAACCGGGGCCTCGCACCGCGGGAGAGCCTGCTCATCGTCGCCGACTCGCTCGCCGCGGCGGTCGCGACCGATCTCCCGCCGGACTCGACCACCCTCAGGCTATTCCAACGGCTGTTCGCCACTCTCGAGCTGCTCGACAGGCGCTATCCCAACGATGCGCAGGTCCAGTACCTCCTCGGAGAAGCACACGCGCATTCCGGCTGGGCGACCGGCTCGACTGAACGGCAAGCGATGGAGGCATTTGCCCGCCTGGTGCAGCTCGACTCGACTTTTGCGCCCGCGTACTTCCACCTGATCGAGTTTCGCTTTCGGTTCGACCAGGTTGCGGCAGCACGCCGTGATTTGGCGGCGTACCTCGCACTCGACCCGGGGGCACCACACGGCCAGGCCGGGGTGCTGCTCGACCAGCTCCTCGACATCCCGCGTGCCGATTCGCTGCGTGCCTACGCGCTCATCGACACGGTACAGGCTGACGTCATGCAGGCGATGTGGGGCTTCGTGCACGGGCTCACAGATTCTGTCGAGACGGCCACGCGGATCACGCGCAGGCTCGCCCGGACAGATCCAAATAGAACCCGGATCCTCGTGTGGCAGCTAAGCGCTCGAGGACAGCTGCAAGAGGCTTATGAGATCCTTCGCGACCGCGCAGTTGGTGGCTATTTCGCGCAGTATCTCTTCGCCGAACTCGCCCTCCTGGGTGGTGTGCCGGACGCGACGGCGGCGGAGCGATTCGAAAGGTGGCTCACTGCGCGCGACTGGGGCGCCCTGGTGCACGCAGTGCCCTGGTGGGCCGACACCGGTGACACGCTCTCGATCACCCGAATGATTCGTGCAGCGCGTGCCGTGATGGGGGAGGAAGCAACCGAGCCGATGACCCGCGCGTGGCTCACGTATCGTGTGCCAGAGGCCGAAGCGTATCTTGCTCTCGCGCACCGTGACCAGGACGCTGCGCTGCGCGCGTTCGAGCGACTTCCTGAGCCCCGCTGCTCCTACTGCTTCTGGGAACGCCTCACCAAGGCCCGGCTGCTTGCCGCGGCTGGTCGCGATGCCGAGGCGGTGAGGATACTCGACGGCATGTACGTACCGTGGGGCGCTATTCGGCCCGCCGACGGGCTGTGGACCCTGGAGCGCGCACGCGCGCACGAGCGGCTTGGCAACACTGAACGGGCGATCTACGACTATGGTCGGCTGATCGATATGTGGAGATATGCGGACTCTACGCTGAGCCCGCTCATTAATGAGGCGCGGGAGGCGAGGCGGAGGTTGGGCGGGTTGTAGGAACAGGAGTGGCAGGAGATTCGGAGGCGCCCGTCCGCCCCCAGCTGCGTTACTCTACAAGTCTTCTCTACCACGTTACTCTTCCTTTTACACATGAACATGCAATCCAACAGACCACACGACTCCTTCAGCGCGGCCGGGGTGACCTTCGCCAAGCCAGCCGAGCTCACTCCGCGGCTCGCATCCTTTGGCGCGGTGGAAGTCGTCCGCCTAGGAAGTCCCTCGCACCGCATGGAACTCAACCTCATGGTGGGGCCCCTGATGGACGTGGTCAAAATTGCCACATCCACCAAGATCTCGTTTCATCCACCCGAGGGTGGCGGCCTCACGGAGGAAGCTGCACGCACCGTTGGCAATCTGTTCTTGAGCGCGCTCGAGGCTGACTCCGTACTGAGTACCCGCGCTGAGGTAAAGACATTCCTCGACGAGGGAGGCACCACACCACACGGTTACCCCTACGCCGTGAAGGGCTTCACCTGCATGCCGGACAACAGTGTGGCCCAGTGCGCTGTAATGATCTTTCACCCCGATCGCCCCACGGTTGCCGTGGTTGCGTACAGAGGAAACGTGCAGCATCAGGAGGAGATGGAGGGATGGCGGGGGGAGATTGTGGGAAGCCTAGTCTTCGACTGAAAGGTTTGGGAGTGCAGAGTGCAGAGTGAATCTTTTCTGATTGACCTACGGCAATGCTCCCATTCGTTCGTTCTATCTTCTATCTTCGAGCTTCGACTCTCAATCTGAAATCTCCAATCTGCGATCTGCACTCATATGATCCCTCGCCGCTCCTTTCTCACCCAGCTCTCGGCCTTCGGCCTCGGCCTCGCAGGTGTCCGCCGGCATCCGTTCATTCGGCAGCCGCGATTCGATACTGACCCATTCACATTGGGCGTCGCCTCGGGTGATCCAGCGCCAGATGGTGTCGTGCTGTGGACGCGACTCGCTCCCGATCCGCTGCGTGGTGGCGGGCTGGATCCCGAGAACATCGAGGTGCGCTGGGAAGTTGCCGAAGACGAGGGAATGCGGCGCATCGTGGAAAAGGGCTCGAGCACCGCAACCCCTGATCTGGGTCACTCGGTGCACGTCGAAGTACAGCGGCTCGATCCGGGCCGTTGGTACTGGTATCGCTTTCACGCAGGAGGAGCGACGAGCCCCGTTGGCCGCACCCGCACGGCACCGTCCGCAGGGGCACCAGTAGACCGGTTGCGATTTGCGTTCGCCTCCTGCCAGCACTACGAGGACGGGTACTATACGGCGTATCGTCACATGGCCAACGAGGATCTGGATCTCGTGGTGCACTTGGGCGACTACATCTACGAGCGGGGTGGCGACCGTGATCGCATCCGCATGCATACGTACGGTGAGATCATCAGCTTGGAGAACTATCGTAACCGCTACGCGCTGTACCGGGCAGACCCCGATCTCCAGGCCGCCCATCAGGCGTTTCCCTGGATTCTCACGTGGGACGATCACGAAGTCGATAACAACTACGCCGCGGATGTGCCCGAGGACGAGCAACGTCGCGACGCGTTCCTTCTGCGGCGTGCAGCTGCCTACCAGGCCTACTACGAGCACATGCCGCTGCGCCGGAGCTCGATGCCGCGCGGCCCGGACATGCAGCTCTACCGGCAGATCGCATTCGGGAACCTGGCCCGGCTCTTCGTGCTCGATACCCGGCAGTACCGAAGTGATCAGCCCTGCGGTGACGGGCTCAAGATGGCCTGTCCCGAGATGTACAACCCCGCGGCCACGCTGCTCGGCGCCGACCAGGAATCGTGGCTCTTCAGCTCGCTCGATTCGTCAAACGCCCAATGGAACGTCCTCGCGCAGCAAGTCCTCATGGCCCGGCTCGACTCCGCTGCCGGACCCGAGCTCGAGCTCTATATGGACAACTGGAACGGCTACGACGTCGCTCGGCAACGCGTCTTGGATTTCCTTGGCACTCGCAAGCCGTCCAACCCCGTAGTCCTGACCGGCGATATCCACTCACACTGGGTGTGTGACCTGAAGCAGGACTTCAACGATGCCGAGTCCGCAACCGTAGGGACCGAGTTTGCCGGGACATCAATCAGCTCTGAAGGTGACGGGCGCGATGCGTGGAGAGGCGCTCCTACGATCCTTGCAGAAAACCCGTGGGTCAAGTACCACATCGCTCGTCGTGGTTACGTAAGCTGCGAGGTCACTCCCGACGAGTGGACAGCGCACTACCGCATCGTCCCCTATGTGTCGCAACCAGACGCACCGCTCGAAACGCCAGCCCGGTTCGTTGTGGAGAACGGACGAGCGGGGGCAGAGAGAAGCGGTTAAAGAGTGCAGATTGCTCAGTGCAGATCTCAGATTGAGATTGCCACTCTTCCCATCCTCTATATTGACAGCTCACTCTGCACTCTGCACTCTGCACTCTCTAGCGTCGCGCCATGATCCAACTCGAACAGCTCACCGCCGCTCTCAAGGATCGCTACGCAATCGAGCGTCAGCTCGGTTCCGGTGGTATGGCGACCGTGTATCTGGCTGAGGATCTGAAACACCGTCGCAAGGTAGCGGTCAAGGTGCTGCGTCCAGAGCTCGCGGCGATACTCGGTGCCGAACGGTTTCTCCACGAGATCGAGGTCACCGCCAACCTGCAGCATCCGAACATCCTCCCACTCTACGATTCCGGAGAAGCGGACTCTTTTCTGTTCTATGTGATGCCGTTCATCGAAGGCGAGTCGCTGCGCGAGAAGCTGAATCGTGAAAAACAGCTTGCCATAGACGAATCCGTTTCCATTGCACAGGACGTGGCAGCTGCATTGCACTTTGCGCACGGACGCGGTGTGGTGCATCGCGATATCAAGCCAGAGAACATCTTGCTGCAAGACGGGAGGCCCGTCGTCGCAGACTTCGGGATCGCGCTGGCGGTGACCCAGGCCGGTGGTAGCCGCATTACTGAGACTGGGTTGTCGCTTGGCACGCCGCAGTACATGAGCCCGGAGCAGGCCACCGGAGAGCGTGAACTCGACGCGCGCAGCGACGTGTACTCGCTCGGTGCTACGCTGTACGAGATGTTGACCGGGGATCCGCCCCATGTTGGCAGCTCTGTCCAGGCCATCATCGCGTCTGTGATGACGGAGGAACCGCGACCCATCACCGCCTGGCGCGTTACCGTTCCACCAAACGTCGCCGCCGCGGTCCACGTCGCGCTGAACAAGCTGCCCGTCGATCGATTTGTCAGCGCGGCGGAGTTCGCGGAAGCACTCGGCGATCCGACGTTTGTCGATCCCAGGAGCGCACACGCCGCGACACAAACCGCCGTCGAACATTGGAAGCGAGTCGCGGTTGGTTTCGCCGCCGTTGCAGCGCTGCTGCTGGTGGCGGCAGGCTTCTTCGTTTTTCGGGGCCCGGGGTCAACCAGCGGACTGGAAGGACCGGTGCACCTTTCCATCCCGTTGTCACCGGGTCACGAGATCGTCGGGGCGCCGGCGATTTCGCGAGACGGCCAAACCGTGGCGTACACTGCGGGCCCGAGGGGCTCAGTGGGCCGCTTGTACATCCGAAGGCTCCAAGAGGATCGCGCAACGGAGGTTCGTGATTCCGAGGGTGCCAAGGCTCCGTTCTTTTCCTGGAACGGCGATCAGGTTGGTTTCTACGCGCGCGAAGGTCTGTGGCGGGTGTTCGTACAGGGTGGTGATCCCATTCGGATCACGGATGCGGTGGCGTATTTCGGTGGAGCGTGGGGACCCGACGACCACATCATCTACGTGTCGTCGTTGGCGAGCGGTCTCATGCGTGTGCCGGCGATTGGCGGGACACCAGAGCGGCTCACGGAGCCAAACTTCGCGGACCGTGGGTATGCCCACACCTGGCCTGTGATCGTCGGTGACGGTCGCGCGGTCCTGCACAACGTCTGGGGCTCCGCGGGTGGTGTGGCGCGGCTGGACCTACGAACAATGGAGTGGGAGAAGAGTCAGCTCGGACTCTTTTCTACTTACGCCGAGTCCGGGTTTCTGTTGGGCCGGACGTGGGTATCGGGCGCCTCGACAATACGGGCCGGACGGTTCGACCCCGAGGGATCCATACCGCCCTCGCTCGACTATCCCGTGCTGGTGGGGTCGTACTACACCCAGCTCGACGCGTGGGAGTGGCTGGCGCTTTCAACCAATGGAACGTTGGTGTACGCGCCCGGGGATCCCGCGAGACGGCGCTTGGCGTTGATGAGCCCGCAGGGGGAAAAGACCCACTTTTCGCTCGACCTTGCCCAGTATGAGCAGATTGCGGTTGCGCCGGGCGGGCGTCGTGCTGCGGTGCTCATCGCTTCGAATCGCATGGCCATGCTCGACATCGAGCGTGGTGTGTTGGAGACCTTTCTTACCCCGCGAAGTAATCTCGATGTCATCTTCCATCCGGTGTGGTCGCCAGACGGTTCGATTCTGTATTACGCGTCCAATCGCACGGACGACTGGGATATCTATCGGCTGAATCCCGATGGCGCGGGTGTGGGAGAAGCCGTGATGACCCGCCCGGGGTTCGAGCTGCCACTGTCGGTGGGGCCGGACGGGTCGCTGGTGCTGCTTTCCGAGGAACGTGGCGACCGAGACCTTCACATCCTGGCTCCCCGGGACACGGCACCAGTCCTGTTTCATCGGGCAGATGGCGACCAGGTGCAGGCTCGCTTCTCGCCTTTGGGTAATGCCATCGCGTTCGTGTCGGAAACCCCGGGGCGCTATGAGGTCTACATCAAGTCCTACCCTGGGCCAGCCGAACGGCGCGCCGTGCGGGTTGGGTTGGGCAAGGCTCCTATCTGGGCTCCGAACGGACGTGAGCTCTTCTTCGTCACCGGTGACTCGCTACTGGGCGTCGATGTAAACGTCACGAATAGCCGGGTCGGGGTCGGTACACCGCGTCTGGTGCTACGTGGAAACTTCTGGAGTGATATTTGGGGACAGCCGTTCGACGTCCTGCCCGACGGCCGGTTTCTGATTGTCGACCCGATGCCGGATTCTTATCCGACTCGACTCGATCTCATCTTCAACTTCTTCGATGTGATCGAGGAAAGGGTGGGAAGAGATTGATGAATGCAGATTTCGATTTCAGATCGAACAGCATGGTAAAGGCTTCGCCACCGATCTCAGGTATGCAATCACCAATCACCAATCTGGGATCTGCAATCTGAAATAGATCTGCATTCTGCACTCATCTGGCCACCTCCACCATCCACAAGTCTCCCAC
>JBFGJG010000064.1:0-20418 GCA_041577295.1 Gemmatimonadales bacterium
CCATACGTGAGGGAGTGGCAGAGGTTTGTGACGAAAGCGCCGAAGTCGTCTGGAGGCGCATCATGTCGGCCGCCCAGGATCCAACCGTCGTTGAGTTACGTTTGTTCGGCCCACCGAGCGTGCGGGTCAGGGGAAAGCTCACATCGCTTCAACCCAAGCGCCTTGCCCTTCTCTCCTACCTGACCATCGCCAAGCCTGGTTCCCTCCATCGCCGCGACGTCCTGCTTGCCCTGTTTTGGCCCGACTGCGACAGCGGCCGCGCCCGCGCGTCGTTGCGGCAGGCGCTCACTGGTTTGCGGCAGGCGCTTGGTGACGGGGTAATCGTCACACAGGGCGACGAAGGAGTCGGTGTAGCGAGGGAGCGGGTCTCGTGCGACGTGTGCAGGTTCGGCATCTGCTTGAACGAGGGAGACCTCGACACGGCGATTCAGCATTACGGCGGACCGCTGATGCACGGAGTGTTCCTGCGGGGGTGTCACGAATTCGAGTGCTGGGCCGAGAAGGAGCGCGCACATCTTGAAAAGGCATTTACCAAAACCTTAGAGCAGTTGGCGCGCACCGCGGAAACCGCCGGCGATATGGAGACGGCCACACGGCGTTGGGACCAACTGGTAGACCACGAGCCCACGAACGCTCACGCGGTCCTGCGAGTGATGACCCTCCTCGAAGCAGCGCAGGACCGTGCAGCGGCGCTCCGGATAGCAGACAGGCATGTGGCAGCGTGGGAGGAGGTGGCGGCGGCGCCGAATCCAGCTGTGGTCGAGATGGCCGAGCGAATGAAGCAGGAACCGCGTGGGCTGGATGTGGCTCCCGCTCGTGTTCGCTCGTCTCGCGACAAGCGCCGTGTGGCGTCGGTTGCTGCAGTGGCCGTCACCATGCTGACCCTGCTTGGTATCGGCCTCTGGGGCGGGGCCAGACCGACGGCACCTCCCATAGGGGATCTGCCACGCCTGGTCGTCCTCCCGTTCGACAATGTCGGCCCACACCCGACTGCGTATGTCGTGGATGGTTTTACGGAAGAGATCAATAGCCGACTCGCGAGAATCAGTGGCCTCTATGTCACGTCGCGCACGAGCGCGAGCTTATATAAAGGACGCGCCAAGCCCCTTCGGGACATTGGTGAAGAACTCAATGTAGCATTCGCCCTAGCGGGGGCCGTTCGGATAGATACGACCGGGCCCAGTTCCGGACGGATCCGCATCACCGCGGAACTGCTCCGCATCGCCGATGGTCAGCGGCTTTGGTCCGACCACTTCTCGGCACAGTTCGCCCCCGGCGCCATCTTCGACGTACAGTCCGACATTGCCAACGAAGTGGCACGCGCACTGAACGTGGTGCTCATAGGCTCCGAACGTGTCGCCATCACATCACACCCCACCGACAACGCGGACGCATTCGACCTTTACCTCCTCGGCCGCTTCCACTGGAACAAGCGGTCGCAGGCTGGACTGGAGCAGGCGGCATCGTATTTCGAGCAAGCAATCCAGCAGGACACTGCCTATGCGCTGGCGTATGCGGGTCTGGCAGATGTCTACGCTATCCTGAGCGCGTGGGGATTTGCCGTGCCAAACGTGGTGAACCCAAAAGGTAAAGCCGCTGCTCACAAGGCGCTCGAACTGGATTCGACGCTCGCCGAGGCCTACGTTTCGCTCGGATGGATCACATTCGCGTACGATCGTGACTGGAAAGCCGCCGAGTCCTATTTCCGGCGGGCGATCGCGCTGAATCCGCGATACGCGACTGCGCATCATTGGTACAGTATCGTTTCCCTTCCGCTCGGCCGCTTTGACACGGCCCATGCCGCGATTCAGCGAGCGCGACAGCTCTCGCCCCTTTCGATGATCATCAATACGCAGATAGCCCTCCCTTTCTACTACAACCGACAACACGATGCCGCGCTCGAACATTTTCTGGCCATCATGGCGATAGACTCGCTGTATCCGCCGCTGTTGTTTGAGCTTGGCGAGGTCTATATGGCGAAGGGAATGTACGAGGACGCTGTCAGAGTGCTTGCGAGATCTAATCAGATTTCACCCAACAGTCGTACTAGAGGCGTGTTGGGGATGGCGTACGGGATGGCTGGAAGACGCGATGAGGCCATGGCAGTTCTCCGAGAGCTTCGCGAAAGTGCGAGCCAACAGTACGTGCCGGCGACGGCCTTCGCCTGGCTCTTCATCGGCCTTGGAGAAGCGGACTCCGCTCTTTCATGGCTCGAACGAGCGTACGAGGATCGAAACTGGCACCTCTTGCTGGCCGGCGTGGACACGCACTTCGATCCGCTGCGTGGTGATCCCCGTTTCGAAGAACTCCTGGCGCGGCTGAACTTGCCATCCTGATGACGCGACCGTTACTGCAAGTCTAGGTTTGCAGCGCACATTCCAGCAGGACCGGGCCGGGGAATCGCCCCGTTCTCAACATGGCGCGGGTTCGGGCGCGACCGCCGTCGCACATTACGCCCTGGACTCCGACTTCTCGCCGCAAAGTGCTTACACACTCCGAGAGCTGCGGTGAACCGAGAGTGGAATCACCCGGCCGCATCCCTCCGGTACGGCCGCCCTGCTCGGCTCACGGCGCAGGGAACCCGCGGCCACCGCAGCCCTTGACGAACGTTGAGATAGCCGTTTAGAAGATGCGCAAGGTATAGATTCCCCGCTCAGAGCGGACGAGCAGCCGGACCGCTGCGCCTTCCTGTACAGCGATCGGTCGGGTCGCAAACTGTTCGTGGTTGGAGCCTACAGGCCGAATCCCTAGGCGAATGGGCCGCTTGGCAAGCGGCACGCGAAACGTCCTGCTGAAGTTCGCCTGAACGACGCCCATCCGGACGGGTGCCCCCGTGTCCTCGGGCAATACATAGATCTCGACCCGCTGTGAGTGGTTGTTGGTGACTGTGAGCCCGAACGCCGTATCGGCTAGGGGTGGAGTAGCGGATTGAGTACCCCCGATTTGGTTCGCCGCGCATGCACTGAACAGAACTGTAACCATCAGCGCTCCTGCAACGTGCGGGCCGCGGCCTCGCTTGTCGTGTCTCATCACTCGCCTCATTAGCTAAACTCGCGCCGGTGCGACGCCACTCAGATGCTGCTTCGCTACGCGGACCAAGCTATAGAGGCAGCGTGAACAGATTGGGGGTGGACCCGTGAACCGGATTGCTCACGCTTTGTTCACGGCTCGAAGGTGGGGTCAAGCGATTTCTGGACAACCAGCCGAGCGGGGTTCTTGAGCTTTACGGCCGTGATTGGCCAACGCACGGACACCGACGATCCCCCCACATCCGAATCCCGACCGCCGTTGTCGGTGTAGCACTGCATGCTTTAGCCGTAATTCATTCCCGCTTCACACTCCCGTACTTACGGATGTGCATTCGCCAAGCATGCCCGGCTCTTCTCGTCGGGAGCCTTTGGGGGTCCCGTCAGGACGGTATCCAGGCTCTCGGCGTGACGCGTGGTTGCGATACCGACTACTCGCCTTCGTGGGAGGAATCATGAGTCTCATGCTCGATCATCGCGAATTGTACCGACTACCTTGGAGTCTGCCGGACAATGCGATCGGATGGCTCGAGCCTACAGCCAAGTGCAACCTCGCCTGCTACGGCTGCTACCGAGCCAACGTCAACCAGCACAAGTCGCTGGAATCGGTTTCGGCGGAACTCGATGTTTTCGAGCGCTATCGAACGGTCGACGGTGTATCCATCGCGGGAGGTGATCCGCTGACTCACCCGCAAATCGTGGACATCGTACGCATGGTTGCCGCGCGGGGATGGAAGCCCATCCTCAATACGAACGGGCTCGCCTTGAACGAGGAGCTGGTGCGCGATCTCAAGGCCGCTGGTCTCCAGGGCTTCACCTTCCATATCGACAGCAAGCAGGGCCGGCCCAAATGGAAGAACAAGACCGAGCACGAGCTCAACACCCTGCGGTTACGCTACGCGGAGATGGTCGCGCGCGTGGGAGGCCTCGGGTGCGCGTTCAACTCGACAGTGTACGACGATACACTCGATGCGGTGCCTGACCTCGCGAAGTGGGCCCAGCAGCACATCGACATCGTGCACGTGATCGTCTTCATTTGCTTCCGCACGGCGGTGCCCGCGGGCGACTTCGAGTACTACGCCGGCAGCCGGCACGTGGACATGAGCCCCCTCACTTATGGGTTCACGCCCACGAACGAGCGCACCGATATCACGGCCTCTGAGGTCGTGGGCAAAATCCGTGAGGCCTATCCCGACTTCATGCCCTGTGCCTACCTCAACGGCACTGAGAAGCCCGACTCCTTCAAGTGGCTGCTGTCGATGCGTATCGGTACGAGCCGCCGGATCTATGGCTATGCCGGTCCGAAGATGGTCGAGCTCGCGCAGACGATGCATCACCTGCGCACGGGCCGGTACCTCGCCTATTCGCCACCGTCGGTGCTTCGGCGTGGTCGCTCGATGTTGTGGCTGTGGCCCGTTGACCGCGGCATCCGTGCGGCGTTTCGCCGCGCGCTGTTCGATCCCACTGTCGCGTTCCGGCGCCTGCACCTCCAATCCATCATGATTATCCAACCGATCGATGTGTTGGCCGATGGGCGTCAGAACATGTGCGACGGCTGTCCGGACATGACGGTGTGGAACGGTCGGCTGGCATGGTCCTGTCGGCTGGAGGAGTGTTTGCACTTCGGACAGTTCGTGCGCACCGTTCCCACAAGCCGCGAGGCGGCGCTCACCAACGTGGGACCATAGATGTTCGTGCCGCCCCGCTAGGCTCACGACCGGCATTAGCTCGAAACCCGCGTCGCCCTTTCACGCGGCGGCGCATCCAACCCTGCGCGAGCGCTCGCCAAAGGGGTCGCGACGGTCACTGTAAAAGGGAATGGTGAGTCGACCCCACCTTGCCCCCCACCACCGCGCCCACCATGCTAATGAGAGCCATTGGAACGAGCTCTATTGGGAAACCCACGCGATGCCAGCCAACCTCACGCCGGCGTACAAGGAGGCCGAGTCCAAGTTCCGGGCCGCGGTGACGCGCGAGGAGAAGATCGCGTGCCTGGAGGAGATGCTCCGGGTCATCCCCAAACACAAGGGCACCGACAAGCTGCAGGCCGATCTGCGCTCACGTCTCTCGAGGCTCAAGCGCGAACCAAAGAAGAAAGGGCCCGCCCGCAGGGACAGTCACCGCATCCCGCGGGAGGGAGCTGGACAGGTGGTCCTCGTCGGGCCGCCGAATGCGGGGAAATCGAGCCTCGTGGCGACGCTCACCAACGCGCACCCCGAGGTCGCGAGCTATCCGCTCACCACCCGCGAAGCCACACCGGGCATGATGCCCCACGAGGACGTCGCGTTCCAGCTCGTTGACCTACCGCCTTTGTGCGAAGAACACGTGGAACCGTGGGTGTACGACCTGGTGCGCGGCGGGGACCTGGCGTGGCTAGTGCTGAGCATCGAGCACCCACTCGCAGGGTTAGACCTCGTCATGGAACTCCTCGCCCAGAAAGCGATCGTGCCCTACCCTACCGGCCGCGACAAACCCGATGAGTCTCGCCCGGGCTGGATGCGCAAACCTGCCCTGCTGGTGATCACCGGAATGGACCGCGAGGGCGCGCACGAGGATCTCGCCGCGTTTCACGAGCTGCTCGAGGTTCCGTGGCGCACGATACCCGTCTCGACGGTGTTGGGTACGGGACTCGAGGAGTTGGGCAAGAACACCTTCCATGCGCTCGACATCATGCGGATCTACACCAAGGAGCCGAGGAAGGACGCGGACATGGAGCGGCCGTTCACGTTAGCACGCGGCTCCACCGTGGGCGATCTCGCCCGCCACATCCACAAGGACATCGCGGACGGGCTCAAGTTCGCGCGTGTGTGGGGACCGAGCGCGTTCGACGGCCAGTCGGTGCACGCTGCGCACGTGCTGGAGGAGGGAGATGTGGTGGAGATACACTGGTGAGTGCAGAGTGCAGAGTGCAGAACAGAGTGCAGAATGCAGAGTGCAGAATGCAGAATGCAGAGTGCAGATTGTTGCCACCTCCGGCGCCCTCCGCGATTTACTTGCCGATAAAACGCACCTCCGAGCATACTTTGGTTAGACGTACGGCGTAACCACGCTCAATGTTGGAGCATGAACCTCATGAAATACAAGATTGCGCTTCGCCAGACTGACGAGGGATTCAGCGTCTCGGTCCCGGGCCTACCGGGCTGCTGGTCACAGGGCGTCACTGAAAACGAGGCGCTGGAAAACACCCGGGATGCGATTCGAGAGTACCTCGCCGCCCGCGACGATCTTTTGGAGGCAGCCGAGGTGCGGGAAATCGAGGTGACACCCTAGCCTTGCCGAGAACCCTCTCACTCCTTCGATCCCCCCTCCCATTCTCCTTCCCCTCCCGCTTCGCACGGCGCGCCAGCAGCTGCCGTGACAATAACGGCCCCGTCCCGATTGCTGATTGTTGATTGACGGATCAAGACAGACTTGCCAGCACTGCGCGGCATTTGGATCCAGTTTTCGGTAAAACGACTCCCACTGTCACATCCAAGTCTCACATCATGCGCGGGTGGAGGGCGGTTGCGCATGTCATCTGGCCGAGGCGAGCTTATACGTATGGCAGCTCCGGTATACTACACTGCGGACATGGTGCGGGCGCTTCCCGACGACGGCAATCGGTACGAGACCGTCCACGGGGAGCTGCTGGTGACCCCGGCGCCCCGGCTGTGGCATCAGGAGATCGTAGGGCGCCTCTACGAGCAGCTTCGCGCGTACGTCCGGAAGTATCCTGTCGGGCATGTACTCCACTCGCCCGCGGACATCTCGTGGAGCGATGACACGTTGGTCCAGCCCGATTTGTTTGTCGCGGACCTGGCGCAGGTGCGCACGCTCGATTGGACGAACGTCAAGACGCTGCTCCTCGTGATCGAGGTGCTGAGCCCCAGCACGGCGAGATACGATCGCTTCACCAAGCGGCGGCTCTACCAGGAAGTGCGGATCCCGCTCTACTGGATCGTGGATCCCGATGGGCGTCACGTGGAAGTCTGGACACCCGAGCTGCGCCTTCCCCGTGTCGAGCGCGAGCGGGTAGTGTGGGACGCCGAGGGGGCTGGCGAGCCGCTGGAGATTGGGCTCGAGGAGTTGCTGAAGCCGATTTAGGAGTGTGTAGGATACCCGGCCCATTTGCAGTGGGAGTACTCAACGAGGACGACGTGTTATCTTGCTAAAGCGTCTGTGATAAGCCAGGCATTGGATGTGACATTTATGCCGATGAGGTAGCTATGACGAACAAGCTAGAAGAAGCCAAAGCTGACATCCTGAGACTGAAGAAACGGGCAGAAGAGATTTTACAACGCGATCAAGTTGGTGAGGATGTTACGCTGGACGAAATGAAGCAAATACTTCGCGACTACGATTCGGCACTCGATGTCATAGTGGCTGAGCTAACGAGAGAAGAGTGATCGCCGGTGCGTTCGGGCAAAAGACGCGCATTTAGCCCGCATCCATCACCTTACGCAGCCTCGTAGCGCGCTGAGAACGGAGGCTGCTCCTCATTCCAGATCGTATCTGCCCCTTCTCTCCATCAACATCGCTGCTCGATCGCGAACGCTCCACCATCGCGTCGCGTCAGGGATAGCCCTACGGTGGAAAGGACCTACCTAGCGGGCCTCAAAATTGAGCGGGTCCCTGAGATTCTGTAACTCCCGGTAGTAATAGAGCGGCGTCGGACGGCGCTTGAGCCGCAGGCTCTTGAGAAACGCGATCTCGTCCTCGGTCGCAGTACCGCTGAGGGAGGGATCGGCCAGAAAGTTGGTGAGGCCCGGTTCTTCTCCAACAGCGTCTTCCGGTTTCCGTTCGACGAACGCGAATCGTTTCACGTGCTCTGACACGAGGTCGTGATTCAGGACGATCTCCAGCTCATAGGTGGCGAGGTCCATGCGCCATGACTCGACGAGCGGATCCAGAAACGAGAGGCTGTTTTCGACCGAGACTTGGAAGACATCGGTATCCAAGAACTCGAGGACATCGACCCGCATCTCTTCGTAGCTTCGGCCGCTGACACGGGCGACCGTGCGAAGCCAGTCTGCATTCTCCAATTCGTCCTTGGCCACTCGTTTTACGGTCTCCAGCAGCGTCTGGACGATCAGTCGCTCCAGCTCTCCAAACGGCTCTCTCTCGAAGATCACGCGGACTAATGGTTCCTCATCGGGATGGCATTTGCGGAGGATCAGCTCGCGGACTTCTCGAAACAACGGTGCGCGCTCGTCTCCCAATTGCTTCTTCACCAGTTCCGTGCGCTGGATGTCTGCCACCCTCGCCAGCTCCCCGCTGGGGAGCTTCAACACGCGGTCCATCTTGCCGTAGATGTCTGTTCGGTTCGGAGCGGGAGGAGCCTTCTTGCGCGTCAGCAGTTGCGAGATGTACGACTCGGTCACGCTGGCTGCGCGGGCAAGGTCCCGCTGCCCCAACCCCAGTTCTTCTAGCCGATGGCGGATCACAAACGCGACGTCCATGAGAGTGCTCCTTAACCAGTTGTTCGCCAGGCAACTCATCAATCTAACCGCCACGCGAGCAACTTGACAAGATTGGTACAGTCTCTTATCTTAAGCCATCAAAACTTAATCAATTCGGTTAAGTTTCCCACCATCAGAGGAGTCGCCTGTGTACGCTCGGAACGTTACGCTGCAGCTCAAAGCCAAGTCGGGCCAGGAGTTCACCCGCACGCTCGAGAACGATATCCTTCCCATGCTGCGGAAGCAGAACGGCTTCCAGGACGAGATCACGTTTCTCTCCCTCGACGGCAAGCACGTGCTGGCCATCAGCCTTTGGGATGGAAAAGAGAGCGCGCAAACCTACGATCGCGAGACCTATCCCGCGGTGCTGAAGAGCCTGGCGAAAGTGGTTGAGGGAACACCTCGTGTTGAGTCTTACGAGGTTGCCAATTCGACCTTCCACAGGATCGCGGCTCGCGTCTAAGCCCGCTGCAGTACCCGGACGGAGGGGGGCAAGCCTTACCGCCCTCTTCCCTATCCGGTGTCCCTCTCGGTCGGTCGAAAGCAACCGGACGAGGCCACCCGCGTATCGTATCAACGGCCCGCCACGGGTTGTCGTGGCGAGTCATACCTCGCAAATGGGAGGACGTTATGGGGCAATACACCCGCCATCGAGTTCACGACGGAGCCTTTGGAATCCTGCACGCGCTCTTCGGCATCGGCGTGCACCGCGTCTCCATCCTCAACGACAAAGGCCAAACGATCGGCGAAGGTAAGGGTTCCTCCGAAGGAGCAGCGCGCGAACAGGCGTGGAAGAACGTTCACTTGCAGGACTGAGACCGACGCAGGCGGCGGGATCGAGCCTCAGGCTCAGTCCCGCACTCTCATCTTGGCGAAGTCAAAAGGGGGACGCATCGTGACCGTACCTATTCGTTACTTCAAGCTCAAGGCCAACCGGAGCAACCGCCACGTGACGTGGTTGAATCGTGACACAGTCTATGAGGGAAAGCTGTTGTCGATGACCAACCGCGTCGTGAGGCTCTTCGCTCCCAACCCAATGGAGCGCCAGCCACATGTCGATCTCTCGTACGACTGGGTGATCCCTGTGCGATAGTTCAGCGAGCAGTCCGCCTACCCCATTCTCCCTTCAATGACCGTCGCGCGAGCTAGCGTCCCACTATCGTAGACGCGGATCCGATTGCGCCCTTGCTCCTTCGCAGCATAACACGCCGCATCCGCTTGGCTCAGCACATGTGCAACACTCTCAGTGACCGAGGTGATCGGGGCCATGCCGATGCTGACGCCGATGCGAAAACTCTTGTCTTCCCAGCCAAACCGAAAGCCTTCAACCGCATCCCGCAACGCGTTTGCCACGCGGAAACCTTCACCGGGGCGGCAACGCTCCATCAGGACTCCAAACTCGTCGCCTCCGAGCCTCGCCAATGTATCGCGCTTCCTGACTTTGTTATGCAGGAGACGGGCAAGCTCACAAAGCAGCTCATCGCCCGCCGCATGCCCACACGTGTCGTTGATGACCTTGAACTGGTCAAGATCCAAATAACACAAGGTATGCTCGACCGCCTCTGTTCGGGCGGTGTCCAAGGTGCGCTGTAAGCGGCGCTCGAACTCTCGACGGTTGACTAGACCAGTTAGGGGATCATGACTCGCCTGGTGGGCCATCTTCTTCGCCAGACGACGCGACTCCGTTACATCACTAAAAACCACTACGACCCCAAGTAGCTTCCCATCTGCACCGCGAATAGGGGCCGCGGAGTCTCGGATGGCGTACATCTGCCCACTGCGGCTGATCAAGATATTGCGATTGCAGTGCGTAATGCCTCGAGCGTTGACGCACTGCGCCACGATGTCGGACACAGGCTCCAGGGTTTCCTCCCGAATTATTTGGAACACCGTGTGCACAGGCTGGCCTTGCGACTCCTCCACGCCCCAGCCGGTCAACTTCTCGGCAACGGGATTCAAGTACCGGATGATTCCCTCAGGATCCGTGGTGATGACGGCATCTCCGATTGAGTGCAAGGTGACCTCATAGAGTCCCTTGGCGTCAATCAGTTCTCCTTCTGCCTTCTTCCGCGCCGTGATGTCCTCGATCGCAAGAAGAATCAGCGGGGGCTCGCCAGGTTGCCGAACCAATTGACGGGCATTCAGCAACATGGTCCTCACGCCGATCCGGGGAAAGTCGTGTTGCACTCCATAATCACGGAGCTCACGATGCGCTGGTAGGAGCTCCTCCAACAGCCTGCGCAGTTCGGGAATGTCCCACTGACGATTCCCGAGCTCGTAAATGAGCGTGTCCTCCGTGTGTTGTGGAGTGACCTCGAATGCTTGGTAGAACGCTTGGTTCGCCGTCACCACGCGGAGCCCTTCATCGAGGACCAGCAGCGGCTCGCGCACGGTCTGCACAATGCTCTCGGCAAGGAATCCAATTAGTCTCGACGGATCGGGCACGGCATTCCTTCGATGAGATGGCACGCGTATTCATTAGAGTATCGGGGGCCGTCCCAGCTGGGACTGTGAAATTCGTCACTTTCCCGTGACGTGGCTCACGTCGCCGGAACGAGTTCAGGCAGTCTCATCGCTGTGAGATCTCATCGACTGATCGCGGGGAAAGGCGGCGGCATCGTGAATGTTCTCGCGTGGCCGTTGGACGTGCGGTCCTACGCGTTCGCGACTCGTGCGACTCCATCACGCTCCACACGGAAGAGGTTGGGCCCGTGGCTGGAGGGACTCGAAGACGCTGCTGACGTCGACAGTCGTGCAGGCCGCTAAGGGTTGACCGGTTTTCGTTACCCCGCTTCATTTCGGGGCGTAGCAGCCCCCAGGACAGGTGGCCGAGCGGCTGAAGGCACACGCCTGGAGAGCGTGTGAACGGGTAACCGTTCCGTGGGTTCGAATCCCACCCTGTCCGTTTTCACGTGGCGGCCCCGGCATCGATTACGGTGCCGGGGCTTTCTGTTTCTAGCCGCGAGGTCCGCACTTTGCTAACGCCCTCCCGCTTCACGCAGCCCGATCCGTGCTTCGTCATGGGCGTGCAACGGGCCATCGCCTTTTCAGTCACCGCCGCACCCTGCAAGCCGTCCCCCGCAGACAGCGAGAACCACGAGGAAGACTGCGACCAGAACGACGCCGACGATCACAGCGGCTTTTGCACCCCCCGATAGCGCCGCGCTGGAAAGCAACGGCAGTGAATCGCTCGGCGCCGCGCGATCGGTCCGTCCCGCGGCCAGGAGCAGCGCGGCTGGAGTGTTGGGCTCCACGGTTGGAACCGCGAGCAAACATGGTTGCGTGCACTGCGCAGCCGCGTCCGCAGGTCCTGGTATGGCCACAACGGAGTACTGGGGGTGCTCAGCCTGAGCTTGGGTCTGCGTCGCCTGAGCGAGAACATGATTGATGGGAAGGGCGAAGAGCAGCGGGATCAACAGGGCAGCGACGACGCCAGGCATGTTTTCCTCCTTGCCTTTTTACACCGTCTGCGACGGTACTGCCCGGCTGGCCAGGGTCGGATGACCGCGCTCAGCCGGCAGCGTTGCTATGCAAGAAGCCGGTTCGGCAAACCGCCGAGACCGGCCCTATGGTATCTCTCGTCGTTTGTCAGTTCGGGAATCACCCCGTCCACCGCAAGCAGCAGCGTCGCTCCCGACAGCCTCCACACATGGGACCGTCAGTGACAGCCGGACAGGCGAAACGGGCTCGTTGCCGCTCATGAATCGCGCTTGCGCCTCGGAGCGACACCAATCGGACGGCGTCGGAAACCGAATCGGCAGAGGGTGCTGCCTCGTCGAGTCCGACGCGAGATACGCACCGACACCCCAACCCATCTTTAACGGCCAGGTCGCCGCGTGCCTTCACATGTCGTGTAGATGAATGGCGGAGAGAATGGAATGTGTAACATTGCGGCTCGCCCCCCGCAAGAGGGGGGAGAGGCGTTCAGGTGGACCGCTACGGAGCGGCGCACACTGGTTGATCTGAAGTTAGATTTGAAGTTTCCTTCGTAGGACACCCATGGCCCGCACCATGTGCCGGATGGTTGGCCGTACGAAGTCGTGGATCGAGGGTCTGCTCGCTCCCTTTCTCCTCCTCTGTCTGCTATCGCTGTCTCTCCCACTCCAAGCACAACGGGTTCGCGTGGACCGATCCGCGCTCGAGGCCGAGGACGTGCGTCTCCTCAGCGCGACGGGCGTACGTCGCCTCCCTCGCACTACCCAGGTGGCTCAGCTTCGTCCTGGAGAATATTTGTTCGCGCGCATTGGCGACACGGCGACGCTGAGAGCCGCGGCCACTGCGACGCTCAGGTGGGACCTCCCCATCAAGCTGGTGGGTGCGGACGGAACCGGGGAGCGGATTAGCCTCAAACCGGTGGTGGAAGTGGAAGGCGGGGGGCTGCGGGTGCTCGCGGCAACCGGCGCCTTCACCGGTCGAATACTGATCGGAATCGAGGACGAAGACCATCCAAACGAGAGCCGGCCATTGGGGCGGACCATCAGGGTGCTCGTCACGGCTAACGCCGATTCGACGGCACCCGGTTCCGTGTCTATCGACCACACGAACTTGCCGTTTGCACCGGTGCGCATCGTGGCGCTGCAGCCAGCCGACTCTGTTGACGTCCGGCTGCGGCCCGACTTCGATCCAGCAGGGATTCAACTGTCCGTGCCCGTGATTCGACCCGACCTGAGTCTCCGCGCGTCCCCGGAGCGGATTCAGGGTCTGGGCCTCGAAACGGCCACGCTGTCCATTCGTGCCAACGGCATCGTGATCGTGGACTCGATTGCCGTAACGCTCTCGTCCGATCGGAGCCGGCCGGAGCCCGTCATCGTGTGGCTCGGCACGAGCGGTGTTGCGACGGCGCTGATTCGCTCGAGCGGTATCGGCACCGCAACGGTGAGAGCCGAGGCCGCGGCCATGCAACCGGCGTCCATCACCATCGCATTTGCTTTCCCATTGGCGTTTCTCGTATCCGCCTTCCTGGGTGGTCTTATTGGCGGCATCATTCGCTATGTGACGCTCAAGATGCAGCATGTCGAAAAGATCTTGTTTATGCCGCTGCTGGTGCATGTGGTGCTGGGTGTGCTCGCCGGCTTTGTGACGGCAGTTGCTTACGCCGTGGGGATCAACCTGCTGAACGTCCATCCCTCCGCAACGATCGGTGAAGCATTGGTGTTCGTGATTGCCGCGCTTGGAGCGATTGCCAGCGGAACGCTGGTGTCACGGATTCTGCCGGCGAAGGGCTGAGTGAGATTTTCCCCACTATGACCACTCGACCCCCACCCCGCTGGCATCCGCTCGCGATCACGCTCGCGCTTTTCGCCTGCTCCGGCGCCAACGACCGCGCCCCGGAAACCACCACGGACATCTGGCAGATCGGCCCCTTCGCTAAATACGAAGCCAACCCCATCCTCGTGCCACAGGGTCACACGTGGGAAGCGAAGGACGTCTTCAATCCAGCCGCATGGACGGACGGCGATACCGTGTGGATGCTCTATCGCGCCGAGGACTCGACCGGCATCGGCGTGTGGAACGGCACATCACGCATTGGGTTGGCGCGCAGCACGGATGGATTTCAGTTCCAGCGCGAGCCAGATCCCGTGCTCGAGCCCACGGAAGACTGGGAACTCCCCGGCGGAACTGAAGACCCCCGCGTGGTGAAAGTGGGTGAGACGTTCTACCTCACGTACACAGCCTATGATGGAAGGACAGCACGCCTGGCGCTTGCGTCTTCGCCTGACTTGCGGGCGTGGAGCAAGCACGCCCTGGTATTTCCTGACCGCGGTTGGACCAAATCCGGCGCCATCCTCCCCATGGCGATCGACGGGACCTACTGGATGTACTTTGGCGATACGAACATCTGGGCGGCGTATTCGACGGACCTGCTGCAGTGGACGGTGGTGGAAGAACCGGTGCTGCGGCCACGTGCGGGATACTTCGACAGCCGGTTGGTGGAACCCGGGCCGCCACCGGTCATGATGGAAGATGGGATTCTGTTGATCTACAACGCGGCCGATAGTGCGCTGGCATACGCGGCGGGCCAAGCGTTGTTCGACCCACGCGATCCTACCAAACTCCTCGCGCGGTCTGAATCCCCGTTTCTCACACCCACCATCGAGCTGGAACAGACCGGCCAGGTGCCCAACGTGGTGTTCGTGGAGGGCCTGGTGGAGTTCAGGAACAGGTGGTTCCTGTATTTCGGGATGGGCGATTCGGGCATCGGCGTGGCAACGAGCCCGTAATCATCGTAGCTGCCGTCAGCGACGGCCCGGGAACCGGTGAGCTACTTGGCGCCTGCGCTCCGGGCGTCGCCGTTGCACGAACACACATCCGGCGGCGGCTCCGGCAGATTCCTCATGATTCCGGTGCTAACCTGTTTCTGCTCGGTGGGATTCTCCGGCATCTCCCTCCACCCCCCACACTTAAAGCACTTGGTGTAAAGCGGCACAACAGCTCCTCGATGGGTCTAATTCATGAAGGACACCAGCCGACGATGACGCCCTCGCCACGCCGGCTGCTATTGATGATTACCCACCTCGCCGCGGGGCCGCAAGCGCGACGCGCACGGGCGGCAGGAAGAGTTATTGGGTTACCGCTCGCGTATTCCCGGGCTGAAGCCCGCGCTCGGCGATGTGAGCCCTAAAGGGCTGTTCCCCGCCCCGGGGTGCCCGCGTTTCAACGCGGGAACGAGCCCCTGCCCGCAATCTTTCGCCTACCGCACAGCCGAGGGTATCATTTACCATGGTGGCGGTCGAACCAGAACCATCAATGCCGGTCACCGCCAAATTCTCCAAAGACTTCTACGACAAACTCGGTCACCCGGTGGCCGACGAGATCGTGGACTGGTTCAACCAGGTGGACGCAGCCTACCGCACCGATCTCCGTGAGCTCAACGAGCTCAATTTCGCCCGCTTCGACGCCAAGCTCGAGCAGCGGTTGGCCGAGCAGGACGCCAAGTGGGAACAGCGGCTTGCCCATCTGGAGACACGGCTCATCCGGTGGATGTTTCTCTTCTGGGTAGGGAACCTCGGCACCACGCTGGCCCTCATCGGCACTGCCATCGCGCTGATACGGTTCTGGAACTCCTAGTCACGCGCCACCACGAAGACCGATCCAGCCGCCGAGTGTCGGGCGCGCGGTTGCGCTACACTTCGCGCCTTTCGGTACTCGGCGGGCCGAGCGTACCTTGTAGTATTGCGGCGGCCACCATTTTGAGGAGTCCGCCGATGCCGGTGACGGCAAAGCTGTCGAAGGCCTTTTACGAGCGACTGGGCGAGCAGATTGCCAACGAGCTCGTGGATTGGTTCAACGCGGTGGACGCGACTTATCGCAACGATCTGCGAGAACTGAACGAGGCGAACTTCGCTCGGTTCGATGCCAAGCTGGAGCAGCGAATCACGGAACTGCGGTCCGAGCTGCTGGCCGAATTTCGCACCGGATTGACCAATCTCGAAGCGCGCCTCGAGCGCCGTATCGCCCGGTCACACGCGGACTTCATCAAGTGGAGCTTCGTGTTCTGGGCGGCTGCCATCGCCGCGATCGTAGGATTGCGGTAGGCGACGGACTTTCCACCTCATAATTCCCGCGTTAAAGCCCGGGCTCGGCAACGTGAGCCTTAAAGGGCTCTCCCCCGCCCCCGGTGGTCAATTCCCCACCTTCTGCTGCACCTCCTCGAAGAAGTTCACGATGACGTGAATCTCATAAGCAACGGCGTCAGGGTTGGCGAGGCCCAGCAGGAAGCCCTGACCGTCGGGACGCACATCGTACGCATAGGCCGCGGCCAGCGGTGCGTCAAAGAGCTTGCGCTCCGCTCCGTATGCGAAGCGTTGCAGGGACGCCGTGATCGGCACGGCGTACAACGCCGCACCCGTGCCTTCCTCCCGCCAGTAATACAACGTTCGTCCGTCCCGCGACCAGCGAGGGTTGTTGCCTCCGCTCCGTGACACCTGAAATCGTTCTCTCGCCTCCGGCCAACGGGACACAAAGATCTGCGGTTCGCCCTGGCTTTCGTCCGAGGTGTAGGCGATCCATCGCCCATCGGGAGAAAATCGGGGGTCGCTTTCGTTGGCTTCTGTGGTCAAAAAAGGAATCGCTCGCGTACTGTCCCCCAACTGCAGCAGCCAGATATCGTTTCGAGTCTCCGCCTCCGGCATTGCGGTGGCAAGCCACTGACCGTCGGGCGACCACGACGTGACATGCACGTGGCGTTCATTGCGGAACACGACCTGGGCTGGTTCTGGGGAGTCGAGCGTCTTCACGAGGATCTGGCGCTCACGGCCCTGACTGTAGGCGCTATACGCGAGCCGCGCGCCGTCCGGCGACCACACCGGCGTTTCTTCCTCCGCAAGGTCGAACGTGATGCGCTGCTGCGCGCCGTCGCGAGTGTTCACAATCCACACGTCGTCGTTGTCGCGTTGACGCACCGTGGCTGCGACTCTGGAACCGTCGGGAGAAATCTCGGGCTGATCTGTCGACATTGGTTGACCCAGCGCCCCGACATCCTGTCCATCGTGGTTCCACCAGCGGAACATCCCCAACTCTTGCGCGACACCCTGGACGAACACCGCCGTGCCATTCGCCGAGACGGCAAATGATGCGGCGCCGATATCCGCGCCGAGGCGCAGGCCCTCCAGAATCGGAACCGCGTCCCCCGTTGGCCGACGCCGCTTGAGGTCGAACGGTAAGGCAAACAAGGCACCGTTTTCCCGTACGAAGAGCACGTGACCCGACGGCACGTACCGTCCGTACGTCGCCTGTTCCATCACCACGATCCGCTCGTGGGTTGCGAGATCCTCCAGCACGACGCGCGCATCGTCCCATCCCAGACTCGGACCATTGACTGTGAAGAGCAGGAGATCACCGGAAAGGCGCTGCGGCCAGCTATGTTGCGTCTCGCCCGCATCGTGATCGATTGTGGTGACGCGGATGAAGCTTCCGCCTTCGGCGGGAATGGAAAAGATGCCCTGCCCCCCGGACACCAGGATGGAATCGTTCGACCAATCAACAGTTCCTCCCGGATTGGCGGCCCCGGCAATCGGTGTCGCGGAGCCGCCACTGACGCGGAGCTTCCACATTTGGTTTTCGTATCGAAGGCCGAGCCACTGGCCGTCATCGGAAAACACGGGTGAATCACCGTCACCCTCGAAGCGAACTTCCGCCGCAAAGCTGTCGAGGTTCCGTAGGTAGAGCTTCCGATCGCTGAAGTACGCGATCGAACGTCCATCGGGCGAGATGGCCAGCTGTGGACGCCAGCCCCAGTTCATCACGTGCCCGTTCGGAACGGGGAACGTGAACTTGATCACCTCGTTACTGGGCCCGGCCTCAGGCCTCACCCAGCCCAAGACCGCGACCACTCCAAGGAGGGCAACGAGGGCGGCGAATACGGCGATCACCCGTCGTGACTCCTTCGGACCGCGTCCTCCGCTCGGCACGTGGGGGGCGGTGAAGTGGGGATTCTTCAGTGCTTCGGCGAAGGCATCAGCACTTTCAAACCGATCCGCCGCCAACCGTTCCAGCGCCTTGGCCACCGCCGCCGCCACGTTCGGTGGCACCGCCTTGCGCGCCTTCGTCACCGGCTGTGCTTCTTCCGTCACGATCTTCATGATGATCTGCTGCGCCGAAGAGCCCACATGTGGCGGGCTGCCCGTGAGCATCTCGTAGAGCACCGCACCCAACGAGTAGATGTCCGAGCGATTGGTGAGATCCTTCTCGGCCGTCGCCTGTTCGGGACTCATGTAATGCGGCGTGCCGAGTGAGAGCCCGGTCTCCGTCATGCGGCCGCCGGCTGCTGCGCTCACCGCTAAGGCGATGCCGAAGTCCGCCACCATGGGGCGCCCATCGTGCAGCAGGATGTTCTCGGGCTTGATGTCGCGGTGAATTACATCCTGGCGATGCGCGGAGTCGAGCGCCTCGGCGACCTCGGTGGTGATCTTCACCGCTTCGTCGATCGAGAGCTGCTTCTCGCGATTGAGCTTGCCCCGCAGCGTCTCGCCCTCGATGTAGGGCATGACGTAATAGAGGAATCCATCGGCTTCGCCTGAATCGAACAGCGGCAGGATGTTCGGATGCTGGAGATTGGCCGTGGTCTTGATCTCCTGCACGAACCGGTCGGCGCCTAAAACGGCGGCGAGCTCCGGCTTCAAGACTTTGATGGCGACTTTGCGGTCGTGTTTGAGATCCTGCGCCAGGTAGACGGTGGCCATGCCGCCGGCGCCGAGCTCGCGCTCGATCTGGTAGCGATCGGCGAGGGCTGCGGCGAGACGAGTGAGGGCGTCAGACATGATGACTTAAGATGGGGCGAAAGGACGGAAGGTGGGAAGGCGGACGGGCGGTAAACCAATCCGGTTACGCATCGCGTAGTCCCGGGCTAAAAGCCCGGGCTCGGCAACGTGAGCCCTAAAGGGCTCTTCCCGGCCCCCCAAGCCCTTCAGGGCGCCGTTGGCATTGATGCGAGCCAAGCCTGCGGTTTACGGGACGAGATGCGGCGCACTGTCGTTGCGTAGTCATGGCGCCCCTCATGAGGGTGCCTCTCCCGTCAGCCGTTGAAGGGCCTTGCGGGCCTCCGTGACCAAGGGCTGAAGCAAGTCGTCGGCATAGCGCCACACGTTCACAACGAATGTGTAATCGCTGATCGCTTTGTCCGGGTTGCCGAGCCCCTCGTGAACCCGTGCCCGTTCGAGTCGCCAGACGACCTCGCCAGGCAGGCGAGGGCCGATGACGTTCGTCGAGCCTGCATCTAAGAGCTGCGCCGCATCTCGCGCACTCCCCGATGCCGTGAGCAACTGGGCGTGCGCCAACCTGCGGTGGTAACACAGGCTCCTACACTCGTGATACTCCGGAATCCGACTCGCCAGGCGCTGAGCATCGGTCGTATCGCGGCGTGCGAGGGCGAAGTAGAAGTCCGCTTCTGCCACGAGTGATGTGGCCAATCCGAGTTGGCTCCACCTGATGTCCGACTCGAAGGACGCTCGGGCCTGCTCGATAGCGGTGGTATCTCCGATACTCGCCCACCAGGGCATTGGCACTTGGCGCTGCCACCAGGGAAATCCTGCAAACACGTGAGCGGCTCTCTCGCGTGGGACTGCCCCCAATAGTGCCAGCTCGGTGAACACCGCGTGGCTCAGAAACCCTCCTTGGTCCTCGACGAGCTTCTTCGCCTCCTGCAAGTGGCCGCGAAACGCGAGGATCCACGCCAGTTGCTCGCGAGCGGACTCACCCGCACTGCTGGGGGAGCGCTTTGCGTAAAGGGCCCGTGCGACCCGAATCGCCGGCTGCGCAGAATCTGGCAGCGTCACCAGGGGAAACCACGCCTCTTGAAGTGCCTCAGCCGATGCGGTATCGAGCAGCATCTCGACTTCTGGCGACGTGGCACGCGCCGGATCCAACATGGCGTCGACGATGCGAAGCCGCGTCGCAACAGCGTCGCTTGGTCCGAGGGCCAGCATTGCAGCGATAGATCTCCGAGCTGGCTCGATTTC
The DNA here is from genome assembly GCA_041577295.1 of Gemmatimonadales bacterium. Lineage (GTDB taxonomy): Bacteria > Gemmatimonadota > Gemmatimonadetes > Gemmatimonadales > GWC2-71-9 > JBDHDH01. Next base: position 19,921 of record JBFGJG010000064.1, read on the forward strand.
CTGCAACCATCCCTGCAATTGAATCAGGTGTACATAGGCGGGGGCGAAGGTGGAATCGAGCTCAACCACTCGTGCGAGGCTTTCGCGCAGCCGTTCTGCGGCTCGTCCGTACACAGGGGTGTGGAAGCGCGCTTCAGCGAGGCGATACTGTATCTCCGGATCGTTGGGGTAGTGACGGTCCACACGTTCCAGCGTTGCAAACAGTCGCTGGATCATGGTCCATGTTGTCGAGTCGGGCGCGGGCGATCGATTGACGGCTGCGAAGATCGAGTCGGCTGCCACAAGCAGGCTTTCGCGGACAGCAAGTCCCCGGTTGAGCGCGCCCGCTCGAAATAGCAGCTCATAGTACGGACGCACGGCCGGAGCCCCGGGCCACCAAGCCACGTTGCCCATGCGGTTGTAGGCCAGTGCAAACGTGGAGTCCAACTCGATCGCTCGCTGGTAGTAGAAGTCGGCCGAATCCAAGGACGCGCGCCGCCAGTGCTGCTCACCCTGGAG